>NZ_ABCS01000092.1 GCF_000170895.1 Plesiocystis pacifica SIR-1 | reverse complement strand
ACCCGAATGGCTGTGTCGCCGCTCCTCGCAGTGGGGTCCACCACAGCGTCTTCGCGGCTCCTTGCCCTCGGGTCCCAGCTCCACCCCAACCCCGGCACGGACTTCGGACACGCGGTACTAGTCACGCCGGGGCTCATAGCACAGGGCCCGCTCGGCGCGTCGTGAAGCTCAGCGCTCGAACAGCTTGGCCGGGGCCCCGCGGCCCACGCATGAACCAACGCGACCGATCGAAGCGCCGGCCTAACGCCGCAGCGCCTCGATCGGGCGGACCCCGCCGGCCATGAACGCGATCGGCCCCGTGGCCAGGGCGCACACCAGCATGGCCAGGGCCGTGGGCACGAGCAGGTCCGCGAACACGAAGGCCACCGGGATGCGGTCGACCAAATAGATCGCCGGGTCGAGGTCGAGGTGGACGCGCTCGAGCAGGGCGAGGGTGAAGGCGCCCAGGAGCACGCCGAGGGCCGAGCCCAGGCCACCGACCGCGAGGCCCACGAGCTCGAAGGCCCACAGCAGCTGGCGTCGGCGAGCCCCGAGCGCGGCCAGGGTCGCGATCTCCGGGCGCTTGCGCCGGAGCAACAGCAACAGCGCGCCAACGAGAGAGCTCGACGCGACGAGCACGATCAGCCCGAGGATGATGGTCAGCATGATCCGGGCCTGGCGGATCGACTGGACCACCGCGGACTGCTCGAGCCAGCTCGACGCGCGGTACAGCGGCGGCCGGCGCTTGCCCGGGGGCAGGTCGGCGTTGCGCTCGGCCTCGAGGGTCTCGACGAAGTCCCGACCGATGCGCGGGCCCTCGCCCAACGACGGCGCCTCGCCGACGTCGATCTCGATGCCCGTGACCCGGAACTGGCCGTAAATGAGAGCCTGGGCGGCGCGCAGGTGCATGAGCGCGAAGCTGTTGTCGAACTCCGAGTAGCCGGTCTCGAGCAGGCCGAGGACCTCGAACTCGCCGTGGGCCGGGGCGACGTCGGTGGCCTGCCCCGACCCCGGCCCATTGCCTGGCGCGCCGCCGACCCCCGGTCGAATCGCGGCCGGCACGACGATGCGCACGCAGCTGCCTCGCTCGACGCCCAGGCGCGCGGCCAGGCGGTGACCCAGGGCGACGCCCGGACGCACCCCAGGGTCGGCGGGGCGCAGGGCCTCGAGGCCGCCCTCGACGAGCAAGTCCGAGACCTCGGCGAAGCGCTCGAGGCGGGCCGGGTCCAGGCCCTTCAAGGTTGCGATCACCGGTTCGAGGGAATCTTCGAGGGAGTCCTCGCCCTCTTCCACCTCCACGGGCGCGTCGCTGCCGTGGGGCTGGTCCGGCGCGCGGCAGGGCGTAGCCACGATCGCCCCCACGCCGAATACGAAGGGCGAGGCCCCGCGCACCCGCGGATCGGCGACCAGGCGATCGGCGAGCTCGTCGTACTCGTCGAAGCTCAGCCCGTACTTGGTGATCATCGCGTGGCCGTTGAGGCGCGCGAGGGAGGAGACCATGGCCTGCTCCATGCCCGAGGCGACGCCGAGGACCACGAACAAGCTGCCCACGCCGATGGCCAGGCCCGCGATGGACACGACCAGGGCCGCGCGCAGCCGGGCGCCGAGGATCGACACGCCCAGGCCCAGGGCCGCGACCCACAGCGGGACGATCACCCAGGGCTGGCGCAGGCCCGCCGCGATCGCGACCGCGCCCAGAGCCAAGACGGCCACGCACCCGCCCCCGACGCGCCACGCCCAACTCGGCGCTCGTTGAGCGCCCATGAGCCGGCGAGCCACGAGGGCGGACAAGGCCATCGCCCGCTCACTCGTAGCGCAGGCCCTCGACCGGACGCTGGCGAGCGGCGCGGAGCGAGGGGGGGATCGTGGCGATGAAGCAAAAGGCGAGGGCCAGGCCGAGGATCCACGCGATCTGGACCGGGTCGATCTCGACCGGGAGCTCCTCGATGAAGTAGACCTCGGGGTCGAGGGTGTAGCCGTAGAGCTGGACCAGGCCGCACATCACCAGGCCAAAGATGACCCCGGCGAGGGAGCCCGCGAGCCCGATGGTCATGCCCGTGACCTGGAAGATGCGCGCGACCTGGGGACCGGTCGCGCCCATGGACATGATGATCGCCACCTCCGGGGTGCGCCGGATGACCATGGTCCACAGCGCCGAGAGCACGTTGAAGCTGGCCACGAAGATCACCAGGCTGAGGATCACCGTGATGATGTTCTTTTGCGTGCGGATCGAGTCGAACAGGTTCTCGTTGAGCTTTTGCCACTCGAGCACGGAGTACTCGGCGATCTCCGGGCTGTTGATGGCCCCGCGGATCACCGCCCCGACCTCGGGCGCGAGGGACTGCTCGCGCAGGCGCAGGTCGACGCCGGACACGATGTCCTTGCCGCGGTACTTGAAGCGCTGCAGCTCGCGGATGTCGACGTAGACCAAGCGGCTGTCGTACTCCTGGAAGCCGGCCTGGAACACGCCGGCGATGCGGTAGTAGACGAACTTCGGCGCCTCCGAGTGATCGAAGGTCGCGCCCGGATCGACGAGCCGGACGACGTCGCCCTCGGCGAGCTTGAGCTCCCGGGCCAGGCCCACGCCGATGAACATCGTCGGCAAGTTGGTATCGTCGATGTCGATCTGCGCGACGGCGTCGAGGTCCTCGGGCGGGTCCTCCCACACGTCCTCGTCCTCGCTGCGCCGGCCGACGCGGAAGGGGTCGTCGCGGTGGTCGCCCGCGTTCCACTCGGCGATCGCGGCGTCGTACCAGTCCTCGCCCCGGGGGTCGGGGGTCTGCGCGATGACCAGGGGCAGCTCGGTGTCCGGGCGGTCGGGCACGGGCATGAGCTGGTAGTCGCTGCGCAGCTCCGAGAGCGGGATCTCCCGGCCGCTGCCGCGCACGAGGTGATCGGGAAGGTCGATGACCTCGGCCGCGGTGCTCGGCTCGATGCCCTTGACCAGCACGCTCGCCAGCTTGACGTCGTCGACGCCCCGGCCCTCGCCGGTGAAGGGCGCCAGCGCCATGCCCAGGTAGACGAAGGGGCTCGCGCCCTCGACCCCGTCGATGGTCCGCGTCCACGCCTCGAAGCGGCGGTACTCGGAGATGCCGAAGGCCCGGGTGACGTTGATGTGCGCGTAGACCCCGAGCACCCGGCGCTCGAACTCGTGCTGGAAGCCCGTGGCCACGGACTGCACGACCAAGAGCGCGGCCACGCCCAGGACCACGCCGATGATCGAGGTGGTGCCGAAGATCGAAAAGCGCCGGGAGATCAGCGTGAGCAGCCCGCCAAAGGTCGCGCCCGCCGTATAGAAGACCAGACCGACGCGCAGCGGCTGGAGCGTGGTCAGCATCGAGTCGCCCGGCTCGACCAGGGCGTTGATGGCCAGCAGCAAGAGCACGCTGGTCAGCGCGCTGGCCCAGAACACGACCAACAGACGACGCCCGCGCGAGCCGGCCTCCGAGCCCTTGCGCCGGATGATGCGCAGCCCGACCAGGCGCTCGTAGCCGGTGAAGCCGACGAGCGCGAGGCGCAGCAGCAAGCCCGCGAGCGCGATCATGCCCGCCAGCCCGAGCCAGGCCGCCCAGCGGGGGGCCCCCGGCCAGAACAGCAACGGCGTTGTCAGCGCGAGGGTGTAGAGGAGCGAGAGCAACGGCCGCTCGCGGATCTCCCCGCTCCCGCGGGCCAGAGATCGCGCCGGCGTGGCACGGGAAGATTGGGGTTCCTGAGATCCGCTCACCGACAGCTTCCGAACGCGGGGCCCGCGAGCCCGCGCTAGCGCGAGGGCTCCGGCGCGGACCAACGCGGGACGCTACTGCGGGGTCGGGCCGTGGTCAAATCCGGCGTGGGTTGCCGCCCATGGCGCCCCACGGCCCAAAGTGGTCCCGCAGCGCGGGTCCGGAAAAGACGCTCCCGCGCAATACACGCAAGCCTCGGACTGAACGCATGAGGGCGAACTGGAGCCGACTTCGGGCAAAACGCGCGGCTCTGGATGCAACCGAGAGCCGGGAGCAAACACGATCCAGGCCGGCATCAGGGGCGTCGGAACCTTGACACCAAAACCGGGCGCGGGCTACGCTCCGCGGGTCTCCCGGAGCCCTCATGCTGAGAAGGTTGCTTTGCTTGTCCGCTCTGGTCGCCACTTTCCTCGTTTCCGCGGAGGCGCGAGCGGGCAAGTACGATCTGGATCTCACCGCCCTCGGTGAGGTCGACGCCGATGGGAACGTCACCCAGAGGAACGGCGACTTTCGCTCGTTGTCCTCCGAAGTTGGCGTTCTCATGGCCCCCCGGCCCGTCGACCCCGCAGATAGCCTGGGTCTTTCGGCCTTCGCCGTCTCCGCCGACATCGGCATCAACACCCTCAGCGGTGGCGAGGCCTTTTGGGCCGACACCTCGAGTGGCGCGGATAACGTCGCGCCGTCGCTGCAGGTGATGGGCCGCAAGGGCCTGTGGCCGGGTCTCGAGATCGGTGCTGGGGCGACCCACCTGTTTGATAGCCGCATGTGGACGATCTCCGGTTACGGCAAGATCGCCATCCACGAGGGCTTCCACCATACGCCGATCCCCTCGATCGCCGTCCGGGGCATGTTCTCCCGGCTGCTCGGCTCGCGGGACCTCGATCTGACCACGGTCTCGGCCGACGCGTCGATCTCCCACGTGTTCGGCGTCGGCAAGACCTTCAGCATCACCCCCTACGCCGGCTACCAGGCCCTGATGATCTTCGCGCGCACCGGTGTGCTCGACGCGACCCCGGGCCACGACGAGTTCTCCGACGGGCCCCAGCCCTGTGAGAACGGCGAGGACGACTGCACCAACCGCGGTGAGATGGTCTTCCGCCAGCAGGACGTGATCTTGCGTCACCGCCCCTTCGTCGGCGTCCGCTTCATCTTCAGCGTGCTGCGCGTGGGCCTCGAAGCCATGTTCGTCCCCGGCGGCAGCACGACCTCCGACGTCGAGCTGCTCGGAGGCGGCACGGAGACGGTGTCCGACCAGTCTGGTCTGCAGCAGCAGTACACCGTTTCCTTCGGTCTCGACTTCTGAGCCCGACCTCGCGCTGACCCGCCCAGAGATGCCGCGCTCCGCCCCTCACCCCGCGTCCTCGCCGATTCCTTCGGTTTGGGCGCACACGTGGGATAGGATCGCGGCTGTCTTGGCTATCCGCGCCGCAGATCTTCCCCGCCAGGAGGCAGGATCGTGATCATCGCCTGCCCCGAGTGCTCCAGTCCCTTCCAGGTCGAAGACCATCGCATCGCGCCGCTGGTGCAGGTCGAGTGCCCGACCTGCGGTTTCCGGATGATCCTCGACTTCGAGGCGGCCAACGACGCCTCCCTCGTCGAGCCGGGCATGCAGATGGCCCAGGGCTTCCGAGACGAGGCCTCCTACCGCGAGGCCCTCGGCTCCGGTGACGTCAGCTACGACGCGGCCGCGTCCGCACACGTCGCCACGGCTCGCCCCGCGCCCCAGCCGACCCCCGCGGTCGCCGCGCCCGAGCCCGAGCCTCAGCCCGAACCTGCGCCGGCTCCCACCTCTGCGCCCCGGCCTCAGCCGACGACCCCCGCTCCCCAGCCCGTCGCCGCGCCCACGCCCGCCCCGCAACCCGTCGCGCCTCAGCCGGAGCCGCTGCCCGTGGCCCAGCCGGCGCCCGAGCCCGCGCCCGAGCGGCCGCCGGTTCGCGTGCAGCCTGCCGCCGCCGAGCAGCGCAAGCCCCCGGTGCGCTCGCGCCCGACCCTCATCGGCCACGCCGCCGCGCCCATCCCCCGTCCGCCCGAGCCCGAGCCCGAGCAGCCGGTGATGCACCAGCCGGAGCCCGCCGCTGCCGAGGCCGCGGGAGCCGAGGCCGAGCTCGAGCTCGACATGGACGTCGAGGAGGCGCCCTCGGCGGAGCCCGTCGCGCCCGTCGGACAGGTCGCCCAGCCTCCCGTCCACCAGCCGCCGACCACGCCCGCCCCGACCAAGACCGAGGGCAAGCCGGCCAAGACCCAGGAGAAGAAGCCCGAGAAGGCCAAGCCGGGTATCGGCCGCCGCATCTTCGGCGTGCTCTTCCTGCTGGTCCTCGTGCTGATCGGCGTGCTGATGGGGTGGTCCCTCGTCGAGCACGACACCATCGACCCCCGTCCGCTCCTGCAGGACAAGTTCGGGATCACGATTTAGTCCGTCTGGATCCCAGACTGGGCAGTTGCCGGCGCGCCGGAGCTCTCGCACTCTCGACGGGTGAGCCGCTCCAAGCCGCACGGCGACGTTCATGAGCTCGCCCATCGCCTCGCGGTGCTCCCGGAGCCCGCGATGCGCTCGGCGATGCTCTACGAACAGCTGCGCGCTCGCAGCCCCGAAGAGGGCGCGTGGATCCTCGACGTCCTGGCCACGGCCGGGCGCGCCGGCGGCAAGCCCTACGACGTCAGCCTGCTCGCGGCCATCGAGCTCGTCGGCAGCGATCGCCTCGAGTACACCGAGCGCCGCGCCCTGTTCGAAGCCGCCGAGCGCCTCGGCCTCGAGTCGTGCAAGGAGCTGTTGTTCTCGAGCGAGGTCGACGAGGCCAGCGAAGCCGCCGCCGCGCCCCGCCCCCTCGTCCCCGGCACGCGCCCGCTGACCCTGGGCGAGCGCAAGAGCCTGGCGCGGACCTGGAAGCGCGACGTGATCGAGCGCCTGGTCGTCGACCCCCACGTCGACGTGGTCGGCCTGTTGCTGCGCAACCCGAGGCTGACCGAGGCCGACGTGCTGCGCATCGCGACCTCGCGCCGGGCGAGCGCGGCCGTGCTGACCCTGGTGCTCGAGGCGCGACGCTGGAACTGCCGACCTCGGGTCCGGCGGGCGTTGATCCGCAACCCCAACTTCCCCGAGTCGAGCGCCCTGCGCCTGGTCGGCCTGCTCAACCGCACCGAGCTCCGCGAGTTCCGGGCCGATCCCGCCCTCCCCGACCGCGTCCGCGCCGCGGTCCGTCGCCGGCTGACGGCGCCGAGCTGAAGGTGGAGAAGATCGGGGTCAACCAACGCAAAACGGGAGCCGAAGCTCCCGTCATCGCTAGGTCCTCGACCGACGGACTTACTTTTCTTCGGCCTGGGCCTGGGGTGTCACGTCGATCTCGCCGGGCGCGTCCTCAACCTCGAGGTCGTCGTCCTTGAGCGCCTTCATCTCTTTCTTGAAGCCGCGAAGCATCTTGCCGACGCTCGAGCCGAGCTGCGGGAGCTTGGACGGTCCGAACACGAGCAGGACGACCAGGACGATGACCGCGATCTCGGCGGGTCCGAAGGTGAAGCCCAGGAGCATGGGTCGAAGGTAGTCCTCTTCTTGGCGCTTTGCTAGCGTGGAGGCGATGCACCCGCTCACACCGCCGGACGTGCGCCGCGCGATCGCTCGAACCCGGGCGGCGGCGGCGAAGCCCTCGGGACCTGCCGCAGCCGAGGATTCGAGCGCCCTGGCGCCGGGTGTTCAGCGCTCCCGGAGCCTCCCAGGCCCTGCCCAGTCCAGGAGGTCGCGGCGCCTCCCAGGCGGGCGAGCGCGCGCCGCGGGGCTCCCCGTCTTGGGTCAACTCCTGAGCTTGGGTGCCGTCACACTGGCGTTGCTGTCCCCCAGCGGAGTCCTCGCCGCGGGCCCCGACGCCGACGCGAGCGCGGTCGAGGCCCCGGCCCCCCCCAAGGGCAAGATGCAGATCGGCGCGAGCTGGGACCAGCCAGTGTGGGCCGACACCCGGGCCCGCGAGCGCGTGCGCGGGGATCGTCCGGAGGGCGCGTCGATCCACGTCGCCTACGCGGCCCCCGATCGCCGCTGGGATCGGGAGCTCCGCGCCTCCCTCGAGGCCTTCGAGGCCACGGCCTTCCCCGAGGGCCAGGCGCCCCGCAAGACCATCGTCGACGAGCCGCCCGAGGCGTGGATGCGCCAGCTCGAGCTCCCCGACATCCCGGTCCGCTGGAACACCCAGACCGTCGAGTACCTGCGCTACTTCAAGGACGACCCCAAGGGCAAGCGCATCATCGCCGCGTGGCTCGATCGCATGGGCCGCTACGAGGCGCGGCTGCGGGCCATCCTCGCCGAGGCCGGGCTGCCCGAGGATCTGGTCTACGTCGCCATGGTCGAGAGCGGCTTCAAGCCCAGCGCGAGCTCGGCCGTGGGCGCCGCGGGCATGTGGCAGTTCATGGAGCAGACCGGGCGGGTCTACGGCCTGGGCGGCGACTACTGGAAGGACGACCGCCTCGACTTCGAGCGCTCGAGCTACGCCGCCGCGGCCTACCTCTCGGACCTCGAGGCCCGCTTCGGCACCTGGGAGCTGGCGCTCGCGGCCTACAACGCCGGCTACGGCCTGGTCGTGCAGACCATCCGCCGCAACAACACCAACAACTTCTGGGCCCTCGCCGAGGTCGAGAACGGGCTGCCGCGCCAGACCATGAACTACGTGCCCAAGATCCTCGCCGCGGCGATCGTCGGCCACAACCGCGAGGCCTTCGGGCTGCCCCCGGCGGGCCAGCCGGCCCTCGAGCTCATGGAGGTCGAGGTGCCCCCGGGCACGCGCTTCGAAGACCTGGCCAAGGCCATCGGCAGCGACGAGGACCTGCTCGAAGAGATCAACGGCGCCTACCTGCGCGGGCGCGTGCCCCCCGAGGGCGGCCCCTCGCGGATCCGCATCCCGCGGTCGGCCCACGCCGCGTTCCAAAAGCTCGGCGGCGACTTCAGCGGGCTCAGCCAGCCCTTCGCCACCTACACCGCGCGCCTCGGCGACGACTTGAAGAGCATCGCCGCCGCCCACGGCATCACCGAAAAGCAGCTGCGCAAGCTCAACGGCATCCACGACAGCGGCGAGATCGTCGGCGGCGTGGTCCTGGTCGTGCCGACGGCGGACAGCGTCGACGCTGGCGAGAGCCCGCTCCCGCCCATCGTCGCGGTCCCGCCCCTGAAGGTCCCCGCCGGCAAGCGCCTGGTGTTCTTCCGCGTCACCCGGTCCACGGCCAGCAACGCCATCGCGGCCAGCTTCGACGTGGGCTGGGGCGAGATCGTCGCGTGGAACGACCTCGACCCCCAGGCCCGCCTGGTCGACGGCCAGATGCTGCAGGTCCTCGTCGACGAGGGCTTCGACGCGGCCGCGGCCGGGGTCAAGGTGCTCACGCCGCAGACCGCCCGCCACGTCATCCGCGGGACCGCCGAGCACCTCGAGGCCGTGCTCGAAGAGCGCGAGCTGCTGCGCCGGGGCTACACCGTCAAAAAGGGCGACTCGCTCGAGCGCATCGCCAAGAAGTTCGGCCTGTCCCACGGCTCCCTGGCGCGCATCAACGGCGTGAACCGAAACCACCGCTACAAGGCGGGGGACGTGATCGTGGTCTACGTCGATAAAAAGCACAAAAAAGCCACCACGACCGCGCCCAAGCCCAAGCCCACGACCTTGACCACCGAGCTCGACGTCGCCCAGAGCCTCGCGCCCCAGGACCGCGAGCACGACACCGAGCTGCCCAAGGCGCGGCCGCCCTCGACGCCCAAGACCTCGCGGGTGCCCGGGCGCAAGTACGACGATTAGAACGGCCACGAGCTTGCGATGAGCGACCCCTCCCCCTCTGACGCCCCACCGCTGAGCGTCGAAGACGGCCTCGCGCGCGTGCTCGAGACCGTCCGCGGCGCCCAGCTCCCCACCCTGCTCGAGCAAGGTCGATGCGATCGCGTGGCCGTGGACGAAGCCATCGGGCGGGTGCTCGCCGGACCCGACAAAAGCGACGACGGTCGCGACGACAGCCGCGACGCTCCCGTGCGCGCCCGCTGGGCCCTGCCCTCGGCCCCGCTCAGCATCATGGACGGCTACGCGGTCCGCAGCGCCGACCTGATCCTCGCCCGCGACGAGCACGACGCCGAGGCCCTCGCCCTCGAGCTCGTCGACGAGAGCGCGGCCGGCCACCCCAGCGCGTCCCCGCTCGAGCCGGGCAGCTGCGCCCGCGTGGCCACGGGCGCCGTGGTCCCCGAGGGCGCCGACGCGGTCGTGCCCCAAGAAGACACCGCGCGCATCGAGCTCCCCGCCCCCGAGGGCAAGGCCGACGCGCCGCCGCGGGTGCTCGTCGAGTTCTCGAGCGTCGCCCTGGCCCAGGTCCGCCCCGGCGGCTGGGTCCGCGCCGTGGGCAGCGACGTCCCCGAGGGCGAGGCGCTGCTCCCCGCCGGCACCCTCGTCGGCCCCGGCGAGGCCTCCCTGCTCGCCGGCACCGGCCACGCCCGGCTCCGCGTCGTCGCCCGGCCGCGGGTCGCCGTGCTCAGCAGCGGCGACGAGCTCGTGCCGATCGGCGAGACCCCAGGCCGCGGCCAGATCGTGTCGACCAACGCGATGATGCTCGCCGCCCAGATCCGCGAAGCCGGAGGCGAGCCCGTAGACTGCCCCGGTCCTCGACGAGCCCGAGACCATGCGCCGCGCCCTGCTGGCCGCCCGCGACGAGCTCGGCGTGGACCTGCTCGTGGCCAGCGGCGGCATCTCCGTGGGCGACCACGACCTGGTCCTGCCCGCCCTCGAGGGGCTGGGCTTCGAGCTCGGCTTTCGCCGCCTCCGCCTCCGCCCGGGGCGGCCCACGACCTTCGGCCTGCTGCCCCGTAGCAGCGACGCGAGCGAGCGCCCCCTGCCCGTGCTCGCCCTGCCCGGCAACCCGGCGAGCACCTTCGTGACCTTCGAGCTGTTCGCCCGCCCGCTCATCCGGGCCCTGGCCGGCCTGCCCGAGCGCGCCTGGAGCCGCCCCACCCGGGTCGTCGAGCTCGCCGAGCCGACCCGCGGCAGCCCCCGCCGGACCCACTACGTGCGCGCGCGCTGGACCGAGGACGGCCGGGCGGCGCCGCTGTCCAAGCAGCTGTCGGGGGCGCTGCGCTCCATCGCCTACGCCGACTTGCTGCTCCACGTGCCCGAAGACCGCGGCGAGGTCCCGGCCGGCGAGCGCCTGTCCGCCGTCATCTTGCGCGAGTGACCGCCATGCCCTCCGAACCAACTTCTGGCCCTCGCCACGTCGAGCACACCGTCACCGCCGAGGACGCGGGCGAGCGCGCCGACGTGATCCTCGGCCGACGCGTGCCCGCGCTGTCCCGCCGACAGGCCCGCAGCCTCGCCCGCGCCGGCCACCTGCGCGTCGACGGCCTCAAGCGTCCGCCCTCGACCCGCGCCCGCGAGGGCCAGGTGCTCCGCCTCGCGCTCGACGACGAGCCGAGCTCGCCCGAGCTCGCCGCCCGCCTCGACGCCCTCGAGGTCCTCGCCGAGACCCCGGACTTCGTCTACGTGCACAAGCCCGCCGGCGTGCACACCGTGGCGCTCACGCCCCAGCAACCGGGCGTGCTGGCGACCGCCGTCGCCGAGCGCTGGCCCGAGTGCGCGGGGGCGTCGGAGGACCCGCGGGAGGGCGGCGCGGTCCACCGCCTCGACCGGCCGACCTCGGGCGTCGTCGCCTTCGCCCGCAGCCCCGAGATCTGGGCCCGGGCGCGCAAGGCCTTCTCCGCCGAGCAGGTCCGCAAGCGCTACCTCGCCGTGTGCCTCGACCTCGGGGCCCGAGAGCGCGGCGCGGCCATGACCTGGCCGCCCGCCTTGCCCGAGGGCGGCCTGCGTGGCTGGGTGCTCCCGGCCGAGGTCGAGGCCCACCCCCGCGCGGAGCTCGGCTCCCTCGCCGGCATCGACACCGCCACGGCCACCCACCCGAGCTTTCGCGTGCGCGCTCCCCTCGGTCGCGTCGCCCGGGAGGCCGAGATCCCCTCGCACACCGCCGTGCGCCTCGACGGGCAGCGGGCGAGCAGCGTCGTCCACCCCCTGGCCCAGGCCAGCGCGACGAGCACGGGGGCCCAGCCGTGGCTCCTCGCCCTCGAGCTCGAGACCGGCCGACGCCACCAAGCGCGCTGCCACCTCGCCTGGATCGGCCTCCCGATCGTCGGCGACAGCCTCTACGGCCCACGAGCCGGAGCAACCCCGCCCACGAGCGGGTCCACGGCCGCGGGATCCTCCCCTTCGTCCACGAGTGAGACGGCACCCGGCTCCTCGACTGGTCGAAGTGACATGTGCGAACTCGCCCACACGCCCACCAGCATCCTCTTGCATGCCCACGGCCTCGATCTCTCCGCGGCCTTTCCAGACGAGCGCACCGTGTTCGCGCCGGTCCCCGCGGGCTTTTGGCCCCCGAGCTTTTGACGCCTCGCTCACGCCCCGATCCGGCCGACCGTGATATGGTCGAAACCCATGCGCGTCCGCTACTTCGGTGACACCGACGTTGGAAAGAAGCGCACACACAACGAAGACGCCTTCTTGGCCGACCCCGATCTGGGTCTGTTCGTCGTTTGTGATGGTGTCGGCGGTCGCGCCCGCGGTGAGATCGCTAGTCGTGAGGCGGTCGACTTCATCTGGGAGTGGTTCAAGCGCGAGGAGAAGAGCCTCGCCGAGCTCCTCGACGCAGACACCAAGAGCAGCTCCTCCGAGGCCGCCGGCAAGCTGTGCCAGGTCATGCGCGGCGCGATCCAAAACGCGACCTACATGGTCCACTCCCTCGGCGAGCAAAACCCCGACCAGCGGGGCATGAGCACGACCGCGTCGGCCTTCTTCGTGGCCGGCAACATGGGCATCGTCGGCCAGGTCGGGGACTCGCGGGTCTACCTCGCCCGCGACGGCCGGGTCTCGCAGCTGACCGAGGACCACACCCTGGTCAACTACCAGCTCAAGCACGGGCTCATCTCCCCCGAGGAGGCCAAGCGCTCGCGCATCCGCAACGTCATCACCCGCGCCGTGGGCCACAAGGACTACGTCGAGGTCGACACCCTGCCCATCCCCCTGTTCCCCAAGGACCGCATCTTGCTGTGCTCCGACGGGCTGCACGGCTACCTGAACCCCAAGGCCCTCGACGACATCATGGCCCGCGACGTCCAGGAGGCGGTGACCCACGCCATCGCCTTCGCCAACGATCAGGGCGGCTCGGACAACATCACCGCCCTGCTCATCGAAGTCCTCGATTGCTAGCTGTACGCGCCCCGACACCAGGACGGCGGCGGCTCCCCTTGGTATGAGTCGCCCGTGCTCGTCCTGGCTCTGAACTGCGGCAGCTCCTCCATCAAGGCTCAGGTCATCGACGTCGACTCCGGCGCCCGCGTCGACGCCTTCCTCGTCGAGCGCATCGGCGAGCACGAAGGCCGCGCGACCCGGCTGCGCTGGCGCGTCGAGCCCAACGCCCAGGCCCCCATCGCGCTCCCCTGCCGCGACCACGCCGAGGCCCTCGCCGCCGTCGTGCCCCGGCTGCTCGAGCGCCTCGAGGCCCGGGGCGCTCGCCTCGACGGCGTGGTCCATCGGGTCGTCCACGGCGGCGAGCGCTTCAGCGAGCCCACCCGCCTGAGCGACCCCGAGACCGAAGCGGAGGTCGAGGCGGCCATCGAGGCCCTCAGCCCCCTCGCCCCCCTCCACAACCCCGTCAACCTCGCGGGCATCCGGGCCGCCCGGGCCGCCCTGCCCGCGCTCGAGCACGTCGCCGTGTTCGACACCGCTTTCCACCAGACCCTGCCCCGCCGAGCCCAGCGCTACGCCCTGCCCCGGGAGCTGAGCGAGCGCCTGGGCATCCGCCGCTACGGCTTCCACGGGCCCAGCCACGCCCACGTCGCCACCAAGGCCGCCCAGCACCTCGGCGAGGACCTCCGCGACCTGCGGATCATCACCTGCCACCTCGGCAGCGGCTGCTCGGTGTGCGCCGTCGAGTACGGGCGCTCCGTCGAGACCAGCATGGGCATGACGCCCCTCGAGGGCCTGGCCATGGGCACGCGCTGCGGCGACCTCGACCCCGGCGTCATCCTTCACCTGCTGCGCTCGGGCGAGGTCGACCTCGACGGACTCGACGCCCTGCTCAACGACGCCAGCGGCCTCGCCGGGCTGTCCGGCGTCGGTCGAGACATGCGCGACATCGCGGCCAAGGCCGCCGAGGGCGACGACGACTGCCGCCTGGCCGTGCACGTCTTCGCCCACCGCCTGCGCAAGTACATCGGCGCCTACGCGGCGGTCATGGGCGGCGTCGACGTGATCGTGTTCACCGGCGGCATCGGCCAGCACAGCGCGCTGATCCGTCACCGCGCCTGCCAGCGCCTCGAATTCCTCGGCGCGCGCTTTGACGAGGACCGCAACCGCAGCGGCCACGCCGACGACGCTGCCCCCGTGGTCCCCCTGCACACCGAGCACAGCCGCGTGCGCATCTTGGCGGTAGCCACGGACGAGGAGCTCGAGATGGCCCGGGAGGCCGCGGCCTTGCTGCGCACCCACGACCGCGTCAGCCCGAGCAAAGCCGAGGCTCATCCGCCCCGGCCCATCCCCATTGCGATCTCGGCCCGCCACGTCCACCTGACCCAGGAGGCCGTCGAGCAGCTGTTTGGCCCGGGCCACCAGCTGACCGTGCGCAAGGACCTGTCCCAGCCCGGGCAGTACGCCTGCGAGGAGTGCGTCGAGCTCGTCGGCCCCCGGCGGAGCATCGAGCGGGTCCGCGTGCTCGGGCCCACGCGGCCGCGCTGCCAGGTCGAGATCAGCCGCACCGACGAGTTCCACCTCGGCCTCGACGCCCCGGTGCGCGCGTCTGGGGACGTCGCCAACAGCCCCGGCATCACCCTGCGCGGACCCGCGGGCAGCCTGACCCTGCGCGAGGGGGTCATCTGCGCCTGGCGACACATCCACATGCCCCCCGACGACGCCGAGCGCTACGGGGTCCGCGATCGCGACGTCGTCGAGGTCGCCGTGCACTCCCCGAGCACCGGCCGCGATCTCGTATTCGGCGACGTGATGGTCCGGGTTTCACCCAAGTACGCCCTCGAGATGCACATCGACACCGACGAGGCCAACGCCGCCGACCTCAGCCCGCACGCCGAAGGCCTGCTCGTCGAGACCGCCGGAAAGGCCACCCTGACGCGCCGCAAAGTGGTCGCTAGCCAGCTCGTATAGCCTCCCGCGGCCCTTTTGGCGCCCTCGGCTTGCGCCCTCGAGGCGCGCTGCTAAGCCAGGGCACAGGTGGGCCCCACGTGGGCGAGAGCTCTCGATCGTTAGTTCAATTGGAAGAACACTCGGCTCCTAACCGAATGGTTGCGGCTTCGAAAACCGCACGATGTTAAAAGCGCTCCGTCGGGGGCCCACCACGAATTTCCACGGTCACTATCGCGCAATGCTATCGTCCGGCGATGGACCACTTCGCCACGCGCCCCAACGCCAAGACCATCCCGCTCTTCGCCCTGACCAAGCGGGCCTACAAGCGGTGGGAGAAGGACCAGGCCAAGACCGCGCGGGCGTGGCTGTCGTCGACACGCTTCAAGGCCGAGCGCGGCAACCTGGCGCTGATCCCCGGGCGCGACGGTAGCCTGTCCAAGGTCGTCCTCGGCCTCGGCGCCGAGCCGACCCCGATGTGGGCCTTCGCCGCCGCCGTCGGCAAGCTGCCCCGGGGCCGCTACGAGCTGAAGACCGAGCTCGACGCCGCCGAGGCGAGCGAGGCCGCCCTGGGCTGGGCCCTCGGGACCTACCGCTTCGACCGCTACAAGACCAAGAACACCAAGAAGTTCCCGACCCTCGTGTGGCCGGCCAACGCCGACCGCAAGGCCGTGAAGCGGGCCAGGGACGCGACCTTCCTCGGCCGCGACCTGGTCAACACCCCGGCCGAGGACATGGGCCCCGCGCAGCTCGCCGAGACCGCCCAGGAGCTCGCCGAGGCCCACGGCGCCGAGCTCGAGCTGACCGTCGGCACGGACCTGCTCGAGGCCAACTACCCCGCCGTCTACGCCGTCGGCAAGGGCGTCGGCCCGACCAGCGACCGCCAGCCCCGGCTCATCGACATGCGCTGGGGCGACGAGGAGGCCCCGCGCCTGACCCTGGTCGGCAAGGGCGTGGTGTTCGACAGCGGCGGCCTCGACCTCAAGAGCGCCGCGGGCATGAAGCTGATGAAAAAGGACATGGGCGGCGCGGCCTCGGTCCTCGCCCTCGCGTCCATGGTCATGGCCGCCAAGCTCCCCGTGCGCCTGCGCGTGCTCGTGCCCGCCGTCGAGAACGCCATCTCCGGCCACGCCTTCCGCCCCCTCGACGTGCTCCAGACCCGCAAGGGCATCACCGTCGAGGTCGGCAACACCGACGCCGAGGGTCGGCTGATCCTGTGCGACGCCCTCGCCGAGGCCGACAGCGAGGACCCCGACCTGCTCATCGACTTCGCCACGCTCACCGGCGCCGCCCGCATCGCCCTCGGCACCGAGCTGCCCGCGCTGTTTTCGACCGACGACGACGTCGCCGCGGCGATCCTCGACGCCGGCCTGACCGAGCACGACCCGCTGTGGCGCATGCCCTTGCATCGGCCCTACCGCCGCCACCTCGACAGCCGCGTCGCCGACATCAACAACATCGCCAGCGTCAGCCAGGGCGGGGCGATCACGGCGGCGCTGTTCCTCAACGAGTTCATCGGCGACGGCCGCTCGTGGGTGCACATCGACACCATGGCCTACAACATCCACACCCGCGCCGGGCGCCCCTACGGCGGCGAGGTGTTCGGCGTGCGGGCGCTGTTTTCCATGCTCGCGCGGCGCTACGCCGGCTGATCGGCGTTGTGCGCAACGCGCAGACGCGCGACACTCGACCCACTCCGCGCCCGCGCGAGGCCCTCGACGCTGTTCGAGTTCTTGCTCACGGATCCGGGCGACTGGAAGGTGGGCGACTACCTCGACCACCTCCTCGACGACGAGGTCCCGCTGCAGAGCATGGTCGACCCCGACGGCTCTCGGGGGTCCTGGCTCGGCCTCACCGAGGCCCAGAGGGGCCCAAGAGGCTCTCGGGAGCATCCACGAGCACCCTTGGGCCGTGCTCGATGTGCGTTCGGATCTGCGAGCGGTCTCGTCTCCGATGGAGAGCCGGCACGGGGCAAGGGGTCGGCTCCCCCGCTGTCGTCCAAAGGCATGGGCTGTTCGGGTCTCGGACGTCAAAAGTCGATGTTGGGACTCGGATTCACCGACCGGTCCCGCGGCTCCTCGCCCTGGCGGAGCCGACCCCATTGCCCCCTTGTTGCCCTTCATGGTGCAGAGCTCTTCGCCTCCGACTCGAGCGATCCATGAACTCCTCGAACCCAAGCGGCACGCGGAAACGAAGACTCGAAGCTCGACCTCGACCTAAACCTCGACCTCAGAGCCCCAGAACACAGAACCCAGCCCCAGCCCCAGCCCCACCCAACACGAGACCCACCCCCAACAACCCAACACGAGACCCACCCCCCAACAACCCAACACGAGACCCACCCCCCAACAACCCAACACGAGACCCACCCCCAACAACCCAACACGAGACCCACCCCCAACACGAGGCCCAAGGCCCCCAACACGAGACCCACCCCCAACACGAGACCCAAGGCCCCCAACACGAGACCCAAGGCCCCCAACACGAGACCCAAGGCCCCCAACACGAGACCCAAGGCCCCCAACACGAGACCCAAGGCCCCCAACACGAGACCCAAGGCCCCCAACACGAGACCCAAGGCCCCCAACACGAGACCCAAGGCCCCCTCGAGGGGGCCACCACATGCCCAGTCGAAGGCACGAACCCCATTGCCCACCAAGCCAAAGCGGAGGAGCGGCAGCGACGAAGCGCCCCCGGTCCCCAAACGCCTGCGGGGGCAAAGCAGATCGGAACCTACCGCTGCGCGTGGGGTCCCGGGCCGATGCCCGTGCTCTCCCTCGAACGCGACCCCTCCACGGCGCCCCGGCGTCCCCTCGCGCGCTGGTGCGCCCCCCTGGCCCTCGGCGCGCTCCTCGGCCTGACCCTCGCCCCTGGTGAGGCTCGGGCCGATTGGCTGTACGGGACCCGCGGCGAGGGGGCCATGACCGAGCGCAGCCACGTCGTCGAGCTGTCCTTCGAGCGCGGCTACGCGACGATGACGGTCACCCGCGCCTTCCACAACGGCCACGACGACT
This sequence comes from Plesiocystis pacifica SIR-1, assembly GCF_000170895.1. GTDB lineage: Bacteria > Myxococcota_A > Polyangia > Nannocystales > Nannocystaceae > Plesiocystis > Plesiocystis pacifica. The sequence goes on along the minus strand of NZ_ABCS01000092.1, from coordinate 19,277 downwards.
TCGACGAGGCGACCCTCGAGCTCGCGCTGCCCGAGGGCGCCGTGGCCACGGGGCTGCGGACCCAGTCGAAGCTCGAGGGGCGGACGCAGTGGCACGCCGGCCAGCTCCTCGACGCCGACCTCGCCGCCCAGCGCTACACCGAGCTCACGGGTCTGGGCATCCACCAACCCCGCGATCCTGCGCTGCTCGCCTGGGACGGCCTCGGCAGGCTGTTTTTGCAGGTCTTCCCCATCGCCCCGGGCAGCGACAAGGTCGTCGAGTACAGCCTCGACATGCCGGCGTCGTGGGTCGAGGGGCGCTGGGTCCTCGAGCTCGAGACCCTCGGCCTCGACGACGTGCCCGCCGAGGTCCACGTCCGCAGCGCGAACCGCAAGGACCGCCTGTTCGTCGACGGCCGCTCGCTCCGCTCCGGCGGCGCGATCACACTGGACGTCCCCCGCACCATCAGCCTGGCCCCGCGCTCGAGCGCCGGCGTGTTCACCGAGCTCGCCGTGGCGCCCGCGGGCGCGGACCGGTCCATCGCCCACTGGCGCGTGGGCGTACCCGCACAGCTGTCCGAGCTGCCCGAGCGGGCCCGCATCGTCGTCGGCCTCGATCTATCGCGCTCCATGGACCTGCCCCAGATCGAGGCCGAGCGCCAGGCGGCCCTGACCACCCTCAGCCACTTCGAAGACCCCAAGCTCGGGGCCAAGGTCGCCGTGCTCGGCTTCGATCACGAGGTCCACGCGCTGACCCCCGGGCTGGTGTCCGTCGCCGAGGCCATCGAGGCCCTCGAGCGCGCCGACCTCGAGCGCGGCAACGGCAGCGACCTGGGCCTGGCGCTCGAGGCCGCCACCACCTTGCTGAGCGCGGCGGATCGGCGCGCGGCCAAGCGCGTAGTGATGTTCAGCGACTTCGAGCTCCGCTCGCGGATCCAACCGGCCGACTACGAGGCCGTGACCGCGGCCAGCGGCGCGATCGTCCACCTAGCGACCATCGAGCCGGCGAGCGCGGGCCCCTACCTCGACCGCGACGACGCCCACCCCTGGACCGGCCTCGCCCGCGCCACCGGTGGGGTCGTGTGGTTCGCCGGGGCCGGGGCCTCGCCCGACGACGATGACCGCGAGGCTGCGCGCAGGATCTTCGAAGAGCTCGCCCGACCCGTGCGCCTCGACGGCCTCCGCGTCGAGCTCGACGGCGTCGACTACGACAGCCAGCTGCCCGAGAGCTTGTTCGAGGGCGAGGGCCACGCCGAGCTCAGCGTCAGCCAGCAGCTGGTCTCGAAGGTCCGCGTCGGCGGCTGGCGCTGGGGCGCGCCCGTGGAGCTCGTCATGCACCCCGATCCGGCCCTGGAGCAGCGCTGGTCGGCGCTGGTGTTCGGCAACGAGGCCCTGTTCGAGCTCGACGACGACGAGATGCGCGCGCTCGCAACCCGCGGCGGCGCGGTCTCGCCGGTGACCAGCTACCTCGCCATCGAGCCCGGCGTGCGCCCGTCCACCGCCGGCTTCGCGTTCGACAACGTCGGGCTCATCGGCAAGGGCGGCTGCGGCGGGAGCGGCTCGGGCTACGGGAGCGCCGGCGGCGTTCCCTTTGGCGGCCGCCTCGATCGCCAGGTCTGGCTCGAGGCCCAGCTCGGCGCGGTGTGGCTGCGCTGCGGCGGCGCCGGGACCCGGGCACAGGTCCAGCTCGAGGCGACCTTCGAGGAGATCGTCGATCTCCAGTTCAGCCCCGCGCAGCCCGTCAACGCCGCGGTGCTCGACTGCGTCGCCGAGCGCAGCTGGGACCTCGGCCTGCCCGCCGACGACTTCATCGAGGCCCGCAAGACCTGGGTCGTCGAGGTCGACGTCGACGCTTAGGCACCCGAGTCGGGGAGCTCGAGGTCCGTCGACGTGAACACCTCGTGGATCTCCAGCACGTTCGGCCCGGCGAACATCTCCTTGGGCGGGCGATCACGGTGCGCCTCGCGGAAGCTCTCGCTCTTGGTCCAGGCCACGAAGTCGTCCATGCTCCGCCACCAGGTCTTGACCTCGTAGTAGCCCTGAGCCTCGGTGTCGGGGGACCAGGTGCCGGACTCCCGATCGAAGCGCATCGGCCGGGGGCGGTGGACCTCGTTGCGCACGAAGCCGGGGTGCTGATCGACGAGGTGCACCCGCTTGCGGAAGCGGTCTTCGAAGTCGATGGCGTAGGCCTCGGCCACGGGGATCCGGTTGGTCACGACGATCATGGCGGCGAGCCTAGCAGCCCAAGCAGCGGGGCTGGGTGACAGCTAGAACACGTGTCAGTCTTGCCCCCGATGACCTCACCCGAGCTGACCCACGACCTCCTCGGTCCCGAGCTGCTGGCCTCTCCCCAGCGCCTGTATCACGCCATCGTCACCACGACGCCCGTCCACTTCGCGCCCCAGACCCACGGCTTCGTCGTCGCCAAGTGGACCGACAACATGGCGCTGCTCAAGGACCCCGGGCTCTCGCCGGCCCTGATGACCGCGGCCCTCGACATGCGCGCGCCCGAGGAGGCCGAGCAGCTCGCGTGGATCCGCAAGACCGTGCGCATGTGGATGGGGCACACCGTCCCCGAGGACCACACCCGGATCCGCCGCCTGCTGCACCGCTACTTCACGCCGAGCACGGTCCGCGGCCTCGAGCCCACGGCGACGGCGATCGCCGACGAGCTGCTCGACGCCGCCGAAGAGCGCGGCCGCTTCGACCTCATCAGCGAGTTCGCCTACCCCCTCCCCGCGCGGGTCATCGCGCACATGCTCGGCGTGCCGACCGAGCGCCACGAGGACATCCAGCGCTGGTCCGAGGGCATCGTCAAGGTGTTCACCAACCGCGACATGCCGGGGCTGCTCGACGCCCAAGCCAGCATGCGCGAGATGGTCGACTACATGAAGACCATCGTCGACGAGCACCGCGCGTCCCCGCGCGAGGACATCATCTCGGTGTTCGTCGAGGCCGAGAAGGAAGAGCAGATCTCGGCCGAGGAGATCCTGGCCAACTGCGTGCTGCTGCTCTTCGCCGGCCACGAGACCACGGCCAACCTGATCGCCAACGGCACCGTCGCGCTCTTCGACCACCCCGAGCAGCTCGAGCGCCTGCGGGCCGAGCCCGAGCTCACGGCCAACGCCGTCGAGGAGATGCTGCGCTGGGAGGGGCCGGCGGGCAGCACCATGCGGATGAACGGCGCCGCGCCGCGGACCGTCGCGGGCGTCGAGATTCCGCCGCACTCGCTCATCGTCGCGGGTCTGGGCTGCGCGAACATGGACCCCGACGAGTTCGAGGATCCCCTGCGCTTCGACGTCGGGCGCGCCAAGCCCAAGACGCTGACCTTCGGGATGGGGGCGATGTTCTGCCTCGGCGCGGCCCTCGCGCGGATGGAGGGGAGGGTCGCCTTCGAGCGCATGCTCGGGCGCTTCCCCAAGCTCGCCCCGGCCGAACCGCCCCAGTGGCGGCTGACCTCTCCGCTGAACCGCCACTGCGACCGCTACGAGCTCAGCGTCCGCTGACACCGCACGCCACCGTACGCCACTGCACGCGCCGAGGGAGCCCGAATTTGGGCTCCCTGCACGAAATCGCCTCTTCTCGGCCGGTCAAAAGCCCGATTTCCAGGGTGCGGAAGCCCTGCGGACGTGTCAGCGTTGGGAGGGCGTGCGAGTCGAGCTCGACAACGTTGGCAAGACCTACGACGGCGACAGCTGGGCGGTCCGCGAGCTGAAGCTCGACATCCCCTCCGGCAGCATCTTCGGGCTCATCGGCCCCAACGGCGCGGGCAAGTCCACGACCTTGCGGATGATGGCCACGCTGATGGAGCCGACCGAGGGCACCGTGGAGCTCGACGGCAACAAGGTCGCCGACGCGCCCCTCGAGGCCCGTCGGCGCATCGGCTTTTTGGGCGACGGCAACCCGCTCTACAAGCAGATGACCCCGGCCGAGTACCTGCGCATGTTCGGCCAGTGCTTCCGCATGCCCCGGGCCGAGCTCGAGCAGGCCATCGACGACACCCTCGAGACCTTCGACCTCACGGCCAAGCGCGACACCGAATGCGGCGCGCTGTCCAAGGGCATGCGCCAGCGCGTGCTGATCGCCCGCTGCCTGCTGCACAAGCCGGGCCTGCTGATCCTCGACGAGCCCGCCGACGGCCTCGATCCCCGGGGGCGCAACGACCTGCGCCGGACCCTGGGTCGCATCCAGGACATGGGCGTGACCATCGTGATCTCCTCGCACATCCTCCGCGAGCTCGACGACCTGTGCGACCAGGTGGCGATCATCCAGCGCGGCCGCTTGGTCGTCGCCGGGCCCATCGACCAGATCATCGACAGCCACGAGGTCAGCCGCTTCGTCTACGAGCTGCGCATGCTCGACGAAGACGGCGGGGCCATCGAGCGCGCCCAGGCCGTGCTCGCGCGCAAGCGCGCGCTGATCGAAGAAACGGGCGAGTCGGAGGGTCAACCCTTCGTGCGCATCCAAGTTCAGGGGGGCGAGGGGCTCATGGCCGAGATCCTCGCCGAGCTGATCGGCGCCGGGGTCAAGGTCGTGACCTGCAGCCGCCAGCGCTCCCGCCTCGAGGACGTCTACGACCGCATCTCCGAGAACCAGGTCAACTAGCCCTCCGCTGGTCTTCGTTTGGCCCTCGTCTTCTCTCCCTCCCCTCCAATAGCCCCAGCGAGCCCAACTGCATGGACAAGCTACTCGACAAGCTCCCCGCCTTCGCGCTGCCCTTCGTGACCCGCTCCCTCCGCGGGAGCCGGGCCAAACGCTACCTCGTGTTCAGCGCGGTGCTCACCGGCATGACCATGATCATCGGCCTGTGGATTGCCCTCGGCGCCGGTGACTTCGAGCGGGAGATGCGGACCAGCCTCGACTTCGAGACGCCGATGTACGAGCGCGAGCGCGACGAGCTGACCGTGCTGGCCATGGACGCCTGGCAACACCGCGACTACGAGGAGTCCCGGGCCGTGCTCGAGCGCGAGGGGCTCGCCGGCCTCGCCGGTCACGACACCTACACCAGCACCGCCGGCACGGCCCTGCTGACCGCCGCCGTGGCCCTCGAAAAGCCCGCCTACGGCGAGCAGCACCGCGCCCTCCAGCTCCAGCTGCGCACCCTCCTCGAGCGGCGCGCGCCGGAGCTGCTCGAGGTCCGCAAGGAGGCCTACCACGCCGCCGACGAGGACTACCCCGGCTCCGAGCCCTACTACGACTACGACGAGGCCTTCTCCCTCAGCTACGGCTTCTACGTCGGTCACGACTATTTCGAGTGGACCGACCCCGAGGCGGTCGCGCGCATGCAGACCCTGGTCGAGCGCGACGGCATCCCCGAGATCGAGGTCTACTCCTCGCCCCTGGGCCTCGAGCACGCCCTGGGCATCGCCGGCATGCTCGCGGGCTTCGTCCTGATGGCCGTCGGCACCGTGCTCGCGCCCATCCTCGTCGCCGTACAGCAGGCCCAAGAGCGCAACGAGAACACGCTCATGCCGCTGACCGCGACGGCGCTGAACCCCCGCGAGCTGGCCCTGGGCCTGAGCGCCGGGCCCATCGCCGTCGCGCTGATCTTCGTGGTCCCGCAGCTGGGCGTGTTCGGCCTGGGGGCCCTGGCCATGGGCTACGTGGTCCCGGCCCTCGGCTTCCTCGGCGTGCTCACCGGGGCCAGCGTGCTGCTGACCCTGGGCGCCCAGCTCGTCGGCGACCTCGTCGGCACCAAGCGCACCCCCGGCATCGTCGGTATCGCGCTCATGGTCCTCGCCGTGGCCACCTGGTCCTTCGGCGCGACCTTGGGCCTGGAGGCCTACGAATACGACCGCGACATCGCGGGCCTGGTCGCGCTGCTGCCCCACGCGGGCATGACCGGCTTTTACCTGACGACCTGGTACGGCGGCGGGAGCTCGAGCGGCTACTTCTACCTCGCCGCGCTGGCCAACGCCGGGGGCTGCCTGGTCGCCGCCCACCTCGTGCTCAGCGCCTTGTCCAAGCGCATCGCCGGGCGCTCGGGCCCGCTGCTGACCCGCGGCCAGGCCGTCGCCGGCGCGCTGACCTTCATCCTCCTCGCCAACCTGGCCATGCCCCTCGACGCCGAGATCGAGATGCGCCAGTACATCGGCCTGGGCATCCTGTCCGTGCCCTTCATCGTGCTGCTCATGGCTCGGGTGCCCCTCGGCGACACCGCGCCCAAGCTGCGCAGCGTCCCGGTGATGCCCCTGCTCGGTGAGCTCGGGGCCTGGTCCGCGGCGCAGTTCATCCTCATCCCGCTCGTCTACGTCGGCCTGTTCAGCCCCGAGCTGCACTGGGACCTCGAGGTCTTCCACCCCGTCGGCCTCGTGTGGCTGACGTGGAGCATCGCCGTCACCGGGCTCATCGCCATCCGCCTGGCGAGCGCGCCGAACAAGATCCTGTCCAACGTGTGGCTGGCCTTTTGCGCGGTGACCGTGGTCATCGCCTTCGTCCACGCCGTGCTGTGGGGCGTCGGCGAGTTCAACGACATCGACGAGGTGTTCGCCATGGCCGAGCTCAGCCCGGTCCTGGGCCTGCTGCAGGCTGCGCTGGCCGTGTGGATCCCGATCTCGCTGGTCCGCCAACTGCGCAGCGTGCTCGGTGGGATCCGCTGAGCGCGTTCGCTCGCTCTGACGAGCGTCTTCGAGCTTTGGTCGCCCCCTTTCGAGGGGGCGATTTTTTCGTGTCGAGCCTCCAGCTGAGTCCCCTCGAAAGAAAGCGAAGCAAAAGCTTTCATTCCTCACAAAACGCGTTACGCTTGAGGCGATGACTTCCCTTCGCACCTGGACTCTGGGCACCTTCGCCCTGTGCCTCACCAGCACGCTCGCCTGCACCCCGCCGGAGCGGAGCCCCGAACAAGTCGAGCAAGCGGACGCCAAGGCCGAGGCTGGCGACACCGCGAAGGCCGACGCCAAGCCGGCCGAAGCGAAGGCCGACGCCAAAGCCGAGGCCCCTCCGGCCGACCCCGCCGAGCGCTACGCCCTGACCGAAGAGGACGAGCGGTTGATCGCCGCCGACCCCTCGACCCTCTCCCCCGAGGAGAACCGCAAGCGCGCCCACGCGCTGCGCAAGAAGATCATGCAAAACCCCGACTCGGAGGCCGCCAAGGCCCTCGAGGACGCCCGCCAGGCCGTGCTCGCGGGCGAGGTCCAGCCCACGCCCGGCAACACCAGCGAGCCCGCCCCCGGGACCGACACCCAAGGCGGCAAGGTCATCGAGCTCCCCGAGCACCTGCGCGAGCCGGCGGACAAGTAACAACCACCGGCGACCGCCAGCGACCAAACCCAGCCGAACCTCACCCCCGCCAACTGACGCCCCGGACCCGGGGGCGACCCCATGCCGGCTCCAAGGCACGAACACCATCGCCCACCGGCCAAGCGGAGGAGCGAAGCGACGAAGCGCCCCCGGTGCAAGGCGGCTGCGGGGGCAAAGCTGTTTCAGGTCTCGCGCACGGCCTCGGGCTTGATGCCCGCGATCGTCTGGTAGGCCTGCTGCCGCGCGATCTGGTGGGACTCCAGCAGATCCGCCGGCAGCGACTGGACCCGGTCGAGGGCCCGCAGCAGCCGGCGGTTGCCCGCCACGGAGATCGACGACTGCTGGCGGATGTACTGGGCCGTCTCGAGGGTCGCCCCGTCGAGCTCGGCCGCGGGCACGAGGCCGCACAGGCTCGCGCGGGCGTCCTCGATGGGCACCTTTTCGCCGACCAAGAGCAGCCGCCGGGCGATCGTCCCGCCGAAGGCCGCGTGGATCCGGGCCAGCCCGGCCGCGTGGTAGACGACGCCCAGGCGCCCGGCCGGCAGGCGCAGCGAGGCCCCCTCCCGAGCGATGCGCAGGTCACAGGCCGAGACCAGCTCGACGGCCGCCCCGATGACGTAGCCGTTGAGCGAGGCCAGGAAGGTCGCGTTCGCGGCCTGCATCGCCCGGGTCGCGCGGATCAAGGTCAGGTCCGGCGGGCCCTTGCTGGCCTGGAGCTCCGTGGCCAAGGCCGTCAGATCGAAGCCGGCCGAGAACGCGTCGTCGCCCGAGCCGCGGATGATCACCACCTCGCCCGCGAGGGACCCGCAGCGCTCGCTGATCCAGTCGAACACCGCCGGCGAGATCGCGTTGCGGCGACGCGGGCTGTCGAGCAGCCAGCGCAAGATGCCGGGCTCGAGCTCCTCTTCGCGCACGCCCTCGGGGGGCTGGGTCTCGGTGGTGTTCGACTCGTCGGCCATGGCCCGGAGGCTACCCCACCCCACGATCGAGGTCAGCACCCCCGCTGGCCCAATAGCCCGGTGGGCCCCCGCTCCCGCGAGGACCCGCGCCGTGGCCGACGAGCGACCCGGACTCAGGGCGTGGGCTCGGCCAGCTCGACCGACGGAGCTGGCTCCGGACTGGGCTCCGGCGTGGGCTCCGGCGCGACGCTGGGCTCGATGGGCTGAGGCACGATCGGCGCGGGTGCGGGCGGAGCCGCGGGTGCGGCCGCGGGCGCTGCCGGTGCCGCCCCAGGGCCTGCCGGAGGCGTCGGCGGGACGACGATCTGCACCGGCTGCGGGGCGGGCTCGGCCTTCTTCTTGCGCTCGATCGTCCGCACGGTGTGGGTCCGACGCGTCGGCGTGCGCTGGCCGTTGGCCGAGGCCCCGCGCCCCACCGGGACGCCGAAGCGAATGCCCGTGGAGATGGTGAAGCCCGTGTTCGAGAAGTCCGGGACCTTCGACAGCCGCCGCTTGGCGCTCCACAGCTGACGCACCTCGCCGTAGAGGATCACGTAGTTGGTGATGCGCACGTCCACGCCGGCGTGGAGCTCGAAGCCCGGGCGCAGGCTCAGATCGACCAGGTCCTCGTCTTCGAAGCGCGCGTAGGTCAGGTGGAGCACGTCGAGGCCCGCGCCGAAGCCAAAGTAGGGCCGCACCGGCCAGTCCTCGGGGACGTAGAAGTTGCCGCCGAAGAACAGGGGCACGGTGATGTAGCTGAGCTGCGTCGCGTTGCCGACCCCAAAGCCCGCGGCGTCGTCGGCCGGCAGGAAGCGCATGTGCCCTTCGGTGTAGCCCGTGCGGAAGAAGCCCTCGGCGAAGGGGTAGTCCGTCGGCCGGTTCCCGTCGAAAGCACCCATGCGCACGTCCACGCCGCGCAGCGCCGAAGGGAAGCCCGCGTCGTTGAAGCCGCGGAAGCGGTTGGCGATCACCCGGCCCTCGGGGTGCCGGACCACGCCGCCCGGGTTGAAGGGCGTCCACTCGGCCCCGGCCCCGAAGGACAGCCAGGTCGCGTCCCAGCAGTAGTGACAGTCGTCTTCGATCTCGACCTCGGTGATGACCACCTCGTCGAAGTCGTCGTCGTCGTCGTCGTCGTCGTCGTCGATCTGGGGTTGGGGCGCGTCGCCTTCGCCCTGGACCCGGGCGACCTCGACCATCTCGCCGGTCTCCGGATCGCGCTGCCACACCCGGACCTCCCAGTCGGGCTCCGACACGGCCAGCAGGTTCTCGTGGTCGGTGTAGCCGGTGTAGTAGCCGCGACCGTACTCGACCTCGAACAGGCCCTCGCGCAGGGCGTCGTCGAGGGAGCCGCGCGCCGTCGACTTGGGCTCCTCGAAGTCGAGGGCGATGAGATCGACGATGCCCGTCGAGCTCGCGGCCAAGCTGGCCTCGCCCACGCGCAGGCCCGCGGCGTCGTGGCGGTAGACGTAGATGGGACCCTCGGGCAGGCGCAGGTAGGCCGGCTGACCCGGGGCGTGGTGGACGTCGGCCAGGCGAACGCCGCGGCTGTCCTCGACGCTGTAGCGCCCCGCCGCGGCCCCGGCCAGGAGCAGCACGCGCTCGTCCTCGATGCCCTCGTGGGTCAGCAAGGGCGCGCGCTCGTGGCCCCGGGGCGGGTGCACGGCGATCTCGAGGCGCGCCCGCGGATCGGCCACCCCCGAGTTGGCCGCCGACACGAAGGCGCCGAGCTCCGAGTACTCGATGGCCCCGTCGCCGTTGAGGTCCGCGCCCCCGCGCAGGCCGCTGAGCAGCTCGTGGGTGAAGATGCCGCCCTGCCAGCGCTCCCACTCGTGGGTCTGCTGATCGACGGAGTGGGCCAGGACCACGCCGGTGTTCGGGTGCGCCCCGAGGTGGTTGCCGTCGAGGTACTCGCGCACGCTCTCGTTGTAGTTGGCCGGGCCCCGGTCGTCCTGCCAGTCCCCCCGCGAGAGCACGAACTGCTCGCTGCGGCAGGCGTCGATGATCACGTGGTTGCGATCCGCCGGCGAGTTGGCGATGAGCCCCGAGAACAGGTCGCTGCGCGTGAGCGAGTCCCCCGCCGCGAGGGTCAAAAAGCCCTGCCCGTCGGGCCCGACGTCCCCGTGGCCCGCGTAGTAGATGGTCAGCTCGACCTCGCGCCCCGCCGCGACGGCCTCGTCCATGCCCCGCACCAGCCGCGCCCAGGCCCGGTCCAGGGCCTTGCGCGTGGGCTGGTTGGCGTCCTCGACCAGGTCGGGGAAGCGGGCCTGGCTCGACTGATCAAAGACCGTGAGCAGCTCGACCTGCGCCCCCGACTCGGACCACAGCTCGGCCACCCGGGCCGCGTCGTCGTCGGCGAAGCGCAGGGCCTTTTGGTCCTTGCTCGCGGTCTCGTTGCTGCCGATGACCAGGGCGAAGCGGGCGACGCCGTCCTCGGCCTTGGCGTTGACCATGGCGGGCAAGATCGGGCCCTCGACGCCCGGTGCGAGGGGCCCCGCGTGGGCGGTCGACGCGACCACGCTCGAGAGCGCGGCGGCCAGCGAGGCCGAGAGCAGCAGGTTGCGGGTGAGGACCAACGAAGGGTGGATCAGCATGGCGGGGTTTCCTCGGGGTGGCGAGGGGCTTCAGCGGGTCGGGGGAAGCAGGCGCAGGGAAGTCTCGGCGCTGGCGCAGCGCTGGCGCTCGGGGCAGACGCGGGCGCCGAAGTCGGCGTCGCTCAGGCGCAAGTGCCAGGGGAGCGTGTCGACCCCGGCCGCGGGGGTGCCCGCGAGGGCCTCGGCCCAGCGCTCGAGCTCGGCGAGGGTCGGCGGCTCGGGGCTGGCGAGGGCGAAGACCCGCAGCGGGCCCGGGACGTGGTTGACCTCGAGGCGCACGGCGATGGGCGTGGCCTGCCAGCGCGGCTCACCCGAGCGCGGATCCGCGGGCGCGTCGAGGATCCACGCGGGCGCGGGCTTTGGCGTGGGCGCGTAGTAGAGCAGCTCCCCGCGGGCGTCGACGCCGAACAAGCTGACGTGCATGGGGCCGTCGGCGGGCGGGAGCCAGGCTCGCGCCGCGGGCTCGCCGTGGGCGGCCGGGCGCGGCTCCCAGTCCATGCGCAGCGCGAAGCCGAGGACCTCGTCGAGGGCGCAGGCTCCCCGGTCGAGGCCATCGACGCCGCCGCCCACGGACCGGGCCGGATCCCCGCACACCGGGTCGATGGCCAGAGGCCGCGGCAGGGTCAGCGCGCCGCGGGCCTGGAGCGCGCCCGACTCGACCAGCGCGTCGACCGAGCCCGCGTCGACGAGCGAGCCTTCGGCGTCGACGAGGACCAGCGCCAGGGCAGCGGCCGCGGCCGCGATCGAGGCCACGCTCGCCAGGCCCAGGGTCCACCACTTTCGTCCGCGGCGACGGCCCAGGCCGGGCTCCGGGGCGAGGTGGCCGTCCTCGGCCAGGTCTTCGAACAGCCAGCGCTCGACCTGGTCGAGCTCGACCTTGGCCACGGGCGCGTCCTCGAGGACGCGGAAGGCCGCCATCGCACGGTCCCAGGTCTGCCGCGGCTGGACCCGTCCCGGGCCGGCGGACGCGGGCTGCCCGAGGCCGCGCAGGCGCTCGACCAGCGCGTGCCGACGGTTGCGATCGAGGCCCTCGACGAGCTCGCGCTCGACCAGCCGCTCGAGCTCGCGGGCCCGGCTCACCAGCGCACCTCCGCGAGGAGCTGCAGGCCCTCGGCGAGGAGCATGGGCAGGCCGACGTTGGCGATCATGCCGTCGACCAGGCTGACCTCGCCGTGCTCGCGCAGGTAGGTCAACAGGCGCTGGCGCAGACGTTTTTCCTGGGTCCGGATCCGCTGCCGACCCAGGCCCAGGGCCTCGGCGGCGTCGCGCTGGGACAGGCCCTCGACGAAGCGCAGCTGGACCAGGCGGCGCTCGGCCTCGCCGAGGCTGGCGAGGAAGCCCGCGACCAGGGCCGCGACCTGGCGATCGTGGACCTCGCGCTCGGGGCTCGGGCCCGCGTCCACGGGCAGGGCCACCCGCGGGCCGTCCTCGCTCGCGTAGGCCCCCTCCTCGTCGACGGGGAAGAGCACCTCGCGGGCACGAAAGCTGCGCAGCACGAGGTTGCGGGCGATGGTCCGCACGTAGGGTCCGTAAGGACGGATCCCGTCGTAGGCCGCCCGCGCCCGGGGCTCGAAGGCCTTGCGGAAGGTCTCGTGGAGCACGTCCTGGAGCTCGAAGCTCGAGCTGTAGCCGACGAAGCGGTGCTGCCGACCGCCGCTGTCAAAGGCGAAGCCGTGGCGCAGCAGCCCGGCGACCTCTTCGGCGTGGGCGCGGTAGACCTCGGTCAAGGCCGCGCGCTCGCCCGCCTTGAAGCCACGCAAGAGCGTGCGGGTCCAGCCGTTGGGGGCGAGCTCTGGGGACGTCGGGGTCACCGAGCTTCCCTAGCCGACCGGGCTCGGCTTGGGTTGGCGCGGGTCGAAAAAAATCGTTCGTCGAGGTCCAGAGCACCCCGGCGCGTTTCTCGCAGGGGTCTCGGGGGCCCTTTGATGCACACGGCCAGTCCCCTGTGAAACGCCTTGCCGACGGCGTCCCCTCGGTTAGTCTGGCCGCCATGGCCGAGGCCAAAGACATCAAGGGTCAGATCGACAAGGCTTTCCGCAAGGCTCGCCTCGCCCGAGACGAGCAGACCAAGACGGTCATCGGGATGCTCAAGAGCAAGGTCCTCAACGTGCTCAAGTCGGGCTCGGGCGCCGAGGAGAACGACGAGCTGTGGCTCGAGACCATCGCCGCCTACGCCAAGCAGTGCCGCAAGACCATCGCCGAGCTCGAGGGTCTCGGCGACAAGGCCGGTGAGGCCCTCGCCGAGACGCGCTTCGAGCTCGAGTTCTGCGAGCAGTACCTGCCCAAGAAGCTCGACGCGGCGGCCACCGAGGCCCTCGTGCGCAAGCTCGCCGAGGACAACGGCATCACCGCGAAGAAGCAGATGGGCCGGCTCATGGGGCTGATCATGAAGTCCCACCGCGACGAGGTCGACGGCGACCTCGCCCGCAAGGCCGCCGAGGCCATGCTCAGCTAGTTGGATGGAGGGGCTACGCAGCCCCTCCCCGGCGCCGGCAAAGCCGTCACGGGTCCTCCCCGGCGGTCGGGCTGACGCCCTCCAACCGGCTCAGATCGCAACCCCCACACCTGCGCCCGGTTCGTTCCCCACGAGCCGGGCGCGCGCACTTGGGGCCCTCGAGAGCGTCCGACGGACGCCCTCGACCGCAGTCATCGCGCTCGCCAGGGCCGAGTCGAGGAGCAGCGCGGGATCGCCGGGGGCCTCCTCCGGCCGCCGCACCCAGTCGCCGACGAGGTGCAGACCGGGGGCGGGCTCGGGCTCGGCCAGGCCGGTCCCCACCTCGACGCCGGGCGCCGGCAGGGCGTGGGCGACGACCATGCGCGGCATGAAGCGGCGGGCGAGGACCCGCTCGCGCCAGCTCGGCTCGAGGGCGTCGACCATGGACTCTGCCCGCGCCCGCACAGCGTCGGCGTCGAGAGCCTCGCGCCCCAGGTAGACGACGACCGAGAGCGCGCAGCAGCCCTTTGGCGCCATGTCCTGGGCCGTGTGCGAGTGGACCGAGAGGTAGGTCGCCGGCTCGCTGCGCAGGGCGAAGGCCGGCTTGGTCCACGGACCGCGCAGGCCCAGCTCGAGGCAGGCCGCGTGCACGGCCCGCGCGTCTGCGGGGATCGAGCCCGTGCGCACCTCCGCCTCGGCCAACAAGCGCCGCGCCGGCCCGGGCCCCAGAGCGAGGATCACCTGCCGCGCGCGCCAGCGTTCGTCTCCGGCCTCGACGATCCAGCCGCCCTCGGGATCCCGCGTCAGCCGACGGACCCCGCAGTTCGGCCGCAGCTCGACCCCGTGCGCGCGCGCGGCCTGCAGCGTCCCCTCGACCAGGGCCTGCCACCCGCCGTCGATGTAGCGCACCCCCTGGAGAGCCAGCTGGAGGGAGCGGACCGCCGCCCGGGCGTCGAGGGTGTCGAGCCGGGCCGAGTAGCTCGTGAGCGTGAACAACGAGCGCAGCATGCGGTGGCAGGTCGCTCCGCCGGCCCGCGCGGCGATCCAGTCCTCCGCGCTCATCCCCGCCAGGGTCGCCGGATCCACGCGCGAGAGGCCGGCGAACACCCGCATCAGCCCGAGCTTTCCGCGCAGGTCCAGGGCCGTGCTGGCGATCAACGCCCCGGGCGTCGCGGGCAGGCGATGGCTGCGACCGTCGGCGAGGTAGGCGGACTCGACCTGGGGCGTCCCGCCCACGCACGCGACCCCCAGGTCTTCGAGGATCGGACGCGCGCGCCCGCTGAGGTAGAGCGCGTGGGCGCCGAGGTTCATGGCGAAGCGGCCCGCCTCGGTCTCCGTGATCAAGGTGCGCCCGCGCCCGCCAAAGCTCGCCGCCCGCTCGCAACAGCGCACGCGCAAGCCGGCGCGGCCCAGCGAGGCGGCCGCGGCGAGCCCTGCGAGGCCTCCCCCGATGACGGCGACGTCGACGATGTTTCGGTGCTCTTGGTGGTCCATGTCCGGCGCACGGGTGAGCCTTCGATCGCGTTACGAGCCATCTTCCGCGCCAGGGGCGCTCGACGGGGACGGCACTCGTTGCCCGCGGGGACCCGCCCACGGCCAATCGTTTCAGGGACCCCGCAGGCGCTCAGCTTGTACGTGTGTTCACAGATCGGCTGCTAGGTGGTCTGTGCTAAGTTGCGCTGGACGTGAAGGCCTGCCCATTTTGCGGAGAACACATTCGGGAATCGGCAGTCAAGTGCCGGTATTGTGGCGAGTGGCTCGACCCGAGCAAGCGGCCAGCGTGGTCGGAACAGGATCAGCTGGGCAAGCTTTCCGAGCAGATCACCCGGGAGGTCGTCCGTCGCCTCGGGCAAGAGCAAGGCCTCGCCCGGCCCGACTCGCCCCCGCTCACGCCCTCGGCCGCGCCGACGAGCGGACCGTCGAGCTCGCCGCGGCAGATTCCGAGTGATGCGAACGTCGCTGGCTTGATCCCGCCCGGCCCCGCCGGACAGATCGCCGGCAGCGTCGAGGCACCCAACGTGCCAGCCCCCGAGCCCGACCTCGAGCCCCGCTACGAGGCGCCCGGTCCCTACCCTGGCCTGCACGGCTCGGCCCCCTCGCCGGGCAACGATCCGCAGCACGGTGGCACGCCCGCCGACGCGTGGAAGCCCCAGGGCGGGCGAAGCCTCGGCTCCCCGGCCCCCCGAGCGGCGCGCTGGCACCCCGACGGGGAGGACAGCGGACCCAAGGCCGCCCCGGCTCCGGCCGCTGCGCCTTCGTGGCGCCCGCCCCTGAGCCACGAGACCCGCGCCCAAGACGGAGACGCGCGCATGGCTGGCCGCGCCGCGCCGGTGATGGGCACGGCCGAGTCCCAGGACATCGCCGAGGAGTTCGCCGGCCTGTCGCAGCCCCTCGTCGACGAGCCCGCCGCGGCGACCAGCGACGCGGTCTGGCAGCCGCCCTCGTGGCTGACCCACGAACAGCGCGAGGCCCAGGCCCAGGCCCAGGCCCACGCCCGGAACCAGCCCTCCTCGGATCCCGCCCGCGCCCCCGTGGGCTGGACCCAGCCCAGCTTCCCCGCACCCGCCCCAGCGCCCTCGCCCAGCCCCGCCGCGGCGGCCATGGGCGCGATGGCTGGCCAGCAGAGCCCCTCGCCCACGCCCTCGTCGCCGCTGTGGGCCGCCGCCTCGGGTCCGGCGACCACGCCTGCCGCCGCTCCCTCGCGCGCCCCTGCTGCCGCGCCGCACAGCGCTCACCTCCAGCCCCAGTCGCCGCCGCCTCAACAACCCGTGTGGGCGCCGCGACCTTGGGATCCGCCCGCGCCCGACTCGGCACCCGTCGCACAGACGGCGCCTCAGCCCGCTCCCGAGCCCGCCCCGGCTCCGAGCCCCGGCATCGCCCCGCCGCCCGCCTTTGGCTCTGCGCCGATCCAACCCGCGCAGCCGCCCGCCCCCGCGCCCTTCTCCGACGTGGGCGACGACGAGTTCGACGACGACGAGTTCGACGACGATCCCGTGGCCAACTTTGGCGCGCCGCTGCCCGAGGGACCCCCCGCTGGGACCCCGCCAGGGCCGGTCCAGCCGGGCATCAGCCCCTACCCCACGCCTCACCCCGGCGAGCCCGACGACGCGGGCCTCGACGAGGTCGCCCTGCCCGGCTCCATGCCCACGCGGGCGGCCGAGGCCAAGGCCGAAGCGCCCCAGCCGAGCCCCGAGCCGGTCAAGGCCAAGTCCAGGTCCACGGACTTCGACGACGACGATGACTTCGACGACGACGACGATGACTTCGACGACGACGACGATGACTTCGACGATGACGACTTCGACGACGACGATGACGACGACGACAGCATGCTGGGCGAGTCGCCCTCCCTCGTCGCCGACAGCCCCGGGGCCAAGAAGCTCCCCTGGGTCCCGATCAGCCTCGGCGCCGTCGGCCTGATCGCCGTGCTCGCGTTCGTGTTCCGCGGCGCCATCTTTGGCGGCGGTGAGGACGGAGGAGACGCCGCCGACACCGAGGTCGCCGTGGCCGAGGCCGGCGAGGAAGAGGCCGGCGCAGACGAGGCGACCAAGGCAGGCGCCGAAGAGGCCGAGCCCGCCGCGGAGACCGGCGAGGCCCCGGGCGAGACCGACACCGGCGAGGCCCCGCCGCCCGAGCCTCCGCCCCCGGCCATCGACCCCGCCGAGCTCGAAGAGAAGCTCGCCGAGGCCGAGAAGCTCTACAACAAGGCCCGCCACAAGCAGGCCCAGGAGATCCTCGAGGAGATCCTCGGCAAGGTCCCCGAGGAGCCCCGCGCCCTCGCCCGCCTGTCCCTGGTCCACCTCGAGCGCAGCAAGCTCGACGACGCGCTCACCACCGCCAACACCTGCGTGAGCGTGGACGACAAGCAGGCGACCTGCTGGATGGTCGTGGCCGTGGTCCAGCAGGGCAAGGGCGAGGACTCGAGCGCCCTCGAGGGCTACACCAAGTACCTCGAGCTCGCCCCCGACGGCCTGTTCGCCGACGAGGCCAAGCGCCAGTCCGAGCGCCTGTCCAAGGCCGGCTGAGTTCTGTTTTGCCCCCACAGCCGCCTCGCACCGGGCGCGCTTCGTCGCTCCGCTCCTCCGCTTTGGCTTGGTGGGCAATGGCGTTCGTCCCTTCGAGAAGGCTCGTGGTCGCCCCCGCTCGCGGGGGCGTGGATTCCTCGACTGCACCCACAGCCGCCTCGCACCGGGCGCGCTTCGTCGCTCCGCTCCTCCGCTTTGGCTTGGTGGACAATGGCGTTCGTGCCCTGGAGAAGGCTCGTGGTCGCCCCCGCTCGCGGGGGCGTGGATTCCTCGACTGCACCCACAGCCGCCTCGCACCGGGCGCGCTCCGCTGCTTTGGCTTGGTGGACAATGGCGTTCGTGCCCTGGAGAAGGCTCGTGGTCGCCCCCGCTCGCGGGGGCGTGGATTCCTCGACTGCCCCGAGTCGCCCCCTATTGACCACCTTCGAGTGGGCGAAGCTTGCAAGACCCGCACGCGTCCAGCCTGCGGGTCTCGCAATTTCGGCGACCACGCGCGAGCGACCCCGCGCGCAGGGCCCCGCGAGCGCCGAGCACAACCCTCCCCAAGCCAACAAAGCGAGCGTCTGAGGGGCTCGGTGTTGCAATCGACCGCGCGCTTGAGCGCGCCGAGACAGCCGGCACGGTCTTCGCAACTCCGGAGGGCATGTCGACGACCGCGCGCCGCGAGCTCTTTGCCTTGTCCCTAGTCTTTGCCCTCGGCACGACCGCCGCCTGCACCGAGGAGGAGGGCGGCGCCTGGGTCCCGCCCAACGCCGACGAGGGCGGCACCGAGGACGAGGTCGGCGAGACCGACGAGGACGGGGAGTCCGGTACCGACGGCGGGCCCATCGACGAGCTGCCCTCGCCGACCCTGCCCGACACCCTCCTCGACTACTCCCACGATCTCCCCGACCACTTCCTGACCGCGCAGATCGACGGCTTCGACAACACCCCCGGCGACAACCCCGTGACCGACGCGGGCGCGACCCTGGGCCGCGTGCTGTTTTGGGACAAGCGCCTGAGCCAAAACGGAGCCGTCGCCTGCGGCAGCTGCCACGGCCCCGGCACCGCCTTCACCGACGACGCCGTGCTGTCCGAGGGCTTCGAGGGCGCGCTGACCCGGCGCAACTCCATGCCGCTGATCAACCTGGCCTACTACGATCGCGGGGCGATGTTCTGGGACGAGCGCGCCGACACCCTCGAGGACCAGGTGCTCATGCCCATCCAGGACGCCGGCGAGATGGGCCTGACCCTCGACGAGCTCGTCGAGCGGGTCGAGGACGCCGACTACTACGCGCCGCTGTTCACCGCCGCCTTCGGCGACGCCGAGGTCACCACCGACCGCATCTCCAAGGCCCTCGCCCAGTTCGTGCGCTCGATCGTCTCTTACCGCTCGCCCTGGGACGAGGGCGTGGCCATGGTCAACGGCGACGTCGCGCAGGACTTCCCCAACTACTCGGCCCAGGAGAACCAGGGCAAGGCGATCTTCTTCGGCCAAAACCAGGGCGGGCCGCCGGCCCAGTGCGGCGCCTGCCACATGCAGGGCAACGCGATCTCGCCCCCGCCCCCGGGCATGCCCCAGGGGGACAACGCCGCGATCTTCTACGGCCCCGTGCCCGCCAACAACGGCCTCATCGACGACGAGGACGACGGCTTCGGCGAGGTCACCGGCGACGCCCAGAACAACGGCGAGTTCAAGAGCCCCTCGCTGCGCAACGTCGCCATGACCGGGCCCTACATGCACGACGGGCGCTTCGACACCCTCGCGGAGGTCGTCGACCACTACGTCGACGGCGTCGAGGACCACCCCAACCTCCACCCCCTGCTGCGAGACCCGATGACCCAGCAGCCGGTGGTCTTGAACCTCGACGACAACGACAAGGCCGCGCTGGTCGCCTTCCTCGAGACCCTCAGCGACCCGACCCTCGCCTCCGACGAGCGCTGGTCGGACCCTTTTTAGCCCCCACAGGGGGGGGACCGGGGGCGCTTCGTCGCTGTCCGCTCCTCCGCTTTGGTCGTGGGGCAATGGGGTTCGTGCCTGCGAGTGGGCATGGGGTCGCCCCCGCTCGCGGGGGCGTCATCTGGCGGGGGTG
>NZ_ABCS01000093.1 GCF_000170895.1 Plesiocystis pacifica SIR-1 | reverse complement strand
CTCGACTACGCCCACGGTCGCTTCGAGGCGGCCGAATCCCTCGGCGAGCACCTCTTGTTTGGCCCGGCCCCCGCGGACGAGGCGGAGGCTCAACGCCAGGCCCGCCTCGAGCGCGGCCGCGCCCTCCACGACTGGGTGCTCGGCACCAAGATCGAGGTCTATGGCGCCGACCACCCTCAGACCGGCGACGCGCGGCTCTACGTCGCCGCCTACCGCAAAGTCCAAGCCGGCACCGCCGCGGAGGCCGAGCAGGCGCGCCTGCTCGCCGAGGCCCTCGAGCTGACCCGCGAGGCCACCGAGACCTACCGGCGCAAGCTCGGCTGGGCCAACGCCTCGAGCGGCTTCGGGCTCCGCTCCCAGTTCTACATCCACATCGATCGTGGCGACCGCGACGCCGCCTTCGAGGTCATCCAGGAGGCCCTCGCGGTGGAGCTCGAGCTCGTCGGCGAGGGTCACCCGCGGAGCCTCGACGTCCGCGAGCTCTTCGGTCGGGAGCTCCTCGCCCGCCAGGAGTTCGAAGGCGCCGCCGAGCAGCTGCTCACGGTCTGGCGCGGGGTCGAGGCCCTCGACATCGACCTCCGCATCTCCCCCGCCTGGCTGCACCAGAGCATCGGCCACGCCTTCATCGGGCTCGGCCTGAACCTCGACGCCCTGCCCCACTACCGCGCCAGCGTCGAGCTCGCGCGCAGCGAGCTCGCCGACGCCCCGCGCGGCCGGATGATCGTCCACGAGAACCTGGCCGCCGCAATTTTGGACACGGTCGAGGCCGAGGGCGAGGACCCGCCCCAGGAGACGGCGACCGACCCTGCCCCGCTGCTCGCGGACGCCGAGGCCGCCCAGCGCGAAGCCATGGCCATCGTCCAGGCCCACGCCGACGACCCCGAGCACGGCCCGCGACTCCTCAGCCTCGATCCCGACGATTGGGCCGACGAGGCCGCGCGCGCCCTCGCCACGAGCCGAAAGCTCGCCGCCGGCCACACCAAGCTCGCGCGCATCGAGGTCGCCCGGGGCGATCTCCCCAAGGCCATCCAGGAGTGCCGCCGGGGCATCGAGCTCCTCGAAGAGAGCGACCTCGCCGTGGCCAGCTTCTACGCCCGGATCGCGCAGATCCACGTCCGCGCCGACGCCATCGACGAAGCCATCGACGCCTACGAGCGGGCCGCCGAGCTCGACGAGGCCCACGCGCGCTTGATGTTCGCCGCCACCCGCGACCAGCAGATCGGCCTGCTCGAGCGCGAGCGCGACAACCATGCGGGCCACGTCGCGGCCTACGCCCACGCCTACGAGCTCGGTCTCCGGCACGAGGCCGAAGCCGAGCCCTCAAAAGACCCGCAGGAGCGACGCGACTACGCCACGAACCTCGTCTTGCTCGCGCTGAACCTGGGCGGGACGCACGTCTTCAACGACGACTTCGAGCTGGGCATCCCCTACCTCATCGAGGCGCGGGACCGGCTGGAGGCTCTCGACCCGCCCGACCCAGGCTTGCGCTCGCAGGTGCTGATGCTGATCTCGATGGCGTGCGAGCACCTCCCCGAGCGGTCCCGGGCCAAGACCAAGGCCTGCCCGAGCTGAAGTGGAACCGAGGTCGACCGAGGTGGCCCAAGGCCAGGCCAGGCTCCACCCAAAAGTCCGCTCACGAAGCTTTGACGCGTACTGGCGGAAGATTTGAGTCTCCAGGCGTGCGCGGGCCCCCTCCCCGCCCGTGCTAGCCCGAGAGCATGACTCCCAAGAACTCCGCTCCCTTCAGCTGCCACGACGCGGTCCCGGCTGCGCCCGCGCCCGCGCTCATCTACCAGCTCCCCATGCCCGACGCCCCGAGCGAGGACGAAGTGCACATCGAACTCCGTCAGCGCCTCGATCGCATGGATGACAGCGAATACGCGACGGTCCACCACGCCGAGGTCGAGCGTCGGCTCCAGCTCGCCGTGCGCGCGGCCGAAGAGCAGCTCCCCGAGGACCCCGCACCGCCGACGGAGTGAGCGCCATGACGCGACGCCTCGAGCACACCCCAGAGGCGAGCGTGGACATCGAGGACGCAGCGAGCTGTTTTTGTCCAAGGCGCCATCGCTGGTCGCGCGCTTCGTCGACGCCCTCGAAGAGGCCCTGGAGGGGATTCGCCACCACCCCGAAACGTGGGCGAGCCTCGACGACGAGCTCCGGCGAGCGCTGGTCCGGCGCTTTCCTTACGCCGTGTACTACCGCGTGGAGGCCGAGCGCGTGTTGATCGTGGCGGTCCTCCATCAACGTCGCGCGCCGCGGACCTGGCGAGCGCGCGAACGCCGAGTCGCGTGACTCGAACTCGCCACGCTCGGGCTGCGGCCCCAGCGTGCGCGAGCCTTCTCGACGCATGCGCGTGGACTCTCGCGTCGAGCGTGGGACACTGCCGCGATGCCCCGCGCCCCCCGGCTTCGCTCCAGATACCCGCGCGCGCCTGTACTGGGCGTTGTCCTCGCCATCTCGGCCTGCGCGAGCCCTCGCCCCCCCGCAGACCCGCCGGCGCAGGTCGACGCGGGAGATCAGGCCCGCCGCGAGCTGAGCCAGGCCATTCGGCGAGCTGGGCCGTGGGCCGAGCTCGTCGCCCAGCGCACGAGCACGACGATGCAGCGCCTGCGTCAGCTCGTAGCGGCAGACGGCGCGAACCCGTGCCAGGCCGAGGCGGCGGCGCACCTGCGAAGCGTGGAGGCGACGCTGCTCGCCGACGCGCCCCTCGACCAACTCGCGCCCCGGGTGGCGCACCTCGACGAAGCCTTGTTTCGCCTACAGCTGCGCCTCGACACCTGCCTCGACAGCGAAGTCGCGCCGACGAGTCCCCAGCACGCCCCGAGCCGCCAAGTCCTCACCCACGCCCGCGCTCGGCGTTGGCTGGGCGAGCACGAGGGTCCCAGCGCCGAGCTCCGAGACCTGATTCACGCGCTCGATACCCGCACACCCTCGGTCGCGGCAGACCCCGAAGCGAAGCTGCTGCGCGTCGAGGCCCAGGTCGAGCTGAGCGCGACCCTGTTGCTCGGCGGAGACCCCTCTGGCGCCCACGAAGCTGCCCGTGAGGCCCGGGACCGCGCGCAGAAGCTGTCGGTTCGCGAGCAACTCGCCGCGCTGAACGCCCTCGCTCGGGCCCAGATCGAGCGCCGCCCCGTCGACGAGGAGCAGGACGCGGAGCTCGCCCGAGCCCTCGACGCCGCGCAGGCCCGAGCTGAGACCCGCCACGGACCCCTGCACCCGATCACGGCCGAGCTCCGCGTCACCCTCGCCGAGCTCCTGTACGCCCGCGGCCAGCTCGAAGGCGCCCGCGACCTCTACCTCGCGGCCCTCGACGCCTACGGCTCGACCCACGGCTGGCAAAACGTCGCCAGCGCTCGACTCCTCCCAAGGCTCTCCGCGATCGCCCTCGCGATCGGACCCAGCGACGACGCCCTGGACCACGCGCGGGCCTGGGTCGCCATGGAGCACGACCTCGTCGGCCGCGACCACCCACGCACGGCGCTCGCCCTCGCCCAGCTGGCCGGGGCCGCGATCCGGGTCCAGGACTTCGAGTTGGCGGCGGAGGCCCTCCATCAGCACCTCGCCATCGTCGAGGTGATCGGGCCCGCGCTCCAGCCTCTACTGCGGGCGTCCGGTTCGCCGCCGCTCATCGAGGCCTACCGCCAGCTCGCTCAGATCCATCGGCGCCGCGGCGATCGGCCGGCGATGCTGGCCAGCGACCGCAGCGCCCTCGCCATCGCCATCGACACCCTCGGCGACGACCCCAAGGCCCTCGCCGAGTCCTACGTGGTCTACGCCGGCGCCCTCTTCGACAGCACCCGCGACCCGGCGGAGCGCGCCGAGGCGATCGTCGCCCTCGAGACCGCCGTGGACCTCGCTCGCCGCCACGCCGGCACCCCCGAGCACCCCGAGTTCACCATCCGCCAGCGGGCCCTGTTCCTCGAAGAGCTCGGGCGAGCCCTCGAGCTCCAGGGCGAGCTCGAGCGCGCCGAGCAGATCAACCAGGAGGCCATCGACGACCTCCACGCCGTTTTGGATCCCAACGATCCGCTCAGCGAGCACGGAGGCAGCGTGCGCAGCGGGATCAGCGAGCTCGAGCACGCTCAGGCCCAGCTCGCCCTCGCCGCGGGGCGCGAGGCCGAGGCCCGGGCCCGCCTCGCGGCCGCCATCGAGCAGTGCGAACGCATCGATCGCTTTGGCCGGGCCTCGACCTTCGCCGCGGAGCTCGCCGAGCTCCTCGAGCGCGCTGGCGAAGGCGCGGCCGCCCTCGAGGCCCGTCGCCAGGCCCACAGCTTCGCCTCGAAGGGCGCCGGGGACATGACGATCCACGCCCGCGACATCACCAAGGCCGCGCTGCTCTTGGCCCAAGCCCTCGAGCGCGAGGGGCACTACGCCGAGGCAGTCCAGGCGTTCATCGAGGTCCGCGATCGCAGCCTGGCCATCGACGATGAACGCCTGGCCCGCGTGGGCGAAGACGGCGTCGAGGTCAACTGCGGGCGCCTCCGGCCCCGCGAAGCCCGGGCGGCCGGCTGCCCATGAACCAGACGGACCCCGCGCTACTGCAGGGTGTGCGAGGCCCGACGGACCTGCACGCCCTGATTGGGATCGGGGATCGGCAAGCCCTCGCCCAAAAAGCGCGCGATCCCGACGGTCACGTTGTCGGGTCCCCCGGCCGCGCACGCGGCCTCGGTCAGGGCTCGACAGCAGCGCACCGGGTCGTGGTGCTTGAGCATGATCTCGAGGATGTGGTTGTCGTCGAGGGGCCCGGTCAGCCCGTCGCTGCAGACCATCAGCACGTCGCCGGCGCAGGGGTTGGCGACGACCAGCTCGGGCTGGATCGTCGGCTGGACCCCGAGGGCCTGGAGCAGCACGTTGCGGTGCTCGTAGCTGCGCGCCTGGTCGGCGGTGAGTTGGCCGGTGGCGACCATCTGGCCGACGATGCTGTGGTCCGAGGTCAGCTGGGTCAGGGTCCGCCCGCGGCGGATGTAGGCCCGGGAGTCGCCGACGTGGACGATGTGCAGCTCGTGGCCGTAGATGAGCACGCCGGTCATGGTCGTGCCCATGCCGCGCTTGCCAGGGTGCTGGCGCGCGTACTCGGCGATGGCTCGGTTCGCCCCGACCACGGCGCCGAGCATCGCCTCTTGGACGTTGCTGGCCTCGTTGAGGGCGGTCGCGGCCATCAGCTTGTCGTAGAGGGTCTCGGCGGCGATGCGGCTGGCCTGATCGCCGGCCGCCGCCCCGCCCATGCCGTCGCACACGCCGATGAGGCCGATGCTCTCGGTCAGCTCCTGGACCGTGGTCGTCGGCCGCAGGCCGCGGACGCCGGTGGTGATGTTGGCGACGATGAAGGCGTCCTCGTTGCGCTCGCGGACGCAGCCGATCTCGGTTCGGGCAAACAGCTCGACGCGGGCCACTAGTCGTTCCTCACCCTGAAGATCTGATCGCCGACGCGGAACATCCCGCCGAAGGGCACGGTGGCCGGGCCGCGGGTTCGCAGGTAGGTGCCGTTGGCCGAGCCGAGGTCTTCGAGCATGACGGTCATGGATTGATCGTGGACGGCCATGCGCACCCGGGCGTGCTGGCGGCTCAAGAAGGCGTCCGAGGGGAACACGATCTCGCCGTCTTCGCGCCCGATGATCATCTCGTTGCCGCGCAGGTGGTAGCGATCGTCGACGATCTCCCCGACGCAGATCCGCACGAGCACCGCCCAGGGCGGCTTGACCGGCGAGCCAAAGCCGCGGACCTCGTAGTTGTCGAGGGGCGTCTCGGCCCAGCTCTGATCGAGACGATCGAGGCGCAGGAGCTGGTTGCCGAGGAGGAAGAGGTCTCCGGGGTAGACCGGCGCGGGCTCGGTCAGGCGCACGTAGACGCCGTTGCGCGAGCCCAGATCCGTGAGGTGCACGCCGCCCTCGACCAGGCTCAGGTGCGCGTGGCGGGGCGAGACGAAGGGATCGCTGGGGAAGGCGATGCCGCCCTGGCGACCGATCTCGACGCCGTGGGGGGGGATCGGGAAGCTCTCGCCTTCGAGGCCGTCGCGGCCGACGAGGACCAGGCGACTTTGAGCCTGCGCCCGGGGCTGCCCCCACGCCGGCGCCTCCGCGCTCGGGCCCGAGCTCGGGCTCGGGCTCTCGTGGGACACGGGGAAGTCCGTGCCGACCTGGCCCGAGTAGCTCGAGTGCGTGCTGAAGGGTCCGGCTCCGAGACCCTCGGCCGCGGGCTCGGGGTGCGCCGAGTGCCGCCCGCGCGGCCGCGGCGTGCCCGAAAAGGAGTCACCCGGCGAGGGCGGCGGTGAGGTGTAGCTCGGCTCCTGGAGACCCCCGACGGGGAGCGCGGGGCTCGTGCCCGAGTCGCCCGCGTCGAAGCCCGCGTAGTTGGGCCGGGGACGCGGAGCGCTGCGCCGGCGGGTCCGCGGCTGCGAGTCGGGGTTTGGGGACGAGCTCGGGGCGCCGCTGCCCTGCAGGCCGCTCGTCGGCGGCGGCGGCGAAGGCTTTTGGACCGGGTTTGGGCCCGTGCGGTTGGGCCGCGAGGTCGGGACCCCGCCGGTCTGGGGCCCCGGAGCGGGGGTGCCCAGCGGCGTGCGTTGAGGTCGAGGCGCCCGCCGACGCATCGGCGCCGCCGGAGCTTCGAAGCGCTGCGCGACGCCGATGCTCCGCGCGCCGCCTGGTCCGTTGTCTTGCCTCGCGCTCGGCGCGAGCTCGGTGTGTTCGCGCAGGGGCTGGCGAACGGGCGCGTCGTCACCGTAGGCGTCGGGGCCAAAGATGGCGCGCACGTTGAGCGAGCCCGTGGCCGGCCGGGGCAAGCGCTCCGAGAAGCGCAGCCCGCAGACTTGGCAAAAGGGCGCCGAGCTCGTCACCTGGGATCCGCAGCGCGCACACTTGAGAAGGCCCGCCTTGGGCGGACTTTGCTGCTGCACGCGCAGATCGTAATCACAGACCTGACACCGGCCTGCGTCGGATGGATTCTCGGTGCCGCAGGCGGGGCAAGGGGTGGTGTCAGGCATGAAGACCGGGCTCCGCGTGCGGGCCTCGAAGGCCCCGCGGCCCCACGTGGACCGCGTTCCCAGTCTGCCCAGACTATCGGTCGGTCTCGGGCCCGTCAATCAAAGACACACCTCGACGCACACGCGCGAAGAGGGGCGGAAAACTCCCGGGATCGGCGTCAGCCCGGTCACCGCCATGCGTTGGGACGCGGCGGAGAGATCCCGCTCCCACCCCAGGCCCCGCGACACGGGGCGACTCGGGACACCTCACGCCGGCTCCAGGCCTGCCTCCAGCTCGCGCCCTCGACCTTGAAAGGCCCCCCAGGCTGGGATAGACCGCGGAGCCCCCCTTCTCGGCCCCGGATGACTTCACGCCCGCAGCACCCCTCGCGCCTCGCCCCCTGGGCGGTCACGGTCGCCCTGCTCGGCCTCGCCCCAGGCTCGCTCGGCTGCGCCCCCATCGTGCGCCCTGCCCCCTTCGAGGGCGCCCGGACGCAGGTCACCGACACCAGCTTGCTCGGTCCCTTCGACGGGCAGATCGTCGACTCGACCACGGGCGAGCCGATCCAGGACGCCGTCGTCGTCGGGGTGTGGTCCTACGATCGGGGCGACGGCTTCATCGGGCCGCACGGCTCGGAGTCCGTGTCGGTCCAGACCGACTCCGCCGGGCGCTACCGCATCCGGCGAGCGCCGACGCGGGTCCGCGGCACCACCGTGCGCCTCGTGTCCTTCCACCTCGTGGTCTACAAGCGCGGCTACGCCAGCTACCGCTCCGAGTCGCTGATGCTCGGGGGCGCGCGCCGGGACTTCACCGGCCGACACAACCGCATCGTCATGGACAAGTGGCGCGAGCGGGACTCCCACGCCGACCACCTGCTCTTCCTCGCGCCGCCCCGGGAGGTCCGCCGGGTCGCCGGCTGGGAGGAGCGCGACGCCAACCTCGATCTCTACCGGGCCCTCGGCGGGAGCACGGGCGAGAGCGCGGGCCTCCAGCCCGAAGGCGGCGGCCAAGAGGGCGGCGAGGCCCCGTCGAGCCTCGAAGACCTGTGGCTCGAGGCCACCGAGGTCATGCTCCCCGAGGACGTCGCCATGCGCACCGGCTTTGACGGCGAGTTCGTCGTCGAGGACCTCGGCGACTTCCCGCGCAGCCACTTCTATCACGGCGTGCTCTACCGGGCCGAGGGCCTCGAGCAGGAGTACGACTTCTCCTTCCGCGTGTGGCACGAGCCGCCCGGCGGCCTCGATCCCGTCGTCCAGATCTTCAAGGACAACCTGCCCGTGGAGCCGAGCGCCGAGGTCACCCCGGAGACCTGGGTCTACGAGGAGCCCGGCACGCAATTTCGCGGCGTCGGCTTCGTCGACCGCGAGACCGAGACCGGCGTGCTGGTCAGCTGCGGCCCCGCGCAGTGCATCGACGTGGAGACGGCGATCATCCTGGCCAAGTACATCAGCGGGCGCCTCGACAAGCTCGAGCGTCTGCCCGCGGTCGCCGAGGCGAGCGAGAGAGAGCCCGCCGATGCCGAGTCGGGCGAACCTGGCGAGTCGGGCGAACCTGATCGAGGCGGAGACCGACCCCGCCGAAAGCAGCGACGCGCACGCGACCGACTCGGACTCGGAACCGGAAGCGGACGCGAGCGAAACCGACGAGGAGCCCACGCCATGACGCATCGACTCCGCCGCCGCCGTCGGCCCCTCGCCGTGAGCCTCGCGCTCACCCTCGGCGTGAGCGGGGCCGCCCTCGGCCTCGCCCCCGCGAACACAGCCCAGGCCTGGGACCCCTCGACCACCCACCAGGGTCTGCTCGAGGCCGCGATCACCCGCAGCACCATGCACCTGCGCTGGATGGACGCGAGCGAGCTCGAGCGCGGCCTGTTCACCAGCTTGCGCCTCGATCCCCAGCGCCTCGACGAGGACGAGCTGCGCCTGGTTCGGCTGGCCATCGCCCGCGGCCACGCGGACGTCGGCGCGGCGCCGCTGGGCGGTCCCGGGGCCTGCCCGCGCGCCGACGCCCCCGCGGACACCCAGCTGTTTTGCGTCGACCGGGACCTGTGGCAGCTCTCGGCCCTCGGCTGGCTGCGCCTGGGCATGGTCGCCGAGGTCTCCCCGCCCGCGCGCCACACCCACCACTTCCTCGATCGCCAGCAGCCCGAGTCCGCGAGCTGGTCGGACCAGGAGCTGTCGGCGACGGTGCTCCGCGCCCGCTCGGCCCGGTCCAACGGCGAGCCGCGGGCCGGCGTCGCGACGCGGACCAACTTCGACGGCAGCTCGCCCTCGGCCATGGCCTGGCTCGAGGACGACGCCGACCTGCTCGCGCCCCCGCGGACCTTCGAGCACCTGCGCGCGGCGAGCCTCGCCCCCACCCTGGCCGAGCGCGAGCACCACCTCGCCCTCGCGCTCATGGGCGTCGGCGCCCTGCTCCACGTCGTCCAGGATCTCTCGGTCCCGGCCCACGCCCGCGGAGACGCGACCGCCTTCTTCGCGCCCCTGTCCCCTGCCCCCGGCGACCGCGGCCTGCCCCTGCAAGAGTTCGCCCGGGTCGAGTATGGGCGCAGCGCCCTGCCGACCGCCTCGACCCTGCTCTCGGGCGCGCCCACGGCCGCGGAGGCCGGCGAGGACAGCTCGAGCGCGGCCGGTGGCTTCCCCTCCGGGGTGCCGATCAGCGCCACCCTCGCGGGCCACCTGCTCGGGCCGACCGGCGTCGCCAGCCTCGCCCGCGGGCACTTCTTGTCCGAGACCAGCCTGCCCGCGCCGGCCTACCTCGACGACAACCTCAGCGCCTCCGAGGCCGCCCAGGCCCTGCTCGGCGACGACCACGGCCTCGACCCGGTCGAGGTCGACGGGGCCATCTTGTCGCCCTGGCCCGCCCAGCGCGGCTACCTGCTCAGCCCCACCGGCCGGGCCCTCGCGGCCTTCGACCTGGACCTCGAGGGCCGCGTGCGCCCCTACCTCGACGAGACCTGCTACCGCGATCAGAGCGCGCTCTTGCTGCCCGCGGCCGTCGAGGTCACCCGCTCGATCCTCGACCTGCTGTGGCCGGCCTTCCCCGAGGCGCGCGTGTCCGCCGACGGCGTCGCCCTGACCTTGCCGCCGACCTGGCGCGGGGCCACCGTGCACGTGCTCGTCGAGACCGGCGGCGGGGAGCGGCGCGAGCTCGCCAGCTTGCCGCTCACCGACACCCCCGAAGGCGCCGAGCCCTCAGAGCAGCGCCTGCCCTTCGCCCAGCCCGAGCTGGTCGAGGGCGAGCGCGTGGTCCTGGTGTTGACCGCCGAGCGCGACGGCCCGCCCGTGGTCCTCGAGCAGGTCGTGTCTGGGGACGCCCTCACCACGCCCGCACCTGATCCGGAGCCCGAGCCGGCGCCCGAGCCCGAGCCGGCGCCCGAGCCGACCCCGGGCGAAGACGGCGACGCGTCTGCGGATGCAGCCGCAGAGCAACCCGAAGACGCCGCTGTTCCAGACGACGCCGCTGCTCCAGACGACGCCGCTGCTCCGGACGACGCCGCTTCTCCGGACGACGCCGATACCTCGACCGAGGCTGAGGCCGCCCCCGAAAGCGACAGCGACACGCCCGACTAGGCGTCGTCGTCTTCGTCGAAGGTCCAGGGCAGCGACTCGACGGCGGACCGCAACCCGAGCAGGCCGAGGTGCCGCGGCTCGACGCTCAGCCCGAGCTCGAGCAGCTCCTGGGCCCGGTGGCGATCCTCGTGCTCGATGGCCTCGCGCAGGCCCTGCTCCCGCGCGGCGACAAAGCCCGGATCCCGCTCGAGCACCTGGGCCGCGAGGCGCACCCGGGCCTGCTCGCCGAGCTTGCCCGCGTCCACGCTCGGATCGCAGCTGCGCGCTTGCCAGGCCAAGAACAGCGCGGCCAGGTGCGGATCGCCAGCGTGCTCGGCCGCCGTGGCGAAGGCTTCGGAGGCCTCGCCGCGCACTCCCTCGCGCTCGCGCGCGTCTCGACAGCCCGCCTCGTCTTCGGCCTCGACCATGGCCAGGCACGCCCGGCCGAGCTCCCAGTGGGCCCAGGCAAAGCTGGGGGCGCAGTGCAGCACCCGGCGCAGCTCCGACCGCGCGGCGCGGAACTCCCGGGCGCGGCGCAGCAGCTGGCCGAGGCGAAAGCGGGGAAAGGGCGCGTCCTCGTCGAAGTCGAGGCGCCGCCGCAGCAGCCTCCGCTCGCTCCGCTGGTTGAGCGCGCCGTGCTCTTCGAACAGGCCCTCGCGATACTCGCCCTCGTCGTCGTAGAGCAGCGCCATCTCGGCGACGAGGGCCAGGGCCAGCTTGGCCACGGACGAGGCGTAGGGCGAGCGCTCGCCGTCGTCCTCGACCATGACCACCTCGGCGCCCTCTTCCCAGGGATCGGCCGGGACCACCAAGAGGATGCGTCCGATCTCCCCGATGACGACGTCGCCGGCTTGCAAGATCCCCTCGCCGTCCGCCCGGGCCTGCGCGGCCTCGAGCTCGGCGCAGGCCAGGATCCGCGCCTCCCCGTTGCCGAGATCGAGTCCGTCCCAGCGCCGCCACAAGGCCACGGCCTGTTCGGACATGCCCTCGCCGCTGGCGAGCAGCGCGGCCACGGCCTCAGCCGGCGCCGGGCCGCCCACCTGGTGCAGACCGATCGGCGCGTCGACGAGCCGATCTTCGATGCGGTCCAGGAGGGCTTCGAGGCTACGGTTGCGCTTGCGTCCCACGGCGATGATCCGCCGGGGTCATAGCGCTTTGCGCCGCCGGGGAAAAGCTCGGGCGCGCGGGTCCAGCCCGATCAGGGCTTGAACACGGTCATCGGCACGGTGATCCCGCGCTCGGCCAGCTGCGTGATGAAGTGGGGCACGGTCCCCGTGGGGCGGAATTCCGTGCCGTCGCTCCCCTTCATGGCCCGGAAGATGGGCATGTGGACGATCTGGTCACCCTCCTTGACCCGCGGCTCGACGAGCTCGATGACCTGCATGGCCTCGCCGTTGACGCCCACGGTGATCCGCACGAGCAAGTCCACAGAGCGCGCGAGGGCCACGGTCAGGGCCTGAATCGCGCCGCTGGCGACCGTGCTGAGGGCGGCGAGGCGGCTCAGCGCGTGGGCCGAGTCGATGCCCCAGACCGAGACCACGGCCCCGGCGGTCGCCCCGGACACCGCGTCGATGACCGCCGCCGCGTCCTCGTGGCGGGTGCGCTGGGACACCAGCAGGTCGACGCCGCCGCGCAGCAGCACGCCGAGGGCGTCGGACAGGTGCACGGTGTCCGCGGGGTCCGCGATGCGGCGGACCTGGATCCAGCTGCGCTGGCTCGCGCCCAACTGCCCCGTGTCGGAGATGCAGACCACGCGCAGATCGTCGGGCACCTCGCCGCACAGCGCCCCCATGAAGCGCTCGAGGTTGACGCCGCCCGAGGCCGAGATGAGCAGGCGCCGCGTCCCGCGGATCGCCGCCCGCAGCACCTCGCGCATGTCCTCGCTGAGCACGCCCTCTTGGACCAGGGCCGAGAGGTTGTTGGCGTCCGTCCGCGTCCGCCGCAGGTTGAGCACGGGGCTCTGGACCTGCGTCGGCGGCAGCAAGGCGTACATGTAGAGGCCGTCGGCGACCTTGCCCTCGAGGATCTGCGCGCCCTCGACGAGGAAGCCCCACTGCCGCGCCAAACGACGACAGGCCAGGCTCAGCGCCCGATCGCCCGAGAATCGACGGGCGACCAGCTCAGCCCGCGCGTTCTCTCCGCCGCCCTCGCGGACGACGCGGATCGAGCCGCCCCCGACGACCTGAATCTCGGCCACGCTGTCGTCTTGCATCAGCTCGGTCAGCGGCCCGAGCTCGAGGAGCTCGCGACGGATCCGGCCCTTGAGCGGCTCGACGTCGACCTCCTTCTCGATCTCCCCGTTGCGCTGCAGCTCGGCGATCATCGAGTCGATCAGCGCCACGGCCCGCTCGCGGTCGGAGTCCGAGATCGACGCCGCGTTGAGCGGATCGAGGTCGCGAATGTTGATCAGCGCCGTGCGGATGACCCGACCGGCGATCTTGTCGAGGACCGCGCTCTCCACCCCCGCCCCGGCGACTCGGCGCGCAGAGGTCATCAGCCCGCCGTCGTCCTCTTCGCGCCCGGGCAAGGGCTCGCCCGGCTCGGCGTCATTGGGCGGCACGGCGACGGCCTGGCGCTTGCCCGCGACCTCGATCTCGGCCCGCTCTCGGGGCGCGATCGACGGGTCGTCGCCCTCGAGCATCAAGATGAAGTCGCCGACGTAGATCCGATCGGAGCGGCGGATGCGTCGGGGCTGCACGATGCGCCGGCCGTTGACGTAGGTCCCGTTGGTGCTCTCGAGGTCGAGGACCTCCACCGCCCCCGCAACCCGGCGAAAGCGCAGGTGATGCTTGGACACGTTCGCCCGATCGAGGAGCAGCTGGTTGTCCTCCTCGCGCCCAACGGTGAACTGGTCGCCCTCGAAGGGGAAGCGCTGGGTCTTGCCACCTTTTTCGTGGACGACGATGGAAAGCACGACTCTGGCTTACCCCGAGCCGGGCGTGCTCATCAAGCGCCATCCTCGCCTGTGCGTGGCCTCCACGGCCGGTCCCGCGACCCGCTCGAGATCCTCGTCTTTCGCGGCCCGACCAGCAATCGCAGATCGGTGGTGCTTTGATCACCGGACGACAGCCTGAAATCTCCGCTGGGGACCTCGCACGCTCGAATGACCCATCTAAATTTCTGAACGCTCATCGTCGCACATTGTGGGTTCACTCAACTGCAAGTTGTGTAGCCATACCCTGGACTACTTTCACCTACACGTGGTGCTAAGTTGCTCTTTTCCCAACATGTACGTATTTCGGCTCACAGTTCCCTCAAAAACTCCGAGAACAGTGTGTATGCTCGCAAAACATGGTTGCCCAAGTGTGAGTGTTCTAAACTTTGGACTCCAAATTGTGGGCCCGCTGACCTAGGTTGGCCGCGTCGTGACCAGCCAAAACCCCCACAAGCCCCTCCGCGCTCTCAACGCCCTCCCCCTCCTTGGTGCCGCGATTAGCGCAAGCTTCGTGCTGTCCGCGTGTGATCCCGAAGAGGGGCGTCCTGAGCGCCCTGAAGGCATCAGCATCGACGATGAGGAAGAGAAGGCTGAGGACGAGGCGATCGAGCGCCCCGGCACCAGCGAGGACGAGACCGACATCTACGGTGGCGGGCCCGTCAATAGCTGCGCATGGCCCACGACGGTCTCCCTCAGCGGCTCGTGCACCGGCACCCTCATCCACCCCGAGGTGGTCATCTACGCGGCCCACTGCGGCACCAACTACAGCTCCATCCGCTTCGGCGACGACATCTCCGGGCAAAACGACGGCTTCTACGTCGGCACCGAGTACTGCAAGAAATTCCCCGGCTACTCCAACGTCGGCAACGGCAACGACTTCGCCTACTGCAAGCTCGTCCAGCCCGTCGACGACTACCCCATCGTCCCCCCGGTCATGGGCTGCGAGACCGACTACCTCCAGCCGGGCCAGCCGGTGACCGTGGTCGGCTTCGGCAACGCCGACGACAACCTCGGCTACGGCATCAAGCGCGAGGTCAAGACGACCATCAACTACATCACCAACAAGGACGAGGCCTTCGTCGGCGGCAACGGCGAGGACTCGTGCCAGGGCGACTCGGGCGGCCCGGTGTTCACGCAGCTCAACGACGGCAGCTGGCGCGTGTTCGGCATCACCTCCTACGGCGGCGCCTGCGGAACCGGCGGCTACTACTCGATGATGCACATCGGCATGCCCTGGTTCGAGTCGGACTCGGGCATCGACCTGACCCCCTGCCACGACGCCGACGGGACCTGGAACCCCGGGCCCGAGTGCACGGAATTCCCGATGTTCCCCTCGGTCGGCGGCGGCGGCTGGCCGAGCTGCAACGTCGGCGCGGTCACGGGTGAGTCCTCGAGCTGCGGCGCCCCCTACGGCGGCGGCCAGCCGGACCCCGACCCCCAGCCCGACCCCGACCCCACCCCCGAGCCCGATCAAAACTCCTGCGGCGACACCAACAGCTGCGGCGGCCAGGCGCCCGGCGGCTGCTACTGCGACGATCTGTGCGCCCAGTACAACGACTGCTGCGACGACTACGCTGGCGCGTGCACCGATGAGCCCGCCCCCGAGCCCGAGCCCGAGCCCGAGCCCGACCCAAACTCCTGCGGCGACACCAACAGCTGCGGCGGCAAGGCCCCCGGCGGCTGCTACTGCGACAGCCTCTGCACCCAGTACAACGACTGCTGCAGCGACTACGCCAACGCCTGCTGATCCCGACCGACCCTGAGAATCGAGACCCGAGCGGGGGACCCACCCAGGTCCCTCGCTCGCTTTGTTAACGTCCGTGCTAGGGTCTCGCCTCGATGAGCTCCCCTGCTCAGCCCTCTGCCAACGATCTCCAGGCCGAAGCCGTCGCCCGCGACATCGCCAGCGACATGCCTTCGCCCTACTGCCCGGGTCGGTCCATCGCCAGCTGCCCCAGCCAGGCCGCCCGCGAGCTCGAAGACGACATCCTCGAGCTCGCCAAGGACGGCAAGGAAAAGGGCGAGATCGAGGCGATCTTGGTCCAGCGCTTTGGCGAGGACAAGATGGGCAGCAGCTCCCAGGGCGAAATCCTCGCGGCCGTGGTGCTCGGGACGGTGCTGGCTCTGGTCGCCATCGTGCTGTTGGCGCGGCGCTGGATGCAGCCTGCCGACGCCGCGGCTGGAGTCGCGAGCGGCGGCGCGGTCAAAGCCAAGACCAAGGCCAGCGCCGGCCTCGATGGGGTCAGCGTCGACGAGCTCGACCGCCTCGAGGACGCCCTCGACGAGCTCGACGAGCTCTGATGCTGTTCTGCCCCCGCGGGCGCCTGAGGACCGGGGGCGCTTCGTCGCTGTCCGCTCCTCCGCTGGGGCTGGTGGGCAATGGGGTTCGTGCCCTCTAGAGGGCATGGGGTCACCCCCGTTCCGGGGGTGCGGTCTGCCGGGGATGGAGAATCATCTGCCTTCTAGGGGCATGGGTCACCCCGTTCCGGGGGTGCGGTCTGCCGGGGATGGAGAACCATCTGCCTTCTAGAGCGCCGCTCGGTTTGAGCCCGCGGCCCAGGGTGCATGGGGGTTGCCGAACCCAAAATGAAGCGAGCAGCCCGATTGGGGCTGCTCGCTCGTTTCGTGGGGCCTGCGTCTGGGCCTACTTCTTGCGCTTCGGGGGCTTGAGCACCGGGTCGCAGAACTTCTCCCACTTCTTCATCTCCTTCTCGCTCTCCGGGTCCGGGAAGGAGATCGGTGCGCCGATCTTGTTGGAGTAGTCGACGACCTTGTTCTCGACCACGAGCCACAGGGCGTCCTGGCGCTTGATCAGCTTGGCGTCCCCGTCGTTGTAGGCGGAGGGATAGCCGTTCATGACCAGCTCGTGGGCCTCGATGATGTTCGAGATGTACTTGGACTTGGTCAGGACCTCCTGACCCTCGGCCGCGAACAGGCGCTGCTGCCAGCCGTCGACGTGGGGGATGAAGGCCCGCTTGAAGTTGTCCCACTGGACCGACTCGGGGCTCCCCGGCTCGACACCGACCGCCTTGTCACCCTCGGACTTCATCTTGTCCCGGAGGCAGCGGAGCTCCTTCCAGTAGTTGTGCATCTTCTTGGAGTTCTTCTTGTCCCACTTGTAGAGGTGCTTTTCGCCCTCGGGATCCTTGCGGTTCCAGGCGGCCAGCTCCTCGGCGGTGGGCTCGGGCAGCTCCGAAGTGGGGATCTCCTTCTTTTCCTTGTCCCCTTCCTTCTTGTCCGCCTTGGGCTCGGGCTCGTCGGCCTTTTGCATGGCCGAGACCGCGTCGGTCTTCTCCCCGTCGGTGCAAGCACCAAAGCAGACGAGGGAGGCCAGAGCGAGGGTCCCAGCGAGACCTGAGAAGCCATGGGCGTGCAGGGGGCGAATCGACATGTGGATCTCCTTGAAGCGCGAACCCCCGCGCATGGTGCGAGGGTGTGCGACGGCGGGGCCACTGTAGCGACCGACCGGCGACGCTGTAAAGCACTCCGCTCACGACCATCGCCCCGGCCCCTCGACCCCTCGCGACCCTCCCTCGATGACCGCCTGTCGCTGCCGGCAGCCCGTTCCTGGCTCCGTTGGGGTTATGCTGGGCGCAGGAGGATCCAACCATCATGGCGAAGACCAAGAAGAAGGCGGCTGGGAAGAAGGCCCCCGCCAGGAAAAAAGCTGCGGCCAAGAAGAAGCCTGCCAGGAAGAAGACCGCGGCCAAGAAGAAGACTGCGGCCAAGAAAAAGACTGCGGCCAAGAAGAAGACTGCGGCCAAGAAGAAGACTGCGGCCAAGAAGAAGACCGCGGCCAAGAAGAAGACCGCGGCCAAGAAGAAGACCGCGGCCAAGAAGAAGCCGGCCAAGAAGAAGGCCGCGGCCAAGAAAAAGGCCGCCAAGAAGAAGCCGGCCAAGAAGAAGGCCGCCAAGAAGAAGACCGCCGCCAAGAAGAAGAAGACCGCAGCCAAGAAGAAGACTGCGGCCAAGAAGAAGACCGCGGCCAAGAAGAAGACCGCGGCCAAGAAAAAGGCCGCCAAGAAGAAGACCGCGGCCAAGAAAAAGGCTGCCAAGAAGAAGACTGCGGCCAAGAAGAAGACTGCGGCCAAGAAGAAGACTGCGGCCAAGAAGAAGACCGCGGCCAAGAAAAAGGCCGCCAAGAAGAAGACTGCGGCCAAGAAGAAGACTGCGGCCAAGAAGAAGACTGCGGCCAAGAAGAAGACTGCGGCCAAGAAGAAGACTGCGGCCAAGAAGAAGACTGCGGCCAAGAAGAAGACTGCGGCCAAGAAGAAGACCGCGGCCAAGAAAAAGGCCGCCAAGAAGAAGACCGCGGCCAAGAAAAAGGGCGCCAAGAAGAAGACCGCGGCCAAGAAAAAGGGCGCCAAGAAGAAGACTGCGGCCAAGAAGAAGACTGCGGCCAAGAAGAAGACCGCGGCCAAGAAGAAGACCGCGGCCAAGAAGAAGACCGCGGCCAAGAAGAAGACCGCGGCCAAGAAAAAGACCGCGGCCAAGAAGAAGACCGCGGCCAAGAAGAAGACCGCGGCCAAGAAGAAGACCGCGGCCAAGAAGAAAACTGCGGTCAAGAAGAAGACTGCCAAGAAGACTGCCAAGAAGGCCGCAAAGAAAAAAGCGGCCAAGAAGGTCGCCGCTCCGAAGACCGCCAAGAAAAAGGCTGCCAAGAAAAAAGCTGCCAAGAAGAAGGCCGCAAAGCCCGGTCCGAGCACTGTCGAGCTCGCGGTCGGCGACGCGGTCCCGAGCTTCGATCTGCCGGCGGACGACGGCGAGCGCTACTCCTCGGACGGCCTCCGGGGGACCCGCTACGTCGTGTACTTCTACCCCCGCGACAACACCTCCGGTTGTACGACCGAGGCCAAGGAGTTCAGCGAGCGCCTCGAGGCCTTCGGTGAGCTGGGTGTGAAGATCTTCGGGGTGAGCACCGACAGCCTGGAGTCCCACGCGAAGTTCCGCGCCAAGCACGATCTGACGGTCACGCTGCTCGCCGACACCGACTACGCGATGTCCATCGCCTTCGGCGCGTGGGGGGCCAAGCAGATGTACGGCAAGGCCGTGGTCGGCATGATCCGCTCGACCTACGTGATCGGGGCCGACGGGACCATCGAGGCCAAGTACATCGTGCGCAAGGCCGCCGGTCACGCGCCGAAGGTCCTCGAGGATCTGCTCGCTGCCGGCGACGACGCCTCGGGTGAGGACGCTGGCGAGGCAGCCGACGCGTCTGCCGAGGCCGCCGACGGCGAAGTCGCAGCTCCCGAGGCTGCGGACGAGGGCTCGAGCGAGGACGCGTCCGCGGACGAGGCTGGCGATGACGCGCCCGCCGAGACCGACGACTCGGCCAGCCGCGACGACGCGGGGGCTCCCGCGGAGGACGCCCCGGCGGCGGACGACGCGGGCCCCGAGCCCGAGGCGGGCGACGACTCGGCCAGCAGCGATGGCGACAGCGACGACGCGGGAGATGCGTCGGAGGATTGATCGCCCCTCGACCCTCGCCCTCGCCCTCGTAGCCAGCTTGGCTGCGAGCGCGGGGTCGAAGGCCGGAGCGCCCCCCGAAGATTCGGGGGGCGACTCCATTGATGGTGACGAAGGCGCAGCCGCCGAAAGCGGCGACGGCGACTCGTCGGCCAATCCGCCCGGTAAGGGCACCAGCTACGCGGACGCGCTGGCCGAACGCGCGGCCGAGCGCGCAGCCGCCAAACAAGGCGGCGCCGCGGCGACAGACCCAACCCCCGAGCCCGCGCCGCTCCCCGTCGCCGACCCGACGAACCCACCGACGAACCCGCCGACAGACCCTGCTGTAGACGCAGCGGTCGAGGCCCTCGAGCCCGACCCCGCGCTGGCGCAGATGGATGATTCAGGCCTCGCCGGCCCCCAATTCTGGCTCAGCGTCGAGCTCATCGGCCCCCGGGGCGCCCAGCTCGACGCCGCGGAGTCCCTGTTGGCCGAGGGCATCGAGGCCGCCCTCCCCCGCGGCGGTCAACCCCTGGCCGGCGAACCGGTCGGTCGCGTGCGTGGCCTCGACGCGGCCCTGCGCTGGATCGACGCCAACGCCTTCGGCGATGCGGGCACCGAGGGCGCAGCCTTCAAAGCCCCCGGAGGCGCGCTCTTGTCGGCTCACGACGTGGTGATGACGGCCTTCGTGGTCACGGCGGCCAGCCCCAACGGCGGGACCCTGACCCCAGGCCAGCGCTGGCCCCGGTCCGAACGCATGGCCCTGCCCGAGGGCGTCGATTGGCGACCGGCCGAGCTGACCCTCAGCCGCACGCCCCTGTTCGCCGCCCCCTCCCCCACCTTGCCCCCGGCCGCGGAGCGCTACCTCGTCGTCGAGGCCCGCGAGCGCCAGCCCGCAGCCCTGACCCCCGAGGAGGTCGCGGCCGCAGACAGCAGCGAACAGGCCGTGTGGATCCGCGGCGAGCGGGTCGAGGCCTGCGACGCCAGCGGGGTCGACTGCCTCCACTGGGTCCAGGTCATCGTCCGCAACGGCGACCGCTTCCAGGTCGGCTGGCTCCCCGCTCACCTCGCCATCCCCAAGTCCGCCTGGACCCTCGACGCGGCCCGGGGCCGGCGCTACGCCGTCGTGCCCGCGCACCGCGAGTCCGGCCGCGCCAGCTTCGTGCTAATCGAGCGCCGCGGCGACGCCCTGGGTGGACGCCGGCTCGGCTTCGAGGTCCCCCACGCCGGCGCCGACTGGCCCGAGGCCTCCCTCGCCCTGCTCGCCGACACCCTCACGGTCCACGTCGGCGGACGCCTGGTCCACCGCGAGGATCTCGGCGAGGGCCCCCCCTCGGCGGTGCTCCGTCAGCCCTGACCGAGCAGGCGCAGGGCGTAGAGCACACCGCGGTCGGAGCTGGCGTACACGCGGTTGAGCACGGGGTCGTAGATCGGCTCTCCGCTGCTCCCGCTCCCGTTGAAGAAGCTCGACAGCAGCTCGCCGGTGCGCGCCTCGAAGGCGAACAGGCCGGCGTCCGAGTGGGCGACGAACAGGGTGTCGCCGACGACGAGCGGCGTCGACAAGCTGCCGGGGTCGGTCTGCTCGCGCCAGCGCACGCGGCCGTCGAGCTCGATGCCGGCCAGGCCCTCGAGGGAGCTCGCCGCGACGTAGAGCCCGGGTCCCTCGACGATGCTGCCGACCGCCTTGATCTCGGTGTTCCAGCGCCGCGAGCCGTCGGCCAGATCGAGGGCGAACACGCCGGAGCTTTGGTTGGCGACGACCAGCTCGCCGCGCTCGGGGTAGAGCAAGGGCGTGGTGTCGACGTCGACGAACAGCTCCTTGCCGGCCGTGGGCGCGAGCGGGGTCAGCCAGCGCGTCGAGCCGCTGGTCGCGTCGAGGGCGATGACCTTGCCGTCGGCGAAGCCCGTGAACAGCACGCCGCTGTCTCCGGCGGTCGCGTCCCGGGGCGGGAGGTAGGCCAGGCCCGCGCGCCCGAACACGGTGAAGTCTTTTTGGAAGGCGCCAGAGAACTGCCACACGTACTCGCCGACGCGCACGTCGAGGGTGACGACCTCGTCGCGGGAGTTGACGAAGTGGACCACGCCCTCGCCGAGCACCGGCTGGGTGCGGATGACCCCCGTGGTCCGGTAGCGCCACACGACCTCGCGGGTGTCGAGGTCCACGGCCACCAGCGCGCCGTCGTCGGTGCCGACGAGCATCCAGTCTGCGCGCTCGCCCGGGGCCGCGACCCACGTCGTGCCCTGCTCGGCGTCGCCTTCGACCCGCAGCATCAAGGGGCGCCCGCTCAGGCCGCCGCCGAGATCGAGCTCCCAGGCAAACTCCCCGCGGCGATCCTCGAGGGCCAGCAAGGTCCCGTCGCGGCTGCCCGCGTAGACCAGGCCGCGGGCCGGGTCGGCCGTGGCCGAGCCGTACTCCTCGGTGCGGTAGCGGAAGTTCTCGGGGACGGTGAACTCGTGGGTGAAGTCGACGGACCACACCGCGCGCGCGGCCTCGCCTCGCTCGGCGTGGATGGTCGTGGTCTTGCCCACTGCCCCGCCGCCGCAGCCGGCGACGGACAGGCTCGCCAGGGCCAGGGCCCAGAGCCCGGCGCAGAGTCGAGAGCGGGAGCGGGGAGCAGCGCGCACGGTCACCCTCTCACATGCCCGGGAGCATGAAGTCCGAGCCCAGGGGCGAAGCCGGCGGCGCGCCCAGGAGAGCGGCGTATTCGGGATCGAGCTCCTCAATCCGCGACCGCACCATCGGCGTGGCCATGACCTCGGAGGTCGCCGGGAACTCCTCGAAGAACTGCTGGTAGATGGCGATGGCGTCGTCCTTGCGCTCGAGGGCCTCGAGCACGCGGCCTTGGTGGTAGAGCGCCATGTGCCGGTAAAAGTCGCTGGAGCGCGGCGCGAGCGACTCGAACACGGTCAGCGCCGCGTCGAGCTCTCCGCTCGCCTCGAGGGCCAGGCCCTTGCCCTCGACGGCCAAAAAGCGCATCGGGTGGTCGGCGCTGGTGTCGGCGAGGAAGGACTCGTAGGCCGTCTTCGCGGCGGCCCAGTCCCCGGCCCGCATGGCCCGGGAGGCCTCGACCATGAGCGCGTCGGCGGCCACGCCCTTGCGCCCCGAGTCCTTGGCCGCGGCCACGGCCGCGTCGATGGCCGCCTCGCGCTCTTCCTCGGTGGCGAAGATCGGC
This sequence comes from Plesiocystis pacifica SIR-1, assembly GCF_000170895.1. Classification (GTDB taxonomy): domain Bacteria; phylum Myxococcota_A; class Polyangia; order Nannocystales; family Nannocystaceae; genus Plesiocystis; species Plesiocystis pacifica. The sequence goes on along the minus strand of NZ_ABCS01000093.1, from coordinate 14,766 downwards.
AGGGGCGAGGCCGCGATGAGGTCCTCCTTGCCGATCTGCTCCTCGGCCGGGATGATCTGCCCGCGGACGCTCGCGGCCGTGGCCTCGCTCAGGTCGCGGGAGGCCACCGCGTTCTTCGTGGCCATGCTGTTCTTGAGCGCGACGCCGCCACCGATCGCGCACGCGGCGATGAGCAGCCCGCCGATGACCAGCTTGGGCGTGTCGACGACCTGCCGCCCCGCCTTGCGCACGCCTCGCTGGAACGCGTCGTCCTGCTCGGCCGCCTTGACGTTCGCCTTGCGCTTGCGTCGGGCCCGGTTCCAGGTCGGCAGCTCGGCGCGCTCACCAGGCTCGCGCCCGTCGTCTTTGGCCTTGCCCTTGGTGTCGGCCGACTCCTCACTCGAGTCGGAGTCCCCGGCGGAGCCGGCCGGCATGAAGTCGAGGTCGTCGCTCACGGCAGGCCTGTCTACAAGACCCTTTGCGGCCTGTCTACCGCGTCGCGCTCCCGCTATGCTGGTGCGGTGCGACGCCTGGACCCAGGGGGCCTAGCCAAATCGGCCGGATCGGCCGGATCGCGCCGGGGGCTCCCTCGCGCCGCAGCGCTAGGCGTCCTCCTCGCGGTGTCTGGGCCCCCTTCGGTCAGCGACGCTGGGCCGGCCGAGGACTCGACCAGCGCGCCAGACGCGGCGGTACCCGAGCCCCAGCCCCAGCCCCAGCCTCCGCCCAGCACCGACCCCTTCGAGCAGCCGCGCCCCCGCGATCCCGACGAGGCCCCCTTCCTCGACGCCCCCCGCAATCAGCTGGGCCAATGGAGCAAGGACCGCCCGCACACCGTCCGCCCCAGCTACGACGACGAGCACCGCCTCCAGCTCACCGTGGTGCCGACCTACGCCGCCTTCCGAGCCCCCTTCATCGGCCGCCCGGCCACGGTCATGCGCGGCGGCGGGGCGGCCCTCGAGCTCGACCTGCGCGTGCTCACCTGGTTGTTCGCCCGGCTCATGGTCAGCCACACGGTCCACCCCGTGTTCGCCGAGAGCACCCTCGAGCTCGTCGGCGAAGAGGTCACCGAGCTCGCCTCTCCCGGCTTCATCCAGGCCACCCACGTCGGCGCGTCCGTGGTCTACAACCTCGATCTCGGCCGCTTCGTCCCCCGCGCCGACGCGGGCGTCGGGCTGATGTGGGTGCGATCGCCGAGCGGTCCCCAGCCCGGTCAGTGGGGGGGCGAGTGCCGCGACGACGGCGGCTGCGACCTCGGGCTGAGCTGCAGCGCCGCGACGGTCTGCGAGCCCACGCCCGAGTTCGGCGGGCACGTCGGCCTGAGCCTCGACATGCTCCTGGGCCAGCGCTGGGCCGTCGGCATGGGCGTCCGCTACTACATCCTGCTGCGCGACACGAGCCTGATCCCGGCCTACCTCGTCGGCAGCGTGCGCCTGGCGGCTCGTTTTTAGATCGCCGCGCAACCAACAAAAAAGAGGGCCCGCGTGGGCCCTCCCTTTATTGGTCTGAGTCGCGCTCAGCCGCCCACGCCGATGTCGGGGCAGTCGAGGGTGGCGAACTCGGACAGCGAGCAGGTCGCCGAGATGGAGGTGCCACCAGCGGCCGGGAAGCCGGGGCGACGGGCGATGCTGAACTCGAGGTTGTAGTTCAGGTCCAGGCACTCCATCGACATGTCGTCGTTGGGGTCGGGGGTCTGGCCGCCGATGTCGACGAGGGTCGCGAAGCACACGTTCACGTCGTCCGAGGGCATCGTGTAGTCGTTGGTCCCCGGGTCGATGACGTAGCCGTTGTCGTCGCGGAGGCACTCCTCGAGGCTCACCGTCGCGGCGCCCGGAGCGTTCTCCTCGACCGTGCACTCGGCGTCGAGGATGTCCGTCGACTCGTCGACGTCCTTGGCGCACTGCGTGTAGCAGGCCGGCTGAATCTGGTCGCGGATGGCGTTGGCGACCGCCTCGAGGGCCGGGGCGTAGTCGGGGTTGCAGACCGAGAACAGGTTGCCGGGGCTGAAGTGGTCCGTGAACTCCTTGAGGCGCACGGGCGGGACGGCCTCGACGAGCTCGTCGCCCTCGATCATCGGGTCCTCGAAGGGGTTGGGCGCGGTGCAGCCGGGCCCGATGCCGAAGCTCTCCTGGAAGCCCGGGTCGGTCAGGCCGACCTCGCCGTAGAAGGCCTCGCCGTCGTTGTCGACGCCACCGATGAGGGCCACGATGACCTCCTGATCGGGGTTGAGGGCCTGCTTGTTGGTCTCGAGGTCCTGGACCAGGCCGGTGTAGCGGGTGACGGGGTGGAGCACCGCGTTGTCGTCGCTGGCGCCCACGTTGCCGTTCTCGTCGTAGTTGGCCGAGTGGCACTCGTCGAAGCTGGAGGGGTCGCCGGTGCACTCGACGCCCGCGTTCCAGCACACGGCCGAGGTCGGGAAGGGCGACTCGGGGTCGGACCAGAACACCTTGCTGCCGGCCTCGTCGAAGATCGACGACCAGTCCTTGTTGTAGGAGCAGTCCGCCTCATCCGTCACCTGCACGATGGCCAAGATGGCGGCGTCACGCAGGAAGCCGTAGTTGTCCTCGCCGTTCGACACGGCGCGGACCAGGGCGAGGTACATGGACTCGAGCTGCGACTCGAAGCCGCAGCCGTTGACGCCCTGGGGACCGAAGCACTGGAAGGCCTCGGTGGTGCTGGTGCCCTCGGGGATGTTCTTTTGACCCTCGATGTTCTCGAGCCAGGGGTGCGGCTTGGGGTCGGGGTCGACCGCGGTGATCGAGTCCTGAATCTCGAGCTCGGCGTCCGAGAGGGTGCAGATGTCGGTGCAGGCGAGGGCCTGGACGTCGACGTCGGTGCCGAACAGGAAGTCGTTGAGGCGACCGGTGCAGGGGCTCAGGACCAGGTTGCCGCCCTCGGGGGTGGTCTGACCCGGCGGGCACCAGGGGTTGCCGTTGTCGGTCGTGGTGACGCCGATGCGGTAGTTGGCCTCGACCTCTTCGTCCTCGAGCACGCCGATGAAGGCGCCGAAGTTCGCCGCGAGGTTCGCCTGCTCCTCACCCATCGAACCGGAGTTGTCGATGACGAAGAGGATGTCGACGTCCTTGTTGACCGTCAGCTGCAGCTGGCTGTCCTTGGTCTGGGCCTTCTCGAGCTCGACGGGCTTGAGGGGGTGGTTGAGGCAGCCGGTCAGCGAGGTGGTGACCATCGCGGCAGCGGCCAGGAGGGCGAAGCGGTTTCCGAGCGTGAAGCGAGACATGAGGAACTCGAATCTCCCGATGGGGGTCTCCCCTAGGGGATGAGGGAAAAGGCCGACGGGGTCACCGCCGGGAACAGGGTGCGCGCGGCGAGCCGCTCGCTCCAACCCTGAGCAAGGTTGGGGCCAACACGTTCTCACAGTGATTTGGGGCGGTAAAGGGGGTCAGGCACGGAATTGACCGTCAACCTGGTTGGCGATTTTCAGCCCGATCGCCAAACGCGATGGCGAGGCCGCGGAGACGCGCTGGGTTGAAACGATGAGCCCGCTCACGACTCGACGCCCCTCCCCGACCCCGCGGCTCAATCGACGAAGGGCCCGCGGTGCACGATCGCTTCGCCGTGAGGCGCGCCAGACAGCCATAAAATGCGACTCGCAGACCGCGCGGCGATCTGGACGCGGCCTGGAGTGGGCAGCAAGACCTCTCCTTCTCCCAGGCGCTCACCGAGCAATTCGACCTCGCCATCGAGGACGTAGATCAGCGCGTTGTGTCCCGAGGGGATCGCGTGGTCGAAGCGCGCGTCGGCGAGGAGATCGACGTCGAAATACTGAACCTCTGTTTGAAGCTCGACCGGCGAGCGCGAGCCGACGACCTCGCGGAGCACGTGCCCCGCTCCCTCGACCGGCGCGGGCATGGACGCGCCGTCGATGCCCGCGTAGCTCGGCGCCATCTTCTTGAGCCGCCGCGGGAGGTTGACCCAAAGCTGCAGCCCGCGGTTGCTCCCGTCCGTCGCCGGCATCTCCGAGTGCCGCGCCCCCCGGCCGCTGGTGAAGCGCTGCGTCCCCCCGGGGCCGATGACCGAGTCGTTGCCCATGGAGTCCTTGTGATGGAAGGCCCCGGCGATCATGTAGGTGAAGGCCTCGAAGCCGCGGTGCGGATGGGTTGGAAAGCCGGCCGGGCGACGCACGTCGAAGTCGTCGAGGAGCACGAAGGGGTCGAGGTTGCGAAGCTGCGGGTGGGGAAAGACCCGGCGCAAGGTCGCGCCCGCGCCGTCGGTGGTCGGGCGCGCGGCGAAGCGCTCGAGCACCGTGGCCATGGCGACCGCCTGGGCCTCCCCTGCCCCCTCGCCGCCCTCCGCCTGCCCGCGCGCAGGGGGAGGCACGCACGCGCCCAGGCCCGCCGTAGCGAGGACCGCACCGGCACCTTCGAGGACTCGACGACGACGCATGCGGCGACCCTACCAGCCCGAGCGGCGCGCCATCGTCACCGCCCAGGAAGCTGGGGGGCCGCAAGCTGGGCCGCTACTTCTTCTTGCCCGAGCGCTCTTTGCCCCGGTCCTTGTTGCCGCGCCCGCGACCGCGCACGACCAGGCGCACCGGCACCCCGCGCAGGTGCCAACGCCGACGGATCCGGCGCAGCAGGTAGCGCTCGTAGGCCGGGCTCAGGCAGCGGCCGTGGTTGGCCGAGATGACGATCAGCGGCGGCTCGTTCTCGGCCTGGGTCGCAAAGTACAGGCGCACGGACTTGGCCCGGTACATCGGCGGGCTGTGGTCGGCGACGGCGCCCTGCAGCTCCTCGTTCAGGGCCGAGGTCGGGATCCGCTTGCCCAGGGCCGCGGCCGTGCTCAGGCACGCGTCGAGGAGCTCGGCGAGGTTGAAGGCCCGCCCCTTGCCCTCGTCCCGGCCCTCGCCGATGACCGAGGACTTGATGATGTAGGGGTTCTCGAGGAAGCCCAGGGCCTCCTGGGTGTAGGCCAGCGTGTCCTTGGCCAGCTTGCCGTCGCGGCGGATCAGGTCCCACTTGTGCAGGGCCACGACCACGCCCTTGCCCCGCTCGAAGGCCATGCGCGCGAGCCGTTGGTCCTGATCCGTCACGCCCTGAGACGCGTCGATGACCAGGACCACGACCTGGGTCCGCTCCATGGTCCGGATCGACTTGATGGCCGCGAGCTTCTCCATGGCCCGGGCGATCTGCTTGCGCCGCCGCAGCCCCGCCGTGTCGGTCAGGACCAGGTCTCGGTCCTTGTAGCGAAAGGGCAGGTAGACCGGGTCGCGGGTGGTCCCGGGGGTGTCCGAGACGATCACCCGCTGCTCCTCGAGCAGGGTGTTGACCAGGGTCGACTTACCGGCGTTGGGCCGGCCGATGAAGGCGATGCGCGTGCCCGGGGGGATGGGCGTGGGCTGGGCCTCGGTCGCGGCCGGGAGGCGCTCGAGCAAGGCGTCGCAAAAGTCGCCCACGCCCCGGCCGTGGGCCGCGGACACGGCGTGGACCTCACCCAGGCCCAGCTCGTGCATGGCCGCGGCCGCGAGCTCGCGCGAGGGGCTGTCGGCCTTGTTGGCCGCGAGCATCACCGGTTTGCCGCTGCGCCGGAGCTCGGCGGCGATGTCGATGTCGACGGCCGTGGCCCCCTCCTTGGCGTCGACCACGAACAAGATGAGGTCCGCCTCTTCCATGGCGACCTCGGCCTGGCTGCGGATGTGCCCGGGCAGCCCGGTGTCGAGGCTCGGGTCCACGCCGCCGGTGTCGACCACCAAGAAGTGCCGGCCCTCCCAGGACGCGACGCCGTAGAGGCGGTCGCGGGTGACCCCGGGGCGGTCCTCGACGATGGCCTCGCGGCGCCCGACGAGGCGGTTGAACAGGGTCGACTTGCCGACGTTGGGCCGGCCGATGATCGCGACCAGGGGCGCGCTGGCGGCCGAAGCCCCGCGCGGGTCGTCGTCGGCGCTCAGCTCGACGGTCTCGCCTTCGAACTCGATCTCGCTCATCTCACTCACCCTGCCCTTCCGGGTCCGACTGCAGCTCTGGCAGCACGCCTGGTTGCACGTCCAGCTCCGGCGCCGCTTCGGCCGCGCGGTAGCCCAGATCCTCGAGCTTGCGCGGGTCCTTGGTCCACTTGGCCGTCACCCGGACCTCGAGGAAGAGCTCGCAGCGCCGCCCCGTGAGCTGCTCGATGCGCTTGCGGGCGCCGATCGAGATGGCCTTGATGGACTTGCCCTTGGCCCCGATGACGATGCCCTTTTGGCTCGGGCGCTCGACGTGGATCGTCGCCTCGATGCGGTCGCGCTCGCGCAGCTCCTTGAACTCGCGGATGGTCACGGCGGAGCTGTAGGGCAGCTCCTGGCCCAGGCGCTCGAACAGCTCGGCGCGGATCAGCTCCGATGCGTGCCAGCGCATGCTGCGGTCGCTGAGCTGATCGTCGGCGTAGTAGGCCGGGCCCTCGGGCAGCGCCCCCTCGACCTCTTCGCGCAGGGCCTCGAGGCCGCGGCCTTGCACCGCGGACACCGGGACCACGCCCGCGAACGCGTGGATCGCCTGCCAGCGCTGGATGATCGGCAGCAGCCAGTCGCGCTCACCCAGCAGATCGCACTTGGTCAGGACCAGGACCATGGGCTTGCCCAGGGGCGCGAGCAGCTCGACGGCCGCCTTGGCGCCAGGCCCTGGCTCCCACTCCTGGATCAGCGCGTGGCCGTCCTTGCCCCGCGGCACCCGGGGGACCTCGGCGAGCATCAGGATCACGTCGACGTCCCGGGCCCCGCGCACGGCCTCCTCGACCATGTACTTGTTCAGCGCCGACTTGGGCTTGTGGATCCCGGGGGTGTCGACGAGCACGGCCTGAAAGCGCGGGCTGGTCCAGATCCCGAGCATGCGCTCGCGGGTGGTCTGGGGCAGCGCCGTGGCCACGGCGAGCTCCTCGCCCAGCAGGGCGTTGAGCAGCGTCGACTTGCCGACGTTGGGCCGACCGCACAGCGCGACGAAGCCCGAGCGAAAGGCCTGCTGGCCGTCCGCGGAGCTGCTGCCGCCGGGGGACCCCCCGGACGACGCGGGAGCTTCGTCCTTCACATCGGTCATGACGGCGCTTTATTGGTCAAAAGACTCGGGCTGACAAGCTCTCGCCTGCGGCCCTACACTGCCGGCGGTGAGCGAGGCCGCCGAACACGACGACGCCGGTGCCCCCGAAACGGGGACCGGGCGAGACTGGAGCTGGATCAGCCTCGTCCTCGGCCTCGCCGCCCTCGCCTGGGCCGTGATGATTCTTTTGCCCAGCGTCCGCCCCTTGCCTGCGTGGCCGGCGGCGAGCGTCGGGGTGTTCGCCATGATCCTCGCCCGCCTCCCCGGCCGCGCCCTGCCCCGGGCCATCGGCGCGTTCGCAGGCTTCGTCGCCTTCCTCGTCGGCGCCCTGCAGATCGCCGCGCTGTGGGGCCTGGTCGAGATTCTCTCCCGCTGAAAATCGCTGCAGCTGCGCAGCCGCGCCCTGGGCAGGCGATCGCTGCACACACTTGGACCGCTGCGCATCAAAGCATGTATTACATGTAGGATATTTGATTTCATCCACCCACCCGGCAAAGATCTCGCCATGCAGGAACGTCGCTCGGCCACACGCATCGACAAGGTCTTCCGGGTGCTGATCTCCACCGAGGAGCTCGGCGACCAGTGGTACGTCGCCCGCAACATCTCGAGCACCGGCATGTTCGTCGAGATGTCCGAGCCCCTCCCGCTGCGGACCAAGGTCATCGTCCGCTTCGCCCTGCCCGGCGAGGACGCGGCCATCTGCGCCATGGCCCGGGTTCAGAACCACTACTACCTCCACTACAACGAGGGCGACGACCTGCGCGGGCTGACCGGCGTGGGTGTCCGCTTCCTCCGCTTCGTCCCCGAGGTCGGCGCGCCGGTGCCTCGGCACAAGCTCCACTGACTTCGAGCTTTCCCTGCCCAAGACCTCGGAATCTCCACTCAATTTCGACTCTAAGATTAGACTTTAGCCTTAAAAAACCGACGGCCGCGGCCGGTCCCAGAGCCCCCACCGGGGGCGCTCGAGAGACCCGCCGCGGCCGTCGTTTTTTTGGTCGCGCCGCAAAAGTCCGCTAGCCGCAGAGGCAGTGGCCAAGTCCCTCCCCCATCGACGACCGCAGCTCGGTCTGCGCCTGGGCGTGCTGAGTCTGCTGGCGTGTCAGGCCTGCACCGGCCCGCCCGACGAGGTCGTGATCGAGACCCGCGTGGGGGACAGCGCCCTCGCGCGCGACGGGGAAGCCGTGACCTTCGACGACCTCGCCAGGCGCTTGCGCCTCTACGGCGAGATCGGCGAGGCGTGGTGGGAGCAGCACCAAGAAGACAAGCGCGCCGCCCTCGAGGCCGAGCGCCTGGCTTCGGGCAGCCCCGACGCGGCCCTCGAGCCCGACTTTGCGCCCTCCCCTCCCGAGGACGTCGAGGCCTTCCAGGCGCTCTTGGCCGCCGTGCGCGACGGGCCGATCGACGAGATCGGCGGACCCGTGCGCAACCTGGCCGAGGCGAGCCCGGAGCTGTGGCCACAGATCCGCGACGAGCTCCTCGCCGAGCGCGAGCGACCCAAGCGCGAGTACGAGCAGGTGCTCGGCGTGATCGGGGGCGACGTCCCCAACCGCTACGGCTACTTCGACCTGCACTGGAAGAAGGCCCACGGCTACGACGTGCGCCTGTCCGAGGACTGGTACGAGGACCTGCTGGCCCTCGAGCCCGCCCGCGTGTCCAAGCTGCTGCGCCCGGTCTACCGCGAGCTGCTGGTGACCTGCGCCCTGCTCGAGGCGACGACCAAGATCGCCCAGGCCGAGGACGGCCAAGCCGACATCGATCCCGAGCGCATGGCCGAGCTCGTGGCGACCCTGCTCGACGCGGCCTACATCCACGGCGGGACCTTCCGCGACGAGGTCGGCCGGGCCATCGACGGGCTCTCCGATGCGGCCATTCCCCACCTGATGCACGAGAGCGTGCCGCCCGAGGGCATCAGCGAAAAGAGCGACGACGCCTGGCTGCTGCGCCGGGCCGAGTACGCGACCTACTGCCTCGACCGCGTCGATCGCCTCTCGCCCCAGCGCGCGCTCGAGTCCGTCGCCGACGATCGCCGCCTGCTCGGGGCCGTGCTGTCGAGCTACGCCGAGGTCCGCGACGGCGAGGCCGCGCCGCTGCTCCTCGACTACGTCGACGCCGAGGCCCCGGGCGTTCGCCAGGCCGCGCGCGAGGCCTTCGACGCCTACGTCGTCGGGCCCCAGCCGACGATCCGCAAGAAATCGATCCGCCTGCTCGGCGGCCAGACGACCACGCGCCGCGCCGAGCTGAGCTACCGCGAGCACGCCCGCTTGGCGATCCGAGCCCGCCTCGAGGCCGAGGCGCCCAAGCTGCTCGAGCCCGCGTGCAAGCTGTGGGTGCGCAGCCCCGAGGGCGCCAGCGTGATCGAGCCCGAGTGCGAGGCCCAGCCCGAGCGGCTGTACCGGGCCTACATCGCCCACGTCGACGAGACCCGCAGCCGGGACCGAGACGCGCGCGTGACCCGGGCCCTCGCCCACGAGGATCCCGTCGCCGGCGCGGCCATGCTCGACACCCTGCTCAGCGACTCCGCCGCCCTCGGCGACAAGGGCCCCGACTTGCTCGCGCCCTTCTACGCCGAGGTCGCCGACCACGTGCTCGAGACGGAGAACGACCGAGCCCGCGCCGCCCAGCTGCTGCGCAAGAGCGCGATGCTCGTGGCCGATCGCGATCCCCAGCGCGCCCGCGAGCTGACCGTCGACGCCCTCGTGCTCGAGTCCGAGGTCGAGGCCGTCGACGATCCCGGACGACGCATGCTCCTGGCCACGGCCCGCGAGCTGCACCCCGACGAGCCCCAGGTCATGGCCGCGCTCGCGCGCCTCGACAGCGCCCAGGCGCAGTCGACCGCAGGCGTTCGCAAGCAGCTGCGCACGTCGGTGATGATCTTGCTGGCTTGTCTGGCCGCGCTGAGCTTCGCCGCCAGCCGCTTCCATCGCTGGCGAGCCGAGCGAGTCGAAGCCTAAAAGCCCTGCGCGAGCAGATCCTCGACGATGGCGGTCGTGACCGCGTCGATGCTCGCCGCCGCGTCGACGGCGACCAGCCCGCTCAGGTCCGCCTCGTCGAGGACGGCGCGGTAGCCTGCGGCCAGGCGCCGTTGGGTGTCGGGGACGTCGAAGCGCTCGACCACCTGACCGGTCTCGGCCCGGCGCGCCGCGACCCGTGCCAGGGCGATCTCTGGATCGAGATCGAACACATAGGTGCGGTCCGGCCAGCGCGCGTGGGTGTTGATGGTCCGGACCCAGGCCCGGTCGCAGTCGAGGGACTGGTAGACCCAAGAGGACACGACGTAACGATCGCAGAGCACGACGGCCCCCTCCGACAGGGCGGGCTCGACCACCCGCGCGAGGTGCTCGAGGCGATCGGCCGCGAACATCAGCGCCAGGCCCTCGGGCCCGACGGTGCGGGCTTTGCCCCCGTCCACGGCGAGCAGCTCCCGGGTCAGGGCGCCGATCGGCCCCGGCGAAGGCTGACGGGTCTCGACGACCCGGTGACCGCGCTCGCGCAGGGCCTCGGAGACCCGGCGCAGCTGGGTGGTCGTGCCGCTGCCGTCGATGCCCTCAAAGACGAGAAAACGTGGGATAGGCGTGTTCATCGCGCAACCGCGAGCATCTTGCATCATCGCCCGAGGGCGCGCCAAGGCCGGCGGCGCGGACTGGCCAGCGGCCGGGCCTGACCCCGGGGCCTCGCCGTGGCACACTCGGGACTGCGTGAACCAGCCAGCCAATCCAGGACCGCAACGGGGCCAGACCCAGATCCAAGGACAGGGCGCGCAGCCGCAGTACGTCGCCGCGTCTCCGCCCGGGGTCGCCGTGCAGCTACCCGGGGGCTCCGGCCACCCCACCCCGGGCTACCCGGGCGCGGCCGCACCCGCTCAGGCCGCCGCGCAGGATCAGCCCGCCGCGCAGGCTCAGCCCGCTCCCCAAGCTCAACCTCAGCCGGCCCAGCCCGCCGCGAGTGATGCCCGCAACGACGAGCTCCTCGCCAGCGCGGGCAAGACCGTCTACGAGTTCAAGGGCGACTTCTCCGAAGAGGCGCGCTCGGGCGGCCGACACAAGACCTTCTACGCCGACGGTGCCGAGCTCACGAACCTCGCAGCCAGCGAGGGCCGCGAGCGCAGCAACCTCGAGAGCGGCGGCAAGCTCACCTGGATCATCGGCTTGATCGTCGTCCTCGTCGTCGGCGGGCTGCTCGCCTTCTTCCTGGGCTCGGGCAGCTCCGGGGAGGAAGTCGCCGAGGCGGACGACGCCGCCGAAAAGGACGATGCAGCGGCGGCAGCGGCTGCCCCGGCCGAGGAGGCCAAGGCCCCCGAGGAAGCCGCCGAAGCGGGGGCTGAGCCCGGTGCTGCCGCCGAGGCCGGCGCCGCCGAGACCGGTGGCGCTGCCGCAGACGCGCCCACGGACGAGGCCAAGGCCGCAGAGGAGGCGAAAGCCGCTGAAGAGGCGAAGGCCGCCGAGGAGGCGAAAGCCGCCGAGGAGGCCAAGGCCGCCGAGGAGGCCAAGGCCGCCGAAGAGGCCAAGAAGAAGTCCTCGTCCTCGACCAAGAAGAAGTCCTCGTCTTCGTCCAAGAAGAAGTCGACGCCCAAGAAGAAGTCGCCGAGCATCAGCCCGAGCAAGCCTCCGCGCGAGTCCGGCATCAAGAACCTCCCCGCGCCCGACTGAGTCGTGGACGTGGGGCAGGGAGGGCGTGGCGTCGTCCACGACGGCTAAAATAGGCAGAGACTGTGATTTACTCAGTCTCTGAGCGCTGTTTTGCCCCCACAGGCGCCTGGGACCGGGGCGCCTCGTCGCTCTCCGCTCCTCGCTTTGGTTTGGTGGGCAATGGAGTTCGTGCCAGGGAGAAGGCTCGTGGTCGCCCCCACTCGCGGGGGCGTCATCTGGCGGGGCAAGGACGACCTCGAACTGCCCGGACGCTCTCGGTCAGGGGAGTCCGTGGGCGAGGGTTGTTGAGCCGTCGAAAATTTGCCCTGGGGAGCCGAGCCTTCGAAGGTGGGAGCATGCGCGCCCACTTGGCTCTGCCCGTGATGCTCCTCGCCCTCGCCTGTCGGCCCAGCCCCAGCGCCGAGGCCCCGGCGCGCGGCGAGGACGGCGACAACCAGGCCGATCCAGCCCAGGGTGACGTGCACGGCGACGGAGACGTCGAGCGGCCGCCTCGCCCAGAGAGCTCGATCTACCGTGGCGAGCTCACCCGCGCGACGCGGGACGGGTCCCCCGCCTATCTCCTCGCCCAGCTGGGTCCCGAGCCCTACCGCCCCCAGGGGCGCTTCGAGGGCTGGGTCATCACGCGGCTGTGGCCCGAGGACCCGGAGCTGTGCGCGCCGGGCTGCGATCTGCAGGTCGGCGACGTGCTCCTCTCGGTCAACGGCTCGACCCTCGAGTCGCCCGAGGCGCTCAGCGCCCTGCTCGAACGCATGGACTCGCTCAAGAGCATCGACGTCCGTGGCATCCGGGCCGGCGAGTACTATGAGCGCAGCTACGCGATCCTCGCGGATCCGCCCGTGGCCGAGTAGTCGGTTCGACTCGGCTCAGTACTCACCCTCAGAGGGGTACTCCTCGGGGGCGTCCTCTTGCTGGTCCTCGGCCGCGTACTCCTGCTGGTCCTCGGCCGCGTACTCCTGCTGGCCCTCAGCCACGTACTCGCCCTCGCCCTCGGCCGCGTACTCGCCCTCGGCCGCGTACTCCTGCTGACCCTCGGCCGCGTACTCGCCCTCGGCCGCGTACTCCTGCTGGCCCTCGGCCGCGTACTCACCCTCGGGCTCGGCCGCGTGCTCGCCCTCGGCCGCGTACTCTTGCTGGCCCTCAGCCGCGTACTCGCCCTCGGCCGCGTACTCGCCCTCGGCCGCGTACTCACCCTCGGGCTCGGCCGCGTACTCCTCGGCCACGTACTCCTCGGCCGCGTACTCCTCGGCCGCGTACTCCTCGGCCACGTACTCCTCGGCGACGGGCTCCGGCGCCGGCGGAGGGGTGGGCGCGACGGGGCGAACGCCCGCCTTCCAATCAGCGATCGTCTGGATGAGGACCTCGTAGGGGATCATCGCGGCGATGGTAGCCCGGCGAGGTGAGCGACAGCAACGCCAACCCGAGCGAAGGCGCGCGCGAAGCCAAGCTCCCCTGTCCCCCTCGCTCCTTTTGCTAGCCTGAATCCACGGCCTTCGTGGACACGACGACGAGCTCCCCCCACCCGAGCTGCGACGCCCCCCAGGGCGACGTGGGCCCTGGGCAGTGCGACCTTTGCGACGCGCCCCCGCTCGCGGCTTCGGACGGGCCCAGCGAGCTCAACTGCGCGGGATGCACGGACGCCATGACCCCGCGGGCCCTCGACCCGCGCCTCGCGGCAGGAGGGAATTCGGTCTACCGCGGGGCCGAGCACCGCATCCACGGCTGCCAGAGCTGTGGCGGGACTTGGGTCACGCGGAGCACCCTCGAGGCGATCATCCGCGAGTCCCAGACCCGGACCGCCGTCCCTGATCCTCGCACGGTCACCCGCCAGACCGCGCGCATGGCTGACGAGGTCGTCTACCGCAGCTGCCCGGTGTGCGCTCAAATCATGAATCGGCGCAACTTCGCCTGGATCTCGGGGATCATCGTCGACGAGTGCCCGAGCTGCGGGACCTACTTCGACGCGGGCGAGCTCGAGGGCGTGATCCACTTCGTGCGCTCGGGCGGGCTGCTGCTCGCCCGCAAACACCCGCAGGCTGGGGTGCCGCGGGCCGAAGATCCCCAGCGCAGGGCCCAGTTCGCCCAGCTCGCCTGCGCGGAGCGGCGCCACGCGGGCTCGGGCAAGCTGGTGCTGATGACCGACTACGACGAGATCGACCTGCTCATCGCGCTGTGGCGCTGGGCAGGTCGATGGCTGCGCGAGGTCGCCCGAGAGGCGCGCTCGCGGCTGCAGGCGCTCAGGTGAACATGAGCAGCGCGGCGATGCCGACCACCACGGCGATGCCGATGACGATGTAGAGGCCGACCTTGGAGCCCCCCTGGGCCGGCTGGACGGCGGTGGGGGTCGCCGTCGCGGGCACGCTCGAGGGCTGCTCCGCGGCCGGGGTCGCCGGCGCGCGCGGGGTGGCCTCGACCACCGCCGCCACGTTGGCGGGCACGCTGACGCCCTCGTCGTCGTCGTCGGCAACGGCCGGTGCTGGTGCCGGTGCCGGCGCTGGTGCCGGTGCCGCGGTCGGGTCCGGGACCTCGGGCGCTTCACCCATGACGATGGTCTGACCGCGAGGCGACAGCGCGCCGTCGGTCGCGGCAGGAGCCGCAGCCGCAGGTTCGGGCACGGCGGCGGCCGACGGGGCGAGGGTCTCCACGGGCTGCTCGGCCACCGGAGCGGCCGGCGTCGGGCTCGAGACCGGCTCGGTCGTGCCGTCCGGCTTCTTCTCCATGAACACCGTCCAGCCCCGGGCGTCGGAGGCCGCGGTCGGCTGGCTCGGCGGCGGCGCGGCCTCGGGTGTGGCGGCGGGCTCGGGCGCCGGCGTCCCAACCGGAGCGGGCGCGGCTCCCTCGGCGGGCGCCTCGGCCTCCATGAACATGGTCCAACCCCGGGTGCTCGGGGCGTTGCTCGTGGCCGCCGGCGCGGGCGCTGCAGGCTGAGCCGGCGCCGGCGGCTGAGCCGGCGCGGGCGCAGGCGCAGCTTCGGGCGGCGCGCCCGGCTCTTCGGCCTCCATGAACATGGTCCAGCCTCGCGTCGACGGTTTCGATCCTGCCGGCGCTGCCGCTGCGGGCGCGGGGGCCGGAGTGGGCGCTGGAGCTGGAGCGACGGGCGCAGGCGCGGCTGGTGCCGGCGC
>NZ_ABCS01000094.1 GCF_000170895.1 Plesiocystis pacifica SIR-1 | reverse complement strand
GGGAGGCGTAGCTGACCCGGATGGCGCGGGCGAATACGCCTTCGGCCTCAGTTGGGCGACGAGTTGGGCGACGGCCTCGGGCGGTCCGGCGACGACCGAGGCTCGCGGCCCGTTGTCGACGGCGACGCTCAGCGCTTCGCCCAGGCGACCCTCGAGCTCCGCGGCGGGCAGCGAGACCGCCGCCATCGCGCCGGCTTGGCCGGCCTCGCCCTGGAGGCTGGTCGCGATCACCTGGCTGCGCAGGGCGACCACGCGGGCGGCGTCTTCGAGGGACAGCGCCCCCGCGACGCAGGCGGCCGCGATCTCGCCCTGGGAGTGGCCGATGACCGCGTCGGGGACGACCCCGAAGGCGCGCCAGACCGCGGCCAGGGACACCATCACGGCGAACAGCGTGGGCTGGACGACGTCGACGCGGGCGAGTGCCTCGGCGTCGACGCCCCCGCGCAGGAGCTCGAGCACGGACCAGCCGGTGTGCGGGGCGAGGGCCTCGTCGCAGGCGCGCATGGCCTCGGCGAAGGCCGGCGCGTCCGCGAGCCACTCCCGCGCCATGCCGGGCCACTGCGAGCCCTGGCCGGGGAATACGAACACGAGCTTGGCGTCGCGCAGGCTCTCGGCGTCGACGAGGCTGGGGTGCGGTCGCTCGTGGGCGAGGGCGTCGAGGCCCTCGAGCAGCTCCGAGTGGGAGTGGGCGAGGACGCAGGCCCGGCGCTCGAAGTGGGTGCGCGCCGTCGCCAGGGTGGCCGCAAGGGCGCCAATGTCGAGCTCGGGGTGGGCGTCGAGGTGGGCGCGCAGGCGCTCGGCCTGGGCGCGCAGGGCCGCGGCGTTGCGGCCGGAGAGCAGCAGGGGCCGGGCCGGCAAGGCGGGGGTCTCGGCGTCGCCGACCTCGTTTACCTCTGCGGGCGCAAGCGCGGGTGCTTCCTCGAGGATGACATGGGCGTTGGTCCCCGACAGCCCAAAGCTCGACACGCCCGCGCGGCGCGGCGCCTGATCTCGGCGGGTCCACGGCTGCAGACGATCGACGACCGCCACGGGCAGGCTGTCCCAGTCGAGGTGGGGGTTGCGGGGCGAGGTGTGCAGCGAGGCCGGCCACGCACCGCGCTGCAGCGACGCGAGCACCTTGGCGACGCCGGCCAGGCCGGCCGCGGACTCGAGGTGTCCGACGTTGGTCTTGAGCGCGCCGAGCAGCAGGGGCCGCGTCTGGGCCCGACCTTCGCCGTAGACTTCGGCCAGGGCGCGGACCTCGATGGGGTCGCCGAGCTTGGTGCCGGTGCCGTGGCACTCGACCGCGTCGATCTCCCAGGGCTCGAGCTTGGCGCTGGCCAGGGCGGCCCGCAGGACCTCGCGCTGCGCCGCGCCGTTGGGCACGGTCAGCCCGCTGCTGGCCCCGTCATGGTTGACCGCCGAGCCGCGGACCACGGCGAGCACCCGGCGGCCCTCGGCCTCGGCGTCGGACAGGCGCTGGAGTGCCAGGGCGATGACCCCCTCGCCGCGGCCGTAGCCGTCGGCGGCGGCCGAGAAGGTCTTGCAGCGGCCGTCGGGGGCGAGGGCCCGGGTGCGCGAGAGCTGCACGCCGAAGTGGGGCGAGACCATGACCTGGGAGCTGGCCGCGACGGCGAGCTCGCACTCTCCGGCGCGCAGCGAGGCGCAGGCGCAGTGCAGGGCCACGAGGGACGAGGAGCAGGCCGTGTCCAGGGTGATCGCCGGCCCGCGCAGCCCCAGGTAGAAGGCCAAGCGACCGGCGCCGAAGGAGGTGTGCGTGCCCATGGTCGTGTAGGCATCGACCTCGCCGCTGGCGGTCTGGAGGTGGGCGTAGTCGCTGGGTCCCAGGCCCACGAACACGCCGCTGCGCGAGGCCGCGAGGGCCCCGGGCACGATGTGGGCGCGCTCGAGGGCCTCCCAGGTGGCCTCCAGCAGCAGGCGCTGCTGGGGGTCGAGGTGCCGAGCCTCCCGGGGGCTGATGTTGAAGAACGCGGCGTCGAAGCGGTCGACGGCGTCGAGGAAGGCGCCCTCGCGGGTGTAGCTCTTGCCGGCGCGGTCGGGGTCGGGGTCGAAGAAGCGCTCGGCGTCCCAGCGCTCCCTGGGCACGGGGCCGACGGCGTCGGTCTCGGCCTCGAGCAAGGTCCACAGGCTGTCGAGGTCGACCACGCCGCCGGGCAGGCGCAGGCCGATACCGACGATGGCGATGGCCTCGTCGGCCTGAACCAAGGCGCGCGCAGGGGCGGCGGTCGTCGTCGCCCCGAACACGAGGGCGTCGAGGTGGGCGGCGAGGGCCGCGGGGCGGGGGTTCTCGAACACCGAGACCACGCTCAGCCGCGCGCCCAGCTCGCGACCGAGGCGGGCGCACAGCTCCACGCACAGCACCGAGTCGAGGCCGAGGTCATAAAAGCCGACCTCGGGGCGCAGGCGGGCGTCGGTGTGGGGGTCGTCGGGGAGCTCGAGGACGGCGCGGATCGTGTCGAGGATGAGCGCGACGAGGGCCCGCCGGCGCGCCTCGGGCGAGGCCGCGCGTAGCTCGGTGGCGAGGGTCGACGTCGAGCCTAGGTCGGCCCCGGCCGCGTCGGCGCGCAGCTGGGGGAGCTCGGCGAACAGCGGACGCGCGCCTCCGGACGCGCTCGACGAACAAAAGCGCGGCCAGTCGACGTCGGCGACGAGCACTCCGCTCGCGCCGTGGTCGACGAGGGCGCCGAGCTCATGGATGGCCACGCTCGGGGCGAGGGAGCGCAGGCCGATCTCGCCCAGGCGCGCGAGGGTCTCGGCGTCGACCATGCCGCCCTCGGCCCAGGGGCCCCACGCGAGGGCCGCGGCGGGCAGACCCGCCTGGCGCCGGTGCGTGGCCAGGGCGTCGAGGTAGGCGTTGGCGCCGGCGTAGGCCATCAGCGGGCCGCTCCCCCACACGCCCCACATCGAGGACAGGCACAGGAAGAGCTCGAGCTCGAGGCCGAGCTCGCGGCTCAGCGCGTGGAGGTGCTGGGCGCCCGCGACCTTGCCGGCCGCGACGGCGGCGAGTTGCTCGGCCTCGATGGCGCGCAGAGGCGTGGGCTCCCCGGGGATGCCCGCGGCGTGGACGATGGCGCGCAGGTCCTCGCGGTGCGCGGTGAGGAGCTCCGCCACGGCGCGGCGATCGTCGAGGGCACAAGCGACGACGGACACGGACGCGCCGAGGCCCTCGAGCTCGGCCCGGGTCGCCTCGATGCCCGGCGACGCGGGCCCGCGGCGGCTGACCAGGATCAGCGACTCCGCGCCGCGCTCGACCAGCCAGCGGGCGATGTGCAGGCCGAGGGCGCCGGTGCCCCCGGTGATCAGCGCGGCGCCGCGGAGCTGCACGGGCGGGCGCGGGGTCGGCTCAGAGCCTTCGAGTGGGACGAGTCGGCGCGCGCGGATCCCATCGGCGCGCGCGGCCAGCTCGTCCTCGCCATCGTCGCGGACCAGGGTCGAGAGCGCCGCCGCCAGGGGCAGGCCCTCGCCCAGGTCGATCAGCCCGCCCCAGGAGCTCGGATGCTCGAGCCCCAGCGCGCGACCCAGGGCCCAGGTCATCGCCTGGGTGGGGTGCGTCAGGGGGTCCTCGGCCGAGACCGAGACGGCCCCGCGGGTCACCAGCCACAGCCTGGGCGGGGCCTCGGCGCGGGCGCAGGCCTGGGTCAGGGCGAGGTTGGCCCGCAGTCCCCGAGACACCCCCGGCAGCGCGGCGTCGGGTCGATCGTCGAGGGCCAGGAGCGAGACCAGCGCGACCGCGCGGGTGGGCAGGGCGTCGAGCCAGGTCGCCGCGTCGACGTCCTCATCGACGATCGACACCTCGGTCGAGGTGGTTTCGTCCGCGCGCAGCTCGGCTAGGCGCGCCGCGCCTTCGGCCCCTTGGGCCCAGACCTGGGGGACCACGAGCACGCACGCGCCCGGGCAGCTCGCGGAGCCCTCGACGGGGACCCAGCGCGGGGTGTAGCGGAGGCTCCGCGGGCTCGCCGGGCGTCCCTCGAGCCAGTGCCGCTCGCGGCGAAAGGCGTAGGTCGGCAGCTCGCAGCGCCGGGCCTCGACGGTGGCGAACACGGCCCGCCAGTCGACGCGCTGGCCGTGGGTGTAGAGCTCGCCGAGGGCCCGGCTGAGGTCTTCCCCTGGCGCGCCCTCGAAGCGGGGGCCGGCCAGGCTCGCCACGGCGTGGGCGTTGGTTTTGGTTCCGGACAGGCAGTGCGGCACGGCCGAGGCGAGCACGGCCTGGGGCCCGAGCTCGAGGAAGCGGGTGACGCCCTCGGCCTCGAGGCTGCGCACGCCGTCGAGGAAGCGGACGGCGCTCCGCGCATGGTCGAGCCAGTAGTCGACCGAGGCCATGGTCGTGGGTTCGCAGCGCCGCCCGGTCAGGGTCGACACCACCAGCACCGTCGCCGGGCCAAAGCGCAGGCCGCCGAGGGCCGCGGCGAAGTCCTCGAGCATCGGCTGCATGCGCGGCGAGTGGAAGGCGTGGCTGGTGTCGAGGCGCTTGGTCTTGCGCCCGCGCCCGGCGAACGCAGCCTCCACGGCGCGGGCCGCCTCGGCGTCGCCCGAGACGACCGTCGAGCTGGGGCCGTTGATCGCCGCGATCGCCAGCTGTTCCTCGAGCCCGTCGAGGTGCGGACGCAGCTCGGCCTCGGAGGCCTGGATGGCGATCATCGCTCCGCCCGCGGGCAGGGCCTGCATGAGCCGGCCGCGGGCCGCGACCAGGGCGCAGGCGTCGGGGAGGTCGAGCACGCCCGCGACGTGGGCGACGGCGATCTCCCCGACCGAGTGGCCCAGGAGCAGGTCCGGCTTCACCCCCCAGTGGGTCCACAGCCGGTACAGCGCGAGCTCGAGGGCGAAGATCGCCGGCTGCGTCGAGGCGGTCTGAGCGAGGCGCGCGCGGGCTTGGTCCTCGGGCACCTCGCCGAGCAAGAGCGGGCGTACGGGGGCGTCGAGGAGGGGGTCGAGGTGGGCGCAGACCTCCTCGAGGGCGTCGCGGAACACGGGCCGCTGGGACCACGCGGCCCGGGCCATGGCGGGCCACTGGCTGCCCTGGCCGGTGAACAGCATGGCGAGCTTGCCGGAGCTCGGCGCGGGCTGAGGCTGCTGCTCGCGCGCGGCCATGGCGGCCTCGAGGGCGTCGGCGAGGGCGGCGGGGGAGGCATCGGCCGCCGCGCTCACGCTCAGGCGCGCGTCGAAGTGGGTGCGGCTCGTCGCCAGGGAGTAGGCGAGGTCGGCGGTCGCGGGGGCGCCCTCCCGGCGCAAGAAGGCGGTCAGGCGGTCGACCTGGGCGCGAAGATCGAGGGCCTCGCGGCCGGACACGAGCAAGGGCAGGGGCGACGTCTGGGCGGGCGCGCTGGGCTTGGGGTCCGGCTCGAGCTCTGGCTCGACTCGGCTCGGCGGGTCCGCGAGGATCACGTGGGCGTTGGTCCCCGCCATACCAAAGGACGAGACCCCCGCCCGGCGTCCGCGATCGCGCCGCCGGGGCCAGCTCGTCGGCGCGTCGACGACCTCGAGGTGGGCTTCATCCCACGCGAAGGCCTCGGTCCGCGGCGTGGTGTGCAAGCTGGGCGGGACGGCGCCGTGGCGCATGCTGGCGAGGACCTTGGCGACGCCGGCCATGCCCGCCGCGACCTCGAGGTGGCCGAGGTTGGTCTTGACCGAGCCGATCAGCAGGGGTCGCTGCGCGCTGCGCCCGGGCCCAAACACCTCGCCGAGGGCGCGGAGCTCCGTGCGGTCGCCCAGGCGCGTGCCGGTGCCGTGGCACTCGAGCAGATCGATGGCCTCGGGGTCGAGGCGCGCGTCCTCGAGGGCGGCGCGGAGCAGCTCGCGCTGGGCGTCGGCGTTGGGCGCCATGATGCCCGTGGACTGGGGCCCGTTGTGGTTGACGGCGGTGCCCTCGACGACGGCGAGGATGTTCCGCCCCATGTGCTCGGCGCGCTCGAGGGGCTCGAGGGCCAGGACGACCACGCCCTCGCCCCGGCCGAAGCCGTCGGCCTTGGCCGAGAAGGTCTTGCACCGCCCGTCGGGGGCCAGGGCGCCGATCTTGGCCAGCTGCACGAAGTGATCGGGCGCGGCCATGAGCTGCACGGCGCCGGCCAGGGCCAGCTCGCACTCCCCGTGCTGGAGGGCGCGACAGGCCGAGTGGAGCGCGACGAGAGAGGTCGAGCAGCCCGTGTCGAGGGCGAAGGTCGGCCCGCGCAGCCCGAGGCTGTGGGCGACCCGGCCGGCGACGAAGGAGGCCTGCGTGCCCAGGTAGGTGTAGGCGCCCCCGACGTCGCGGCGCCGAAAGTCGTAGTCGCTCGAGCCGATGCCCATGAACACGCCCGTGCGCGTGCCGGTGAGCTCCGCGGGCACCAAGCCGGCGTGCTCGAGGGCGGTCCACGCGGACTCGAGCACCAGGCGGTGCTGGGGGTCGGTGCGCTTGGCCTCCCGGGGGCTGACCCGGAAGAAGCCGGCGTCGAACTCGTCGATGCGGTCGAGGAAGGAGCCCCGGCGCACGTAGGCGCGTCCCTCGGCCTGGGGGTCGGCGTCGAAGTAGGCCTCGGCGTCCCAGCGCTCCGCAGGGATGGGGGCCACCGCGTCGCGACGCGAGCACAGAAATCTAAATAGTTGATCGAGGTCCTCGACCCCACCTGGGAGGCGTAACCCGATGCCAATGATCGCTATTCGAGGGGAGCTGTGCGCGTTTGACGATCTATTCCCGACGATCGAAGGTAGCGATGCGTTCATGGCGATCGGAACTTAGTTTGCCTCCACCGTCGCCGCAACCCGACTCTCGCCAGGGCTCACCGAGCGGGCCCTGTCGCGCTTTGTGGCCCAGATGCCCGTTTTGGTCCGCATCGGAGGCCCGAGCGCAGCGCCAAAGGACGCGTAGGGGGCCTAATTGTGGTTCGATATGTGGACGCAATACGCGGCGTCAACGTGTCGAGAAACTACCTACATCAATGAGATTACACGAATTACTGGTTCGCGAGAAAAAGGATCTCTTCTATTGAACTACCCTGAGTCGACGCGGCGGCGGATATTGCAGCACTTGCTCAGACTGCGCGGTTACCGTGACGGCTTGCGTCGATTTCCCCCTTTGGCACGGGCGAGCTCTTCGCCGCACGCGCGCGCCTCCGCGACGAGGGGGTCGTCGGCGTCGAGGCTCTTGGCCAGACCCTGGCTCGTGGCGCAGTGGGACGCCGCAGACTCGAGCTCGCCGAGGGCGACCTCGGTCCGGGCGAGGTGCACGAGGGCCCGCAGGACCTCGGGGTGGTCGGCGCCCAGGGCCTGGGTCAGGGGCGTCAGGGCCTCGCGGTAGAGCTGCAGCGCGTTGGCGTGCTCGTCCATGGCCCGCAGGGCGTCGCCGAGCTCGAGCTTGACCTTCGCCGTGGCGGGGTGCTTGGGCCCGCGGAGGGTGTCGTGGATCTCGAGCAGGTCGAGGAAGGCGTACTGGGCCTCGGCGGGGCGATCGGCGGCCATGAACAGGCGCCCGATGTCGAGGACGACCTCGAGGGTCGCCGGGTGGTCGGGGCCGAGCGCCGTGGCGAAGCTGTCGCGGGCCTGCGTCAGGAGGTCGAGGGCGCCTTGAGTGTTGCCGAGGGCGAGGAGCGAGCGGGCCAGGAGGTGCTGGATCTCGGCGGTGCGGGGGTCCTCGCCCTCGCCCTTGCCCGCGCGCGCGCCGAGGGCGATGGCCTCGCCAAACAGCGGCGCGGCGGCCTGGTGCTCGCCCGTGGCGGCGCGCAGCCTGGCGAGGAGCACGAGCGCGGTGGCCTGCCCGCGGGGGTCCTCGCCCGCGCGCGTCCGCGCGAGGTGGGCTTCGAGGGCGGCGGCGGCCTGGGCCTGGCCAGCTGCGCTGCTGCGCAGGGCGAGCTCGAGCTCGACGCGGGCGAGGGCGGCGTGGGCTTGGGGCGACTGGGTCGCGAGGGCGCGCTCGCGCAGCGGCGCGAGCTCGGCCGCGAGGGGAGCCGCCTTGTTCGAGTCGAGCTCGGCGCTGCGGACCCGGGCGTCGAGGGCGTGGAGCTCGAGGGCGGTCCGCGCCGACTCGGGGGCGGTCTCGAGGGCGGCGGCGTGGGTGCTGCGCAGGGCGGCCCAGGCCTCGACGGCTTCACCGTGCCGGCCCGCCTCGGTCAGCAGCCGGGCCCGGTGCACGGCCACGACCACGGCGGCGTCCGGGCTCACGGAGGTCTCGATGGCTCCGCTCGTGCACCGAGCGAGGGCGTCGGCGCCAAAGCTCGAGTCGACGGCGCGCCACAGCGAGGCGGCCTGATCTGGGCGTTCGCGCAGCAGGCCGACGAGGGCGTCGAAGCGCCACAGCTGGTGGTCGAGGCAGGTCGAGGCGAGGGCGTCGGCGCGGGCGCAGGCGTCGAGGTAGGCGCGCCGCCACGGCTGTGTCGCCGTCGCCCGGGCTTCGAGGGTGTCGACGGTGGTCGCCGGCCATTCACCGGGGATTTCGGCGAAGGCCTCGCGCAGCGCGTCGCGGTGCGTCCGGGTCCAGGCCGCGTCGAAGGCCTCGGGGCCTGCGCAGCTGGGGCCGTCCGAGCCTGCGTCTGCGCCCCCCTCGGGCTCGACCAGCGTTTCCCCAGGGTCGGTGTTGGTGCTGGTGCAGGCCAAGGCGGCCGCGAACAGGAGGGGGCAGAGGCGGGCGCGGGGCGGCTGCGAGGGCACGGGATTAATTTAGCAGCCCGGCTGAGGGTTCGACTGGAGCAGACCCGAAATGTGCGCCGAACTTGTTTGTGGCCACGCCGTGGGCCTACCATGGCCAGGTTGGTCGGCGTTGGCCCCCGCGGTCGCCTCGACGGTTCGGATGCTCGGGTTGTCTGTCATGTCGTCATCGTGTTCGCGCTCTCTGCTCGTCTCCATCCCCGCGCTCGCCCTGGCCCTCGGCCTCGGCTGCGCCGAGGGCACGCCCGATCAACTCTCGACCTCGTTCGGGACGAGCCCGGCGACCTTCGACCCCCCGGACGACGACCAGGGCGAAGAGGCCGACACCCTCGACGACGAGGCGGGGACGATGGAGGCCGGGACCACGGAGGAGGGCACGACCGACGCGGGAACGGACTCGACCGACGCGGGCACGGACTCGACCGACGCGATGGGGGAGGGGACCACCAGCGAGGGCGAGACCACGGAGACCACCACCGACGACGGCGGGACCTGTGGCAACGGCGTGGTCGAGGGCGGCGAGGCCTGCGACGGCGCCGACCTCCAGGGCCAAGACTGCGCCAGCCTCGGCTTTGACGAGGGCACGCTGGCCTGCGCCCCAGACTGCTCGGGCTTCGACACCTCGGGCTGCACCTCGTTTTCTTGCGGCAACGGGGTCATCGAGGGCGGCGAGACCTGCGACGGCGGCGACCTGGGCGGCCAGAGCTGCGCGGGCCTGGGCTTCGACGACGGCGCGCTGGCCTGCACCGCCGACTGCAACGGCTACGACACCAGCAACTGCGTCACCTACATGTGCGGCAACCAGATCCTCGAGGGCAACGAGGTCTGCGACGGCGTGAACCTCAACGGCCAGAGCTGCGTGAGCCAGGGCTTTAGCCAGGGCACGCTGGCCTGCGCCGCGAACTGCCTGGCCTTCGACACCTCGGGCTGCTCCAACGGGACGCCCGGCGGGGACTGCTGCGTCTCCAACGGCACCCCCGGCTGCTCGGTGCCGGCCATCGAGCAGTGCGTGTGCGCCCTCGATGCCTTTTGCTGCGACAACACCTGGGACCTGCTGTGCGCCCAGTCAGCCGTCGACGACTGCGGCGCGGTCTGTTAGCTGGGGCTCAGCGGCTGAATGAATCCACGCCCCCGCTCGCGGGGGCGACCAAATGCCCTCTGAAAGGCACGAACCTCATTGCCCCACGACCACAGCGGAGGAGCGGATAGCGACGAAGCGTCCCCGGTTCCGAGACGCTTGCGGGGGCAAAACAGGTCAGAGCGATTGGACGCGCTTGGCCTCGAGCTCGTCCGCCCGCATCCGTCGACGCATGAGGTCGTGCTGCACGACCAGCAGGATGAACACCAAGGGCGCGGCCGGGGGCCAGACCGCGAACGCGAACACGGTCAGCACGGCGCCGCCGATGAGGTGCAGCTTGCGGTGGCCCAGCCACATGCCGGCGGCGCTGATGCTCCCGAGCAGGGCCCCCTGGGCGCTCGCCGTCAGGCCCTCGGCGAGGGACTGCTCCATCGCGGTCACGCCGGCCCACATCAACATGGCCAGCGAGGCGGCGCCGCCGTAGGCGACGAGCACGTGCATGGCGAAGTTGACGACGCTGCCGGCGTCGCGGACCCGGCCGTAGAGCGGACGAATCTCGGGATCGGCGTGGCGGAAGGGGCCGGTCGGGACGAAGGGCGTGTCGAAGCCGCGCAGCGACAGCCGACGAAAGCGCCACGACTTGGTGGCGTAGACGGTCGCGCCGATGAGCACGGCGAGGCTGATCGCAAACAGCCGGAGCTCCAACACGGCCGCAGGGTAGCGCCGCGGCGTCATCGCGGGGAGCGCCATCGCGCCGCTGGTTGCAAGAGTCCTGACGAGATGGGGAGCCTCGGCGTCAGCGACGCTAGTCGGCGTTGTCGGCGGGGACGAACTGCGTCCCCTCGGCGTCCGCGTGGCGATAGTCGAGGGCGACGACGCGTTCGCCTCCCTCGGCCTCCTGGACGCGGATCTCCACACCCAGGAGGCTGAACCGAGACAGCTGGATCGCGCTCAGGGGCGCGTCCTTGCCGTGGGCGAGGCGACGGATGCTCGCGGGCGTGTCGGTGGCCGTGGCGGCGTCGATGAACCACGAGTCGAGGATCATGTCGCAGTCGAGGATCGGCTCGCCGTGCTCGTCGACGCCCCGGCGGATCTGCGCGAAGCGGGCGTCGAGGGTCAGCGCGCCCGGCTCCCCGCGGGTGTCGTCGACGAGGCGGTAGCGCAGCCACACCTCGCCGCAGTTGCGCCCGGGCTCGCGCAGGTCGAGGCGGTTGCTGATCGCGGTCAGCTCGAAGCGCCCCGGCGCTCGCGGAGCCGCGTCGCCGAGGGCTTGGCCCAGCTCGCCGTTGGCCGCGTCGAGCAGCGCGGCGTGGTCGCTCTCGCCGTCGCCAAAGAGCAGGGCGCCAAAGTCGAAGTAGTCCCGCATCGGCACGCGCTCGCCCGGCGCGATGTCGGTGAAGTCGAGGGTGAAGATCGGCGTGTCGCGGGGCGGCGGCGGATCGCCGCGCTGGAGCTCGACGCTCGGGTTCGCGGGGCTCGGGAGATCCACGAGGGAGCTCGCGGCCGCGGGCCCGGTGGTGTCCTGGGCAGCCAAGCCGTGGGGGTCGCTGGCGCAGGCCGAGGCGGCCATGGCCAGGGCGAGGACGAGCGCCGACGAGAGGGTGGGGGGGCGAGTCGAAGACGGACCGAGCATGGGCTTCCTGGCTGGCTGCCAACGTCGAGGATCCGCTCCGGTTCTGGACGTCGCGCAACCGGCCCCAGGTGCCGAGCTGGCGCAACCGACGCCTTTTTGAGCGGTCACCGAGTGCGCGAACCCTCTTCAATTGGCTAGAAAACACCGCTTGCAAGACTTTCTACCGAGTGGTAGGCACCTCTCGTCTGACCGGTAGCCAGATGCCTACCTCTCGTTCTGCCAAAGCCTCGCGCGCGGATGTCGCGCAACAAATCCTCGAGCAGGCCACCCGCCTGTTCGCGGCGCATGGCTTTTCCGGGGTCTCCCTCGCCGACATCGCCAAGTCCGTCGGCATCCGCAAGCCCTCGCTGCTCTACCACTTCCAGAGCAAGGACACGCTGCGTCGCTCGGTGCTCGAGGAGATCCTGGCCCACTGGAACGAGACCCTGCCGCAGCTGCTGATGGCCGCGAGCACGGGCAGCGAGCAGTTCGACACGGTGCTGTCGACGACGGTCCGCTTCTTCGCCGACGACCCCGACCGCGCCCGGCTGATCCTCCGCGAGCTCCTCGACCGACCCGAGGAGATGCAGCCGCTCATCGAGGCCCACGTGCGCCCGTGGGTGGGCATCGTGGCCGACTACATCCGCCGCGGTCAGGAGGCCGGCCGGGTCCGCGCCGAGGTCGACCCGCGCGCCTACGTGGGCCACATGACCGTGCTCGTGCTCGGCTCCATGGCCACCTACGAGGCCGTCGGCAGCCTGGGCCCCGAGCTCGAGGTCCAAGAATCCAGCGCGCAGCTGCTCGAGCGCCAGACCGCCGAGCTGCTGCGCATCGCCAAGGTCAGCCTGTTTCGGCCCCGACCCGTGGCGGACTCCACGACCCACTCCCAACGCAACCAAGACTTCGGGCCCGAGCGCCCAGAAAGCGACGACTGATGGCCAACTTCTTCGAGGAAAACGACGACCTGCGCTGGTACTTCGATCACGGGATCGACTGGGACCCCGTCGTCCGCGCGACGGAGTGGAACTTCAAGGCCGAGGACTGCCCCGAGAGCGTCGCCGAGGCCGTCGAGACCTACCGCGACTTCATGACGATGATCGGCGAGTTCGTGGCCGAGGACATCGCCCCGCACTGGGAGGAGCTCGACACCCAGCACTCGGAGCTCGTCGACGGTGAGATCGTGTTTGGTCAGCGCATGCAGACCATCTTCGATCGCATCCAGGAGCTCGACCTCCACTGGATGACCCTGCCCCGCGAGTTCGGCGGGATGCAGAGCCCGCTGCTGCTCTACTTCCTCAGCGCCGAGCTCATGGCCCGCGGCGATCAGTCGGTCATGACCCACCACGGCTTCCACGGGGCCATGGCCATGGCCATGCTGATCTTCTCGATCCGCGAGGGCTCGACCACCTTCGACCCGTCCAAGGGCCAGATCACCGCGACCCGCTTCCAGGAGTTCATCGAGGAGATCGGCACGGGCGAGGCCTGGGGCGCCATGGACATCACCGAGCCCGACGCCGGCTCGGACATGGCCCGGCTGCGGACCGTGGGCGAGCAGGACGAGGACGGCAACTGGTTCGTCACCGGCCAGAAGATCTTCATCACCTCGGGCCACGCCAAGTACCACTTCGTCATCGCCCGGACCGAAAAACCCGGCGACCCCGACGACCCCATGGCCGGCCTCGGCGGGCTGAGCTTCTTCCTGGTCCAGACCTACGAGGACACCGACGAGGGCCGCGAGCGCTTTGCGACCATCGACCGGGCCGAGGAGAAGATGGGCCACCACGCCGCGGCGACCTGCGCGATCAGCTTCGACCGGACCCCGGCGCACCTGCTCGGCAAGCGCGGCGAGGGCTTCAAGTACATGCTCACGCTGATGAACGGCGCGCGCGTGGGCGTGGGCTTCGAGTCCATCGGCCTGTGCGAGGCGGCCTACAACAAGGCCAAGGCCTACGCCGCCGAGCGCCCGTCCATGGGCAAGACCATCGATCGCCACGAGATGATCGCCGACATGCTCGACGAGATGCGCACGGACATCCAGGGCCTGCGGGCGCTGTGCGTGCAGGCGGCGTGGCACGAGGAGATTGCGACCAAGCTCGAGATCGCCCGGGACCACATGCCCGAGCTCTCGCCCGTGCCCCTCGACGAGCTCGACGGCGAGATCCGTCGGCACAAGGCGGCGGCGCGCCGGGCCACGCCCCTGCTCAAGTACCTGTCGTCGGAGAAGGCCGTCGAGCACGCCCGGCGCTGCATCCAGATCCACGGCGGCAACGGCTACATCAAGGAGTACGGCGCCGAGAAGCTGCTGCGCGACGCCATGGTCCTGCCGATCTACGAGGGCACCAGCCAGATCCAGTCGCTGATGGCCATGAAGGACACCCTCGGCGGCGTGATGAAGAACCCGCAGGCCTTCGTGCGCGAGATGGCCCAGGCTCGCTGGCGCTCGTTGTCGAGCCGCGACCCCCTCGAGCGCCGCGTCGCCAAGCTGCAGCTGCTCCAGGCCGACACCGTGCAGTACCTGATCCGGCGCACGGCCTCGGACAAGGTCCGCTCGCTCCAGGGCAAGCCGGTCAACACGTGGAGCCAGGCCTTCTTCAAGGACTGGAACCCCAAGCGCGACTTCGCCTTCGCCATGCTCCACGCCGAGCGCCTGACCCGGATCCTCTCCGACGTGCAGATCGCCGAGATCCTGCTCGAGCAGGCCAAGGCCCACGCCGAGCGCCGCGAGGTGCTCGAGCGCTGGCTCGAGCGCTGCGAGGCCCGGGACCGCTTCCTCCACGACGAGATCACGACCACGGGGCAGCGCCTGCTCGACAAGCTCGCGTCCCTCAACGGCGCGGACGAGCGCGCCGCCGCGGAGTAGCCGACCATGGCACTGCCCACCAAACACATCCGCAGCCAAGGTCCCGTCCTCGCGACCTTGGGTCAGACCGCCCTCGAGGCCCTGCGCCGCCAGCTGACCGGCAAGGTCCCGAGCGGGGTCGGGCCGCTCCCGGGCCCCGAGATCACCGCCGAGATCGGGCCCCGGCCCAAGGCGCTGATCAAGGACTACGTCCGCTTTTGCGGCGGCGATCCGAGCAGCTACAAGCACCACGTCCCGGCCCACCTGTGGCCGCAGTGGGGCTTCCCGCTGGCCGCCAAGACCCTCGAGGGCATCCCCTATCCGCTCTTCAAGGTGCTCAACGGCGGCTGCCGGGTCGAGGTCAACGCGCCCCTGCCCATCGACGAGCCCCTGCAGATCCGCGCCCAGCTGGTCAACATCGACGACAACGGGCGCCGGGCCGTGCTCGAGCAGCGCGTGGTCACGAGCACGCCCTCGGCCCCGGACGCGCTGATCACCACCTTGTTTGCGATCGTGCCCCTGGGCTCGGGCAAGAAGAAGGGCGAGGGCGGCAGCAACGGCGCGCCCAAGCCCAAGAAGAAGAAAAAGCCCGTCGAGCGCGTGCCCCTCGACGCCACCGAGCTCGCGCGCTGGAAGATCCCCGCCAACGCCGGCTTGTCCTTCGCCATGCTCACCGGGGACTTCAACCCGGTCCACTGGATCCCGCCTTACGCCAAGGCCTTCGGGTTCCGGAACACCATCTTGCACGGCTTCGCGACCATGGCGAAGAGCTGGGAGGGCCTGGTCCGCTCGCGCTTCGCCGGCAACCCCCAGGGGCTGGGCAGCTTCGACGTGCAGTTCACCAAGCCCCTGGTGCTCCCGGCCAAGGCCGGCCTCTACCTGCGCCCCAACCCAGGCGAGGGCGCGGGCGAGGGCGCGGGCGAAGGGGAGGGGGACCGCGTGTGGGTGGGTCCCGCCCACGGCGGCTCGGCCTACCTCGCCGGCACCGTGAAGGGTCCGGGCTGAGCCCCGGCTGCTCTTCTCTCAACAATAGTTTCTAGCCAACCGGAGTCATCGCCATGAACGACGTCCTGCTTCAACTCGGTCAAAACCCCCAGGCCCGCAAGCTCGTCAAGAGCCTCGGCCTTCCCCTGCCCATGCCCCAGAGCCTCGCTCGGGCCAAGGGCGCCATGGAGGAGCGCCCGCTCCACGACTACGAGATCGCCATCGGCGGCTATGGTGCGCCTGCGTCCGACGACGCGGAGTCGAACGACTCGGCGCTCATCCCCGTGCTCGCGCGGACCCTCGCCCAAGCTGGCGCCACGGCGCTGGTCACCGGCAAGGGCGTGGAGATTCCCCAGGCCTTCACCGACGAGGGCGACGCCTGGGGCCGGCCCCCGCGGGCGCTGATCCTCGACGCCCTGCCCGACAAGCTGCGCCTCGACGCGATGGTCTTCGACGCCACGCAGATCACCGACGCCGCGGGCCTGCGCGCCCTCTACGAGTTCTTCCACCCCCTGCTCCGGAACCTGCGCAAGTGCGGCCGGGTGGTGATCCTCGCCCGCGAGCCCGGGGAGGCCCGCGACGCCGAGGCGGCGGCCGCCCAGGCGGCCATCGACGGCTTCATCCGCAGCCTCGGCAAGGAGCTGGGCAAAAAGGGCGCCACGGCCAACTGCCTCTACCTCGGCGAGGAGAGCGAGGCGTGGGTCGAGGGCCCGCTGCGCTTTTTGCTGTCTCGGCGCAGCGCGTTCATCTCGGGCCAGCCCCTGCGCGTGTCCGTGGGCGCGGCGACCCCCCAGGCCGACCCCGAACTGCGCGTCGAGCCGGTGTGGACCCGCCCCCTCGAGGGCAAGGTCGCCCTGGTCACCGGCGCGGCCCGGGGCATCGGCAAGGCTACGGCCAAGCTGCTCGCCGACGAGGGCGCCCACGTGGTCTGCCTCGACCGCCCCGGGGACGACGAGCTGCTCAGCGCCGTCGCCCGCGAGGTCAAGGGCACGCCCCTGCTCGTCGACGTCAGCGACGAGGCCGCGGGCGAGACCATCGCCAGCTTCCTCGCCGAGCAGTTCGAGGGCGTCGACATCGTCATCCACAACGCCGGCGTGACCCGGGACAAGACCCTCGCGCGCATGAAGGACAAGCACTGGGACCAGTGCCTGTCGATCAACCTCGACGCCGTGGTCCGCATCACCGCCGCCTTGCTCGAGTCGAGCGAGGACCAGGCCGCGGTGCTCCGCGACGACGGCCGCGTCATCGTGCTCTCGTCCATCGCCGGCATCGCCGGCAACCTCGGCCAGACCAACTACTCGGCGACCAAGGCCGGCGTCATCGGCTTCGTGCGCCACCTGTCCGAGGACCTCGCCGAGCGCGGCATCACGGTCAACGCCGTGGCCCCCGGCTTCATCGAGACCCGGCTGACGGCGGCCATCCCCGTGATGATCCGCGAGGTCGGCCGGCGCCTGTCGAGCCTGGGCCAGGGCGGCCTGCCCCGGGACATCGGCGACGCGCTGACCTTCCTGTCCACCCCCGGCGCTCAGGGCATCACGGGCAACGTGCTGCGCGTGTGCGGCCAGTCCTTCGTCGGCGCCTGAGCGCTGCTTTCTCTCCACCACCCCAGCGACAGGAAATTCCCATGCCCGTCAGCAAGCAGCACAAGCCCGTCCAGCGCGCCGTCATCGTGTCCGGCGTCCGCACCCCCTTCGTCAAGGCCTTCGCCGAGTACCTGCCCTTCGACACCATCGCCCTCGGCGACCTGGCCGTCTCGGCGCTGCTCGAGCGCACCGAGCTCCCGCGCAAGGAGATCGACGCCATCACCTGGGGCGGGGTCATCCTGCCCAGCGCCGCGCCCAACATCGGCCGCGAGATCGCCCTCGACCTGGGCCTGCCGCCCTCGGTCGAGGCCATGACCTGCACCCGCGCCTGCGCCAGCGGCCTCCAGGCCGTGACCCTGGCCGTCGCCGCCATCGAGCGCGGCGAGGCCGACGTGGTCATCGCTGGCGGATCGGACTCGACCTCCAACGCCGAGATCAAGCTGCCTCAAAAGGTCGTGCGCACCCTCGGGCCGCTGCTCATGGGCAAGGGCAAGGCCACGCCCAAGGACCTGCTCGGCGTCGCCGCGCAGCTCATGCCGATCACCGAGATCCTCCCGCGCATCCCCAAGATCGCCGAGCGGACCACGGGCGAGCTCATGGGCGAGAGCGCCGAGAAGATGGCCAAGCGCAACGAGATCACGCGCCAGGCTCAGGACGAGTTCGCCGTGCGCTCGCACCACCGCGCCGCGGCGGCCATCGCCTCGGGTCGCTTCCGCGACGAGGTCGCCCCCGTCGAGCTGCCCAACGGCAAGTGGGTCCACGACGACACCATCGTGCGCGGCGACACCAGCGTCGAGAAGATCGCCAAGCTGCGCCCGGTGTTCGCCAAGGACGGCAGCCTCACGGCGGCCAACTCCAGCCCGCTCACCGACGGCGCCGCGGCCTGCCTGATCATGAGCGAGGAGAAGGCCAAGGCCCTCGGCTACACGCCCCTGGCGCGCTTCGCCAGCTGGTCCTACGTCGGCGTCGACCCGGCCGATCAGCTGCTCATGGGCCCGGCCCTGGCCATGCCCCAGGCCCTCGCCCGCGCCGGCTACGAGCTCGGCGACATGGATCTGGTCGACATGCACGAGGCCTTCGCGGCCCAGGTGCTCAGCGTGCTCAGCATGCTCGCCAGCGACAACTTCGCCAAGGCCCGCCTGGGTCGGGACAAGGCCATCGGCGAGGTCGATCCGGCCATCCTCAACGTGCACGGCGGCTCCGTGGCCATCGGCCACCCCTTCGGCGCGACCGGAGCCCGCATGGTCACGACCATGGCCAACGAGCTGCACCGCGGGCAAAAGGCCACGGCCCTGCTCGGGCTGTGCGCGGCCGGTGGTCTGGGCGCGGCGGCCGTGCTCGAGAACGCCGAGGCCTGAGCGGGAGCCCCCGCGTCCGAGCCTTCGCCCCGGGACGAGCCGTCTCGGGGCGCTTTCGTTTTCGTCATCCACACCAGGAGCTCCCCACCCATGCCCCGTGTCCATCGTCACTACGGTTGGCAGGTCTCGCCCTACTCGGCCAAGACCCGCAGCTACCTGCGCTACGTCGGCGTCCCCTTCGAGGACGTCGCGCCCTCGGTGTGGACCCTCTACCGCAAGATCCAGGGCGCGGTCGGCCGCCTGGTCATGCCCACCGTGGAGCTCGCCGACGGCGGCTGGCTCCAAGACTCGAGCGCGATCATCGACTACTTCGAGGGCCTGCCGGGCGCGGATCCGGAGCGATCGGTGACGCCGGCCGAGCCGTGCCTGGCCGTCGCTTCCTCGCTGCTCGAGGTGTTCGCCGACGAGTGGCTACCCATGGCCGACCTCCACTACCGGTGGAACCTCCCGGCCAACGCCGACTTCGCCCTCGGGGAGTTCGCCCGCGACGGCTTCCCGCGCCTCCCCGAGAGCGTCGGTCGGCGCCTGGCCGCGCCGGTGGCTCGGCGCATGGCCAGCTACCTGCCGGCGCTGGGCATCGAGGACGCGACCATCCCGGGTCTCGAGCGCACCGTGGAACAGACCATCGCCGCCCTCGAGGCCACCTTGGCGGCGCGGCCCTTCGTCCTCGGCGGGCGCCCCTGCCTCGGCGACTTCGCCCTCTACGGCCCGCTGTGGGCCCACCTCTACCGCGACCCCGCCAGCCGCCGGCTGTTCGACGCGGCGCCGGCGGTGGTCGACTGGATGCAGCG
This sequence comes from Plesiocystis pacifica SIR-1, assembly GCF_000170895.1. Classification (GTDB taxonomy): domain Bacteria; phylum Myxococcota_A; class Polyangia; order Nannocystales; family Nannocystaceae; genus Plesiocystis; species Plesiocystis pacifica. The sequence continues at coordinate 17,603 of NZ_ABCS01000094.1, read as the reverse complement.
CTTGACCGAGCCCGGGGGCGTCGAGGCCCAAGGTCCCTTCGAGGACGCCGTGCCCCCCGAGCTCGACCCGCTCATCCAGCGCATCGTCGACGATCAGCTCGCCTGGAACCGCACGCTGATCGCCAAGATCGACGAGTACTGCGCGGCCCACCCCGCGGCCAAGCGGGTGCCCCGCGCCCTCGGCCTCGCGCCCTTTGCCATCGCCGAGCGCCGAGGCCGGCGCAAGCTCATCACCTTCGTGCAGTGGAAGGCCCAGCGCACCCGCGACGCCTACGAGCGCGCCGAAGGGGCGGCGGACGCCTGGCTCTCACGCTTTGGCGACGACCCGACGACCATCATCCCGGCCGTCGCCAACCCCTTCGAGCTCGTGGAGTTTCGCGCGGTGCTCCGCGACCGCCGCTGACTCGGGTCAGCTCGGGGTCAGCCGGCGTCGGCGGCTTCGCCACCGTCGGCGGGCGCGTTGCCGGCCGAGTTCTCCTGCTCCTTGAGCGCCGCGAGCTTGGGCTGGGCGGTGTCCTTGGAGTAGGTCGAGCAGCAGTCCTGCTGGATGTAGGCCGACCACTGGTCGATGGCCTTGCTGATCTCACCCTTCTCCTCGAACACCATCGCCGCCCCGGCGAAGGAGTCCTGGTCGCCCTTCCACTGGATCTGGGCCTGCATGTAGGTGGTCAGGGCCTTGTCGAGGTCCTTGGCGGCGTGGTGGGCCCGGCCGAGCTCGCGGTAGACGTACTTGAGCTTGGGGTTGATCTCCGACACCTCGGTGAGCACCTCGATGGCCTTGGCGGCGTCCCCGGACTCGCGCAGGGCGACGCCGTACTCGAGGCCGTACTGCTCTTGGTTTTGGTCGAGCTCCCAGGCCTTGCCGAGGTGCTCGGCGGCCTTGGCCCAGTCCTTGGTCCCGGCGTGGGCGCGGCCGAGGCTGACCCGGGCGTCGGTGTCCTCGCCGCTGGCGGCGACGGCCTTCTCGAGCGGCCCGACGGCGCCGGCGTAGTCCTCTTCGGCCAGGGCGACCTTGCCCAGGCCGGTGAGCCCGCCGACGTTGTCCGCGTCCTGGTCGAGGACCCACTGGTACTGGCCCTTGGCCTCTTCGACCTTGTTGTTGCGCAGGTTGGAGGCGGCCTCCTCGAGGTTGCGGGCGATCTCCGCGTCGATGTCGATCTCGGGCTGCTTGGGCTTGCAAGCCGAGAGCGGGATGAGCAGGGCGATGGCGAGGGACAGGCCGAGGGTGCGCTTCATGGAGGCAGCTTTCGCAGCGGGCCCGGCTTTATATCCAGGTCCCGACGGCGGCGTCTACGGCTCCCCTCACGTGGCGGTTCCTGCGCGCTGACACGGGCTCTGCGTGGTAGGGGAGGGGGGAGCGGGCGCGCGGGAGATTGGGGTATGACGCTGCCGTGAGCGAGTCGAGCAGCCTCCCCCCGAGCCTTGGACTGTGGCACCTGGCCCTGCAGATCCCGAGCGAGCGCTACGACGCGACCTTCCGCTTCTACCGGGACGTGATGGGCATGGGCGTGGACTGGCAGCCCGATGCGAACGCGGTCTACCTGAGCTCGGGGCGGGACAACCTCGCGCTGCATCGGGTCGAGACCGTCGATCGCAGCCACTCGCCCATCGATCACCTCGGCTTCATCGTCCCGAGCGCGGCCGCCGTGGAGGCTTGGCATGCGCGGGTGCAGGAGCTGGGCGGTAGCTGCGGCGCGGAGATCCTCAACGCGCCGCGCACCCACCGCGACGGGGCGACGAGCTTTTATCTCTTCGATCCTTCGGGCAACAAAGTCCAGATCGTCCACATCCCGACCGTGCGGGCCTAAACGCGCGCAGGCGCGAATGTGGGCGTTGCAGGGCAACGCGTAGCGAACGCGAAGCGCTCTGCAACGATTTCATAGCTCGAGACCGGTCTGGCAAAAGCTTGCGAGGCCGATGGGGGAGGCGCATTGCCGAGCCTCTCGGATGTCAGTCTGGGCTGTGTTTTGAGGCCGCTGAATCCATTGGGAGCGGAGCTGACCACAGCTGCAACCACTTTGAGGTGATGGTCTATGTAAAAAATGAAAAAGTATGATGAGTGAGGGTGTGTAGTCAGATGGTGGATGCTGTGTGTCTGAGGAAGGGTGGGGCCAAGAAATCGTGGCCCCCACCGGATAAAAACCGGCTTTTGAGTGACTCCCAAACCCATCGTGTGGCCTGGGAGCGCGATGGAGGATGCGGTCAAAATGAGACTGGACTATGGCGAATGGCTTCGCGGAGTCGTGCTAGGGTTTAGCCGTTGTGACTCGCTTGGATTTTCGAATGCCGCTCTCGAAGCGCCGCGCCGCCCGTGGCGCGACGATGGTGAGCGTGATGCTGCTGACGGTCTCCATGCTGACCGTCAGCATCCTCGTGATTCGCTCGGCCAATCGAGAGCTGAGCCAAGCCAACGCCGTCGTGTCCCGCGAGCGGGCCCTGATGTCCGCCCAAGCGACCATCGACCTCGGAGCCGCGCAGCTGCGCGAGGCCGTCAAGGGCGGCTCGCTCCAGGCCGTCGTCGACGAGGCCCTGGCCGGCCACAACCCGGCCGGTGACCCGGAGATCTGCGCCTCGGCCTTCGAGGACTGCATCCCGGGCGGAGGCGGGGCCGCCAACGTGCCCGCGACCGGGCAAAAGAACCGCTGGGTCACGGGCAAGTCCGACTGCTCCGGGCGCCCGTGCATGCGCCAGGGCGCCATCCTCCGCCTGCCCGACGCCCAGGGCAACCTCGTCGACTGGGCCAACGTCCCGCTGCGCAACTTGCTCGACAACGCCGACCCCCACGCCCGGGTCAGCCTGTGGGTGCGCAACAACTCCGCCGACGCCATGGCCGACAGCTCCGAGGGCAGCGGCAGCTGGATCATCGACGGCGACAACCGGGTGGTGCTGACGGCGATGGCCACGGTCGGCAACTCGACCGTCGCCGTCGAACAAGAATTCGTGCTCGCCCTCGCCGACGACAAGTCCTCGTGGAACATGGCCACGCCGGACATTGGTTACGGCGGCGGGCACAACAACGACAACGTGATGGCCGACGTCTGCGTCGAGAACTTCCTGCAGTGAGGACCAAAACGATGACGACCCCTTCGACGCATCGACAGTGGGCGCGCGGGCCTCGAGGCCGCGCCCTGGCGACGGCCGTGCGCCTGCTCGGCCTGGCGATCCTCGCGCTCGGCTTGCTGGCGCGCCCAGGCGAGACCGAGGCCAAGCTCGACCCCTTCTACATCGTCCACGGCAAGAGCTTTGGTCAGGTGCCGCCGCGCGTGCTCTTCGTGCTCGACAACTCGGGCTCGATGGCGATGGACGACACCTACCTGCCCAACGCGACCTACCCCAACACCAAGTGTTGGTGGGACAACTGCGAGAACGAGAACGCGGGCTTCTTGCAAAGCCGGATTCACGCCGCGCGCAAGGTCATCCAGCTGCTCATCGAGGACAACGCGGGCGCGGCGGAGTTTGGCCTGATGACCTTCGGCACCGCGCTGCCCCCGACCAAGGCCTCCGAGGTCCCGGATCCCTGCGTCGACGAGGACACCGACGAGGACAAGCGCTTCACCTGGATCGAGAACGTCAACCAGCCCTACTCGACGCAGTGGAAGCCGGCCAGCAACGCCTTCGGCGGCCAGGGCTTTTGGCTGCTGTGCGGCGACAACCGGCCCTTCCCCTACCTGCGCCACGACGACCTGGGCGGCTTCTCGATGCCCAACGACAGCGACGCCGAGCTGCCGGACCAGCCGCTCTACGTGACCGAGTCCAACCTCGGCGCCTACATGGACCCGGCCAACTACACCCGCAAGGTCCAGTTCTTCCCGCGCTTTTTGGGCCGCCGGGCCAACTTGAATTGCTCGGACCCCAACCAAGAGGCCATCGCCCTCGGCTCCTTCGGCGATTGGGGCAACAACGACGGGGACAAGCAGGCCGAGGTCTGCGGCCACGACTTCTACTACTGGCCCTACGTCGACGGAAACCCGGGCTACAGCTTCTACGACGGCCAGAGCGTCGACGACTTCGAGCACCAAGAGTGCGACGACAACGGCAACTGCAAGGACGAGGACGACGGGATTCACCGCCTCGGCGTGACCCGTCGTGACCAGTGGGTGGGCGCCTCCCTCTACGCGCCCTTTTACTCCGACGAGGTCATCAACAACCCGGCCATCGACGCGGCCGACAAGGGCCCGCTGACCGAGGCGGACGCGAACGTCATGTTGATGGGCGCGGTCGACGAGATGTACGCGGGCGGTGCCGACGTCACCGGCGGCACGCCGATGGCCGTGGCCATGGGCGTGACCGAGTACCTGATCAAGACCGACAACCAGGGGAAGATCACCGGGCCGAAGCCGGCGCTGACCATGAGCAACGCCCCCTTCGCGCACCCGACCATCGCCTCTTACCTCGCGTTCATGCGCGTCCACGACCAGAGCGCGATGTGTGCTCCGCTGAGCATGATCGTCGTGACCGACGGCCAGCCGGACCCGTGGTGGAAGCAAGGCGGCGCGAAGCTCTACGAGCGCATGCGCAGCATCCGGCGCATCCTGGGCGTGAAGACCTACTTCGTGGCCTTCTCCGACGGCGTGGCCTCGGACCCGCTGAAGTTCGAGCGCGTGCACGAGATGGCGTGCGCGGCCTCGGGCGCGGACAGCATCCCGACCCCCTGCGACGGCGGCAACGAGCTGTTCAACTGGGACACCTGCCGCAACCCGGAGGACCCGGCCAACGACTGCGCCTACCTGGCCAGCGACCACGAGGAGCTCGAGACGGTGCTCGCGGGGATCATCAACACGATCCTCGACACCGACATCCCCGGCGGCACGCCCACGGTTGCGAGCGACTTTCAGCTCGCCGACCCCAACGACCCCAACTCCAACAACGTCGCGGCCCAGACCACCATCGAGTCGTGGACCGAGAGCGAGTCCTGGGCCGGCCACGTCGCCCGCCAAGGCTGCACCGACGAGGACCCGGACAACCCTGGCCAGCTCGCGGACTACTGCGAGAACGTGGCGACGCTGCCCCTCGACACCCTCGAGCAGGAGACCTACGGCCCCTGCGCCCTCGGGCGGGTGTGGGACGCGGGCGTCTGCCTCGAGCAGACGACGTGGAGCGAGCGCAAGCTCTACACCCACGGCTTCGCCAACGAGAAGATCAAGATCATGGACGCCGGCTCGGTCACGCCCGAGTTCGAGGCGCTGATCATGGCGCTCAACGACGACGGCAAGATCGAGCCGGCGCTCACGTCCGGGGACGAGAGCGTGGAGATCCAGGCCATGGCGGAGTACCTCCACGGCAAGGACATGGTCGGCGACTGGAAGCTGCCGGCCCTGGCCAATTCGGCGCCGGTGCTGATTCGTCGCGTGGCTCAGCAGGACAGCAACTTCCTGCCCAGCGTGGGCATCGCGGACCCGCACTGCGCGGGTCGGCGCAACGCCCAGGGCGACGACGTGCCCAGCAGCCTCAAGGCCTTCAGCGCCCAGGCGTGGGAGCTCGCCGGCGGGGGCAGCGACTACTACGAGTACACCGAGGCCGTGCTGGTCGGCGACGACTTCGGCATCCTGCACGCCTTCCACTACAACAGCGGCAACGAGATCTTCGGCTTCGTGCCCATGGAGCTGCTCAACAACGCCCGGGTGCTCTCGGTCAACGGCGTCGAGAACTTCGGCCAGCCCGACGCCCTCGACGAGCACGTGTTCGGCCTCGCGGCGACGGTCAACACGGCGATCATCTACGACGAGACCGCGAGCAAGTGGCGGCACGCGGCGGTGTTCGGCCTGGGGCCGGGCGGCAGCCAGATCGTGGCCATGGACGTCTCGCACATGGGCCGCCCCGACGACCCCTTCGAGATCCTGTGGACCACGAGCACGGCCTCGATCCACGAGGACTACGAAGACACCCTGGGCGAGACCTGGTCGCGCCCGGCGGTGACCTACGCCGTGCCCAACGACGAGATGTCCGTGGAGCCCAAGGCCTACCTGGTGTTCGGCAGCGGCTACCGCGAGGGCGCCGGCGAGGACGAGCGCGGCCGGACCATGTGGATGGTCGACGCGGCCACGGGCGAGACCCTGGTGTCCAAGGCCCTGATCCCGCTGCCGGCCGAGGGCACGACCTACGACGCGCTCGACGACGTCACCGCGGTCACGGACATCGCCGTGGGCTCGCACTGCCTGTCGCGCTACTGGGGCGAGATGCAGGAGGCCTACATCACCGACCCCGCCGGCCGCCTGTTCCGCTGGGACGTCGGGGCCGAGTCCACCAACGTCAGCAGCTTCCCGCACGCGGCCGACAGCGGGGGGACCTGGCCAGTCAACAACGAGGGCTTCGCCGTGGCCACGGAGGCCTTCCGCTTCCCGGCCTGCCAGGGCACCAGCGACTTCAGCTGCTCGATCGCTGCGATCGGGCCCAACGGAAACAAGGGCGACGTGTTCACCTTCCCGCCAGCGGTCGCGGCCAACAACCGCATCGACGACATCGACGACCCGGGCACGCTGTTGCCGATGTCCGACCGCGATCAGTTCCTGATCGCCATGGTCAGCGGCAGCCCCAACGACGACAGCATCGACGGCGGCGACGGGAGCAACGACTTCCACAGCAGCCTCTACCTGCTCGCGGACGACCACCGGGCCGACGGCGCGGCGGGCTTCGCCATCCCCAACAACGGCGTGACCACGCTGCCGGGGGCCAGCCCGAGCTTCATGCGCTTGCCGCTGAGCACCATCGAGCGCACGCGGACCATCGTCTACCCCAACGGGGACGAGGAGACCGAGACGCGGGTGTTCTCCAAGGCCGCCCGACCCCTGCGGGCGCCGATGATTCGGGTCACCGGCGTGCTCGATGGCGACGAGCAGCTCGACGTGGAGGTCTACTACGTGACCTACACCATCTACGAGCCTGGGGAGGCCAGCTGCGACGAGCGCTGGTACGACGAGGACAACGACGAGTGGCTGCGGGATCCGGGGGCGACCTACGAGATCACCTTCCGCCTCGTGGTCGAGGGCGACAACAGCTTCGACTTCACCTCGGGCTACGCCCTGCCCTCGGACTACGGCGACGGCTTCGGGGCCTCCGCGGCCCTGAGCGCGGCGGTCGTCGAGCAGGTCCTGTGCGAGGGGGACAACTGCGGGCCCAAGCTCAACGCGCCCTCGACCTCGCCCTGCGACCCCAACGTCGACCCGCCGGCGATCGGCGCGGTGCAGTCGGTCAAGACCGGCATGGGCATGCTCGACGGCTTCTCCCCCCTCGAAATTCCGCTGTAGTCTGCCCCCTCAGGCAGCGGGGGAGCGGGGGCCGCCTGGCCGCGTGCTAGGTTGCCGGCGACATGAGCATCAAGGTTGGAGACAAGATTCCCGCGGCCCGGTTCAAGCAGCTCACCGCAGAGGGCCTCGGTGAGGTCAGCAGCGAGGAGCTGTTCGCGGGGCGCAGCGTCGTGCTGTTCTCGGTCCCCGGCGCCTACACGCCGACCTGCTCCAAGGAGCACCTGCCGGGCTTCGTCGAGAACGCCGAGGCGATCAAGGCCAAGGGCGTCGACGAGATCATCTGCCTGTCGGTCAACGATCCTTTCGTGATGCAGGCCTGGGGCAGCGAGCACGGGGCGGACGGCAAGGTCCGCATGCTGGCCGACTGGGACGCCGGCTTCACCAAGGCCATGGGCCTGGACCAGGACATCGGCGCGGCGGGCCTCGGCGTCCGGGGCAAGCGCTTTTCGATGCGGGTCGAGGACGGCGTGGTCGAGAGCCTCGACATCGAAGAGGGCAAGGGCGTGACCGTGAGCGGGGCGGCCTACTGCGTCAACGCGCTCGGGTAGAGACTCGCGTCGATCGACGGCGGCGCTCAGCCGCCCTCGCAGACGGCGAGGGCGTCGCCGCACTGGTCCTCGATGCAGTCCTGGTCCTCGCAGCCGTTGACGGCGATGCAAGCGAGGAGCTGGTCGAGGAAGAACAGGTCGGGCATCTGCGCCTGGTTGAAGCAGTTGGCCTCGCAAAGCGGCTCGTCGTAGCAGCTTTGGAGACAGGCCAGGGACTCGACGCAGGTCTGGTCGCCGGAGGCGCACATGCCCCACTCCTGGGGACAGAACTCGATCGTACATCCGAATCCGTCGCATTCGTTGAGCTCAGCGCAGGCCACGAGCGAGTCGAGCTCTGGCTGGGTCTCGGGCGCGATGGGCTGGCAGTTGATCTCACAGACCGGGTCGTTGTTGCAGCCCAGGACGCAGTCGGCCGCGAGCGGGCAGGAGTAGTCGTCGCTCAGCCCGCTCGTGCAGGTGTAGAGCTCGGCTGGGCACTGCTCCTCGAGGCAGCTCTGGTCCTGGCAGTCGTTGTCGCTCGCGCACGCTTGCAGGGCCTCGAGCTGGGGCTGCGCGAGGCTCGTGGACTCGTAGGCGCAGCTCGCCTGGCAGTCCTCGTCGCCGCCGCACAGCTCGACGCAGACCGCGAGCTCGGCGCAAGTCATCGGCCCGTGCATGCACTCGTAGGCCTCGACCCCGCAGCTGGCCTCGATGCACGGGGCGTCGTCGAGGTCGCAGCCGGCGTCGGTGATGCAGTTCACCAGGGCGCTGGCCTCGAGGACGGGGCCCACGGAGCCGGTCGAGTAGCACGCGCTGACGCAGCTGAGGTCCTCGCAGTCCTCCACGCACTCGACCACGAGCGGGCAGGCGTCGCTGGGTTCGTCGTCGTCGCAGGCGTTGTCGCAAAAGCCGAGGTCGTCGATGCCGCCGCTGCCCGTCAGCCTCATGGTCAGCTCGGACACCTCGCAGGCGTCTGCCCCGAGCTCCTGAGTGAAGTCGACCTCGACGCGCGAGTTGTCGCCCTGGCCGTCGATGACGAAGTCGCTGGGCTCGAGCACCCCAGCGTGGGTCAGCGTGAACTCGACGTGCTCCCCGTCGTCGATGTCGATCATCACCAGCGAGTGGAGGCAGACCGGGGCGTCGAAGGCGAAGCGGAGGGTCGCGCCGCTGCCGGCGTCGTCGGGCTCATCGACGATCCCGTCCTCGTCCTCGTCGTCGAGGTTCTCGGCGGCGATCAGCAAGTTGTGCTGAGCCACGGTGTTCGACGCCCCAGAGCTGCCCTCGCCGGGGCCGCCGTAGGCCTCGTTGGGGGTCCCGAGGTCCGGGTCGTTGTCGACGGAGGCGCCGTCGGGATCCGAGGAGGCGAACGCGATGGCGCCGTCTCCTCCATCGAGGACGGAGATGCTCACCCCGTAGTCCGCGTACACGTCCTCGAGTCGTTGCCCCGCGACGATCGGAGCCGAGTCGGGGTCGATGTCGAAGTCCAGCGAGATGATGTCCTCGGCGGAGCAGCCCGTGCTGGTCCCCGCCGGGTCGCAGGGGACTTCTTCGCCGTCCTCTTCGCCGTCTTCCGCTCCGGCCTCGGCGGCCATGGGGGAGGGCAGACAAGCGCTCAGGCAGCACACCGCGACGAGGGTGCACGCAATCACGAAGAGTGGGGAGATGGTATTTGGATTTGTATTCGGTATCACCTCAGACTCCACCCACGGCGAGAGTGTAGGGGAGGGGGTGCAGATTTTACAAGCAGCAGCATCGAGCACGAATTTCTGTACCTGATGTTCGAGTCCGGCTTTGGCGGTGGCGGCTTCGACATCGGATGCCTCTTCTTCGCGTGCGACGACAACCGAGCGCAGCGATGAGTGGCTCCGTCGAGTCGCTGGGTGCCCGAGTCGCGCGACATCGTGGCCTACCCCCGCGAGCGCTTCGCCTGAGCCCGTGGATCGTCGGTGCGCGCGATCGGTTCACGCGGTCCGTGGCACTTGTCTGGCGTGCGCTCGCGTCTTGGCTCGTTGTGTGTCCTCGCGGCGCTGATCTCGGCGTGCGCCGAGGAGCCGAGCAGCGCGGGCGATGACGATGATTGCTGCCATCCTCCGCCCGAGTGCGAGTCGGACTCGGACTGCCCGCCGGGCGAGGCCTGCGGCGTCGATTGGCCCGGGGTCTGTTCGCCCTCCTGTTCCGCGCCCGAGCCCGACCTGGAGCTGTGCGGCTGCGCGGAGGGGCCGTACTGCCCGCCCGGGGCGACGTGCCCGGGAACGGGCTGCGAGGGCGGACAGCTGTGCAGCAGCGGGAGCTGCATCGACACGCTGGCCGCGGAGGCCTGCTCCGCGTCGCCCTGGCTCCGCACAGAGAGCCTCGACGCGGGGGCGCTCGACCTGGCTGTTGCCCACAGCGGCAGCGCGCAGCGCCTCGTGATCCTGCGCGCCGGCTCGGTCGAGCTCGTCGACGGCGACGCGAGCAGCGAGCTCGATCTGGAGGGGGTCGACGACGCGGTCCAACTCGTCACGGGGGATCTCGAGCTCGACGGCGCCGACGAGCTGTTCGTGTCGACGGCGGAGGGGAGCGTCCACGTCTTCGCGCTCGCCGGCGACCTCGTCAGCCCGCTGGGCGTGCTCGAAGGCATCGCGCGCGTCGACGCGGTCGGGCCTTTTGTCGGCGAACCCTGGCCAGACCTGTGGACCGCCCACGAGGGGGCGAGCTCGCAGATGCACGTGGGCCTGGGCAGCCTCGGGCCGCTCGAGGCGCTCGACACGGCGCCGCTGGGCCTCGACGGCGAGTACACCCGCCTGGTCGACTTCGACGCCGACGGGGACGTCGACTACCTCCTCGGCCGCTCCCTCTACCCTTCGGAGGGCGCGGTCTGGGCGGACCCGCCGATTACGCTCGAGCCCTCGCCCTTCGCGGGTTTGCTCGCCTTCGTCGCGCGGACACAGCCGGGCTCGGCGCTCGTCGTGGGCGAGCACCTGTTCCTGGCGACCGAGAGCGAGCTCCCGCCGAGGGCCGTCCATCTCTCCGTCTACAGCAACCCCGCGAGCGGAGCCCGCGACGCGCCCGCGGGGCCCGAGATCCTCTATCCGGGCGCGGCCGAGCGGCTCTTCGAGACCTCCGACGGCGACTGGGTGGGGGTCGAGCGCGACGTGGTCGTCGGCTTGATCACCGGATCCTCGCCCTGCTACACGCAGGCCCTCTGCTCGGGCTGCGAGCTCGTCGACGCCGAGTTGGCCCTCGGGGGCGACCCACAGCTCGACCGCCTGGCGACCCGTGACCTCTCGGGCGAGGTCCACCTGTGGCGGCTGCCCTGAGCTGGCTCAGCGCTTGCGCGCGAGCATGACCCCGTCGCGGGTCAGTCGCGGGCCGGTCGCGGGTCAGTTGCTGGTGTCTACGACGGCCAACCAGCGCCGCGCCGCGGGCTCGCTGGGGAAGCAGCGCAGCTCGAGGTCGAGGTTGCGGGCGAGCAGCTGAGCGGCGATGCGGACGACGGAGGAGGACACCAGCAGCGCGACCCGACGGACGCCCGCGCGGCGTGCCAGGGCCAGACCGTCGCGGGCCAGGGTGGGGGTGCCGGGGCCGTAGCCTGCGACGTGGCGCAGGTCCACGAGCACGGCGTCGGGGCGGCGGCGATCGATGCGCACGGCCAGACCTTCGAGGCGCTCGCGCAGCATGCCCGCGTCGATGAAGCCCCGCAGCGCGACGCGCAGGATCGCCTCGCGCCCCGGATCGACGTCGACGTCGTGATCGAGGCTGGACTCGAAGGCGCTGGGGACCTGGCTAAAGTGCATGGGGAGCTCGCGGGTTCAGACCATCAACTACCCATTGACTCTATCGTGGGGCTCGCGCACGAGACAAGGGCGAGCCCTACGAAAGATGCATGGAACGCCCGCCAGGGTGGGCTGGCGAGCGTTCGTCAGATCAGGGGGAGGAGTCCTCAGTGGGGCATTTGGCCCCACGAAGTGTGCTCAATCCCGAGTGGTCGAATGCGGGCGGATGGGCCCGCATTGGCCTGGGGCTAGCCCAGAACTAGCCAGGATCGGGCATGCAGCCCAGCTCGTCGCACTCGATGCTGAGTTGCACGGGGTAACCGGCGCCGACGGGGTCGAACTCGAAGGTGGCCGCGCCGCCGACGGCGTCGCCGTTGGCGTCGAGGGGGGTGATGCCCACTTCACCGAACAGCGAGCCGGTGAGATCGCGCTCGGGGTCGGCGAGCAGGCGCCAGTTTCCGGCGCCGTCACCGTCGAGCCCGCAGCTGAGCACGTCCTCGAGCAGGAGGTTGCCGCCGTCCTCCTCGAAGGCGCGGACCTCGAAGGCGTCGATGCCCACGCCGTCGCAGTCGGCGAAGCCGTCGGCGCCCAGGCGCCAGCGGACGAAGAGCTCGGCCGGGCGGGAGGTGAGGTCGACCTCCAAGGTGGCGTCGGAGGCCTCGAAGATCTCGATGCGGCGCTCGCTCTCGGAGTCGGCGAGGTTGTCGAGGGTGGCGATGCCGTTCCCGTCGAAGGCGGTGACCTCGACCTCGTAGGTCTTGGCCTCGATGCCCTCGATGAGCAGGTCGTCGCCGCAGGGTCCGCGGTCGTCGTAGAGGACCTCGCGGTCGTCGCCGCTTCCGCGGATGAGCTCGAGCTCGACGGTCTCGATGCCCAGCTCGTCGCAGGTCTTCGCGTTGCCGAGGACGTAGGTGACCGCGAGGCTGCCGGGGCCCTTCTCCGGGCCGCAGCCGCCGAGCATGGGCAGGCTGGTCAGCATCAGCGCGCCGAGCAGGGGCGCGGCCAGGCGGGTGCGGGCGGGGCGGGGGCCGACAGAGCAGGACAGGGGTCGGTTGGCGGATGTCATGGGGAGCCTCTCGAAGGTACTCGGACGAAGGCACGGACGCGAGCCAGAGGCAAATCTTCGTCGAAAGTTTGGCCGGCGTCGCGGGCCGGTCTAATCACGGGTGTGATCGCCCGGTAGCCCCGCGTGGGCTCCCACAGCCTCAAAGGCCCTCTGCGGCCGCTCAGGACGCCATGCGTGCATTCGCCCTCGCTCTCGCCAGTCTCACCGCGCTGACCCTCGCCACGGGGCCTGCCCAGGCCGCAACATCGGGTGGAGAGGGAGAAGCTGGGTCCAAGGACGAGCCCCAGGGCAACGTCGAGGAGCCCCAGGCGGAAGCACCCGAGGCCAAGGGGGCCAAGGCGAAGTCCAAGGCCGATGACGAGCACGCCCACGAAGGCGACGAGGTCGAGGGCGATCCCCACGAGGCGCTGGTCGCCGCGAAGAAGAAGAAGAAAAAGAAGAAGTCCAAGAAGCGCAAGGCCAAGGCGCCCAAGCGCCCGCCCGGGGCCGAGGAGTGCGACTTCGTCACGCCGCTGCACTTCCACGAGGTCGCCGCGGGCGAGCACCTGGGGCTGATCGCCGGGCAGTACGGCGTGCGCAGCCAGGACATCATCGCGCTCAACCCCAAGCTGGCGAAGAACCCCAGCCACATCCGCGTGGGTCAAAAGCTGGCCGTGTGCCCCGAGATTCCGCCGCGCGAGCACGTCGAGATCGAGCACGTCGTGGCCAAGGGCCAGACCTTCGGCCAGATCGCCGCCAGCTACGAGCTGAGCGTCGACGAGCTGCTCGCGCTCCAAGACGGCGCCGTGACGGACCCCAACCGCATCCGCGTGGGTCAGCGGCTGCGCGTGGCCTACGAGGGCGAGATCGTCCGCGGCTTCGAGCCCGAGCCGCCCCAGCCCGGGCGCTTGCTCCACGGGCGCAAGCTGCCCGAGCGCGACAGCTACTACATCAAGCGCCCGCACAACGTCTGGGGCACGCCGCGGACCATCCGGCTGATCACCCAGGTCGTGGCGGCCTATGAGCGCCGCGCCAACGGCGGGCCGCAGCTGCGCATCGGGGACATCTCCAAGCAGCACGGCGGGCCGATGCAGGGCCACCTCTCGCACCAAGAGGGCGTCGACATCGACGTCGGCGTGGTGCTGAAGGGCAAGCTCGCCGACCGCAAGCACTTCTCGGGCGCGACCGAGAAGAACATCGACCTGCAGCGGACCTGGATCCTGATCGAGGAGTTCCTGGCCACGGGCGAGGTCCGCTACATCTTCCTGGACTACAAGTTCCAAAAACAGCTCTACGAGTACGCCAAGAGCCAGGGCGTCTCGGAGCAAAAGCTCGACGAGTACTTCCAGTACCCCCGGGGCATCGGTCGCAACCACGGCATCATTCGCCACTGGCGCGGGCACGTGAACCACCTCCACGTGCGCTTCAAGGGCTAGCTGCGCGATCGTCGCGTCATTCGGGCGCAGCTCAAAAAGTCATCCAGATCAGGCCGCTGCGGTCCACCCATGGACCGTGACTCGACAGACGGTCCGCTCAGCAGTCCTGATCCTCGCGCCGCTTGGCCTGGCCGTTGGGTGTGGCGACACCGGGTCTGAAGACGGTTCGACCTCGACCGCGTTCACCGCCGGTACCGCCAGCACGCTGACGACCGACGGCGACACGGACGACGACGTGGGCGACGAAATCTCCGAGGAGGAGGACACCGGGCCCAAGCTCGACATGGACGAGGAGGGCAACGAGGTCTGCGACCCAATCCTCCCGATCACCGTCCGCGACTTCCGGGGCTTTGGCGAGCCCGGCGGCCACACCGACTTCGAGATCTCGGCGCGCGGCGTCTACCACAACGGCGAGCTGTACACGGGCTGGAACGACGTCGGCTGCGGCCTCGTCGAGGACAACCTCGGGGCCGACTACAAGCCGGTGTTCAACGCCGGCCCGCCGATCGTCGCCGAGGGCGGCCCGCAGGTCAAAAACGGCGTCGGTCGGATGCAGCGCGTGGTCTCGGGGCCGGGGTGCTGGCCGGCGACGACCGGCGTGTGCAACGTCGGCACCTGCCAGCCCTGGACCTTCGATCCGCCGACCTACGAGATCGAGAGCACGACCAGCTTCAACCAGTGGTACACGACCACGCCGGACGTGAACATGGAGGTCGAGCTCGAGCTCGTCCTCGCCGAGGAGACGCCCGGCTCGGAGGTCTACGTCTACGACAGCAACGCCTTCTTCCCCGTCGACGGCGTGGGCTTCGGCAACACCCCGGGCAAGGCCCACAACTTCCACTTCACCACCGAGATCCACGTGCTGTTCGAGTACGAAGCCGGCCAGAGCTTCACCTTCCGCGGCGACGACGATCTGTGGGTGTTCGTGAACGGGCAGCTCGCCCTCGACGTCGGCGGGCTGCACGAGGACCTCGAGGGGACCATCGACTTCGACGCCCAGGCGGCCGCGCTCGGCATCACGCCGGGCGAGTTCTACGAGATGGACATCTTCCACGCCGAGCGGCAGACGGACGAGTCCAACTTCCGCATCGAGACGAACATCCGCTGCTTCATGCCCAACCCGGTGGGCTGAGGGGGCCGCTCACAGCTTCAGGCCCATGCCGGCGCACTGCTTTTTGAGCGGCTTGCGGCGGACCAGGGTGACCTGCTTGAGCGCGCCGTTGGCCTTGCTCGCGCTGCCCAGCTTGCAGGCCGAGAGCACCATGAGCTCCGCGGTCTTCGAGCGCTTCTTGAGCTTTTGACTCGCGGCCGCGAGGCGGTAGGCGTCGGCGGCCTTGCCCTTTTTGTAGGCGGACTGGGCCTGGGCGTAGAGCTGGCTGGGGTCGTTGCTCGTGGCCGGCTTGGGCTTGGGTTTGGGCTCGGGCTTTGGCTTTGGCTTGGGTTCGGGCGCGGCGGCGACGGGCTTGGGCTTGGCCTTGGGCTTGGGCTTGGACTTGGTGGGTTGGGCCGCGAGCTCGGGCTCGCCGGTGTCGGTCTCGGTGCTGGTGTCGGTGTCGGTCTCGGTGCCCGTGTCGGTCTCGGTCTCGGTGCCCGTGTCCGTGTCCGCGGCGGCCTCGGTGTCGGCCTGGGCCGGGTCGGCGAGGGCGAGGCGGCCGTCGTCGGGTTTGGGCTCGGGCGCGGGTGTGTCCGCCGCGACCGCGTCGCCCTTGGGCTCGTCGTCGTCTTTCTTGGGGCCGGGCAGGGCGAGGAAGATGATCAGCAACAGCGCCGCCGCGCCGGCGAAGCCCAGGAGCACGAAGATGCGCTTGCGCTTGCGCTCCTCGTCCTGCTTGGCGTGGGCCGGGGCTGCCGCCGCGGGTTTGGGGATCTTGTGCTCGACGGTGACGGCGGCTTCGGCTTCGGCCTCGGCGACCAGCTCGTCGGTGAGCTTGCCGACGAGGGAGTCGGTGTCTTGGCGGGGGATGGCGACGGGCACGCCGCCGACGCGCTTGGACAGGGGCAGCTGGGCCGTGGGGATGACCCCGGGCTCGAGCGGGACGCTGCGGCGCAACGAGCCGACCGCTCCGGGCGTGGGCAGGGCGCCAGCGCGCTTGGGCTCGGGCTCGGGCCCACGGGTCGAGTCTTCGGCGCTGCCGCCTTCGTGGAGGATGACCGCGGGGGGCTCGTAGGGGACGCCGCCGACGGGGTGGTCCTCGCTGTGCGTGGCCGTCGTCGGAGGTGGAGGCGCGAGCTCGTTGGAGGGTGCCTGAGCGCCGGCTGCAGGCTCCGTCGCCGTGGCGTCGGTGGGGGCTGGCGCGGGGTCCTTGGTGTGGATGACGCCAGACTTGGGCCGCAGCCGTGGCTTGGGCCGCATGTCGGGCTTGGGCGCGCGGCGCTGGTGCAGGAGCGGGAGCGCGGGATCGGTGCGGCTGTGGGCGATGGTTCGCTCGAGCTCCTCGTCGTCGCTCTCGTCCTCGGCGTGGGTCTCGGCCTCGGGCTCCTCCGGAGTCGGGGTCGAGGGCAGGCTCAACGCGGGGCCGCGGACGGTCGGGCTGAGCGCGAGGACGCCGTCGTCGTCTTCGCTCGAGGCGTCTTCGCTCGGGGCCTCGGCGGTCTCGGCCTTGGCGGGGGCCGCAGCCGCGGCCTCCATGGGCGCAGGCTTGGGCTCCGAGGTCTCCGAGACTTCCGAGACTTCCGAAACTTCGGAGATGAGCGCTGACTGAGACAGCATCTCGACCTCGGAGACCTCGGAGACCTCCGACATCAGGGCCGACTCGGACAGCATCTCGATCTCGGACGCCTGCGAAGGATCGGGCTTGGCCTCCGCCTCTCCGGGGGCCGGCGTGCGTGCCGAGCCATCGCGCATCTTGGCGATGAGCGCCGAGGCCGAGGGCAGGGCGCCGTCTTGGCCCGCGCCAGCGGCGGGCTTGGGCGTGACCTTCGGCTTGATCGTGATCTTGGGTGTGGTCTTGGAGGCGCCCTTGGCTTTGACGCGCGGCTTGATCTTGGGCTTGATGCGCGGCTTGGGTGGGGGCCGCGGGGCGCTGTCTTCCTCGTCGAACTCGTCGAAGAGATCGTCCTCGACGAGGGACTTGCGCTTGCTTTGAGACTTGGGCTTGCTCGTCGAGCCCGAGGGGGACTTGGCCTTGGTCTCGGGGTCGAGGGGAATGGGCTTGGGCCCGCTGCTGGCCGGCTTGGACGGTTTGGCTTTGCCCAGGCTCGGGATTGGCGGTAGGGGCGCCGTGGGCCCGCGACGCGCCGTAGACAGCGGCGGAATGCTCGGCAGGGGAGGCGGGGCGGCGTTTGGCACCGAGGGGGGCTTGGCGGTGGACCCGAGCTTGGGGACGTCGAAGTCGAACAGCTCGTCGACCTCGGAGCTCTCCCCAGCGGCGCTGGCGATCGCGTTCTTGATGTCCTGGGCGGGGACGCCGTGGAGGGTCAGGGGCCGGGTGCGGTCGCCGTCGAAGGAGGGCGGATCGGGAAGGTCCGCAACCTTCGCGTTGGCTGAGGAGTCGCTCGCGTCGGGGCTCGCACCGTCGTCCGACCGGCTGTCCGCGTCGTCGACAGGTTGATCGTCACGGTCGGCCAAGGTCATTCGAGTATAACGCGTTCCCGGG
>NZ_ABCS01000095.1 GCF_000170895.1 Plesiocystis pacifica SIR-1 | reverse complement strand
ATGTACGTAAAATGCTACATGTCAGATATAATCTTACATCATCCCATGAATTCTTCATGGGTCATGGTTTTCCGGGAACGCGAGGCTCACATCGCGGCGAGCTTCGCGCGGAAGGCCTCGACGCCCTCTCCAGGCTCCCGCGCGACCTCGCTGCGAATCACGCCCTCGTCGAGCATCAAGGCCCGATCGACGACGCCCGCGACCATGTCCAGGTCGTGGCTCGACAACAAGATGGCAGCGCCCCCCTTCGCCTCGGCGCGGAGCAGCTCGGCGAGCAGGCCCCGGCCGCTGCGATCGAGGGCGGTGAAGGGCTCGTCGAGGATCAGCAGCTCGGGCTCGAGGGCCAGGGCCCGCGCCAGGGCCACGCGCTGCGCCATGCCCCGGGAGAAGGTCTGCACCGGACGCTCGACGACCTCGCCCAGGCCCAAGCGGGTGAGCACCGCCGTCGGCTCGAGCTCGGCCTTGGTGCTGGCGTGGCCCGCGAGCTCGACGAAGAGCTCGACGTTCTCCCGGGCGCTGAGCAGACCGTAGAGCTGCGGGCTGTGGGCCAGCCACGCCAGCCGTCGACGCAGCTCGACGCCGATGTCCTCGTGGACCGCGCCCGCGAAGCAGCGCGCCCCCTCGTCGGGCTGCAGCAGACCGACGAGGATGGAGAAGAGCGTGGTCTTGCCCGCGCCGTTGGCCCCGAGCAGGGCGACGATCTCCCCGGACTCGACGCGCAGATCGACGCCGCGGAGCACGGCCTTGCGGCCAAAGCGACGCCGGATCTGGCGCAGCTCGACGGGCAGCACGCTCGCGGACGGACTCACGGGCAACTCAGCCTTGGTCGGCGCCGAGGGCCTCGAGCTGGCGGTAGACCCGATCGAGGGCTTCGACCAGGCGCTTGCGCTCCCGGCCACGCTCGGCGCTCGCCTTCGCGGGCGCCTGTGCCTGGGTCGCGTCCATCTCGACCAGAGCAGCGATCAGCGTGTCGCGGCGCTTGAGCAAGGCCTCGCGCGGGCTGACCCGCGGACGCAGGCCGATGCCGAGGCCGGTGCCGATCACCCCCAGGGCGAGGAGGAACCACGCCGTGTAGGGCCAAATTCGGCTGCGCACCGGCAGCCCCTCGACGACGACGCTCATGTCGCTGCCGCCCCACAGGCCCACGTTGCAGGCGTGACCCTCGGCGGCCATGTAGTCGCAGATCCGAGGCACGAAGCGGTCGTGGCCGAGCTTGTAGAGCTCGATGGGGCCGCCGTCGCGGCCGGCGTGGGGGTTGACCTCTGGGGCCCCGGCGACGCCGTGGGTGACGTCGAGCTCCGCGGGCACGGAGACGATCGAGGCGTCCGGAACCAGGGGGAAGGGCGCGCTCCAGTCGAGCTCCAACGAGCCGTCGTGCTGGATGCCCACGGCGAAGCTCAGGCGTATCTCCTGGCCGGGCAAGAGCGGCCGGTCGACGTCGACCCAGGGGGCCTCGCCGTCGTGGAA
Source organism: Plesiocystis pacifica SIR-1 (assembly GCF_000170895.1). Lineage (GTDB taxonomy): Bacteria > Myxococcota_A > Polyangia > Nannocystales > Nannocystaceae > Plesiocystis > Plesiocystis pacifica. Next base: position 34,645 of record NZ_ABCS01000095.1, on the reverse strand, counting down.
CAGCCAGTCCTCGGCCTCGGGCAGCACGTGCACGGACTTGGTCCCGTCCGGGGCGTGGAGGCGCATGCCCCCGGGCACCCAAAAGGCCTCGTCGCCGTCGACGAAGACCGCGTACATCAAGGTCACCGAGGCGAAGTCGTTCTCCCGGGGGAGCACGTCGATCTGCAGGGCGCTGCGCACCCGCTGGCGGTCGCTGGTCGCCTCGAACACGCGCAGAGGCACGATGGCGCCCTGGGCCTCGGGCATCTCGAACAGCGTCGAGCTGTAGGGCGCGCCGTCGTAGACCACCCGGACCTGGGCCAGGGTGTCCTGGTCGACGGTGACCCCGTCGATGATCACCTCGCCGCGCTCGTCGGTGGTCCCGCTGCGGTCGCTCGAGTCCCCCGAGGTCTGGCTGCTATGCACCGTCACCAGCTGGTTGGCGACGGGCTTGTCGCGGGCGTCGACGAGCAGCACGCGGACCTGGCCGCGGGCCAGGCTCTTGTCGACGCGGGGTCCGGGCAAGGCCATGCGCGGCGGCGGGGCGACCGGGGGCTGCGCCTGGCTCGGCGCGCCTCCTGCCGCGCCATCGGCAGGCATGGCGCCCTTGGCCAGGACCACGGCGTAGGCCATGATCCCCAGGCGAAAGTCGGGGGCGCCGACGGTCAGCTCCTGCGAGCGCGTCGGCTCGGCGCCGTCTTCGAGGGTCGCCTCGACCACGAGCACGCTGCCGGCGGGCAGGGCCTCGTGCAGGCCCTCGAAGCTGACCCGGCCCTCGGCGTCGGAGGTCGCCTTGCGGACCTCGGGCTCCGCGTCCGCGGCGTCCTCGGGGCGGCGAATCTCGAGGCGAATCTCGATGCCCTCGATGGGCCCGAGCTCGCCCTGCTTCTCGCCCTCGGCGTTGCGGCCCAGATCGAGGGCGCCGACGATCAGCTGACCCGCGGGGCGACCGGCGAGGGCGAAGGGCTTGCCCGGCATGGGCACCGCCCCCTGGCCGCCGTGGTTCGGGGCGCCCTGGGGCGGCGTCCCGGCTCCGGCTCCGGCTCCGTTGCCAGGGCGCACGAGCAAGAGCGCGACGCCGGCCTGGGCCGTGAGCGCGAAGCTCTGCGAGCGCAGCTGCTCGTCGCCGATGGTCGCCGAGGCCGTCACCGTCGCGCCGATGTGCTCGGCGATCGAGAAGCTCGCCCTGCCCTGCTCGACGGTCTGGGCCTCGAGGCGCTTGGTCTCTCCGCCGGCCGTCTGGACCTCGAGGGTCACGGTCACGCCGATCGCCGGGTTGGCGAAGCTCCCGTCGAGGCAGCGCACGGTCACGGTGCCCGGCGCGAGCTGGGGATCGGGGCGCGGGATCCCGGACATGCGGCTGGGGTCGGGCATGCCCGCGGGCGGCCCGGCGAAGGCGACGCTCGACGTGCCCACGGCCAGGCCCAGGCCCAGCGCCGCGCTCAGGGCGAGCCGAAGCTTCGCGCGCCTCATTGGGGCCCTCCGACGTGCACGACGACCTCGTCGCTCGACGCGTCCTCGGGCGCCTCATCCACGGACGCGTCGGGCTCGTCGGGCTCGTCACCCTGGTCGCCGTCTTCGTCCAGCAGCCCGCCCCAGCTCTCGATCGCCTGCAGGTGCGCGACGAGCAAGGGGTGGATCTCCTTGTCCTGGTCGAGGCGGCGCATGACCTCGATGGCCCGCAGCTTGTAGCGCGCGCTGATCTCCTCGAAGTCCTCGTCGGACAGCTTGCCCATGTCGTGGTCGAACTCCAGCTCCTTGATGGCTCGGAGCACGCGGCGCTTCTCCTCGCGCAGCTCGGCGAGGGTCGAGTGCTCGGCCCCCGCCTCGGCCTCGACGACCAAGGTCGCGGCCTGCGGCCGGGTCAGGGCCACGACGATGTTCCACATCCCGCGCAGCGACCAGATCATCACCGCGCAGGTCAGCGCCAGGGCCAGCGTGGGCGCGTCGAGCTCGACCCCGACGAAGGCCATCAGGCCCATGAGCACCAGACCGACGAGGACCACGCTCAGGGCCGCGAACGCGGCCGTCGAGACCAGGCGCAGGTCGTCGTCGGTCTTGGCCTTGTGCCCGCGCGGCCCCTGCGGGGCCGGACTCCCCTGGCTCGCCTCACTCATGCGTGGCGCCCTTCTTCTTCTTGGTCCCGATGCAGATCGCCGCGCCCAGCAGCATGATCGTCGTGCCCACCCACACCCAGTTGACCAGGGGGTTGATGAACAGGCGCAGCTGCGTGACGCCGGTGGTCATGTCCACGGTCTGCATCGAGGCGTAGACGTCCTCGCCCACGCTCATGTGCCGCGAGACCTCGGTGGTCGGCTGCTCGGGCAGCTGGAAGTACCACCAGCGCGCCGGCTCGAGCACGTCGACGACCCGGCCGTTGCGGATCACCTCGAGCTCCGCGGTGATCATCTGCTTTTGCCAGTCCTCCGTGGCCGTGAGCCCGTTGTGGCGGATCTCGTAGTCGCCCAGGGCGATGACGTCACCCGGCGTGGCGTTGATCTTGCGGTCGACCCCGTAGGACTTGCCGGCGAAGCCGAAGAACATCAAGACCACGCCGAGGTGGATGACGTAGCCGCCGTAGCGGCGCCGGGCCTTGAGCAGCAAGCGGATGCCGGCGTCGACGACCGAGAGCTTGGGGTTGTTGCGCTTGGCCACCGAGATGCCGCGGGCGAACTCCTGGGCGATGGTCGCCAAGGTGAACGCGCACAGGCCGAAGCACGCCAGGGCCCACACGTGGTCGCCGAAGGCCGCGCCCAGCTCCTTGGCCGAGGGGGCCGCCTCGCCCATCTCCGCGAGCACCCCCGCCAGGCGCCGAGCCTCGAGGCCCATGGCCAACAGCGTGCCCACGACGCCGAACAGCAGCGGAATGGTGAACTGCTTTTGCAGGCTCTCCGTCGAGGTCCGCCGCCAAGCCAGCAGCGGGCCCACGCCCATGAGCAGCAACAGGGCCAGGCCCGCGGGCGTCATGTAGTGGTTGTAGTGGCTCTCTCGGATGGTGATCCGGTCGTCGAGGATCCACTCGCTCAGCGTCGGCCAGATCGTCGAGCCGAGCACGAAGAAGGCCATCCCCAGCAAGATCCAGTTGTTGATCAGGAAGGCGAACTCGCGGCTCATCGGGCTCTCGAGCTCAGACCGGGCGCGCAGCAGGTCCCAGCGCCAGATCAACACGCCGAAGCTGCCGACCAAGATCACGACTAGAAAAATTCCGAAGATCCACGCCAGCTGCGGGTCCTTGCCGAAGGCGTGCACGCTCTGGACCACCCCCGAGCGCGTCAGGAAGGTGCCCATGATGCTCAGCCAGAAGCTGAAGATGACCAGGGCCACGTTCCAGCGCTTGAGCATGCCGCGGCGCTCTTGAATCATGATCGAGTGCAGGAAGGCCGTGGCCGTGAACCAGGGGATCAGCCCCGCGTTCTCGACCGGGTCCCAGGCCCAGTAGCCGCCCCAGCCCAGCTCCTCGTAAGCCCACAGCCCGCCGAGCACGAGCCCGAAGGACAGGAAGGACCAGCTGAACAGGGTCCAGCGCCGGACGCTGCGCTGCCACGCCGAGTCGACCGTGCCGGTGATCACCGCCGCCATGCCGAAGGCGTAGGGCACCGCCAGCGACACGTAGCCCAGGTAGAGGCTGGGCGGGTGGATGATCATGTAGGCGTTTTGCAGCAGCGGGTTCAGGCCCCGGGGCGCCCCCGCCATCTCCGGCTCGAGCATGAAGGGCTCGAAGGGGTTCTTGACGAAGATCAGCAGCGCGACGAAGAACAGGTTGATGACCGCGAGGATCCAGACCACGTGAGGGATGAGCTCCTCGTGGCGGTGTCGATTGGCGCGCACCGCCAGGGCCGAGAACAGGCTCAGCAGCAGCACCCAAAACAGCAGCGAGCCGTCTAGACCACCCCAAAAGGCGGTGATCTTGTAGAACAGCGGCATCGCCGAGTCGCTGGTGTGGTGGACGTACTGGATGGAGAAGTCGTCGGCCAAGAACGCGTAGATGATCAGCGAGGACGCGAACGTGGCCAGGCCGGCCATGGCGTAGATGCCCTGGACCGCGCCCTCGACGAGACGAGCGGAGCGGCGGCGGGCGCCGAGCATGGCCATGGCGATGGTCGCCAGGCACACGGCAAAGAGGACGACGAGGGAGAGGGTTCCGAGATCTGCGACACGCATGGCTGAGCTCCTGAGAAGGCGATGGGGGGTGAGCTCAGCTCTGCTTGGCTGGGGCGCCCGGCTCTTCTTCGTACTTCGACGGGCACTTGGCCGTCATCTCTTTGCTGTGCAGCGTGTCGCCGTCTTTGAGGCGACCCGTCATCACGACCTCGCCGCCCTCCATGAAGGTGTCGGGGAGCAGGTCCGTGTAGACGACCTTGAGGCGCTTGCCCTTGTACTCGATGACGAAGTGGTAGTCGCCGGCCTCGTCCTGGCGCAGCGAGTCCTCGACGACGTTGCCGTGGACCTTGAACTCGCGCTCGCCGTAGTCGTCGGGGCTGGCGACGACCTTGTCGACGTAGACGTACTCGAGCACGCCCTCGTCGGGGGAAGAGAACACGAGGAAGGCGACGGCCGCGAGGACCACGCCACCGATGGCGAATTGGGTTGCAGTGTTGAGTGCCATGACGTGTCTCGTCCTTCTCGGGCAGCTTAGCCGCCGATGCTGATCATCGCTTTTTGTGGCCCGCCTGAGCCGTCAATCTCGAAGCCGTGGGTGTCTCGCTTTTGCCCCAGCGCCGCGGCGACGACGGCGGCGAGCCGACCCGGAATTCCGCTGCGTAGGGCCGCTCGGAGGTCCCCTGCGTCATCGCGCGCGAGGCAGGCGTGAAGCTGACCCGTGGCCGATACCCGCAGTCGATTGCAGGTATCGCAGAAGTTCTCGGTCATCGCGGAGATGATCCCGAAGCGGCGGCCGTCGTGGGCTCCGCCGCGCACGCGCCAGTAGCGGGCCGGGCCGACCGGGCCCGCGGGTCGGCCCTCGGCCTCGAGTGCCCCGGCGCCCAGCCCCTGGATCAGGGTCTCGCGGATCGCCGCGGCGGGCATGAGCTCGCCGGGGACGAACAGCCGCCCCCCGGCCATGGGCATGAGCTCGATGAAGCGCGGCGTGGCGTCGTGGCCCCAGGCAAAGCGACACAGCTCGGCGAGCTCGTCGTGGTTGAAGCCCTGGAGCGCGACGGTGTTGAGCTTGAGGCGAAAGCCCGCCGCGCTCGCGGCCGCGATGCCCTCGCGGACCTTGGCCAGGCGGTCGCGGCGGGTGATCGCGGCGAAGCGCTCGGGGTCGAGGCTGTCCACGCTGACGGTCAGGCTGCCCAGGCCCGCGGCCTTCAGGGGCTCGGCGAGCTCGACGAGGCGCTCGCCGTTGGTGGTCATCGCTACCTCGAGGGTCGCGCCCTCCCCCTGCGCCCCGACGGGGGTCTGGGCGAGGCGCTCGACCAGCGCGGCCAGGCCCCGACGCAAGGTCGGCTCGCCCCCAGTCAGGCGCACGCGCTCGACCCCCCAGCGGGCGAAGGCCTCGGCGACGAGGGCGACCTCCTCGAGGCTGAGCACCTCGCTGCGGGCGACGTGCTCGATGCCCTCGGGCGGCATGCAGTAGGTGCAGCGCATGGAGCAGCGGTCCGTCAGGCTCATCCGCAGGTAGCGGACGCGTCGCTGCTGCCGGTCGCTCAGATCCGCCCAGCCAGGCTCGACGGACCCGCCCTCGCCCTCGACCCCACCCGAGCCGAGCTCGACCTTCGAGCGGCGCAGCTGGACCAGCTTCATCGGCGCACACCCTTTCGGGGGCGCGAAACCGGCTCAACGACGCAAAACGCCGATGTGGGGCGCAAACACACCACTTCGAGCGTAGATTGCCATAGCCCCGTGACCGGTGCACCCACCACATCGGTGACCTACCGCGTTCTGGGCCACGTAACCGCCCTCGCGCGCGGCTTTGAGTGAGCTTGTCGGGCGCAGCCAACGCTGACCCCCACCGCCAAGCGCCGCCAACCCTGACGCAAAGTGCAAACCAAAGAAGAAAGGGCCCGGTCGACGACCGAGCCCTCTCTGGCGTGGGTGCAGCGGAGCTTGGGGCTCAGTGCCCGCCGCCGTGCTCACCCTCGGCCTTGGCCTCACCCTCGGCCTTGGCCTCAGCCCCACCGTGGCCTTCGGCGGCGGCGGCTCGGGCGGGTTCTCGAGGGCCTCCGCCTGGTCCATGACGTGGCGCTGGAACTCGATGCCGGCCTCTTCGTTGAGCTCGTCCGTGGTGCTCATGTCGAACAGCGTGAACGTGAAGAAGATGGCGATGAAGATCAGCGAGACCACGAACACGAAGGCGTAGAAGCGGTCTTCGTAGGCGAGGTGCATGAAGAAGAGCACCACCAGGCTGCCCTTGCAGATGGCGACGGCCATCGCGACGGGGAGGCTGGCGGGGCCGAGGCCCGCGAAGGACACCGCGTAGGTCAGGATCGTCAGGAACAGCAGGGCGATGAACACCGCCGTGAACTGCCAGACGGGCGTGACGTGGTGGTGGTCCTCGTGGGGATGCTCGACGGGCTTACCGTTCAGGAAAACCTTGGGATCGGACATGGCTAGGGCCTCCTCACTTCACCAGGTAGAGCAGGGGGAACAGGAAAATCCACACCAGGTCGACGATGTGCCAGTAGATACCGGCGTTCTCGACCGCGACGTAGTTTTGCGAGCTGAACTCGCTGCGTCGGGCGCGGATCAGGATCCAGGTCAGCACGCCGATACCCACGACGACGTGGACACCGTGGAGCCCGGTCATCGTGAAGTAGAGCCCGTAGAAGACCTTGGAGTACTTCGGCAGGTGGTAGCCGTGCTCGGCCGCGGCGAACAGGTCACCGGGCAGCAGGCCGTGGTGGATCTTGGCGCTGTACTCGAAGTACTTGACGATCAAGAAGATGAAGGCGCAGACGATCGTGATGATCAGGTTGCGCTCGAGCGCCTTTTTGTTGTTCGTCTGCGCCGCCCGGACACCGAGGGCCATGGTGTAGGAGGAGAACAAGAGCACGATGGTGTTGAGGCCACCGAGGGTCTTGTTGAGCTCCTCCGAGGCCGTCAACAGCATCTCCGGGTACATCTTCCGGAGGATGAAGTAGGCCAGGAACAAGCCGCTGAACATCAGCAGCTCCGTGCATGCGAACAGCCACATGCCCAGCTTGGCCGAGCTCATCTGCTGCCCGACGGTGTCGAAGTGGTGGGCGAGGAACCAGGGGCGTTCCTCGTCGTGATCGTGTGCGTTGCTGCTCATGGATCGTCCTCCAGTGCGCAGGTGGGGTCAGTGGTGAGCCCCGGCCGACTTGTCGATCTCCGGGAAGTCGTAGGGACTGCCGGTGACGCGGGGGGTCATGTGGAAGTTGTGCTCGATGGGCGGGCTGGCGGTCTGCCACTCGAGGCTCACGGCCTTCCACGGGTTCGCGGGGGCGCGCTCGCCGTTCTTGAGCGCCATGACCAGGGTGCCGAGCACCGTGAACAGGCCCAGGGCCAGGATCCACGAGCCGATGGTCGAGACCTGGTGCATGACCTCGTACTCGGGCAGGTAGGCGTAGTAGCGGCGGGGCATGCCCTGGTGACCCAAGAAGAACTGGGTCAGGAAGGTCATGTTGAAGCCGATGAACACCAGCAGCGCCGAGATCTTGCCGGCGGTCTCGTTGTACATCCGGCCGAAGAACTTCGGCCACCAGTGGTAGAGGCCGCCGAGGAAGGCGACGACGGTGCCGCCGACCATGACGTAGTGGAAGTGCGCGACCACGAAGTAGGTCTCGTGGAGGTGGACGTCCACGGACAGGGTGCCGAGGTAGACGCCCGTCAGCCCGCCGATGGTGAAGGTCCACAGGAACACGAGGCCGTACCACATCGGCGTGGTGTAGCGGATCGAGCCCCCGTAGAGCGTCGCCACCCACGAGAACACCTTGATGGCCGTGGGCACCGCGACCGCGAAGGTCAGGAAGGAGAACACCACGCCGGCGAGCTCGGACTGGCCCGACACGAACATGTGGTGGCCCCACACGATGAAGGAGATGACCGCGATGGCCACGGAGGACATCGCAATCGCCCGGTAGCCGAAGATGTGCTTGCGGCTGTGGACGGTGATGATCTCCGAGATGATGCCGAAGCCCGGCAAGATCATGATGTAGACGGCGGGGTGGCTGTAGAACCAAAAGAAGTGCTGGTACAGCACCGGGTCGCCGCCCATGGCCGGGTCGAAGATGCCGATGTTGAGGGTCCGCTCGATGATGAGCAGGAACAAGGTGATGGCCAGGACCGGCGTGGCCATGATCTGGATCAGCGCCGTGGCGTAGAGGGCCCAGATCATCAGCGGCATGCGGTTCCAGGTCATGCCCGGGGCGCGCATCTTGTGGACGGTGACCACGAAGTTCAGGCCCGTCAAAATCGATGAGAAGCCCGCTACAAAGGCCCCCATCGTCGCCATGATCACCGCGGATCCGGTCGACTTGGAGTAGGGCGTATAGAAGGTCCAGCCCGTGTCCAGGGACCCCAGCAGCAGGGTCATGACCAGCATGATCGCCGCGATGCAGTAGATGTAGAAGCTCAGCAGGTTGAGCTTCGGGAAGGCCACGTCCTTGGCGCCCAGCATCAGGGGCAGGACGAAGTTCCCCATGGCCGCCGGGACCGAGGGGATGATGAACAGGAACACCATGATGGCGCCGTGCAGCGTGAAGACCTTGTTGTAGGTCTGGGCGGACATGAAGTCCTGCTGCCCGGTGAACAGCTCGGTGCGCAGCGCGATGGCCAGGAGGCCGGCGACCAAGAAGAAGAACATGGTCGCGGCCAGGTACATCAACCCGATGCGCTTGTGATCGACGGTGATCAGCCAAGACATCAGGCCCTTCTTGGCCGTCAGGTAACTAGGCTCGACGGCCTCGTGGTTCTTGTCGTCAGACATGCTCAATCTCCCAATCTGCTACTTGAGCGACTTGATGTAGGCGATCAGCGCGTTGAGCTGCTCGTCGTTGATTTGGCCCGCGAAGGAGGGCATCTGCGGGGTGTAGCCCGCGACGATCTTGGCGTTGGGCTCCATGATCGACTCGCGGATGTAGTTCTCGTCCGCCTCGACGCTGCTGCCGTCGGCCAGGTTCTCGGACTTGCCGTAGAGGCCGCCGAAGCCGGGCCCGACCTTCCGGGTCGCGTCGGTGTTGTGGCAGGAGTTGCAGGCGAAGGCCTTGTAGACCTTCTCGCCGAACTGCTCGAGGCTCTCGCCCTCGCCCTGCTCGAGGGTGGTCGCGGCCGCGACCTCGGCCTTGTAGTCCTCGGGCTCGACGACTCGGACGACCGCGAGCATCGAGGAGTGCTCGTCGCCGCAGTACTCGGTGCAGAACACGGGGAAGTCACCGAGCTCGGTGGCCTCGAACCAGACGTAGGTGTAGCGCCCGGGGACGACGTCCTTCTTGACCCGGAAGGCCGGGATGTAGAAGGAGTGGATGACGTCCTTGGAGGTCATCGTCAGGCGCACGGCCTGGCCCTTGGGCACGACCAGCAGCGGGGCAATCTCGCCGTCCTCGACCTCGGTGGTCGCCGCGACGGGGCGCCCGGGGTACTCGAAGGTCCAGTACCACTTCTGACCGGTGACGTGGATGTCGATGGAGTCCGCCGGCGGCGAGCTGAGCTTGACGAAGTCGAGCTCACCCCAGACGAAGAACACCATGAGGAAGATGGCCGGGATGGCGCTCCAGGCGAACTCGAGCTTGCCGTTGTGGGTCAACGGCGAGGTCTTGTCGTCCTCGGACTTCATCTTGTACTTCCACATGAAGTAGAACATCGTCCCGATGACCAGCACGAAGGAGATGCCGGTCACCGCGGTGAGCAAGATGTAGAGCCCGTCAAGGGACTGCGCGTGGTTGGACGCGGTCGGCAGGAGCTCCCAGGGGGAGTCCGACATCGGGGGTGTCCCGAGCTTCTCGGGGGGAATGAAATAGGCGATCACGCTCGTGCCTCCATCTCGATGGCAATGCGTCCGCGACGTTCACGTCGCCAGACGAAGACCAGTGGAATGCCGACGATGAAGATCATGGCTACGCCTCCAAGGCGCATGATCCCCATCGCGAAGGGTCCGTACTTCCCCAACGTCGCGTCGTAGTGGAAGCAGGAGAGAATGATTTTGTCCACGGTGCTCCCCACCCGCCCTTCGGCGGCCTCCATCAACGCGAACTTGATGTCGGCGGGGTTGTACTCGAGCCCGTAGACGTAGCGGGCAATCTTGCCCTTGGGCGAAACGAACATCAGCACGGCGGGGTGCGCGTACTGATCTTGCTCGGCGTCGTAGGCGTAGCCCACGCCGAGCTGCGCGGCGAGCATGCGGACTTGCAAGGCGTCGCCGGTGAGGAAGTTCCAGTCGACGTCCCCGCGGCCGAGGGCCTCGAGGTGGCTGTCGCGCTTGCCCGCGGCGATCTCGGTGGTCTCGCGCGGGTCGATGCTGACGGTGACGACCCGGTACTGCTCGCCGGGGGTCCACTCGAACTTCTCCAGCGCGCGGGTCAGGCCGTTGAGCTGGAGGCTGCACAGGGTCGGGCAGCGGTAGTAGTTGAGGGTGATGAGCACGGGGCGCTCACCGTCGAAGTAGTCGCCGAGGCGGACCTTCTCGCCCGTGTGGTCGACGAACTCGAGGTCCATGTCGACCACGCCCCCGAGCATCTCGTCGACGCCGACCTCGTTGGCCTCGGGCGAGAGGTTGCGGTTGCCCGATTGTCCCAGCTGGATGCCGTCGTTGCCCGGCCGCGCCGCACGAGCGTCGCCAGCGGAGATGGTCAGACCTCCGATGAGCGAGAGCGCGATGAGCAGGCGTTTCATGGCAGCGAGTGAATGGCTGGGGCTGGGGCTGGGGCTTGGGGGGAGGAGAGCGATTACTCGCCGTCGGCCTTGGCGGGCTCGGGCTTCGCCGGGGCCTCTTCGGGCTTAGCGGGCTTCTCGGGCTTGTCACCTTCGGCGGGCGCATCCGCAGCTTCTGCGGGCTTTGCCGGGGCCTCGGGCTTCGCCTCCTCGGCGGGCTTTGCCTCTTCGGTGGGGGCGGGCGCGTCACCCTCGGCGCCCTCCCCCTCTGCGGGGGCGGGCTCGGGCTTGGCGGGCTCGGGAGCCTTCAGCTCCTTCGCCGGGGCCTCGGCGGGCTTGGCCGCCGCGGCGGCGCCAGCGGCCGCGGTGTCGGGGCTGACCCAACCGGGGTAGGCGGGCTGCGCCTTCATCTTGCCGGCGTCGGCGAGCACGGCCTTGGCCGACGCGTCGAGCTCCGCGGTGTCCTCGGCCATCTTGGCCTTGTAGTCCTTGAGGATGAACGAGCCCTCGGCGGCGTTGCGGTCCTGCAGCTCGCGCTGCTGGAGGTAGAACCATTGGACCACGCCCATGGAGGCCAGCAGGGTCACGATCGAGAGCGATCCGACGAGCTGGAACAAGAGCTTGGTGTTGATGGCCTCGAGCTCGTGCCCACCGGGATCGTGATGGTGATCAGACATGTCCGTTCCCTTTCCTTGATGCGGTGGCTCAGAAGTTCTCGTGGTTGAGCGACTCTTCGAGGCGCGGGTCCTGAATCGGGACCAGCTTCATGCTCTTGAGCGAGTAGCCAAACACCGTCAGGAACACACCAACGAAGGCCACGAAGAAGCCGACGTCGGCCGCGGTGACGTTGATGTACGAGTGGAAGTGGTGGGCCAGCTCCATGGCGCCGGCCTCTTCAGCCCGGCTCGCCGCGTGGTGGGCGAAGGGCGGCTGGACCAGCCAGAAGATGTCGATGAACTCCATGAAGATGATCCAAAAGGCCATCCACACGAGGTAGTTCGAGTTCCGCTTCCAGCCGCGGCGCAGCAGCAGGAAGAAGGGAATCACGAAGCGGCCGAAGATCACCAGGTAGCTCAGGTTCAGCCACTGCCCGTGGGCGCGGTACATGAACCAGTGCGTCTCCTCGGGGATGTTCGCGTACCAGATCAGGAAGTACTGGCTGAAGCCGATGTAGGTCCAGAACACCGTGAACCCGAACATGAACTTGCCCAGGTCGTGGAAGTGCTCGGCCGTGACGACGTCCTTGAGCATCCCCCCGCGCTGCAGGAAGTGGATGACCACGACCAGGAGCGAGTGGATGGCCAGGGCGACGCCCGCGAAGATGTAGACGCCGTACATGGTCGAGAACCAGTGCGGGTCGAGGGACATCATGAAGTCGAAGGCCCCGAAGGTCATCGACAGCGCGAAGGCGATGAGCCCGATGGGCGCCAGGAAGCGCTGCTTGTAGGCGTACTCGGCCGCCTCCTCGGTGCTCTTGGCGTCGTCCTGCTTGCGCGACCAGTTCCAAAACGCGATCGACAGCCCGGACCAGATGGCCAGGTAGAGGCCGAAGCGCGCCTTGAACGAGCCGTGGTTCAGGTAGGCCAGCTTGGCCTTGATCATCGGGTCGTGGAGCACGTGCTCGGTGTGCATCCACTCGAACACGTGGTGCCCGGGGCCGAGCAGCAAGGGGATGCCGCCCAGGGCCACGAAGGGCAGGGTGAACATCGCGTGCTCGGCGATGCGGCGCACGGCCACGGACCAGTTCGCGCGCACCAGGTGCTGGATGATGACGAACACCAGGCCGCCCAGGCCGAGGCTCAGGGCGAACATGAAGCCGTTGAGGTAGCCGGTCCACAGCTTGGCCTGGATGGCGTCGTCCTCCTTGAAGGGGGACGGGCCGGCGAAGCCGATGGCGAAGCCGAGGATGGCCAGGCCGATGCCGACCATCCACACCTTGGCCCAGATGGAGCCGGGGTCGACGGTGATCTGGTTGTCCTCGAGGTCGGCGACCTTCTTCTTGTGGGCGCTCATTGCGAACCTCCCTTGGCGGCCTCGTGCTCGGCCGCGTCGTCCTTGGCGGGCTCAGCCGGAGCCGCGGGCGCGGCAGCGGCCGTGGTCGCAACGGCCTTGTCCCAGCCCTTGGTGCGACCGTGGTTTTGAAGCACGCGGACCCAGGCCGCGATGGCCCAGCGATCCTCGACGGGGATCTGCGCCGCGTAGGGCAGCATGGTGCCCTTGCCGTAGGTGATCACGCTGTAGAAGTGGCCGAGGGGCGCGGGCTGAAGCTCCTTCTTGTGGAGGTTCGCCGGCGCGACCTTGAAGCCGCCGCCACGCGTGGCCGCCGGACCCAGGCCTTGACCGCTCTGGTCGTGGCAGGGCTGGCAATAGATGTTGTAGCGCTCCTCGCCGCGCTCGAGCAGCTCGGGGCTGAGCTCGATCTGCTTGGGCAGCTCGTCGACGAGCAGGCCGTCGAAGCCCCGCCCCTCGTGGAGGTGCTTGTCGGTCTTGAGCTGACCGCGGGCGATGGTGCCCTCGACCTGGGGCCGCGAGGCGCGACCGTCGGCGAAGAACTCGTTGGCCTCCTGGGCCTCCAGCTTCTGCTGGAAGTCCATGTTCCAGTTGAGGTGGACCGGCGGCGCGTCGGAGCGGTTGCCGTTGCAGCCCGTGGTTGCGACGGCCGACAGGGTCAGCCCCGCGAGGGCGATGGCGAAGCGGTTGCGAGACATCATTCCTCGACCTCCTCGACCTTCACGGCCCCGGTGTCTTCGAGAAGCTTCTTGGTCTTCTCGAGGTCGTACCTGGGGTCGATGGCCTCGATGGCGATGAAGAAGCGGTCGTCGGTCGCCCGCGAGAAGCGGGGGACCTTGAACAGCGGGTGGTGGAAGGCGGGCAGCTTGTTCAGCCCCAGCATCCCGAACACCGCCCCGAAGGACGCGAACAGGATGCCGACCTCGAAGGTCACGGGCACGTTCGCCTGGGCCGAAAACAACGGCTTACCGGCGATGACGATGGGGTAGACGATCGTCGACGTGTACCACTGCAGCAGCATGCCGCAGGCGGCACCCGTCATCCCGCAGGCGAACACGATCCACGGCAGCACCGAGGGCTTGATGCCCATGGCTTTGTCGAGGTTGTGCACCGGGAAGGGGGTGAAGGAGTCCCAGCGCCGGTAGCCGGCGTCGCGGACCTTCTCGCAAGCTTTGAAGATCGCCCCGGGGGTGTCGTACTCGGCCAGCAGGCCGAACTTCTTGGGTCCCTTGGTCTTGGCCATCAGGAGTCTCCTAGTGGTCGTCGCCGTGGTGCGGGTCTGCCTCGGGCATCACCGTCTTCACCTCGGCGATGGCGATCATCGGCAGGTAGCGGAGGAACAGGCAGAACAGGGTGAAGAACAGGCCGAAGGAGCCGACCAGCATCGCCAGGTCCCAGATCGTCGGCTGGTAGTAGTCCCAGCTCGACGGCAGGAAGTCGCGGTGCAGCGAGGTCACCGTGATGACGAAGCGCTCGAACCACATGCCGATGTTGACGAAGATCGACAGGATGAACAGCGCCACCGGGCTGCGGCGGACCTTCTTGAACCAGACCAGCTGCGGCGAGATGACGTTGCAGCTAATCATGATCCAGTAGGCCCAGGCGTAGGGGCCGAAGGCGCGGTTGACGAAGGCGAAGCTCTCGTAGGGGTTGCCCGAGTACCAGGCGATGAAGAACTCCATGCCGTAGGCGTAGCCAACGAGGCTGCCCGTCAGCAGGATGATCTTCGCCATGTTCTCGAGGTGCTTGATGGTGATGATGTGCTCGAGCCCGTACCACTTGCGGATCGGGATGAGCAGCGTCAGCACCATGGCGAAGCCAGAGAAGATGGCGCCCGCGACGAAGTAGGGCGGGAAGATCGTCGTGTGCCAACCGGGCAGCTGCGACACCGCGAAGTCGAAGCTAACGATGGTGTGCACCGAGAGGACCAGGGGCGTCGCCAGGCCGGCGAGCAGCAGGTAGGCCTTCTCGTAGTGCTGCCAGTGGCGCGTGGAGCCGCGCCAGCCCAGGGCGAAGATGCCGTAGGCGAGGCGCCGAATCTTGGTCGTCGCCCGGTCGCGCATGGTCGCGAGGTCGGGGATCAGGCCGACGTACCAAAACAGCAGCGAGACCGTGAAGTAGGTCGCGACCGCGAACACGTCCCACAGCAACGGGCTGCGGAAGTTCGGCCACATGCCCATCTGGTTGGGGATCGGCAGGGACCAGTAGATGGCCCAGGGCCGGCCCGTGTGCAGGGTCGGGAACTGCAGGGCGCAGATGACCGCGAAGATGGTCATCGCCTCGGCCGAGCGGTTGACCGCCGTACGCCACTGCTGACGGAAGAGGAAGAGGATCGCCGAGATCAGCGTTCCGGCGTGGCCGATGCCGACCCAGAACACGAAGTTGACGATGGCCCAGCCCCAGTCGACCGGGTTGTTCAAGCCCCAGATACCGACGCCGAACCACAGCAGCCAGGTGACCGCCAGTCCGAACACGCCGAGCAGCGCCAGGGAGGGGATGAAGGCCAGCCACCACGCCAGCGGGGGGTCCTCCACGGGGACGCAGACCTGCTCCGTGACTTCGTGGAAGCTCGGGCCGCCCTCGACGAGGAGCTTCCGGCCGCGGACTGGATCGAGGGGATCTCGTTCTTTAATCGCCTTGGTCGCCATGGTTCACGCGAGCTTGGGGTTCGGGTTGCGGACGCGGCCCAGGTAGCTGGTACGCGGGACCGTGTTGAGGTCGGAGAGGAGCTGGTAGTTGCGCTTGCTGGGCTCGCGCTTGGTGTAGTCCTCGTTGGCGTCGGCGTACTTGAGCTTGGAGACCCGGCTGTTCGGGTCGGTCAGGTCGCCGAAGGTGATCGCCTGGGTCGGGCAGACCTGCTCGCAGGCCGTCACGACGGCCCCGTCGGCCACCTTGTCCTTGCCGTCGACGTGCGCCTCGATCTTGGCGTGGTTGATGCGCTGCACGCAGTACGAGCACTTCTCGATCACGCCGCGGAAGCGGACGGTGACGTCGGGGTTCTTGGCCATCTGCTCGGTGATCGGGATGTCGTCCATGGACACCCGGTCGTTGACGCGGCCGCGGTTGAAGTTGAAGAAGTTGAAGCGACGGACCTTGTAGGGGCAGTTGTTCGCGCAGTAGCGCGTGCCAATGCACCGGTTGTAGGCCATGTCGTTGAGGCCCTCGGGGCTGTGCGCCGTGGCCTGGACCGGGCACACGTTCTCGCAGGGCGCGGTCTCGCAGTGCTGGCACGCGACCGGCATGACCACCGCATCGGGATCGTCGCCGTCGCCCACGTAGTAGCGGTCGATGCGGATCCAGTGCAGCTCGCGGCCGTTCGCGGCCTCCTTCTTGCCGACGACCGGGATGTTGTTCTCGGCCTGGCAAGCGATGACGCACGCGTTGCAGGAGGTGCAGGTGTTGAGGTCGACGGCCATGCCCCACTGGTGGGGGCCGGTCAGCACCGGGACCGCGAGGGTGGGGTGCGTCTCGGGGTCGTAGCGCGACCACGGGGACTTGATCCGCTCGGGCGGCATCAGGTCGCCCTTCTTGGCGAACTCGGGGTCCTCCTCGAAGCCCTTGACCGTGGTCTCACGGTAGAGGGGGCGGCGCTCGTAGTTGATGCCGATGGGCGTGCCCTCTTCCCCGTCGGGGTCGAGGTAGCCGAAGTCCTGGGTCGACACGAGCTCGTAGGTGCCCGAGCCGCGCGAGACCTCGCCGCCGGCGAACCAGCCGCGCTCGTCGGTGCGCAGGACGTTGACGTCGACGCCCGCGCCCTCGGCGATGAGCCCGATGCCCTCGCGGCCGTAGCCGAGGTTCAAGGACACGGTGCGGTCGTGCTGGCCCGGGGCGATCCAGGCCGGGACCTGGATGCTGACGTCGCCGACCTTGATGGCCAGGTTGTCGCCGTTGTCGACGCCGAGCTCGGCGGCGAGGGCCCCGGAGATGTAGGCGCCGTTGTCCCAGACCAGCTTGCTGATCGGGTGGGGCAGCTCCTGCATCCAGCCGTTGTTGGTGTACTCGCCGGCGAGGACCTTGGGGTCGAGGTGGAAGTCGACCTCGAAGGGCGCGTCCTCGACGCTGCGCTGCGCCATGAGGTCGGCGAAGGCCGACCAGCGGTTCGGACGGACGGTGTGGCGGCTGCGCGGCACGCCGGTGACCAGGCCCTCGTGCAGCCAGGTGTTCCAGGTGTCGTCGGACAGCTCCTGGTTGCCGCGGCTGCCGTTGGCGATCTCGTTGGACCAGTAGTCGCGGACGATCTTGGCCGAGGGCACCTCGATGGGGCTCAGCGCCCACTCGCCGCCGGCGCCCTTGGTCGGGACGAGCATCTCGAGGATCTCGAGGGTGCTGCGCGTGCCGTAGAGCGGAGCGATGAGCGGCTGCTGGATGCTGACGGTGCCGTCGAAGGCCTCCAGGTCGCCCCAGGCCTCGAGGTAGTGCGAGGTCGGCAGGTGCCAATCGGCGACCCGGCCGGTCTCGTCGAGGTGCATGCCGGCGTGGACGAGGAGCTCGGCCTTGGCCAGCTTCTCGCCCATGCCGAGGGCCCCGGGGGCGTCGTAGACCGGGTTGGTCCCGAGGCACACGACGTGGGTGATGGTCCCGTCCTCGAGGCCCGCGGCCAGCTCGGCGACGCGCGCGTAGGGGACGGTGTCCGTGCGGTGGTTGAAGCGCAGGGTCCCGGGCGGGTTGGAGCTCGAGGCCCGCAGCATCGTGCTGATGAGGTAGCCGAGGCCGTGGGCCAGGGGCGGCTGACGCTCACCGACGAGCACGGCCGGCATGTCGCGGCTGGCCAGGCCCGGCTTGGCGGAGGACTTGGCCGCGTTGACCAGGTCCTCGGCGAGGGCGGCGACGAAGCGCGTGGTCTTGTCGTCGAAGGCGCCGCGGGTGCGGACGACCGCGCCCAGGGCCTCGGTGCCCGGGGGCAGCTCGAGCTCGTGGGTCTCGACGAGCTCGATGATGAGCGCGCACAGGAAGTCGACCATGTCCCGGCTGGGCAGGCGCAGGCGGTTGTCCGCGGCGGCGCCGGTGACCGAGAGGTGCGACTCGACGGCGTAGAGCCGGCTCATCTTGGCCCCGTCGCTGGGGTCGCGGACCTTGCGGCGCGCCGACCACTCGCGGGCCAGGCGGACGTGGTCCTGCTCGGTGCTCAGGAAGTCCGAGTCGACGGCGACGATGACCGACGCGTCCTTGAGGCTGTGGAAGGTCACCGCCCCCTCGCCGCCGACCATCTCCGCGGCGCGGAGGGTGTTGACGGGGAAGGTCGGGTCCGAGAGGACGACCTTGGCCTTGGGGTAGGTCTGGACGAAGCGCTGCTGCGCCGCGCGGAAGCTCGGCGAGAGGCTGCCCGGCACGACCAGCGCGAGGCCCTCGCCGCCGGCGACGTGGAGCTTCTCGAAGGTCGGGAGCAGGCTGGTCCAGGCGTTCTCCCAGGAGCTCTCGAGCTGGGCGTCCCACTTGACGCTGACCTCGTGCAAGGTCGCGCCGTCGCGCTCGACGGTGCGCCAGGTCGCGCCGCCGTCCTCGGCCACCATGGCCTCACACTTGGCGCGGGCCTCCGCGGCGGCGTCGATGGAGTTCTTGGTCTCGAGGGTGTGCTGCTCGACGTGGTGACACAGCGTCTCGATCGCCTCCTCCTTGGCCCCCTTGGTGTAGGCGCTGATCTCCGTGGAGAACACGGCGGTCGAGCGGTCGGGGTCGTAGAGGTTGAAGACCGAGGCCTGGGCGAACACGTCGGTGGCGCCCTGCGAGCCCGAGTGCTGCGGGTTGCCCTCGATCTTCGTGGGCCGGCCGTCGTGGCTCTCGACCAGGATGCCCATCACCGTGCCACCAACCTGGTAGGCGGAGGCGAAGTACTGCGGCATGCCGGGGATGCGATCCTCGGGCCGCTTGGCGAAGGGCATGATGTGCTCGACCGGCTTGCGCACGCAGGCCGAGGAGCTGAGCCCGGCCAGCGCCGTGGAGGCGCCGATCAGACCCATGAACTTGCGCCGAGACGCGCCGCCTTCGACGACGAGCTCTTCGGCTCCGGGGGCGAACTCCTGGCCCGCGCCCGCGCCCTGCGAACCCAGCACCTTGAGCCGGGTCGTCGTCTTGCGACGCGACGCGCTGCGCCAGTAGGACTTGCTGTTTTGCTTCGACTTGCTCATCGATAGTCCTCCGAGCGATCTAGCGGTGGCACCCCGAGCAGTGCATCGGCGGGTTGGGCATCCGCGTGCGCTCCGGGTCCTCTTGGTAGTTGTAGGCGGCCTTCGCCTCGGCGAACTCGGCGTCGTCCCAGTGCATGTTCGTCACCTGATCCAGGGGCCGCAGGTGCGGCTCTGGCTCACGGTGGCAATCCAGGCACCAACCCATGGACAGCGGCTTGTTCATCTCGACCACGGTCATGCCGTCGATGCGGCCGTGGCAGCTCGCACAGCCGACGCCGGCCGCGACGTGGGGCCGGTGGTCGAAGTAGGCGTAGTCGGGAAGCTGGTGAACGCGGACCCAGGGGATCGAGTCGCCGTTCTCGTAGCTCGCGCGCACGAGCGCGAGACGAGGGCTGTCCGTCTTGACCTGCGAGTGGCAGTTCATGCACGTCGCCGACGGCGGGATCGCGGCGTGAGGCGAGCGCTCGACGGTGTTGTGGCAGTAACGACAGTCGAGGCCCATGTCACCCGCATGCAGCGCGTGGCTGAAGGGCACGGGCTGCTTCGGCTGGTAGCCAGCGTCCGTGTAGTACGGCGAGAACCAGTACCAGATCGAGAAGATCGTCGACGCGACGAGCAGCGGGCAACCGACGCCCAGGAGGGGGATGAGTTTGTTGGTCCAGCGAGGAAAGATGGCCGGCACGACAGTTCACCTTTCGGTGGAGCGACGAGGCGCCGCTCCCAGCGGCTGAGAGTTCGCAGAAACGCCGAAATTCGCGCGCATACGAGACCCTACGGGCGCGCAACCTATCAGTCGGCCGACCTGGTGGCAATACCGGGGGGTCGAGTCGACGCCACCCACGAGCGCGTGATTGCGCCGGTGGATGCGATGGTTGCGAAAGACTCGCCTCGGGGGCCCCTGAGGGCTCGCGTGACGAGACGGTGAAGCCGCGCCGGATCGGTGAAGAGTGCTCATGCACCCCCCTCCTTCCAACGCGGCGAGAACGTCTTGATGTAGTCGGCGAGGGCCGACAGATCCTCGTCCTTCATGCCGACCCAGGGGGGCATGCCGCGCTCGGGCACGCCCGAGCGGATGCGGTCGACGAGGGCTTCGTGGCTGGGGAGCGCACCTTCGGGGGCGAAGGTGAACTCGGCCTTGCGAAAATCGCGGGGCGGGAAGCGGAGGTTGCGGGCGGCGGGGCCCTGACCCGAACCGTCTTCACCGTGGCAGGACACACAGTAGCGGCGATAGAGATCGCGCCCCTGCTCGAGGGTCTCCGCGGGGACCTCTCGACCGCCCAGGGTCATGGGCTCGGTGAAGGTCGGCGCGCCGCCGTCACAGGCCGCGACGCCCATGAGACCGAGCGCGGCGAGGCCCAGACCCAGCAGCCGCAGCCGCGCAGTAGCGTTCGCGGAGGCCCTCACTCGCCCTCCTCCCGAATGCGCATGACCCGGAGGCTGCGGTGGTAGAGTTCGGCCATGCCCTCGTCGTCGATGGAGTAGTAGCCGCGGACGTTGCCGAAGCGGTCGACGAGGGCGAGCTTGATGGAGTGGGCGATGTCGTAGACGCCCGGCGCCCCTTCGATGGCTTGCTTCTCGCCGACGGCGAGCTTGAAGCCGTCGACGACGAAGCCCTCGATGGCGTCGGAGTCTCCGGTGAGGAAGCGCCAGTTGCGCGTATCGGCCCCGATCTTCTCGGCGTAGCCTTTCAAGACCTCGGGCGTATCGGTCTCCGGGTCGACGGTGACCGTGATCAGCTCGATGTGATCCTCGAGCTTGGACGCCGCGACCTGCTCCTGGAACAGGACCATGGCGCGACTGACCGCGGGACAAGTGGACGGACAGCTCGTGAACACGAAGCCGACCACCCAGACCTTGTCCTCCTCGAGGAGGTCGTCGCGGGTGAAGGTCTCGCCCTCGTGGTCGACCAGCGTGAACGCCGGGACCTCGCCGATGATGGGCGGCGGCGGCGGGCGGCGGACCAGGAAAAAGCGCATCGAGGTGATCATCAAGACGAGCAGGGTCCCGCCGATCCACCAGATGTTCTTGCGCAGGAACTTGATCCACGGCGCCGGCTCGGTCCACATGCCCTCGGGCATGCCCTCCGGGCCGGATCCTGCTGCCCCAGCAGCCGTGGACGCCTGCGTGGCCATGGCTAGAAGAACGCCTTCCAGGTCAGGTCAGCCACGAGCGCCAGGGTCAGCGCGGGCAGGTATACGAGCGAGAGCACGAACACCTGCCGGGCCCAGCGGACGTCGGACTCGAACTCCTTGGAGCTCAGGCCCTTGATGGTCCAGCCGAGGAACACCAGGCCCATCGCCAGGGCGAGCCCCATATAGAGGTTGCCGGTGACGCCCAGGGGAGTGAGCGCGAGGCTCACGGGGATCAGCAGGAGGGCCCAGGCGATGGCCTGGACCTTGGCGACGGTCTCCCCGCGGACCACGGGGACCGTCAGGATGCCGGCGTTGGCGTAGTCCTGCTTGCGGAAGATGGCGATGGCCAGGAAGTGGGGCATCTGCCAGACGAGCAGGATCCCAAACAGGACCGCGCCGGGCAGGTCGAGGCTGTTGGTCGCCGCGGTCCAGCCCAGCAGCGGCGGGATGGCCCCCGGGACTGCGCCGATGACCAGGGCCAGGGGCGTGACGCGCTTGAGCGGCGTGTAGACCAGGGTGTAGCTGACCAGCGCAAACAGCGCGACGCCGGCGGTGAGCCAGTTGGTGCCGAAGCCGAGGATCACCATGGAGGCGAGCGCGAGCAGCCCGGCGAACACGTTGGCCTCCCACGCGGCCATGCGACCCGTGGGCAGCGGGCGCATGCGCGTCCGCTTCATCTTGCGGTCGCCCTCGCGCTCCATGACCATGTTGAAGGCGTTGGCCGAGGCCACCGCGCAGGCCGAGCCGATCAGCACCGCGATCCACACCGTCCAGTGCGAGGGCTCGGGCGCGAGCCACATGCCGCCGGCGGTCATGACCAAGCACATGCGAACGATTCCCGGCTTGGTCAGGGCCAGGTAGTCGCGCGCGCGCTCGGTGAGGGAGGACTCTCGAGTGCGACGTTCGGTCACAGCTGCACCGCCTGTTGCCCTGTTCGACAAAAAGAGTCAACCGCTCGATAGGCCTCGGCGCACGCGCACTCGCGCTTGTTCAGGCAACGCATTTCGCGCTCTTCGCACCGGGCGTACACCCAGCGGCCGCTCTCGCCCGCCTTCTTGGGGTTTCGAGCTTGCTCGCGCATCTGCTCGGTGGGCGCCCGGACTTCGGAATCGGGATTGAGATAGAGCTCACAAGTTGGCGTGCGATCCTGTGCGCCCAGACAGTGGGCCATCAGAATGTCGACGCCGGTGAGGCAGACCGCGGCGTTCGCATCTTCCTGGTCGCAGGCGTCGTACCAGTCGACGACCTCGTCGATGCAACCCTCGACGTCGAGCTCCGAGCCGCGCGCGTCCATCTGCTGGATGCCCTCGGACACCCAGCGCTCCGAACCCGCGTAGCGGGCGTAGCCCATCACCCCCGTGAGAATCGTGACCGCCCCGGCGAAGCCGAGGACCAAACGCAAGCTCGGTCCGTCGGTCGCGGTCTCGGGCGGGGTAGGCACCGGCGAATCATCGCCAGGACCCTCGGGGTGGGCTGACACGGGCGGTTTCTACTCGGCAGCCCTGAGACCGTCAACGAGGGCCCCACGCAACATTTGCGAACCTCGGAGTCGAGCTTCGCTCCCATGATAAATATCCTCGCTTGCTCTTTTTGAGCCCTCTGGCGCGAGGATTTGTCCCGAACGGCGTCCCAAATCGAGGCCGATTCGAGCCCGAGCGCGACGGACTCCGGGAGCCTTTGTCAACGCTCCGGCGGCGGTGATCTCGACGAGGCGGAGCCCCACGCGCGGCGCAGCGTACGGGTCTGCCCTCGATGTGGGTGCGGTCGCCGACCATCGAGAAGCTCAGCGCCTCACTGTCCCCGCCCTGGGTCACGACCAGGGTCTGCCCGTCGTAGTCGACGACGGGCAGCGGATCTCCGGCGCGGGAGGGGATCAGCGCGATCCGAACGCCCGGGGCGACGGTCGGTCTCCCCGCGCGCGATGATCAGCCGCCGATGGGTGCAGGCCACCCGGCGCTGGCGGTGAGCTCGTCGTCGGACAGCGCGATGGGCTCGGCTTCGCCCTCGGCCCGGAGCACCTGCACGAGCAGGCGCGGGGAGCCCACGTCGGTGTCAGCCTCGTGGCGCAGCACCGCCGAGCTCGCCGTCGCCCCAGGCTCGAGCACCACGGTCAGCTCGTTCCAGGGGTAGGCGCCGGATGACGCGACCTCGGCCAAGTCGCCGCTTTCACCGAGCGCACTTGTGGTGTCTGCCAGCTCCCTCCATGCTGTGACCGTGCCGAGGCGAGGCGGAATTCGAGCGGCGGCGCGCGGGCACTACTGGACCGTCGTGCCCTACGTCCGCGGGGTCCTGTTCCCCGAGACCGTCGCCGACCGGCCGTGGCAAATCACCGTCCCCGGGAGCCGCGGCGGCGCCATCGAGCTCGCCGGCGCGCTCGGCCCTTCGGGGCCAGCCGGCGTCGACACCCGCGACACCCTCGTGCTCATCCTCCACGGCCTCGGCGGCTCGGCGGACAGCACCTACGTCCTGTCCGCCGCCGCAGCCGCGGCCGCGGCCGGTCACGCCTACCTGCGCCTGTCCATGCGCGGCGCGGGGGACAGCGGCCGCGACTTCTACCACGCGGGGCTGTGGGCGGACCTCGCCGCCGTCCTCGGCGACCCCAGCCTCGCTCGCTTTCGCCGGGTGTTCGTGGTCGGCTTCTCCCTCGGGGGCCACGTCGCCCTGCACCTGGCCTGCTCTCCGGACCCCGACCCGCGGGTCGCCGGCGTGGTCGCGATCTGCTCGCCCCTCGATCTGCTCCTCAACGCGCACAGCTTCGACGCGCCGTCGATGTGGCTCTACCGGCGCTCGATCGTCGGCGGCCTCGAGGACATCCTCGCGCGCATCGAGGACGGACCGCGGCGCAACTTCCACGGCATCCGGGCCTGGGACCGGGAGGTCGTCGTGCCGCGCTGGGGCTTCGAGGACGAGAACCACTACTGGACCAGCCAGAGCATCGGCCCGCGCCTGGGCGAGACCAAGCGGCCCTTCCTCTACGTCGCCGCCGAGGACGACCCCATCGTCCCCCTCGAGACCGTGCGCCCCCACCTCGAGCGCGCCCGCGCGGCTCAGCCCGAGCTCGCGCAGGTCGCCTACGTGCGCCGGGGTGGTCACGTGGGCTTTCCGGCCTCCGTCGACCTGGGGATGGGGCTAGGCGCCGGCGCGGGCCTGATGCCCCAGGTGCTCGCGTGGTGTGAGGGCCGCAGCGGCGCCTGACCGGGACTCCACGAGTCATTCGAAAAAATCGGTCGAGCCATGAGCCGTTTTTGGCTCCTGCCCGGACACCCCAGTGCGACGGTCAACACGCGGACCGACGCCCTGGCTCCGAGGCGCCCCGTGAGGGGGTGACTCGTCCGAATCGAGCCAGGGGGTCCGCGGCCGTCGCGGGGGATCCTCATGTCTCGCCGCCTGCTCGCCTTCGCCCTCGTCGCCCTGTCCCTGTCCACCACCGAGCTCACCGCCTTCGAGGCCTCGGCCCACGAGGCCGACGGGCAGTCCGCCGCGCTCGCCCACCAGAGCATCGAGCAGGTCTCGGAGCAGACCCTCGAGCCGACCCACCCGCAGCCTCTGCTCCCGCCCGCCGTCGGAGAGCTCGCCGAGCTCGAGGAAGGCTGCGCCCTCGCCCCCGTGCCCACGGGTCGCTGGGAGGGCCGCGCCAGCGACGACGAGTGGATCCCCGGGCTCTACCCCGCCCGCGAAGCGCTCCCCGCCGGCAAGCTCGCCCTGACCTTCGACGACGGCCCCCACCCCGGGCGCACCCCGCTGATCCTCGACGAGCTCGAGCGCCAGGGCTGGACCGGCGCCTTCTTCATCACCGGCCACTCCGTGCGCGCGAACACCTACCACCTGGTCCAGCGCATGGTCGCCGAGGGCCACACCCTCGCCAACCACGGCTGGCGCCACGACACCCGCATGGCCCGCAACGTCGCCGGCCTCGACGAGCTCGAGGCCTACGTCGCCTCGGAGTTCGAGCTGACCCAGATCCGCGTCGACCTGGCCATGCTCGCCACCTCCAAGGAGGACTTCCGCGCCCTCGACCGCGAGGTCTTCGACGGCCTGCGCTGGTCCAAGCACGACCGCGGCGAGCAGCTCGCGCGCATGGAGGGCATCCGCGCCCGCCACCGCGCCGTGCTCGAGGCCCGCGGCTACAGCGAGCAGGATCGGCCCCACACCCTCGGCTGGGTCCGCCCCCCCGGCGGCAACCCCTACGTCGGCAGCCACTGGAAGGCCGAGGAGCGCGAGGCCTTCGCCCGGGCCGTCAACGCCCAGGGCATGCGCATGGTGATGTGGGACGGCGGCACCGGGGACTCCGACCCCAAGCTGAGCGTCGACGAGCGCATGGACCCCAAGCGCGTGGCCAAGACCGCGACCAAGGCGGCCCGCAGCGCGAGCCGCGAAGGCGGCATCTACGTCGCCCACGATCGCCTGGCCCCCGACGCCACCAAGGCGATGCTGCGGGCCTTCGCCCGCAGCGGGGTCGAGATCGTCAGCCTCGCCGAGCTCGACACGACCCACGGCTGCGCCCCCTGAGTCGTGGACGTGGGGCAGGGAGGGCGTGGCGTCGTCCGCGACGGCCAAAATAGTCGTGGACGTCCTTTTTTTTCCACCCGACATCCCCTTCGCGGCCCACCATGGAGGGGATGCGCCCGCCTCTGCCCAGACGCCGCCTCGCCCTGCAACTCGCGCTGCTCTCGGGGATCGGCCTGGCCTTTTGCCTGCATCGGGGAGCCGCGCCGGTCCAGGCCGAGGGCGCCGAGTGCTGGGAGGAGACCCAGTGCAGCTGGCCCAAGAACAACTTGATGTTCATCGTCGAGTACTCCACGGCGATGAACGAGCCGGCCGAAGGCTTCCCAGGCCAGACCCGCTGGGAGGCCAGCGTCGAGGCCCTGGAGACCATGCTGCAGCCGGGCCTGTTCCTGACCAACCAGGCCAACATCGCGATCATGCGCTATGGCCACGACCCCCAGCCGGGGGTCCCCGGCACGACCATCCCCGGCGACGCCTCCGGGCTCGTCGACGGCCACGTGTTCGACCAGCGCTGGGATGACGAGCGGGGCGTCTACCACGAGTGCGTGGCCGAGGAACTCCTCGACCTGCTCGCGGCCACGCCCCCGCCGCTCAACGGCGCAGCCACGGGCATCGAGCCGTGGACCCGCGGGGCCCTCGAGGCCGCCCTCGCCGAGGCCCTCGCCACCCAGCAAGACCACCCCGAGGATCTAGGCCTCGAGCCCGGGCTCATCGCCCCCCGCCCCTACATCTTCAGCCTGATCACCGCGGGCGCCTGGACCGACGCCGACGGCTCCTCGGCCTACGCCCCGGCCGAGGCCGACCCGGCCCCGGTCGCGGAGCAGGCCTTCGACGATCACCACATCCCCACCTACGTGCTGTCGTGGCACGGCGACGAGCAGGCGCAGGCGGCCGCCGACGCCGTCGCCAACGCGGGCGGGACCCAGGTCGCCATCGCCCACGAGCCCGAGGTCCTGTGGGTCGCCGTCACCGACGCCATCTACGGCTCCTTCGGCGACTACTTTCCGGAGTGCTTCGGCGGCCAGCCGCGCGTCCTCGTGATCCTCGACGCGTCCTCGGCCATGCTCGACGACCCGGCCCAGCCCGGCCAGCCCGGCGCCATGGGGCAGACCCTGTGGGACCAGGCCCGGACCGCCCTGACCGCGCCGGGCGGCTTCCTCGAGGTCAACCTTGGCGACGGCCTGCCCCTCGACGGCCGCGCGCAGATCGGCCTGATGGTGTTCGGCGGCACCAGCCCCGACCCCGGCGAGCAGCGCGTGCTCGTGGACTACGGCTCGTGCACCGCCGACAACATGGCCTGGGCCCTCAACCCGCTCACGAGCTGCCTGCTCCCGGGCTGCGAGGATCCCTGGGGCGGGCCGCCGATCGTCTGGGACTTCCAAGACGGCACCCCAGACCCCCCGGGCTTCGACCTGCCGACCGACAGCCACATGCCGCGCTGCCAGGGGCCAGGACCGGGCTGCGCCGGCTCGGGCCGGGCGCTGCACCTGGGGCTGGCGCTGGCCCACCAAAACCAGGCCGACTACCACGCGACCAACGAGGGCTGGGACGCCCTCGCCCCCGTCAACGACGCGACCCCCTACCACAACATCCTGATCGTCGCCGGGGCGCACGAGTCGACGGACGCCCAGGTCGAGACCCATCTCCTCGGCATGGTCGCGGACGGCATCACCACCCACGTCATCGGCCTGGGCCCGGCCTACGACCCCGCAGGGGGCGACCCTCTGGCCCTGGCCCAGCTCGCCCAGATGGCCGACTGGGGCTCCGGCGGCACGCTCCCGCCGCTGCGCGCCCTCGAGGGGGACGAGCTCTCGGCCACGCTCTCGGCCATCGTCGAGGGCCTCGAGGTCGAGCTCGATCCCTGCTGCGCGTTCCCCAGCTGCCTCGACACGCCCGAGCCGACGACCAACGAGCCCGACCCGGTCCCGGGGGACGGAGACACCGAGTCGGGCACCCCGACCGACACGGACACCGCCGAGAGCACGGACACCACCGAGACCGAGACCGAGACCACCGAAGAGTCCGGCACGCGCGGCGAGTCCGAGTCGGCCGAGGAGTCGGGCTCCAGCGAGGACGAGATCGGCGACGACACCGAGACCGGGGCGCCGCTCGATACGGGCGACGCCACCGGCGGCGGCGATGAAGCCAGCGCCGACCCGATCATCCTCGATCGGGGCTGCGCGTGTCAGGCCGATCCCGAGCCCGGTCGCCCCCTCCCCTGGGCCCTCGCGCTGCTCCTCGCCCTGCCCCTGCTTCGCCGCCGCGAACGCAGCCGCTAGCGACCGAGCGGGTCGAGGGTCAGCAGGCCATCGCCTCGATCTCCATGCACGGGTAGGGGTCGCTCTCCCCGTCGAGGAACTCGGAGACCTCCTCGCAGCTGGGCAGCGCCGCGATGCACTCGGTCAGCGCCAGCTCGGCCTCGAGGCACGCCGGATCGTCGAGGTACTCCCCGTGCACTTCGAGGCAAACCTCGACGCAGCCCTCGTTCGGGAACCCGCACATGTCGATGGCCCCGCACGCCTCCTCGCACGCGCTGATGACCTCCTCCGGCAGCTCGCCCGCGCCCGTCGTCTCCGTCGTCTCCTCGCCCTCCGTCGTCGTCTCCTCCGTGCCTTCGGTGGAGCTCTCCGTCTCCGTCTCCGTGGTGTCCGAGCTGGTCTCGGACGAGTCCGTCCCGACCTCGTCGTCGGCCGTACCGGACTCGCTGTCCGTCTCGGCCCCGGTCTCGTCGGCCGCGCCCTCGCCCTCGCTCGGCTCCCCGTCGTCGCTCGGGCAAGCGAGCAGCGTGGGCGCGAGCAGCAGGGAGAGGGACGCGGCGAGGATGCGGTGGGTGGTGGTGGTGAACATGAAACGAGTAGACCCGCCACCACGAAGGCCCTCAATCCGCATGACCCCGCCAAGCGGGAAGCGGGGAAACCCCGGCGCGATGGGGTGAGCTCCGCCGGGGACCGAGCGACAGCTTGGGCGGTCCCTCCCCTTCGCGCTTCGGTGCCCGTCACCAGGTCACGATGGCGCCCCAGTGGCGCCCCAGCGGCGCCCTCGTGGTGAGCCCGCCCGAGCCTAAAAGCGGAAGTTGACCCCCGCGATGGCGTAGAGCGGCGGCGCCAGCTGGTCGAAGCGGCCGTGCTGTTCGTAGCCGCCGCGCACCCACAGCTCCATGTGCCGCCACGGCAGCCCGCCCACGCGGGCCCCGTAGCGCATGGTGAAGCCCGTCGGGCCGTACCAGCCGTCCTGGACGTCCTCGTACACGTAGCGCCGGTAGTCCGCGCCGTGCTCCAGGTGCGTGCCCCACTGTTGATCCCAGCTCAGCTCCGCGGCGACGAACCACCGCTTCGGGTACCACCCGGGCGCGGTGATCAGCTCCGTCCCGAGGCCGAGGGCATCGACGGAGCGGTTCGAGAGCCCGCGGACCACGAGATCGAGCTCGACCGGCCACGCGAAGCGGCCCAACGCGAGGGCGTCGACCCGGGCGCCCGCGGCCCAGCGCCAGTCGCCCATGTCGGGCTGGGTCATCGGGAGGGTGAAGCGCGTCGCCAGGAGCAAGGTGCGCTCGCCGGGCAAGAACAGCGCCCGGGCGTAGCCGAGGGACCACGCGAGGGTCGTGCCGTCGACCCCGACCTCGGTCCCGACCACGTTGGCCCCGGAGTCCGGCGAGGGCCGCTGGCCCGGGCCCGCCCCGGCCAACACCGCCGCCATCACGAGGGAAGCCAGGGCGCTCACTCGAGCTCCAGCCCTTCGAGGTAGTCCCGGACCACGGGCACCGTGGCCTCCGCCCGCGCCCACACGATGTCGGTGTGGCCCGCGTCGGCGATCTCGACGATCCGAGCGTCCGCAAACAAGGGCGTCTGCTGGCCCTGGAATTCCGTGCCCAGATCGACCGAGAGGGCGCCGGTGATGAACAGGACCTCGGCCTCGACCTCGCCCAGGCGCGGGGTCCAGTCAAAGCGCGCGCCCTCGATCTGCTCGAGGTAGAGCTCCAGCAACACGGCCGCGCCGACCCGCCAGTTGGGGCTGGGCTCCTCCAGGCGCGCGTTGGTGTCCTCGAGCAGCAGCAGCGAGGTGACGTAGTCGGCCCGGGCGTGGTCCTGCATCGAGACGAACTGCCGCGCCCACAGCAGGTCACCCAGGTGCTCGGCGAAGTAGTCGAAGTCGAAGTCCGCCGCGAGCTCGGGGATGTCCCAGCGCAGCCGGCCCGGCTCGGCGAGGACCGCCCCCGCGATCCGCTCGGGGTGGGCGTTCATGTACATGCCGGCGTACTGCCCTCCCCAGGAGTGGCCCAAGAGCACCACCTGGCGACCTGCGGCGAAGTGATCGACCACCTGCTCGAGGTCGCTCAGGTAGGCGTCGAGGGTCAGCGCCTCGAGCCCGTGGCGCTCGGACAGGCCCGCGCCCCGTTGATCCCAAAACACCCAGAAGTAGTCGTCGGCCAGGCTCTCGCCCTCGACGGGCTCGATCAGCCGCAGCAGGTAGCGGTAGTCGTTGCCCGGCCCGCCGTGGAGGACCACGATCACGGGGTCGTCGGGGTCGCCGAAGGTCTCGAGATGAACCCGCGTATCCGCGAGCTCGAGCGCCGGCAGCTCGGGGTCGTCGAGGACCGTGGCCGGCACCAGGTTGCCGGGCTGGGCCGGATCGAGGCAGCCGATGAGGGCGAGCGCGCCGAGGAGCGCGAGCCGTGGACGAGGCACTGTCAACATCACGTGAGTGAGTCGCGCGACGCCTCGAGAATTCCCGATCGCTCAGGTGTCGGCGCAGTGATGCTCGAGGACCTCGGGCTGGAGGCCCCGCCAGGTCGCGAGGGCCCCGAGCCCGACGGCGGCCACGAGGAGCACCCGCGCCCCCCACCGAGGCCAGCGCAGCGAGGGGGCGCGCAGCCGCGTCTGCCCCCCCCACAGCGCGCGCATCAGCGGGACCCCGAGCCCGACCTGGATGACCGCCGTGACCGCGAACGCGGCCGAGAAGCCGGGGTCGTAGTTGAGCAGCCCGCCGAGGGCCAGGCCCGCGATGGCCAGGTTGGCGAGCACGACCGCGACGAAGCCCCACACGCGCAGGCGGTAGAGGCCGACGATCGCCACGATCATCGTCAGCGCGCACGCCAGGTCCGTCAGCGCGTAGCCCAGCGAGCCCGGCTCGTCATGGTTGAGCGCCGACGCCAGCAGGGTCTCGGCGTCGGCGACCGCGAACACCAACATGGCGACGACGAGCTCGCGGTGGCGGATCAGCGGGAAGCCCCCGTCGGGCGCGTCGACGTCGAGGGGCAGCTCGCCGAGGGACCACAGCCCGATCGCCGACGCGAGCAGCAGCGTCGGCATGAGCAGCGGCAAGGTCCCGAGCTCGGTCCACAGCCCCACGGACGCGGCCAGCAGCGAGGACCACCAGCACGCGCGCACGAGCAGCTGGGCCCAGGTGCGCGTGCTGGCCACGAGCGCCGAGGCGAGCACGAAGCCCGCGACGTGGACGAGGCCGTAGCGCAGCACGGCGCCGGGGCTGACCCAGTCGCAGGTCGAGGCGCCGAGGGGGTGGGCGAGCACGCTGACCGCGTAGGCCGCGAGGACCAGGCACGAGAGCAGCGCCGCGAGCAGGCGCAGGCGACCCCGTCGGCGCTGGTGCGCCTCGAGCTCGGCGAGCATGGCCTCGGGCGCCCCGAGCGCGGGGCTCGTCGTCCCCAGCCACTCCCGCGCCCCGTCCAGGAGGTCGTCGTAGGACTCCGTCATCGCTGCGCTCCTCCTTCGATCTGCGCGCGCACGAAGGCCTCGGCGCGCTGCCGGCGTGCGTGCAAGGTCGACACCGGGACGCCCAGCAGCCCCGAGGCCTCCTTCAACGAGCGCTGCTCCAGCACGCACAGGACAAAGGCGACGCGCAGGTCCGCGTCGAGCTCGTCCAGGGCCAGGTAGAGGCGCCGGACCGCGTCGCGCTCGCGCACCGCGTCCTCGACGTCCTCCCCCTCCATCGTCGGCTTGGGCAAGGCCGCGTCGAGGCGACGGCGACGGCGACGCTTGGTCACGTGGGTGCGCGCGATGTTGATGGCGATGCCGTGCAGCCAGGTCGAGAGCGCCGAGCGATCCTCGAAGCGATCGAAGCGCTCGTGCGCCCGGATGAAGGTCTCGTTGACCAGGTCCTCGACGCAGGTCGGGTCCCCCGTGATCGCCAGGATCTGCCGGGCGAGGCGCTGGGCGTGCTCGCGGTAGCAACGCGCCAGCCGCTCGCGCCGCGCGTCCGACTGCTCACGCGCGCTCACGGCTACCGGCGCCAGAGGCGCAGCCGTCGACAGGGGTGTCGTGGGCATCCAGATGGTGAGTTGCGCGAGCAGCCCGGTTTTCCCGCGGCCCTCGAAAACAATCTGCGCGCGTCACGACGGCTCCAGGGCGTCGCGCACCGCCCACAGCAGCTCCTCGCGGCAAAAGGGCTTGGACAGCAGCCCGACCCCGGCGGAGGCCAGCTCGTCGAGCTGCGCGCGCTCGGTGGTGTAGCCCGTCATCAAGATCAGGGGGAGCCCGGGCTGCGTCACCTGGAGCTCCCGCGCGAGCTCGATGCCCGAGCGCCGCGGCATGACGACGTCGGTCAGCACCAGGTCCACGCGCTGCTCCGAGAGGGTCGCGCTGGCCTGCTCGCCGTCTTCGACCACGCTCACCTCGTAGCCCGCGCCGCGCAGCAGCTCCTCGGCGATCCGACGGACCAGATCGTGATCCTCGACCAGCAAGATCCGCTCGTCCCCGCCCGGGGCTGGCGCGCGCGCCTCCTGGACGGCGGCCACGCTCGCCTCGCGGGCGTCGAGGGGCAGGTACACCTCGAAGGTCGTCCCGCGACCGAGCTCGGAGTCCACGCGCACGAGCCCGCCGTGACGGTGCACGACGCCGAACACCACGCTCAGGCCCAGGCCCGTGCCCTGGCCCTCGGCCTTGGTCGTGAAGAAGGGATCGAAGATCCGCTCGAGGTCTGCGGGCGCGATGCCTTCGCCCGTATCCCGGACCGAGATCTGCGCGAACTCCCCAGGCTCGACCGCCTCGCGCTCGGCTCCCAGCGCCTCGGCCGAGAGCGCGACCCGGCGCAGGCGCACCTCGAGCTCCCCGCCCTCGGGCATCGCGTCGCGCGCGTTGATGCACAGGTTCATGACCACCTGCTCGAGCTGAGCCCGGTCGACGACCAAGCGCAACGCCTCGTCCTCGATGACCAGCAGCTTGCGAATGCTCGAGGGCAGCAAGCGCCCGAGCAAGCGCCAGCTCTGACGCAGCGCGGCCCCGAGCTCGACCTCGCTCAGCTCCATCGCTTGGGCCCGGCCGAAGGTCAGCAGCTGTCGGGTCAGCTCCCGAGCTCGGGCCGCGGCCTCGTCGAGGCCGTCGAGGTCTTCGAGGGCCTCCCTCGACAAGCCCTCGGCCTCGAGGCGCAGCATGCCCGTGTGCCCCATGATCGCCACGAGCAGGTTGTTGAAGTCGTGGGCCAGGCCGCCCGCGAGCAGGCCGAGGCTGTTGAGCCGCTGGCTGCGGCCGAGCTGGCGCTGCAGCTCCTCGGCCTCGGCGACCTGCTGGCGCAGCTGCTCCTCGACCCGCTCGCGCCGGCGCACCTCGGCCTCGAGCTCGCGCAGCTGCTCGAGCTGCGCCGCGTTGGTCTGCGACAGCATCTCCCGGGCCCTGCGCGCGGGCAACAGGCGACCCAGGGAGCGGGCCAGCAGCCCGCGCACGCGCATGCCCACGCTGCGCCGCTGCAGTCGCGCCCGATAGTGGAAGCCCCGCTCGAGGGCGCGCATCTCGACCACGGCGTCGCGGGCTCCCATGCGGCGAAAGGCGAACTCGATCTGCGCCTGCATGCTCCAAAAGTTGACGGTCGTCAGCGTCAGCCGAGGGTCGCGCAGCTCCACGGTCCACTCGAACTCGAGGTCCGCGACGCGCTCGACGAAGCTGGTCCGGAACACCCGGCAGTAGTTGTGGACGATCCCGTCCGTATCGAGGTACCAGCGCGCGACCGCGCTGGGAGACGCGAACAGCCCCGCGACCCCCAGCAGCGCCCGCGGCAGCGAGCGCTCCATGCTCTCGACCGAGATCTCGGCGACGCGCGCTGGCGTGGCCCCGTACTCGTCGACGAGCCGACCCATGAGCAGCGCGAAGCTCTCCCAGTCGATCCACCGGCGACCATCGAGCATGTGCTCCATCGAGTAGGGCAAGGCTCGGATCAGCTGCTGCCGGTCCCCGCCCAGGCCATCGCACAGCTCGAACGCGGTCCCGAGCATCTGACAGCTGACCTCGAGCGGCAGGCTGTTCTTCGAGCTCGTCACGGGTCCCAGGCACACCCGGACGGACCGCGTGCGCGAGCCAGAATACACCACGGGTCAACCCTACTCACAGCTCTGGCGAGAGCGGCAGACCCTCGTCTCGCGCGCTCTCCCCGAGCTGCAGGTAGGCGAAGCCTGGCTTCGGTGGCGGCCGGTCCGAGCCCCGCTCAGGGCGCGAACTTCGACAGCCGGTCGTGGCTGACGACGGTGGCCGCGCTCTGCTCGTCGACGGTCACGTCGTAGGCCCCGCCACGTCGGCGCCCGCCTCCGCAAAGACGGCCCTCGGATCCTGGCACGATTGATGCTCTCGGCCTCGGCGTGCCCGAGTTCCCCGTCCACCTCGAGTTCTCCCCGACCAGGCGCCAACGCCTCGCGCCACACTTCGCCGTGTGGCGCCCGTACGGCCTCGCGCTCCTCGGCCTCGCGCTCTTGGCCCTGCCCGCCGCCGCGCTCGTGTCCCCGTGGTTCGCGCTGTGGTGCGTCGTTCCCCTGTAGCTCGGGCGAGCCTTCGTCTTTGGCCTCGTGCGCGGGTTGTTCCCGGCCGAGCAGCGCTGCGATCGGATCATTCGGGACAACGCCCTGGGCTACGCGGTCCCCGGCGACCGCGACTGGATCTGGCTCGACGGGCTGCTGACCGTCGACATCCTCCCCCGAGCTGTCGGCGCACCTCCAGCGCGCGGCAAAACGCGCCGGCGAGCCCGAGGTCGTCGCGGCCGTGGTCGAGCGCGGGCGGCAACTCCGGGAGCGAGAGCACGAACCAACCCCTTCCCCCAAGTACCGCGTGTCCGAAGTCCGTGCCGGGTTTGGAGCGGCACTGGAACCCGAATGGCTGTGTCGCCGCTCCTAGCGGTGGGGTTCACCAC
>NZ_ABCS01000096.1 GCF_000170895.1 Plesiocystis pacifica SIR-1 | reverse complement strand
GGCACGGTGAAGTTGACCGTGGTGCCGTCGGTGACCGCGATGGCCGTGAAGTAGCTGGGGTAGTTGCCGACCGTCGCGGGGTACCTCCCCCTCCCGCGGCCCCAGCTGGGGCCGGAAATCAGCAAGCTTGCGTGAGTCACTGACCGTCGATGGCCTTGAAGGCGAGGATCCTCGTGCCTGCGGGGCACTTTCCGATGTCCTGCTAGTCGAAGTCGGCGCAGCCCACCGTGCCTTGCTCCGTGGTGTAGGGCGAGTCGCAGTGGAGGAAGTCACCTCCGCAAGGCGCTCCGATCTCTAGTTGGTAGCAGTCATCCGTGTCCGCGTAGCAGCACAGCGGCACCATTTCCTCGGCCTGAGTTCCAGGAGGGACCGCCAACGTGTCGCAAAAGCCCTCGTCGCAGGCGTCTGGGAAGGGCTGGTAGCAGGTCACCTTCCCGCCGATGTCTTCGCCGTAGTCGCACCACATCTTCATCCCGGCGGTGCAGCGGCCGTTCGCGTCGGTGGGCGTGCAGTCCGCGGAGGCTCCGTCGATGGCGCAGCAAACATGGTCGGCCCACAGCGGAGCGTCGGGGCCGGTCCAGGTGCAGAAGCGGCTCAGCGCGACGCCCTTGGAGTCCGTCGCGGGCGCGCCGACATCGTCGAGGTAGACGTCGTCGCACAAGTCTGGCAGCGAACCGGCAGCTGGGGCGGGTGCGAGTAGGAACATCATCGTGGTCAGAGCCGCGAGGGCGATGGGGGTGTTGCGCGTCATGGGCGAAATTCTACCCAGCCCGCAAAGACAGGCAGATGTGCCCTGCTGGACTCGCTCCTTCGGCTGGTCGCGGCCTGTGAGCTCGGTTCTGAGGCCCCTCAACAGGCGAGAAGGCCTGCTCCGACTCGGCATCCCCGCCCCCAAGCGGCAAGAAAATCGGTGTCGAGACCGAACGCTCCGCCACCTCGAGCCAGAGCCCGGGCGTGAGCGAGAACCTCGCAGCCACCATCACCGCCATCCGCTTCGAAGTCTGGGACGTCGATGCCCACGCCTTCGGCTTTCACATCCGCACCCTCCGCAAGGCTCGCGGTTTGACCCAAGAAGTCCTCGCCGAGCGCGCGAGGCTCTCCGCCGACACCATTCGACGCCTCGAGGCGGGCAGCTTCTCGCCGAGCATGAAGACCCTGGTCTCACTCGCGCGGGGTCTTCACCTTCGGCTGTCGTCGATCATGCTCAGCTTCGAGCTCGGCGAGCTCCCGATCGAGCGCGAATTGCTGGAGATACTCGCGGGTCGGAGTGAGGCCGAAGCCCGCGTGGGTCTCGAAGTTCTACGCGCTGTGTTCGAGCACGGTCTCGCGGGCTCCCGAGCCCCACCAGCTTCGGCATCGGCAAGCTCAGATTGAAACCGCCCGCATTTCAGTCCGCCCTTTTTCTGGGTTCAGACACCTCACTGCCAACTGGGTTGCACCTTGTTCGCGGCCCGGTGACGGAGCTAGAGTCGGTCCTCGGTGATCATGAGATTTCCAGCTGCCGCTGCGACTGTGCTGCTCGCGGGGTTGGTGGCGGCCTGCGGCGACACGCCCAGTGCCCCCGACCCCGTCGGCGATGGCCCCGAGATTCCGCCAGCGGAGTGCGAGCTCATCTCGACGACGCCGCTCGCCGACGCCAACGAGGTCGCACCGAACGGGCGCAGCGGGGCAGAGATCATCGCCGTGATCCCCGAGGACTTCGAGACGAACTTGCACTGGGACTTCGTCAACGAGTCGGGCGAGGTCGAGGTCGAGGTCGTGGGTGCCACGAACCCCAGCACGGGCCTCTCGCTGGCCTTCGACGTGCCGGCGGCACCCACGTTCCGCTTCGAAGACTACGAGCCGACCGAGGAGACCCGGCGCTTCCACGACGTCACCTGCGACGATCGAGTGGTCACGACGATCGGGCTGAGCATGACGACGGGGGACGGCGCGATTGATGTCTCGATCCCCGCGGTCGAGGTTCGACTGTCTGACGCCGACTCGGGCTTCCCCGACCCGATGGTGTTTGGCCGGACCGCCATGGCGACGCCATTGGTCAACTTCGTGACACCAGTGGCGCAGCCGGCTGACGTCGACAAGCGACTGAGCATGGTTTTCGACGTCGCGGGCGTGACCGGAAACTTGGCTGCGTTCACGACCGCTGGCGAAAGTGAGTACGCGATCTGGGTAGCGGAGTGGTGAGACTCTCCGACAGCTAGCAGACCGGGGATTTCCTCGGCGCGGGCCACAGTGCGTCACCGGCGTGCGAGACCGCGAAGCCAAAACAACGGGCCCGGGTCCCCAACTGGAGACGGGGAGTCGCGCGAGAGTCGCAGCGCAGATCCTCAGACACAGCCGAAGTCTGCGAGGAAACGCTGTACGCGCCCAGGATCTACCCTACAGTCACCCCTCATGGTTCACGTCCCCGAGTTCGACGGTGGCCTGGTCCACTGGACCCTGCTCGTCCTCGCCGTGTCCGCGCCCTTCCTGGCGATCGGTGAGGCGACGGGGTGGACGAGCTTCGGCTACTCGAAGTTCGCCAACCAGGACCGCAAGCTCTCGCTCCCCTCGAAGGCGGGGATGCTGATCGTCTATGGGCCGGCGGTGGCGCTGTTTTGGCTGCCGGTCCTGCTGTGGAGTTCGGGCGAGGCGTCGACGCCCTGGCTGATCGCGCTCGGGGTGATGTGCAGCCTGCACTTTTTCAAGCGCTGCCTCGAGTCGCTGTTCGTGCACCGCTACTCCGGGGTGATGAACCTCGGCACGGTGGTGATGATCTGCGGGATGTACTCGATGGCGGCGCTGCTGTTCGGGGCCATGGCGGCGCGCGAGGTGGACGCGGCGACGCTGAGCGCGGGCGCGGGCTGGCCGTGGGTGGGCTACCTCGGCGGGGCGCTGTGGCTGACGGGGACGGCGCTGAACCTTCACCATCACCGCCTGCTCGCGAACCTGCGCGAGCCGGGGGAGACGGGCTACAAGCTGCCCAAGGGCGGACTGTTTCGCTGGGTGGCCTGCCCCCACTACCTCGCGGAGATCCTCGCGTGGTGGGGCTACGCGCTGGTCCTGCAGCACGTCGGCGGCGTGGTGGTGGTCTCGGTGATGACCCTCTACCTGGCGGGGCGGGCGTACAACACCCTCACCTGGTACCGGGACCGCCTCGGCGACGAGGTACCGGCAGGGTGGAAGCGGCTCGTTCCCGGAATTTACTGAGTTGGAGCCGTCACCAGTTGGGGATCTCGCCCTGGCCTTCGCGCAGGACCTCGATGTCGCCGCGCTCGTCGAAGCGCAGCACCGTCGAGGGCTCGGGCCAGATGTGGCCGCCGTCGATCATCAGGCCGATGTCGCGGTTGTAGCGGGCCTCGAGCTCGGCGGGGTCCTCGAGCTCGGGGCTGTCCTCGCCGGGGGTGAGGGAGCCGGTCAGCAAGGGCTCGCCGAGGTGCTCGACGAGCAAGTTGCAGACCTTGTGATCGGGCAGGCGCATGCCGACCTCGCCGGTCCGGTTCTTCATCGCCCGGGGCACGTCGGAGGTCGCGCGCAGGACCATGGTGTAGGGCCCCGGGAGCAGGCGACGGACCACGCGGAAGGCGGTGTTGGGCATGACGCCGTAGCGGCCCATGTCGTTGAGGGTCTCGACGAGCATGGTCAGCGGCTTGGCGTGCTTGGCGTGGATGCCCTTGAGCTTGCGCAGGGTCGAGATGCCCTTGTTGCTCGACAGGGCGCAGCCGAAGGCGTAGCCGGTGTCCGTGGGATAAATGATCACGGCGCCGCGCTGCAGGGCCTCGACGGCCGGGCTCAGCTTGCGGGGATCGGGGCGCTCGGGGTCGATGCGCAGGCGTTGGAAATTGAGGCGGCTGGCCATGGCAGCACGTGGGCGGGGAGCTTACTCCTCGGCCGGGGGCGCTGCTAGGACCTCAGGCGCTGGCGCGCGGCGGGGACGGCCCAGACGGCGAGGATGAGGGCGTAGGGGTCGTAGGGGGCGCGCAGCCGCGGGCTGCCAAAGAAGGCGACGGCGACGATGGCGAGGCTGAGCAGGGCGAGGGCGCAGACGATGCGGGGGAAGTCGTCCGATCGCTCGACGGGGCTCTCGCGGCGCCGCGGGAGGATCACGAGCAGCAGGCCGAGGGCGGCGAGCAGGTGGACGACGAGCGCGGCCCGGCGGCCGAGGAGCGCCAGGGGCAGCTGCCAGGGCGAGGGGTGATCGGCGCTCTCGGGCCAGGGTCGGGCGATGGCGGTCAGCAGCGCGAGGTGGGTCAGCGCGTAGCGGGCCTGGCCGAGGACGCCGGTCGCGGCCCAGCAGCGCCGCCGGAGCGCGCGGTGGGGCTCGGGATCGCCGATGTGCCCGACGAATACGAGCTCTTCGGCGAGGGCCGGGCGCAGGGCGAGGGGGTGCGCGTCGCCGCGGCGGGCGAGGGCGCGAAAGCCCGGCAGGCTGACGCGGCGGCCGAGGTGTCGGTAGGCTTCGTAGGCGTCCGGGCCGTCGCGCTCGCGGGCGGCCTCGATGGCGGCCCGGGTCGCCTCGTCGGGGACGGCCCAGATCACGACGGCGTGGCAGCGACCAGCGCTGCGGTTCACGGCGGCGTTCTCGGCGATCCCCGGACGCCCCGCGTGGAGCTGAACGCGGGCGGCGGAGGCGAGGGCGACCACCAGGAGCGGGGCGAGGAGGGCCGCGACGACCCGGAGCTGGCGATGGCGGTAGGCCAGGACCAGACAGGCGAACACCACGAGGATCGCGCTCTCCGGTCGCAGCGCGAAGGCGGCGGCGCCGGCCAGGCCCGCGCCGAGGACCGAGCCGAGCGGGGGCTCGGAGCGACGCAGCCGCGCGTCGACGGCCACGAGGCCGAGCACGGTCGCGAGCAGGGCGCAGGTAAAGGGGGCCTCGCTGACGAAGTAGCCCGCGTGGTCGAGGTGGGGGATCCACGCCAGCGCGAGCAACCCGACGATCCGCGCGGGCCAGGGCCCGAGGCGGGTCGCGGGCAGGGCCGCGCGGGCGAGCGCGTGGCTGAGGATCACCGTCGCCGCCGAGCACAGCCCCCAGATCAGCGCCGCGACCGTGAGCCCGAGGCCGCCGTCCCCAAAGAGGAAGAGGGGGAGGGCGAGGAGGGTGTGGGTGCCCCATGGCTGCCAGACGAGATCTCGCGTGCCTGGCCCCGGGTGCACAGCGGGACCGTTGGCGGCGAGTTCGCGGGCCCGATGGAGGTAGTGGGCCATGTCGCTGAACGCGTGGCCTTGGGGGGGGTGCACCCACAGCACCCACACCGCTCGGGAGACCAAGGCAGCGCCCAGCAGCAGCCACCAAAAGCCGTCCCGGCGAGGGCGGGAGTCTGGCGGCGGCGCTCCAGATCGCTCCAGGTTCACGGCCGACGGACGCTACCCCGTCGCTCTCGTCTGGGCGAGCGGAGGCGAGCTGGAGCCGAGGTCGCGGGATGCGCACCGTGGCCCGGAGCCCGGCCAGCCCGACCCCTGCGAATCTAGCGCGGGCCAGACGCCACGTGATAGACTGCCCACGACCGCGCCCGCGCTTGGTCTGGAGACTGCTCTACATGCACGCGCTCAACTCTCCCCGGAGTGTCGCCCGTTCGGCGGCCCTGCTCGTCTCGGCCGCTGCCTTGCTCGCGACCGGTTGCAACAACCGGGACGAGCTCGCCCCTGACTGCTTCGCCTTCGACGCCAACGGCAACTGCATCGTGCCCGACCCCGGTGGGGTCGACGCGGGCATCAACTGCGCCGAGTTCCCCGTCGGCGCCGTGGGGGCGGACTACAGCTTCACCCCCGAGGTCGGTGGCGGCAGCGGCAACTTCAACAACTGGATGGCGACGAACCTGCCTCCGGGCCTCTCGATCGACCCGGACACCGGCGAGATCTCGGGCGTGCCCGAGGAGCCCATGGAGTACTCGGGCATCGTCTTGTCCGTGTTCGACGCGGGCAAGGGCAGCACCGAGATGAACGAGTGCGGGCCGCTGCTCATCAACCCGGCGCTCTCGTCCACGCCGGCCTCGACCCTCGAGCGCCACTGCGTCCCCTTCGACACCCCCGTGGACGAGTGGGTCGGGCTGCTCACCGGCGGCGACACCACGGACATCCGCTGCAACCCCATCGTCGACAGCGGCTCGGACACCTGCCCCCTCGGCGACGGCAACGGCCGGCCCCCGCCAGGCATCACCTTCGACGCCGACACCTGCACGCACTCGGGCAACATCGCGGGCGAGCGCGCGGGCACCTACGTGTGGATCGTCGAGATCGAGCAGAGCGGCTTCGTCACCGGCGTGCCCTTTTGCGCGACCAACGACTTTGAGCTCTACCACGACGTCAACCTGACGGCCGAGGGCGTACCCGAGGACATCCTGCAGCCCGGTCTGCTC
Source organism: Plesiocystis pacifica SIR-1 (assembly GCF_000170895.1). Taxonomy (GTDB): domain Bacteria; phylum Myxococcota_A; class Polyangia; order Nannocystales; family Nannocystaceae; genus Plesiocystis; species Plesiocystis pacifica. Next base: position 29,697 of record NZ_ABCS01000096.1, on the reverse strand, counting down.
GAGCACACCCTCGACGAGACCCTGTCCTTCGGCGGCAGCGGGACCTACGTGTGGACCATCGACGACCCGGCCTGCCCGGGCCCGGACTGCAACAACTTCGGCTTCCGCTTCGACGTCACCTGCTCGCCCTTCGACGCCGTCGACCCCTGGCAGATCACCCTCTCGCCGTCCATGGGCACCGAGACGGGCATGATGCACGAGCTGTTCGCCACCGGTCCCCAGGTCGGCTCGAAGTTCCAGCAAGGTCGCCCGTGGGTCGCCTCCTTCGAGATGTCCTACTGCACCTCGTCGGACTCGGCGTCTTGCGACGTCAACGGCGGCAACTTCGACAACAACGCGCAGACCCAGTACCACTTCGACGTGGTCGGCTATCCCGACCTGACGCCCTGATCGCAGGGCGGATCCTGACTGAGGTACACTCCCGCGCGTGGCCAGCCCCCGCAGCGCCTCCTCGAGCGTCCGCGAGCAGAAGCTCGCCCGAGTGATCGATCGCGAGGTCGCGCCCATCTGGCACGACCGCTTCGCGCGGATCCTGATGCGGGAGCTGCCTGCGGGCGAGGACCTGTTCGCCCTCGACCTGCACAGCGGCCCGGGCCACACCACGGCGGAGATGCTGCAGCGGCTCGGTGACAGCGCCCGCATCGTGGCCCTGGGCAGCGACCCCTGGCTGCTGCAAATCGCCAAGTCCAAGGTCAAGCCGGCCTGGAAAAAGCGGGTCTACTTCAAGGCCGGGACCATCGACGACGTCACCGAGATGGGCGACGGCACCTACGACCTGAGCATGGCCAACCTGGTCCTCGGGGAGCAGGTGGTCGACTGGAAGGCGGCCCTGGGCGAGCTGCTGCGCGTGACCAAGCCGGGCGGGCAGGTGCTGGCGACCTTGCCCCTGCACGGCACCTGGCAGGAGGTCGAGGATCTCTTCCAGGAGCTGCTGCGCGACGAGGGCATGCGCAAGGAGGTGGCGACGCTGCAAAAGCTCCGCCGCCGCCGGCCCAAGCCCACGCAGCTGGTCAACGGGCTCCACGATCTGGGCTTGAGCGACGAGGACTTCATCCTCGAGCACGAGCGCTTCGAGCTGCTGTTTCGCAGCGGTCGGGAGTTCCTGTTCTCGCCGGTCATCGAGCACGGCCCGCTGCGCCTGTGGAAGGCCATCCTCGGTCAGGCCGAGAAGCCCCAGGCGCTGTTTTGGCGGTTCAAGGAGACCATCGACACCTACTACGCCGGGCACGTGCTCGGCGCGACGGTGATGGCGGGCTCGATCCGCATCCGCGTGCCGGGCCGCGCGAGCGAGACCAGCTTCTCCGCGCCCTACTGGGCGCGCTACCCCTCGCTCAACCGGCTGTGGGGCGGCGAAGAAGAAGACGATGACGACGAGTTCGATCTCGACCTCGAGATCGACATGGACGACGACGACGACGACGAGGACGAAGAGCCGGTCGCGGCCGCGCCGGCGGCAGCGGAGGACTCCGTGGCCACGGGCATGCCCGCGGACTCGGCAGCTTCCCTGCGCCGCTCGGCGGTGGACTCGGGGGCGGGCTTCGAGGCCGTCGAGCCCAGCGGGGAGCTCCCCGTGCTCGAGACCGCGACGGAGGATCCCTTCGCGGGCCTGCTCGAGGAGCTCGAGGCCGAGGACGCCGTCGTCGCCGAGATCGAGGCCGAAGACGCCGTCGTCCCCGAGACCTCCCCCGGCACCGCCGCGACCCTGGGCGCCCTCGGCAGCGGCGTGCGCAAGCTGCCCGTGCCGCCGACGGCCTCAGGCAGCGGCGTTCGCCCGCTGCCGCCGCGTACGGCCGACAGCGTGTCGGCTCCGCTGCCGCTCAAGCCCAAGGGCGAGTCGTCCGCGCCCAAGCGCAGGCCCAAGCCTCCTGTTCCGCCGACTCCAGCTGCGCCGAAGAAAGCCGCCGCCAAGAAGGCCACGGCGAGGAAGCCGACGAAGGCCGTCAAGCCGCCGCCCGCGACGGGCAGCAAGCGCAAGCCCGTGCCCATCCCCAAGCGCGTCCCGAGCGGGAAGTCGGGGAAGGTGGCGATCCCCAAGGCGACCGCGAGCGGGAAGTCGGGGAAGGTGGCGATCCCCAAGGCCACCGAGAAGCGCAAGACGCCCAAGCCCCGCGCAGTCGCCGAGGGCGAGCCCGATCCCTTCGCCGACATGCTCGACGACGACGACGTGGCCGAGGACATCGACGACATCGAGGCCCTCGACCCCGAGGAGCTCGACGAGGGCGACGACTTCGACGCGCTGTTCGCCGACATCGAGCCCGATCCGAGCCGGTCGGGCAGCTTCACGAAACCCAAGAAAGACTGAGCGGGGCGGGTCGTGGGTTCCCAGCTCGCAAAGTCCGGGCTCGTGGTTGGGTGGATGCTGCTCGCGTTGGGCAGCGCAGCCTGCCAGCGCGGCGAGGCGCCGAGCGAGTCCAAGCCCGAGGCCGCGGCAGACTCGGCCGAGCCGGCGGCGCGCCCCGAGCCCGAGCCTTCCCCGCAGCAGGAGGCCGAGGCCGCCGAGCTGATCCGCGCCGACGGGACCTTGTTCGCCGAGGCCGAGCTGATGGGGACGCGCACCTCCATCAACGTGTGGGTCGGCGAGGGCAGCCCGGCGAAGGCCCAAAAGGCGATCACCGACGCGATGATGGAGATGGCGCGGATCGAGTCCATCGCCTCGGAGTGGCAGCCGCAGTCGGACCTGAGCCGGCTCAACGACGCGGCGGGGGGCGCCCTCGAGGTCGCGCCGGAGCTCGTCGAGATCCTCGCCCGGGCCGAGGCCGTGTCGCGGGACACCGAGGGCTTGTTCGACGTCAGCTTCCACGGCGTCGGCGCGCTGTGGAGCTTCAGGCCCGGCGCCCGCCCGCCGAGCGCCGAGGCCATCGCCGAGCGCCTGCCGCTGGTCGACTGGACGCAGATCGAGCTCGACGCCGAGGCGAGCACGGCCAAGCTGGCCAAGCCGGGGATGAAGGTCGGGCTCGGGGCGATCGCCAAGGGCTACGCCGTCGACGCGGCCTCCGAGCTGCTGCGCGCGCGCGGCTTCGTCCATCACATCGTCGAGGCCGGCGGCGACACCTACGTCAGCGGGACCAAGGGCGGCGAGTCCTGGCGCGTGGGCGTGCAGGACCCCAAGCGCGCCACCGGCCGGGTCGGCTACCTGCCGGTGCGCGACGAGGCGGTGGTGACCTCGGGCAACTACGCGCGCTACTTCGTGTGGGAGGGCGTGCACTACACCCACATCCTCGATCCGCGCACGGGCTGGCCGATCCCCAGCGACGAGAGCCCCAAGAGCGTGACCTTGGTGGCCAAGGACGCGACCACGGCCGACGCCTACTGCACGGCGGTGAGCGTGATGGAGCCCGAGGCGGGGCTGGCCTTCGTGGACGCCCGGCCGGAGCTCGAAGCGGTCATCCTCGGCCCGGACGACCGCGTCCACGTCTCGAAGGGCCTGGCCGCGGTCTTCGTCGACGAGCGCCAGGAGCCGAGCGAAGGGCCGGGCGAAGGCCCCCGCGAGAGCCTGGAAGGCGAGTAGACTCGGGCGATGAGCGAGCAGCCTCCGAGCGTCTCCAGCCCCGAGCTGGGTGAGTCCTCGGAGCGCGAGCTCGTCGACGCCGCGCACGCCCAGGCCGGCCCGAGGCCCGGCTGGGTCGAGCCTCCGTCCGACGATCCGCTGGCGTCGATCCGCCCGGCGCTGCCGGCCTCGCCCACGGGCTCGACCCCGCTCACGACCACGCTGGTGCTCGAGACGGCCTCGAGCGCGGGCCTGGCCACCGGGGCGCAGCGCAGCGTTGCCCAGGGCGAGGTCACCGAGGGGGGCTCGTCGGCCTCGCAGCGGACCGCGGACATCGAGGGCCTGCGCCGCTCGGACGCGCCCGTGGCCGGCCGGGACCTGGGCTCGGCGCGGGACAGCGGGCCCTTTTTGATCCCGGTGATCGAGGCCGGCGAGGAGGCCCTCGACGGGGCCTACGCGCTGCTCGAGCTCCTCGGCGAGGGCGGCATGGGCGAGGTCTGGGGCGCTCGCCAGCGCTCCCTGGGCCGGCGCATCGCCTTCAAGCGCCTGCGCTACGGCCGGGAGCACTCGCCCTCGATCGTGCGCCAGTTCGAGAGCGAGGCCCGGCTGACGGCGGTCCTCGACCACCCCAACATCGTCACGGTCCACGAGCTCGGCCGCGACCAGTCCGGGCGGCTGTTCTATACGATGCAGCTCATCGAGGGCACGCCCTGGGACCAGGTCCTGGCCTCGAACCAGCGGCGCACCAAGGCCGGCGAGCTCGTCGAGCTCGAGCTCCGCGACCACCTCGAGGTCCTGCTCGAGGTCGCCAACGCCGTCGCCTTCGCCCACAGCCGCGGCGTCATCCACCGGGACATCAAGCCCGGCAACGTGATGATCGGCGACTACGGCGAGGTCCAGGTCGTGGACTGGGGGCTGGCCCTGGCCCTCGATCACCTCGAGGGCCTCCGCGACGCGCCGACGTGGACCCTCGAGAACATGCCCAAGGCCGCGCTGGTCTGCGGCACGCCGGCCTACATGTCGCCCGAGACGGCCAGCGCCGAGCGCGAGCGCATCGGCCCGGCGACCGACGTCTACCTGCTCGGGGCCGTGCTCTACCACGTGCTCTACGGCCGCCCGCCGCACAAGGGCAAGAACGTCGACCAGGTCATCGCCAAGGCCAAGGGCAACACCTGGGGCTTCCCCGAGGAGCTCCCGCCGCGGCTCCGGCCCTGGCACGTGCTCTTGCGCCCCGTGCTGCTCCGCGCCCTGGCGACGGATCCGAGCTTGCGCTACGCCGACGCGGGCGAGTTCGCCGAGGCCTTGCGCAAGGCCATGCGCAACTACGACTCGGCCAAGGTCGCGACCCGGGCCCAGGAGAAGCTGGCGAGCCTCGAGTCGAGCGCCTCGGGGGCGTCGATCAGCGGCAGCTACCAGGGCCTGACCAACGTGATCGTCCGCCTCGAGCAGGCCCTCGAGTCGTGGCCGCGCAACCTCTCGGCGCGCCGCGGCCTGGCCCAGGCGCAGCTGGTCCTCGCCGAGGCGGCCCTCGACAACGGCGACCTGGCCCTGGCCCAGTTCGCCCTCGACAACTTCGCCGCGCTCCCGCCCACGCCGGAGCCCGAGGAGGACCTGCTGCTCGCGCGCCTGACCCTGCACCCTCCGGACGGGACCCTCGTGGGCGTGCCCATGCCGCCGGCGGACTCGGAGGTCGTGGTCGGGACCTCCAAGCCGTGGTTGGGCTCGGGCGGGGCGCGGGCGAGCCTGGTGGCGAGCACGGTGCTCAACGAGGACGAGGCGAGCAGCGGCGGTGGGTCGAAGTCAGGCTCGAGCTCGTCGAGCTCGGGCTCGGGTTCGAGCTCGAGTTCGGTGGGGAAGTCGGGCAGCCCAGCGCTGTCGAGGAGCAAGATCTCCGGGGCGGCCTCGACCGTCGGCACCGCGGACATCGTGCGTCGGCGCCTGTCCGAGGTCTCCCACGGCACGAGCGCGCGCCTCGATCGCGACGCGCTGATCAGCGCCCTGATGGCGGGCAACGCCAGCGTCAGCATCCAGCAGCTCGACCGCGAGGGCCTGCTCGCCGACGACGGGGAGCTCGCCCAGCGGGCCGAGGGCCTACAGCAGGCCCTGCGCGAGCGCGAGGCTCGGAGCGAGCGGCGACGCCGGACCTTCCAGGCCCTGCGCCGGCTGGCGGCGGTGCTGGGCGTGGGCCTGCTCGTGCTCGGCGGCATCGCGGCGGTCACGATGACGACCAGCCGGGGCCGCATCGAGGACGATCGCGCGGCGCTGTCCCAGGCGCTGTTCGCCGAGACCAAGACCACGGCCCAGGCCGAGCTCGACGCCCTGTTCATCCCCGTCGAGGGCATCACCCAGACCCTCCACCACTGGGCCCAGCGGGGCTTCTTCGACGCCCTCGAGCCCGAGACCCTCGCGGACACCCTCGTCGCCCTCGTCGACGCTTACCCGGGCATCCGCGCGTGCCGGGGCGCGGACTCGACCGGTCGAGCCTTCGAGCTGGTCCGCGATCCCGAGGCCGAGGCGGGCTGGCGCTTGCGCCTGTCCGCGCCGGGGGTGCCCGCCCGCGCGTGCAGCCTCCGCGCTGGCGGCGGGCTCGGAGTCTGCGTCGAAGACGGCGCGGACAAAGACGCGCCCCACATCCAAGACTGGTACACGGGGGCCATGGCCCAGCGCGCCGAGGCGGGCCCGTCCGCGCCGGGCTCCGACGCCGCCGTCTACTGGACCGAGCCCCACGTCGGCGCGGGGGAGGCCGCCGACGGTCAGATCTTGGTGTCCACCGCCGCGCGCAGCGGCACCGGCCTCGAGCACGTCCTCGCCCTCGACTTCGACCTCGGCCACATCTCGACCTACACCAAGGCGCTGCCCATGGGCGTGCAGCACGGGCAGGTGTTCGTGATGTTCGAGGGCGATCGGCTCATCGGCTTCCCGCGCGAACTCAGCGAGGTCGACGCCCAGGCGCGCCGCGAGCTGTTGCTGCGCCCCATGGACGAGATCGACCCCGCGCTCGCCCCGGTCAGTCACCGAGCCTACGCCGAGTGGATCGAGCACGGTCGATCCCAGGTGCCCTTTCGCGTGATGATCGAGGGCATCGCCTATTGGGCTGGTTTTCGAGTCGAGGCAGCGGGTGCCCGCCCCGGGCTGACGATCGCGGTGATCGTGCCCGAGGCTCACTTTCAATAGTGGCGGGCTCGTCTGTCGACGAGTTCGTCGACTAGTTCGTCCATTTGGCGAAGCGCTTGGTCAGCGTTCGCGAGTCTTGCCGGGTGTAGTCGCCGATGATCTCGCGCTCGACGGTGCGCGAGAGCGAAGAGCCGTAGTGCTTGCGCAGGCGACCGACGAAGTTGGCCGGGGCCGCGATCACCAGGCGCTGGAATTCGCCGGTGGATTGGCCCTTGCGCAGGCGATCGACGAGCTCGCGGACGAAGCGGCGCTCCTCTTCGGCGGAGTGTCCCGACTTGTCCATGGTCAGGTGACCGCTGGAGTCCGCGGACAGGTGCTCGCGGGCTTCGGGGTGGCTGAGCTGCTCGAGCTCTTCGAGGGTGGGGTTGAGCTTCGTACCGCCGACCCTGTACAGCTGGGCCTGACTCTGATCTGCTACGACGAATACCGTTGGGATCATCGACACCTCCTATGAGCTTCCATTGTGGTCAAAGGGGGTCGCGGGAGGCAAGGGAAAAACGACGAATTCAGGCGCGCACCATGGTCTGGCGTCGAGTTCGCCGCTCGGCAAAGTCATTCGCGCGAGTTGCTTTCGCCGATCGTGTGGGCGCGCATGCACATGGTGCGCGATGGCATCGACATTGACCTCGCTAACCGCGTTCAACCCGACGAGACGACGGGCCGGTGTGCAGCGCGTTGCTCGTCAGCGGAGCGGGCCGTCGAGGATCGCCGGGTCGAGCGCGACGTCGAGGCGCAAGGCGACGAAGTACAGCGCGGTGCGCAGCTTGCCGCTGGTCTCGACGCGCTCTTTGGCGAGGGCCTCGATGCTCGGGCCGAGGGCCTCGATGAGCCCGGGCAGATCGACGCGCCAGGGTGCCTGCGCGCCAGCGTCTGCGTCGACCTCTGGGTCCGGGTCGCGGCGCAGGTAGAGCAGGCTCGACTGTTCGACGCGCAGCTCGGCGTGGTCGTCCTCGGTGTGGGCGACCTCGACGCTCGGATCGTCGAGCAGGTCGCCGATGTCCTCGCCGGCGAGCCCGGCCTCGACCGCCGCCGTGAACAGGGAGCGGCCGTCGAAGGCCTCGAGCTCGGCCCGGGAGAAGCGGACGCGCAGCTCGAGCACCATGATCAGGGGCATCAGCGGCCAGCGCTCGAGGTCCTCGGCCTTGGAGGTCAGCGCGGCGCGGCGCAGGTCGTCGTAGAACACGAAGGTCTCGGCGACGACGAGCTCGGCGGCGCGCTCGGGGTCTCGTTGGGTCAGGGCGTCGGCGTAGCCGCGGGCGACGGCGAGCACGGCCTCGCGCTCGGGGCTCGGCCCCGGGTCCTTGCCCCCGTCTTCGACCGGAGCCTCGTCCACAGGCGCGTCGACGGTTTCGACCGTGATGCGCGGTCCACAGGCCAGGGCCGCACACAGGCTGCACGCCACGCCAGCGAGCGAGGCCACGCGGGGCAGCCGGGACCGAAGGCGGGGCACTCGAGGACCTTAGCAGGCCACACCCTCCCTGCCCCACGCCCACGACTCGGGTCCCGTCAAAGCCGTTGGCCAACTCACGCATTTCCGAGCTTTGAAGCCCGCTTTGTGCCGCCGATCTCTGCGCCGTCCCAAGGTGCGTCAGGGGATGGCGAGATCGCCAGAAAAAGCCGGTCTATTCGAACGAATTTCAGGCTTTGGACCGTGGCCAGGAGCCCACTTCGGAGCTATGCTTCGCGCCCGAACGCCCCTCCATGGCCGAGTCGAAATCGACCCTCAACATCGAAGACGAGATGCGTAGCTCCTTTTTGGACTACGCCATGTCCGTCATCATCTCCCGCGCCCTCCCGGACGTCCGCGACGGTCTCAAGCCCGTGCATCGCCGAATTCTCTACGCGATGCACCAGCTCAAGAACACGCACACGCAGGCCTACAAAAAGTCGGCCCGCGTGGTCGGTGACGTCATCGGTAAGTACCACCCGCACGGCGACTCGGCGGTCTACGACGCCCTGGTCCGCCTGGCCCAGGACTTCGCCATGCGCTACCCGCTCGTCGACGGCCAGGGCAACTTCGGCTCCATCGACGGCGACTCGCCGGCGGCCATGCGTTACACCGAGGTGCGGATGCAAAAGCTCGCCAGCGAGCTGCTCGCCGACCTCGAGAAGCAGACCGTCGACTGGGTCCCCAACTACGACGAGAAGGAGCTCGAGCCCGGGGTCTTGCCGACCAAGGTGCCCAACCTCCTGCTCAACGGCGCGGTCGGCATCGCGGTCGGTATGGCGACCAACATCCCGCCGCACAACCTGACGGAGCTGCTCGACGCCTCCATCGCGCTGATCGACGATCCCAGCATCGGCGTCGCCGAGCTCTGCTCGTACGTCAAGGGCCCGGACTTCCCGACCGGCGGCGTGATCTTGGGCACCGCGGGCATCCGCTCGGCCTACCTGACCGGTCGCGGCAGCGTGAAGGTGCGGGCGCGCTGCGAGATCGAAGAGGACAAGAAGGGCCGCGAGTCCATCATCGTCACGGAGATCCCCTACCAGGTCAACAAGACCCGACTGATCGAGCGGATCGCGGGCCTGGTCCGCGACAAGAAGCTCGAGGGCATCTCCGACATCCAGGACTACTCGGACCGCACGGGCATGCGGATCTGGATCCAGGTCAAGAAGGACCACGCGGCCCAGATCGTGCTCAACAAGCTGTACAAGATGAGCGATCTGCAGACCTCCTTCGGGGTCAACATGATCGCCATCGTCAACGGCCGCCCGGAGGTCCTGAACCTCGAGAAGTGCCTGCGCCACTTCATCGATCACCGGCGCACGGTGGTCACCCGGCGCTGCCGCTACGAGCTGGCCAAGGCCATGGCCCGGCGCGAGATCGTCGAGGGCCTCGGCGTCGCCGTGGACTCCATCGACCGGGTCATCGAGCTGATCCGGGGTTCGAAGGATCCCGACGAGGCCAAGGCCAAGCTGATGGCCGAGCCCCTCGACGGCTTCGCCAAGTTCCTCGAGCGCTGCGAGCGGCCGGCCGAGGAGATCGAGAAGGCCAATCAGGGGCCCTACCGCCTCAACGAGCGCCAGGCCAAGGCCATCCTCGACATGCGCCTGCAGCGGCTGACCGGCCTCGAGCGCGACAAGGTCGAGGGCGAGTACCGCGAGCTGTGTGAGATCATCGGCGAGCTCGAGTCCATCCTCACCGACCCGGACAAGCTCATGGCGGTGATCCGCGAAGAGCTGCTGGCGATCCGCTACGAGTACGGCGACCCCGAGGGGCGCGACAGCGGCGACGGGGCCGAGGGCAGCAAGGGCTCGCGGCGCACGGAGCTGATGGCGGACGAGCTCGAGATTCAGCCGATCGACTTGGTCGCCGACGAGTCCATGGTCGTGATGATCACGGCCCAGAGCTACGTCAAGCGCCTGCCCACCGACGAGTATCGCGTGCAAAACCGCGGCGGCGTCGGGCTCAAGTCGGGCTCCCGGCGCGACGACGACGACCAGATCATCGAGCTGTTCGAGGCCTCGGCCCACGCCTTCGTGCTGCTGTTCACCAACACCGGCCGGGTGTTCCGCAAGCGCGTGTTCGAGTTCCCCCTCGGCACCCGCGGCCAGCGGCCCAAGGCCCTGGTCAACTTCCTCGACCTCAAGGAGGGCGAGCAGATCCTCGAGATGGTCGCCTACCGCGAGGAGGAGGTCGACGACGACCACTTCGTGGTCCTGGCCTCGCGCCAGGGCTACATCAAGCGGACCTCGCTGTCGGAGTTCCAGAACATCCGCAGCTCCGGCTTGATCGCGGCCAACGTCGTCGAGGGCGACATGCTCATCGACGCCAAGCTGACCAACGGCGGCTGCGACATCATCATGGCCAGCCGCGAGGGCCAGGCGATCCGCTTCGACGAGGCCGACGTGCGCCCCATGGGCCGGACCGCCCGAGGCGTGCGCGGCATGGGCCTGCGCGACGGCGACGAGGTCGTCAACATCCTCGTCCTCGACCGCGAGAACGAGGGCGAGGTCGGCTTCCTGACCGTGTGCGAGAAGGGCTACGGCAAGCGCACCCCCGCTTCCGAGTATCGCTCGCAGAGCCGCTCGGGCCTGGGCCTCAAGACCATCAAGGTCAGCGAGCGCAACGGCAAGGTGGTCGGCATGGTCAAGGTCCGCGAGGCCGACCAGCTCATGGTCGTCACCTCGCAGGGCAAGATCATCCGCACGCCGGTGGCCGGCATCAGCGAGCTCGGCCGGGCCACGCAGGGCGTGCGCCTGATCCGGCTCAACGACGAGGAGGTCGTCGTGGGCCTGGCGCGGGTCGATGATCCGAGCGACGGCGAGGAGCCGACCGAGGGCGAGGCAGCGGCGCTGGCCGAGGGCGAGGCGGCTCCGGCAGAGGCCGCCGACGGGCCGGCCGAGGACGCCGAAGCCGAGTCTGGCGCGGACGCCGACGGGGAGGGCGAGCAGTGAGCTCCCCGAACATCGACGGGCGCGCGGGCGAGCGCAGCAAGGCGCTGTTCGCCGACGCTCAGCGCTCCATCCCCGGCGGCGTCAACAGCCCGGTGCGCGCCTTCGCGGCCGTCGGCGGGGAGCCGCCCTTCATCAAGCAGGCCCGCGGCTGCGAGCTGGTCACCGAGGACGGCGCGACCCTGGTCGACTATGTCGGCACCTGGGGGCCGGCGATCCTCGGCCACGCCCACCCCGAGGTCGTCGAGGCGGTGTGCCAGGCGGCCCGCGACGGGCTGAGCTTCGGCGCGGCGACGGCCGCCGAGGTCGAGTTCGCCGAGCGCATCTGCGGCCTGGTCCCGAGCATGGTCGGCGGCATGGTCCGGCTGGTGTCTTCGGGCACCGAGGCGACCATGAGCGCGCTGCGCCTGGCCCGGGGCTTCACCGGGCGCAACAAGATCATCAAGTGCGAGGGCGGCTACCACGGCCACGCCGACATGCTGCTGGTCGCGGCCGGCTCGGGCGCGGCGACCCTGGGCATTCCGGGGAGCGCGGGCGTGCCCGCTGACGCCGTGCGCGACACGGTGCTCGTGCCCTTCAACGACCTGGACGCCGTGGGCGCGGCCTTCGAGGCCAACGCCGACGAGATCGCGGCGATCATCATCGAGCCCGTCGCCGGCAACATGGGCTGCGTGCCCCCGCGGCCCGGCTACCTCGAGGGTCTGCGTCAGCTGTGCGACCAGCACGGCGCGGTGCTGATCTTCGACGAGGTCATGACCGGCTTTCGCGTGGCCCTGGGCGGCGCCCAGGCGCGCTACGGGGTCATCCCGGACCTGACCTGCCTCGGCAAGATCGTCGGCGGCGGCATGCCCGTGGGCGCCTACGGCGGGCGCCGGGACATCATGGAGAAGGTCGCGCCTTTGGGGCCGGTCTACCAGGCGGGCACGCTGAGCGGGAACCCGCTGTCGGTCGCCGCGGGCCTGACCACGCTGCGCATCCTCGAGCAGGAAGAACCCCACGAGGCCCTCGAGGCCGCGACGACGACGCTGTGCGCGGGCCTGGCCGAGCGCGCGGCCAAGCACGGCATCGCGTGGACGGGCACCCAGGTCGGGCCGATGTTCTCGGGCTTCTTCCGCTCGGGCGAGGTCTGGAACTACGAAGACGCCAAGGGCAGCGACCTCGAGCGCTTCGCTCGCTGGCACACCGAGATGCTGGCCCGCGGGGTCTACCTCGCGCCCTCGCAGTTCGAGGCGGGCTTCTTCTCCACGGCTCACGACGCGGCCGCGGTCCAGCGCACTTTGGACGCGGCCGATGCCGTGTTCGAGCTGCTGGCCAAGGGCTAGACCAGGCGACGTTCAGGGGCGGGCGAGCGGGGTGACGGGTCGCGTCATCCCGCTCCGAAGGTCCGCTGAACCGTCCAAGACAGCCCGACCGCGGCGATGACCGGCGACGCGGGGGATCGATCAGGTCACGCGTGTTCCCACTGGCGCGAGTAGCCTGGGTCAGCTGGTACCTGGCTCACCTGGCTCACCTGGTTCACCACTCGTTCCAACGCCGGTCCCGTCGCGGGGGCGGGGGCGGGGCGAAGTCGCGGCTGGGCTCGCGCCACCGAGGCTCGCGCCACGGCCGGACGGGCTCGCGGGGCTGGGGCGGCTCGACGACGCCGCGGGCACGCAGGCCGTCCATGGAGTCGTAGCGGAGCACGAGCAGCTGGTCGGGGTGCTTGCGACGCTTGCGCTTGAAGGACACCTCCTCGACCGGGGAGAACTGGCTCTCGCCGTACTCCGTGCCCAGCTCGTTGGCGGCCTCGTCCTCGGGCGCGGCCCAGCCCCGGCTCGCGGCCGCGTCGGAGCGCTTGGCCTCGGCCTTTCGACGCCCGCCAGCGCCGCGGATCATCGAGGGCGGGGCCGGGCGGGCGGCGTCCTCTCCGGGGAAGGGCTGGCCCTCGACGGTGGCCAGGGGCTTGCGGCGGCGGTGGGGCAGCTCGTACTCCTGGAAGGCCGCGACCCCGATGACGCCCGCGTGCACGGGGGTGCCCATGCGCGCGGTGTAGCTGTCGCCGAGGGCCGAGAAGCGGAACGCGGCGACGCTGTCGAGGGACTGGCGGTAGCCCTCGACGACCAGGCTGTCGAAGGGGTCGAGGACGTAGCCGCGCTGCTTGACGTAGTCGCCCAAGCGCCCGGAGATCACGTCGCGCCCATCGACGGTGACGACGATCTCCACGCGCTTGGGCGTGTGGTTGGTGATGCGGAGGTTGTAGCGCTCACCCTCGAAGCCCGCGGCCCAGCGATCGCCGGCGTGGCCGAAGGTGGGGAAGGAGTCGCCGTCGGGGGTCTCGAGCTCGAGGCTGACGAGGGAGCGCTGGGGCTCGACGGGGGGCGGCATGCGCCGGGCCTGGGCGACCTGCTGGGTGCTCCCGGAGGTCAGCAGCGTGGCTCCAGCGACCCCCACGCCGACCTCGAAGATGCGCCACAGGGCGCCGCGGCGGCTGAGGTTGGGTTCGCGCTCGAGCGGCACGGTGTCGGCGGTGTCGGCGGTGTCGGCGGGCTCTCGCTTGGGCATCTCGGCCCGGGGAACGAGACCTCGCACAGATGGCTTACAAGCTCCGCCGATTCGGCGTACAACGGGGCCCGTGGCGCGCTGGACCGAAGTGCGGGGCTACACCCTCATCTTTACCCAGGCCGGGAGCCCGGACCGCTACGCGCGGGCGGCCCTCGTCCGCAAGCGGACCTTGCTGGGCAGCGCCTACAACGTGCGCGAGGCTCGGGCCGAGGACAGCAGCCGGAGCGGGCGCGAGCCCGAGGCGCTGGGCATGGGTCGCATGCTCTCGTGGCGCTGGCTGAGCGAGGGCGAGGCCGAAGAGTTGCTGTCGGCGCGGCTGCGCACCCTCGAGGCCCTGGGCTACGGCGTGGTCGGGCAGGGCGAGGCCGAGGTCGAGGACGAGCGCGGGGCCTGGGACTGGCTGCGCGAGCTCGTCGACCGCCAGCTCCTGCGGGCGTCGCCCGAGTCCGAGGCTGCGGCCGCCGCTGGAGCGACCGGCGAGGGCGAGGGCGGCGAGGCGTCGAGCCCGGCGCAGGTCCTGCGTGAGACCCTCGACACCCTGAAGCTCGAGCCCGAGGCCCTGCTCGAGGGCTTGTCGACGATCTTGCCCCTCGACGAGCAGAGCTTGCGCGAGCCCGAGCGCGAGCAGCTCGAGGCCCTCGGCCCGGAGCTGCTGGCCATGCTCTTGCCGGTCTGGCTCGGCCACGAGAGCCGGGAGCTGCGGACCATCGGCGAGCGCTGGCTCGCCCTGCCGACGGCGCTGTTCGAGCTCGAGGCCGAGCAGGTCGCGAGCTGGGCCGAGGGCCCCGGCACGCTGGCGCGCTCGCTCGTGCCCCACGTCGAGGACGCGGGCTTGGCCCTGCTCGGCCCCGACGCCCTCGTCCACCTGGCCAAGGTCGCCGAGGAGCCGCGCATGCGGGCGGCGGCCGAGACCTGGCGCGCGCGCTTGGTGTGAGCGGGGATGGCGGATAGGTTGCGCCGCGTGCCCGCCTCTCGATTTGCCACGGCCATCGCGCTGACCTTCCGCGGCCTGCTCGCCCTCGCGGTCGTGTCCGGGGGCGCGCTGACGCAGACGGGCTGCGTGCGCGGCCTGGGCAAGAGCGACGCCGTGCCCATGGGCAGCTGGCCCGCGTGGCAGGACCTGAGCCCGCTGCTCGAGGTCGCCGAGCCCAACGTCGAGCCCACGACCTACGCGATCCTCGAGGCGGCCCGCGAAGAGCTGCGCGCGGGTCGACCCCGGGCCGCCGACGCGATCCTGGCCAAGGGCAACCGCGGGGCCGGGCGCCACTGGATCGCCGTGGCCCGCGGCGACCTGGCCTCGCTCTACTTCGGCACCTGCATCCGCGGCGTGGCCTGGCGCCTGCCCGAGGACATCGCCGAGCTTCAAGCGCGGGGCCGGAGCATGGACTGGGATCCCGAGACCCGGGTCGAGCCCGGCGACCTGTCCGTCGAGGCCCTGCTGACCAACCTCGACGACGCCGTGGAGGCGGGCAAGCAAAACCCGGTGCTGCTGACCCAGGCACGCATCGCGCGGGTGCGCGTGGCCGGCTACGCGGCCTCGTGCCCGGCGAACCCCGAGGTCGAGCGCCGGGCCGCGGCGGTCATGAACGCCGACCTCGCGACCTTGGCCGCCGAGTACCACCTGACCCCAGACTTGGCGTACATGTGGGCTGGCGTCCAGCTGCAGAGCTACTCTGGCGCGGCGGCGCGGCCCTTCCTGGTCACGGCCCTCGAGGGCGGCTTCGAGGATCCGGCGGTGCGCTACATGTTGGCGGTCATCGCCTATGAGCAGGGCGAGCTGGCCGAGGCCGACGAGCTGGCCGAGGCCGCCGCCCGCGTCTACGTGGAGCTCGGCGATCCGGGGCAGGGGGCCGAGTGCGTGTTCCTGCGCGGCGAGATCGCCCGGGCCGCGCAGCGCTGGGACGACGCCCGAGGGCACTACGGCGCCGCCCTCGAGCAAAAACCCGGTCACGTCGGGGCGATGCTCGGGCTCGCGGCCACGGAGCTCGACCGCGGCGAAGAGCTGGGGGCGGCGGAGCTCCTCGCCGCGCAGCTTCGCGTGCTGACCCGCGGCGAGGAGGAGCTCGACGAGCGGAGCGCGGCGGCCCTGGTCGACGACCTCGAGGCGCTGATCATCCTCGCCAACGCCGACACCTTCGAGCTCGTGCAGGTGACGCGCCTGGCCCTGCTCGCGGACATCGACGCCGAGCCCGATCCTTTCCGCCGGGGCCTCCGCTACTTTTATGCCGCGACCCTCGAGGTGCGCATGGGCGACTACGAGTCGGCCCGGGGACACGCCGTGACCGCGGCGACGGAGTTCGAGGACAGCTGGCTCGAGCCGCCGGACAAGGCCAACCCGCGGGCCTTCCTCGATCGTCTGGCCGAGGCCGCGGGGTAGCGAGCTGCTGAAATTCGTCGCGCGCCGTCAGCTGCGTCGAGGCCAAGGAGCGAACCGACGGGGGATCGGGACACTGGGAGCCCGCGGTGAAGCCCGGCGGACTCCGGGGTTCCTCGCAGTGCTTCCCATGGGCGCGAGTCCGTGCGCTAAGCTTGGGGCTAGGAAGGCGAACGAGAGGTGTGCAAGTGATGATCGATAGACGAGGACTTCATTCATTCGTGCTCTGTGGCGGCTCCGCCCTCGCGTTGCTGGCCTGCGTCCCCCCCGAGTCGGACGCAGGTGAGGACGACGAGGCAGAGGAGGGCAGCGAGGACGAGCAGGACAGCGCGGAGACCGAGACAGAGACAGAGACAGAGACCGGAACAGAGGCGGAGTCCGAGACCGAGACGGAGTCTGAGACCGAGACGGAGTCCGGGTCCGAGACCGAGACCGAGACCGAGACCGAGACCGAGACCGAGTCGGAGACGGAGACGGAGTCCGAGTCGGGCGAGCTGTGCGGAAACGGCGTGCTCGACGAGGGCGAGGCTTGCGACCTCGGCGAGGACAACGACGACAACGGCGCCTGCACGAGCGCCTGTCAGGAGGCCGACTGCGGAGACGGCCTGGTGTGGGAGGGCGTCGAGGACTGCGACGACCAAAACGACGACAACGGCGACGCCTGCCTCGACACCTGCGTGGCCGCGAGCTGCGGGGACGGCTTCGTGTGGGAGGGGGAGGAGGTGTGCGACCCTGGCGCGGCCCAGGGCTGCTCGGACACCTGCACCTGGGACGCGTGCGTCTGGGATGCGGACGCGCTCGAGTTCCCGCTGTTCGTGTTCCCAGGCGAGGCGGTGGTCGGCGAGATGGACTTTGACGGCGACTGCAACCTGATCGTCACCGGCGGCGAGCAGACCAGCCAGATGTTCCGGGTGTCCCCGGAGGGCTCGGTCTCGGCGATCCCCGTGCCCGTCGACGACATGGGCGGCGTGGCCTACCGCGAGAGCGACGATCTGGTCTACTTCGGCTCGTCGATCCCCGACGACGCGATCTACAGCATCGACGACGCGGACCAGGTCGAGCTGGTCATGCTCCTCGACAAGCCGATCACCAGCCTCGCCGTCGCGCCCGAGGGCTTCGGCGACTTCGGCGACCAGCTCATCGCGACCGCCTACCCGAACCCGGAGGTCGTGGCCATCGACGTCGACGGCGGCACGGTCACGTCGATCGCCTCGTCCGAGGGCTTCTTCGGCGGCGTGGCCTTCGACAACGCGGGCACGCTCTACGTGCTCGAGTACTCCGACGGCCGGGTGGCGACGCTCACCCCCGAGGGCGTGTTCACCACGCTCACCGAGGGCCTCGATCGGCCGGACGGCCTCGCCATCGACGTCGACGGCTCGCGGATGTTCGTGGCTCACCGCCTCGACTTCGGCCGCATCGACGAGATCGCCCTGCCTGGGGGCGAGCTGACCCCGGGGCCGCTGTTCGAGATCAGCGGCGGCTTCTCGGCGACGGGCATGGCGATGGACGGGGCGGACAACGTCTTCTACGAGTTCTACGAGCCGGTAGCCAACGGCGCGGTGATCGAGCGCCTGGTGCCCTGACGCTCGTCGACGGTGCCCTGAGCCTGGGCGGCCCCTCGGACGAACCGCGCGAGGTTTCACCTGGGCCGCCCCGCTCGCGTGAGCTCGCGAGGCAGCGGCGCTGGGAATAGAGCCAGGCCAGCGTTATTCATGGCGACGTGCCTGCGCCCTCCCGCCCCCAGAGCCCCTCTGAAAGCACGCCGCGATCGCTGCTCGGCGCCCGCGCCGTCTCGGTCTCGCTGGCCGTCGTCGCGCTCTTCGCCTGCGAGCCCAAGGGCGAGCTCGAGCAGCCCGCGCCCGCGCCCGCGGTCGACTCCTCCACGCAGGAGCTCGAGGCGCGCCTGGACTACCTCGGCGAGCAGCTCGAGCTCGCCCGGGTCCGCGGCCATGTCCCTGGCATGGCTATCGCCGTGGTCCGCGACGACGAGCTGATCTACGCCGAGGGCTTCGGCGTGACCGACCTCGACGCGAACACGCCCGCGACCGCGGAGACCGTGTTTGCGATCGGCTCGTCGACCAAGGCGTTCAGCTCGACGCTGGCGGCGATGATGGTCGACGAGGGCAAGCTCGGCTGGGACGACCCGGCGAGTCAGCACCTCGAGGGCTTCGAGCTGGCCATCGACGTCAAAGACGCCAAAGAAGAGGGGCAGGTGGCGACGATCCGCGACCTGCTCGCGCACCGCACCGGGTTCACGCGCATGGGCATCCTGTGGGCCGGGGGCAAGGTCCCGCGCGCGGAGGTGCTGCGCTACGCGACCCAGGCCAAGCCCGTCGCGCCCTTTCGCGACCGCTTCCTCTACAACAACGTGACCTACATGGCCGGCTCGATGACGGCGGCCCAGGCTGCGGGCACGAGCTGGGAGGAGCTGGTCCAGGCCCGGCTGCTCGAGCCCCTGCACATGGACCACTCGAGCGTCGACTTCGACTCGGCCATGGCCGACCCCAAGCGCGCCAAGGGCTACACCTGGCGCCCGGACCTGGGCGAGGGCGGCGAGTTCGAGGTCGCGCCGCCGCGCAGCACCGACGTCATCGCCCCCGCGGGCTCGATCTACTCCTCGGTCCTCGACATGAGCAACTGGCTGCGCCTGCAGCTGGGGCGCGGGGAGTTCGAGGGCCAGCGCCTGGTCAGCGAGGCGGCCCTGGCCGAGACCTGGACCAAGCAGATCGAGATCAGCCCCGACGTCGACTACGGCATGGGCTGGATGCTGCGCGAGTGGGAGGGCCACCGGGTCATCGAGCACGGCGGCAACATCGACGGCTACGCGGCCTCCGTGGCCTTCATGCCCGACGACGGCATCGGCATGGTGCTGCTGACCAACGCGAGCATGACCCCGCTCCAGCAAGAGGGCATGAACATCGTGTGGTCGGCGCTGCTGACCGACGAGTACAAAGCCAGCGCCGAGGGCTCGGCGGGCGGCGAGGACTTCGGCGAGCTCGTCGGGGCCTACGTCGCCGAGATGCCCGGCTTCAACGGCCAGAACTTCGAGATCCTCGTCCAGGACGGCAAGCTGGCCGTCGACGTCCCCGGCCAGATGGTGTTCACGCTCAAGGCCCCCGACGAGGAGGGCTGGCGCTACTTCGAGGCCACCGACACCATCGCGATCTCCTTCGACCGCGACGCCGACGGCCAGATCATGGCCCTGCGCCTGCACCAAAACGGCATGAACATGGAGCTGCTGCGCGAGGGCTACGAACTCGCGCCCGAGGTCAGCGTCGCCGAGGTCCGGCCCTACCTGGGCAGCTACCGCAACGAGGACGCGGGCATGAGCGCCGAGGTGCTGGTCCACAACGGGCGCCTGGCCGTCGACGTGGTCGGGCAGATGATCTACGACCTCGAGCTGCCCGACAAAAACGGCGACTACCGCTTCCGCATCAACCCGGACTTCGTCGTGACCTTCAAAAAGGGCGAGGGCGAGCGCGAGGGCGAGATCGTCGGCATGAGCATCGCCCAGCCCGGCGGCGGCGGGGTGTTCGTGCGCGTCGACGAGCCGGCGCAGGCCGTGACCCTCGAGCAGCTGCACCGCAAGCGCAAGACCGAGCGCAAGGCCAAGGCCTTGAAGAAGGCGGGCGTGGTCCACCTGCGCTCGAAGGTCGAGCTGGTCAACGCGGGGGCGAGCGCGACCGCGGAGGTGTGGTTCGACGCCGAGGGGCGCCTGCGCCAGGACACGGACCTGGGCCCGCTGGGCTCGATGACCGCCGTGATGCTCGGGGAGGAGGGCTGGAGCGAGTCGACCTTCTCGCCCCGCAAGCAGCTCGAGGGCCTCGAGCTCAGCCAGACCTTCCGCGGCCACCCGCGGGTGCTCTACGGCGACTGGCGGCCCTACTTCGACGACGAGGCCCTGGTCCGCACGGAGCAGCGCGACGGCCGGGAGGTCCACGTCGTCGAGCTCAGCCACCCCGAGCTGCCCACGACCACGGTCTACGTCGACGCCAAGACCGGCGACGCCGTCGAGGTCCACGGGGTCGAGGTGACGCCCACCGGGCTGCGCATCCCGGTGACGGTCAAGCTCTCGGACTACCGCACCGTCAAGGGCCTGCGCCTGCCCTTCCGGAGCGAGTCGGAGACGGCGCCCTCGGGGATCACCGTCGAGACCCTCGAGCTCGTCGAGACCAAGGTCGGCGAGGACCCGGCGCGCTTCGTGCCGATGCCGACGGACTGAGCTCCCCGACCTCGGAGCCGTCACGGCGTGCCCGCGCGGGTCGATCGGACAGGGGAATTTTTGGGGCGCCTCCCAAACCCTCGGCCGGCGACCCGCGCGATCGCGCGTGTCTATATGACGGCATGAAGTCGTTGCTCGCCATCGCCATCGCCATCGCCACCGCCGCGCCCTTCGCCCCCCAGGTCGAGGCGCCCGAGGCCCTCGAGGACACCATCGTCAACGAGGCGGACCAGACCTGTGAGGCCGAGGAGCCCACGGCCGAGGAGGCCTTCGACCTCGCGTGCTTGCAGGCGGGGATCCAGTGCACCTTCCAGTGCGGAAGCAGCGTGAAGAACCCCGTGTGCTTCAACGCCTCCATGGCCGACATCGCCCCGCAGTGCCTGTGAGCCGCTAGCGGCTCGTCTGCAGCACGGCGTCGTAGTAGACGCTGTGCTGGCCAATCCGGCGGCCGCGCTCGATGCACTCGGCGAAGAAGTCGAGCATCGCCGAGGTCGCCTCGCAGCCGACCACGGCGACGGCCGGGCCGAGCTCCGGGCACGCGCGCAGCAGGGCCTCGAGCTGGAGCATCCAGCGGTCGTTGTGCAGGGCGCCGCGGTCGATGCGGCTGTGGAGGTACTGCATGCCCTCGAACACCTGCATGCCCAGCTGCGCCTCGCAGGCCCGGAACAGTCGGGGGCCGAGGGTGCGCGCGAGGTGGCCGAGCTCGAGCTCGACGCCGAGGGCGAGGTAGGGCTGGCTGGGGTCGCTGGCGGCCTCGCGGATCAGCGCGTGGCGGACGGCGCTCTCGGGGCAGTCGCGGCGCACGAGCGCGGGCATGTCGAGGGCGAGGGCGTCGGACTTGTCGTCGGTGCGCCGCCGCGGGGGGCCGCCGGACAAGCTGGTGCCCTTGCGCCACGGGGCGACGCCGCCGCGCCAGATGTCGAGGAGCTGGACCAGGTCGTCGATGAGCAGCAGGTGGCGCTGGGCCTCGTCGGTCGAGGCCGCGATCAGCTCGCGGCCGAGGTCCTCGTAGCCCGCGGCCACGCAGCCCTCCCCGCTGGCGCGCAGCCAGCCCTCGACCGGACGGAGCATGCGGATCCCGAGGGCGCAAAACTCGATCAGGAAGCCGAGCATCTGGGTCGAGCCGTTGTCCTCGGTCAGCAGGGCGGCGACGCGGGTGTCGACCTCGAGGCGGGCTCGGGTCGCGGCGACGTGGGGCAGGTAGTACTCGGCGATCGCGGGGTAGGCGGGGTCGATGAGCGTGGACATGGGCGTGCTCCGAGGGGGGTGGGGGAGGGGCTAGACCATCCCCGAGCGGGTGTTGGCGGGGGCGTGGTCGATGCCCTCGGCGAGCTGCTCGACGAACAGCGCTGCGAGGGCCTCGCGCTGGTGCAGCCGGGTGGCCTCGTCGACGCCCGCGCCGACGAGGGCGTCGTAGTGGTGGCGGGCGAGCTCGACGCGGACGTGGCCCTCGCCCTGGTAGCTGAGCAGCGGCCACACGTAGGCCTCGACGGCGTGCTCGGGGATCTGGGGGTCCAGACGCCAGCGGTTGGCGAGCATGAAGCGGTCGTGGGCCTCGAGGGCCACGGCCATGGGCTTGCCCAGGCGGGCGGCCATGGCCTGGCGGCCGATCAGCAAGCGGTCGACGATCTTGAAGCGCTCGAGCCGGGCGCGGCGATCGTGGGCGGGGTAGCGCGGGTCGTCGCGGCGAAAGGCGAGCCACGACAGGAACTCATGGTTGTGGCGCCAGGCCAGGCGTTGGGCCTCGATCTCGGCGACCTGCTTGGCGATGGGGCTGCCGTGGCGGCGCTTCATGGCCACGCCGGTCTCGGTCATCTGGTCGCGCACCGCGCGAGAGAAGCTCCCGATCGAGACCTCACTGCGCAGCTCGTCGACGGCCTCGATCGCGACACCGACCGCCACCCCGACCCGCGCCGCGACCTGGATCGTCGTGGCCACGATCTGCTGGTAGAGCCCCGGCATGACCAGGCGCATGCCGGCCTCGTCCAAGCCCTCGACCTGGTCCAGCGCCTCGAGCTTGGCCGTGGTCAGGGAGCGGCGCGCGTCGTTGACGGCCGCATGGCGCTCATCGTCCTTGGACGAGGCGAGCGCCATGAACATCTCGCGAGCCGTGGACATGCTCGGCCAACTTAGGGGCAGGGCTCTGCGGTGT
Organism: Plesiocystis pacifica SIR-1; assembly: GCF_000170895.1. GTDB lineage: Bacteria > Myxococcota_A > Polyangia > Nannocystales > Nannocystaceae > Plesiocystis > Plesiocystis pacifica. Next base: position 7,352 of record NZ_ABCS01000096.1, on the reverse strand, counting down.
CAGGTTTTCGGCGATTTGCCGAAGCGCGTGTGATCCGTCGTTGCGGTGCGCGTTCCCGGCCCTCACGCGGGGCGGGGGCGGCGTCTTCGTCGGGATCTCGCCTTGGCTCTAAGTTCATGAAATCGTGAGAAAAACGTGAAGTGCACGATGCGCCGCCGGAGTGAGTGGCGACCGCCTTGCGCGGTGGAAAGGGACCGAACGCCGTGTTATCGGTCGCGCACCGAGGCACCATGACGACGCGCCACCTGGAGCTCCCGAAGCAGCCTGCCCTCCCCTTCGATGTCGAGATCCTGGCTAACCCGAGCCAGGACGAGCTACGCGAGCTGGCCCTCGAGCATACGCCGTTTTGCACCCGTACGGCGCGGGGTAGCGTCAACAAGGTCGCGCGCAACAAGGCGCGCATGGCCCCCTTCACCTACATCATCGATCGTGAAGGCGCGCCGCAAAAATACTCCCACAACGTCATCAGCCCGGCCGACGCCGACAAGCTGATCGCGGAGCAGGCCGAGTACATCCAAGCCAAGGGCAAGCTGCTGCTCATCGACGGTTATGTCGGCGTGGGCCCGCGCGCGGTCCCGGTGCAGTGGTGCTACACCCTCGAGGGCGCGAACATTGCTGGGATGCAGCAGATCCTGTCCTTCCCCCGGGCGCGGGTGGAAGGGGAGGAGGCCGCCAAGCAGCCCTTCGCGCCGGCCTTTCGCCTGGTCTACACCCCGGACTTCTTCGTCGACATGCCGGGCCGCCAGGCCATCGTCGTCGACCTCGACAACTACGTCACCTACATCATGGGCGCCGACTACTTCGGCGAGAGCAAAAAGGGCGCGCTGCGCATGCTCGCCAAGCTGCTCTTCGACCAGGGGGCGCTGGTCATGCACGCGGGCGCCAAGGAGATCCGGACCGAGAAGGAGCACCTGACCATGGGCATCCTCGGCCTGTCGGGCACGGGCAAGACGACCACGACCTTCTCCAAGCAGGGCGAGCACACCTTGCCGGTGCAGGACGACATGATCACGCTGTGGCCCGGGGGTGAGGTCTCGGTCACCGAGAACGGCTGCTTCGCCAAGACCTGGAGCCTGACCGAGGAGGCCGAGCCGGTCATCTACCGCGGGACCATGTCCGCCGACGCGTGGATCGAGAACGTGTTCATCGACGCCGAGGGCAACCCGGTGTTCGACAAGTCGGCGCTGAGCCCCGAGGACGTCCGCCGCCTCCGCGACGTGCTCATCGGCACCGGCGCCCCCCAGGCCAACGTCGACGCCTACATCGACGGCAGCGTCACCCTCGAGTCCGTGGTCGACAAGGGCATCCCCAAGGACGGCTGGGACTTCGTGATGTGGACGGAGAACGGCCGCTCGATCATCCCGATGTCCTCCGTCGAGGACGCGGCCGTGCTCGAGACCATCCCCGCCGTCTACTCCCTCGGCATCCTCAACCGCGACGAGGGCTCGGACGCGGCCATGCCCGGGCTGGTCCGCTTCACCAGCCCCGAGCAGGCCGCGGGCTACCTGATGCTCGGCGAGACCAGCAAGACCTCGGCGGCGGGCAAGGAGCGCGGCAAGACCCGCTCGCCCTTCACCCAGCCCTTCTTCCCCCTCGCCCACGGCCGCCAGGCCGAGCGCTTCTCCGAGCTCGCCGCGACCTTCGACAAGACCACGATGTGGCTGATGAACACCGGCTACGTCGGCGGCGACGCGGCGACGACCAAGGCCGGCGCGTCCCTCAAGGTCAAGATCCGCCACTCCTCGGCCATGCTCGAGGCGATGGTCGAGGGCCAGATCGTGTGGACCCGCGACCCCGACTTTGGCTACGAGGTCGTCGACGTCGAGGCGCCCGAGAACGCGAGCCTGCTCGAGCGCGTGCCCGCCGAGATCCTCCAGCCGCGGCGCTTTTACGCCGACAAGGAGCGCATGGCGGAGTACGGCGCCTGGGTCGATCGCATGAAGAGCGAGCGCCGGGCCTTCCTCGAGAAGTGGAAGGTCGCGCAGCCCATCGTCGAGGCCGCCGTCAACGGCTGACGAGCCCCCAAACGCAAAAGAGCGCGGCCATGCGGCTGCGCTCTTTGCGTTGGTTCGCGGCGGCGCTCAGCCAGCGTCTTCGGTCGCCGCGGCTGCATCGGCGCCCGCACGCACGGACTTGTTGACGCCGAATTTGCCCTTGGCGGCGTCGGCGATGGTCGGGATCAGGTACTTCACCGCCTCCTTGAGGATCGGGTCGATGAACTTGTCGGGCAGCCAGGGGGTGTCGGTGTTGTCGATGACGTAGTCGAGGATGGCCTCGACGGAGGCCTGCTTCTCCGCGCCGGTCATCTCGCTCGCGTCCTCCACGACCTCCATGGCGACGGGGACGATTGTGAACAGGTCCTTCCACTGCCAGCCGTCTTCGAACTCGACGAGGATCTTTTGTGCGTGCTCTTTGATCTCTGCTTCGGTGAGTTGTGCCACGATAGGCTCCTTCTAGCGGCGTTCATCCTACCGCTCTAGAGCCCATGAACGGGCCGGCTTTCCGGCCGGCGTCCCGTTCTGGGGCATCGTGTTTCCACGCCGCTCGTTAGTGCGAGTCGCTGATCTTTTGGTCGTCTTGCGGTCTCGCGGGCCTGCATGGTGACCTGCAAATCCGTGATGGCTGTCGACATCGATATCCCCGCGTTGTTCGAACTCCACCGAAGCAAGGCCAGCTTTGGGCGTCTGTTTGACGCCATGTCGGACGGCACGCTCGAGCCGGGCGAACACACCACCGTCGACGAGCTCGCCCAACTCGAGGGTGTGAGTCGCCGTCAGGCGGTCGACCTGCTGCGCAGCCTCGCGGGCATCGGTGTGGGTGAATTCAAGGTCGGTCGCAAAGGGCATCCAAGCCGCTTGGTCTGGGCTCGGGACCCCAAGACCCTGGCCGAGCTGCTCGCGGCTGGTCCCCCGGCGTCAGAGCCCGCGGACGCGCTCTCCGTCGACGCCGACGGGACGTCGAAGGCTGCCGCGGACACAGACAGGGGCGAAGTCGAACCCGGGGTGGCGACCCCGGTCAGCGCGTCGCCGTTGGCGAGCTCGAGTGAGGGAGCACGCCTTCGACTCGATCGCCCGGCCGGGAAGGGGGGCTCGTCGACGCCTCCGAGTTCAGCCCGGTCGCGGGCACGGGTTCGGGGGTCGAGGCCCGAGTCCGAGTCGTCGCAGTCTCCGGGCATCGAGCACATCCATCGCCTGCGCCGGGACCTCGAGATCCGCGTGAAGCTGCCGGCGGACCTGAGCCCGCGGGAGGCTGAAGTTCTGGCCGCCTGGATCCGCGACCTGAGCTTCGAGCGGTAGCTCCATCGCTCGGTGTTCCCGCGCTCGTTCGTGGCGTGTGCCTGGGCCAAGGGGCAAGCCGTGACCATGGTGCGCTTGCGGGCCCCAGCTGCCCTGAGCGAGGGCTTGTCTGGCCCAGGAGAAGCGCTGAGAAAGCGAAGGTCACCGATCACCCCGGTCGCCTTCGCTTCGCTCCATGTACGCCTTTGGGTCGGCGCGTTCGGACAAGCATTTGGCGCGCCCGGAGCAGTCGCGGCGACGCCCCGACGCTAGCGTTTGGGCATGACCCAATACACTGCATTGCAATCCATGGCTGGCTCTGTCCTGATGGCGGCTTGCCTCGCGTCGCCGGTGGCCTGCGGGGACGCTCCGGCGTCGGACTCGGGCACGGACGAGGGCGAGCCCGCCGACCCCGACCCCACCCTCGAGACCCTGGCGGCCTGCGACGAGAGCGACTTCGGGGGCACGCCCTTCATGGGCCCGAGCTTTGACCCGGAGACCGGCGAGCTGGCGGTCGCCCTGCCCAGCAGCTACGTGGTCGCAACCACCGCTGGTTGGGCCCGGCCCGAGGCGGAGCACCAAGAGGCCCTGGGCTCGGCGAGCGAGGAGGTCAGCGGCGTGGTGTTCGAGAGCCCCGGTTTACTGGGGGCCCGCTTTGGCGGCTCCGAGGCGTGCGGCAGCGCCCGCACGCTGACCTTGTGGGAGAGCCAGGAGGCGCTGATGAACTTTGTTTGGGGCGAAGTCCACGGCGGCGCGATGTCGCTGACGGACACGACGACCCTGGGCTGGGAGACCACCCGCTGGGTCGAGAGCTCGGCCGAGCCGCCCACGTGGGACCAGGCCCGGGCGGCCCTCGAGGACGCGCGCGCAGAGCCCTGAGCCAGCGCGGCTGTGTGGCCTGAGGAAAGCTGATATGGGTCGTTGCGGGCCCTTCGATGATCCTCAGCGTCTCCAGCCGCGCCTTCGTCGACGCATGCGAACAGCTGGGCCTCGACGTGCCCGCGCTGCTGCGCGAGGCCGAGATCGACGAGGCCGTGCTGCGCGATCCCGACGGCCGGCTGCCGACCCCAGCGGTGCGCCGGCTGTGGACCATCGCGCTGGCGCGCTCGGGGGACCCCGACCTGGCCCTGCACGCCTCGGAGGCCCTGCCCTTCGGGGCCTACCGGGTCATCGACTTCCTCGTCGCCAACGCGCCGACGGTGGGGGTGGGCCTGGCCAAGCTCGCCGAGTACTTCCCGATCATCAACCCGGCGGTCCGCCTGCACCTGAAGCTCGAGGGCGCGCGGGCACGCTTCGTGATGGTCCCGGAGCTGCGGGGGACCGTCGGCCGGCAGTACGCCGAGTACGTGCTGTGCACTTGCTTGCTGCGCACGCGGATTGCGACGGGCGTGGACTTCCCCGTGGCGGTCGTGAACTTCGAGCACGCCGCCCCGCCGAGCGTCGCCGAGCACGAGCGCATCTTTGGCTGCCCCGTGCGCTTTGGTCGGTCGTCGAGCGAGTGGGTCATGGACCACGCCTGGCTCGAGCGGCCGGTGGTCCAGGCCAACCGCGAGCTGTTCTCGGTGCTCGACAAACACGCCCGCCTGTTGACCGAGCGCGTGCCCGCTTCGCCGCTGCTCGAGCGCCTGCGCGAGGACCTGCTCGAGCGACTGCACGGCGGCGTGCCGACGCTCTCGGAGGTCGCGGCGGGCCTGGCGATGAGCCCCCGGACGCTCCAGCGCCAGCTCGCGGCGCAGGGCCTGAGCTTCAGCGAGGCCCTCGACGGCGCGCGCCGGGAGGTGGCCGTGGCGGCCCTCGAGCAGGGGGCCCTGTCGGTCGGCGAGGTCGGCTTCCTGCTCGGCTTTGCGACGCAGGCGTCGTTCTCGCGGGCCTTCAAGCGGTGGACCGGGCGGACGCCCAGCGACTGGCGGAGTCGAGCTCAGGGGGCCTGAGCGCCCAAGGGCGTGTCGAAGGCCGCCGAGAAGCGCAGGGTCAGCGACCACCCTGGCTCGTCCGCGAAGTAGCGCAGCAGGCTGTTGTAGTCGCGGTAGCGGCTGTTGAGCAGGTTGTTGCCGGCGAGGCTCAGGCGGTAGAGCAGGTTCGGGGTGTTGAACTCCACGCCCGCGGCGGCGCCGAGCAGGACGTAGGTCGGGGGCGGCGGGGCGAAGTCGAGCTCGGCGGCGGCCCGGGCCTGGCGGAGCACCAGGGTGCCGTTGACCTCGAGGTAGCCGTGGGCCGAGACCTTGCTGTCGGGCCAAAACCACCGCCCCGCGGCGGTGTAGCGATCGCCGGGGACGAAGGCGAGGTGCTCGCGGGGCTCGAGGCCGTAGCCGCGGACCCACGAGGCGCTGGCCGACAGGCCCAGGGGCAGGCGCGGGGCGTGCAGATCGACGAGCACCTCGCCGCCGCCGAACAGGGCGTCCGTGGGCGTGAACGAGAACACCGGGAAGGGCCCGCGGGTCGTGCAGGTCAGCGGGTAGCACTGGCCCTCCTGGGGCACCGGCACGAAGTAGATGTAGTTGTCGATGTAGTGGCCGTGGCCCGCGGCCTCGACCACCAGCCAGTCGCCCTCGTAGCGCAGCCCCGACTCGCCGCCCCAGCTGCGCTCGATGCCGATGTTGGCGTCGCCGAAGCCGAGCAGCGGGAAGGAGGGCGCGGCCCCGTTCATGAACTGCTCGTCGATGGCGGGGATGCGCGCGGACGAGTCGAGCTGGGTCCGCCAGCTCAGCTCGGGGACCTTGGCGAGGGGCCGGGCGAGGACGCCGAGGGTCGCCGAGGGCGTGTGGAAGTCGTGGACGCAGCGGCCCCCGTCGCCGACGCGCTCGCAGCGGTCCGCGTCGAGGCGGCCGGTGGCGTTTTGACCGAGCCAGTCGCGCTCGGACAGGGAGGCGCTCCGGTGCAGGCCCTCGTAGCGCGCCCCGACCTCGAACTCGACGCGCTCGTGGACGAAGCGCTCGATGTCGTAGACGGCCCAGTTCCACTGCTCGTAGTCGGGGATGAGGGTGTTCGCGGAGGTGAAGTCGTTGACCTGCCAGCTCCCGCTCGCGCCGAGGGTCCCGACCAGGCTCCACGCTTGCTCGGCGCCGAGGGGCTTGGCCGCGTGCTCGAAGCGCAGGTCGAGGGAGTGGGTGGCGAGGCCGAACTCGAGCTGGGGGCCGGTGACGCTGGAGCGGACGGTGTCGAACTCCTTGCGGTCGTCGAACTGGTAGCCGTAGATCGCGTGGAGCTCTCCGGCCGCGCCCAGCTCGGCGCGCAGCCGGGCGAGGGCGAGGTGGTGCCACAGCTCCTGGTAGGGGCGCTCGATCTCGAAGTCGGCCTGGTAGGCGTCGACGTCGACGGGGCGCTGCTGGTTGATGACGATCTCGAACTCCTCGGGGGAGGCCACGCGCAGGCACGAGCAGATGCCCAGGCGGTTTCGCATGACCCGATAGCCGAGCTCGACGTCGACCTTGGGGCGCAGGTAGCCCACGCGCGCGCCGGCGTTCCAGGTCAGCGCGCCGGTGTTGTCGAGGGGGTAGTCGGGGGTCCGGGCGGCCTGATGGCGGGCGAAGTTGGCGTCGGCGCGGACGGCCAGGCCGCGGCCCCAACCCTTCCAGGCCGGGGCGTAGTCGACGCGCAGGGCCCCGCCGCCGCCGAAGGGGTTGGACACGCCGACGGTGCTGGCCTCGCCCGTGACCGCGGGCTGGCGCGGCAGCGGCACGGGCTCGAGCAGGACCACGCCGCCGATCGCCTCGGGGCCAAAGCGCGTGGTCCCGGCCCCCTTGATCACGGTGATCCGCCCGGCCGCGTAGGGGTCGACCTCGGGGGCGTGGTCGAGGCCCCACTCTTGGCCCTCGTGGCGCACCCCGTCGACGACGATCATGTTCCGCCGGCCGAACTGCCCGCGGATGATCGGCTTGCCCATGCCGCCGGCGCTGCCGCGCAGGATCGCGACCCCCGACATGCCCGAGAGGGTGTCGGCGAGGCCCTGGCCGCGCGTGCGCGCCAGCGCCTCGCCCGAGAGCGACTCGCTCGAGGCTGTCGGGGTCGGCTCGTCGTCGTGGACGAGGATCACGTGGGGGGAGTGGTGGTCGTGGAGGGCCCGGAGCGCGATGCGGG
>NZ_ABCS01000097.1 GCF_000170895.1 Plesiocystis pacifica SIR-1 | reverse complement strand
CCCGTCGCTGGCCCAGGTCAGGCTCGCGTTGTAGGCGACGTTGGCCAGGCCCTGGCTGTTGCGGGCCAGGACCGTCCCGGTCGACCCCGTCGGCGTCTCGAGCCCGTCGCTGAAGGCCAGCTCCTGGAGGTGGCAATCGGCGCAGGACTGGGTCCCGTTGCCCGACAGATCGCGGTCGTAGAAGAGCCGCCGGCCCAGGGCGATCTTCTCGGCCGTGAGCGGGTTGGACTCGGGGATGGCGGGGAGCTCGAAGTGCTCGGGGAGCTCGAGCAGGGCCCGGAGCTCCCGCTCCCGGTCCGCCTCGGGCTCGGGCTCGGCGCACGCCGAGAACACCCCGAGGCTGAGCCAGGCCAGTCGTCGCGCCGCGGCCATGCTCAGGGCTCCGCCGTGAACGCGAGGTTCGTCGCCGCGCTCGCCTCACCGCTCGCCGGGTCGAGGCCGAGGTTGGCGAACAGCTGGGCGCAGTCGGCCTGCATCGGCGAGGAGTGGCACTCGACCCCCGGCCCCTCGCCGATGACCTCGTGGGTCTCGGGGTCGCGGACCGGCGACACGAAGTCGAGCTGCCCGAGCAGCGCCCCGACGTCGAGGGTGACGGTGTCAGCCCGCAGATCGAAGTCCAGCTCGACCCTGGGCGTGTTGATGAAGCCGCAGGCCTCCTGGTCCTCGAGGGCCAGGCCGCCCTCGACCGAACAGTCGCGGCTGCCGATGTGCACGTAGCCCTCGCCCGACGCGTCGGCGCCCGTCTCGACCGCGAAGTTGAACACGAGGTGGCGGTAGCCGCTCGCCCACGACCAGTACATCTCGTTGAGGGGAGAGGGCGCCGCCTCGGCGGTCCCGCCCAGGATGACCTCGCGCATCAGCGCCTGGGGCACGCCCACGTCGAAGCTGACCCGCGCGACGCGGTCGAGCGCGGTCTGGCCCGTGATGACCGCGTTGGTCCGGCTCGTGCCCTCGGCGAAGCCGATCGCCCCGCCCGCGCAGGCTCCGTCCTCGCCGCCGGTCAGGTCGATGAGCGCGACCTCGCCGGCCTCGCTGGCGTACTGGAAGTCGTTGCGGTCGAGCGCCCGCTCGATGGGCTCGCCGTCCGCGTCCCAAAACTGGAGGTCGCTGACGTAAAAGCGCAGGTCCGCCGGCGCGACCGTGCTCGCGCCCTCGGGGCCAAAGCCGGTCAGCACCTCACCGCAAGCCAGCGGCTGGCCGTCGACGCTCGCGGCGAAACGCAGGCTGAAGTCTTCCGCCGCGTGCTCCTCCTCGGAGGGGGACAGGCAGCTGGTGACCAGGTTCGGGAGCAGGATCAGGGTGATGGGGAGAATTCGTGAGAAAGAGGACATACGCGCTCGGAGGCTCGTCGGACGCGAGGCTCCTAGCACGGTGACGCTGCGACATGCCGACGCTGCGACAACCCGCCGCTGCGGCAACTCGACGCAGGGCCGGGCCCCCGAACGGCGCAGCTGCTCAGGCCGCCCCGAGTCGGCTCAGCCGATGTTGGGGCACAGCTCGACGGGTCCTTCGCTGTTGTTGTCCTCGATGCACTCGTTGAGCGCGCCCTGGCCCATGCCGTCGTCGTCGACGCTGACCGTGACCAGGTAGGGCCCCGGCCCCGGCGCGGGGATCGTCAGCTCGACCTTCACGCACCCGCCAGCGGGGATCGCCGTGTCGGTCTGGACCGTGCCGAGCAAGCCGGCCTCGGCCTCGGTGAAGCTCACCTCGACCCCCGGACCCACGCCCAGGCAGCCCTGGTTGCAGACCCGCGCCTCGAAGGTCACGTCGGCCCCGCACACGCCCACGGTGGTGAGGTCCTGGGGCACCAGGTCGGGGGCGCAGTTCTCCACGCCGCCCTGGGAGTTGCGCCGGTAGGAGTTCTCCGGGTTCTCCATGGGCGTGACCCAGTTGCTGGGCTCGACCACCGGGATGCCGCCCTTGGCGTCGACGTTGGTGACGTGGAAGCTGTGCTGGTTCCAGATCGGCAAGGTGCCGACCCAGTTGTCGAGGCGGTCCTCGAACAGCTCCACGCCCGCGTCGCCGATGTTGCCCTGGTCGAACATGTTGTTGGTCGAGACGACGATCTCGGCCTTGAAGTCGCCGTCGACGTCGGCGATCACCGGGTACTCCACGCGCGTGCCCGAGCTGGTGATGTCGATGAACAGGATCTCGTCGTCGGTCATGTCCTGGTCGCAGCCGGGGCCCGGGGGCATCGTCTGGCAGTCGGGCTCGACGCCGGGGTAGATGCGCAGGTACCACTCGTCGCCGTAGACGACCTCCGAGCGGCCGTCGCCGTCGAAGTCGAACACCGAGGAGCCCGTGCGGTTGGAGGACACGTCCTTGGTCTCGGCGTCCCACAGCTTGACCAGGGTGTCGAGGCTGTCGACGCCGTCGAAGCTCACGACGACGTAGTTGGCCCCGCCGGCCAGGCCGATGTCGGGCAGGCCGTCGCCGTCGAAGTCGGCGATGTTCGGCGGGCCGCCCATGCCGCCGCCGGGGATCGGGAAGCCAGCCAAGAGCGCGCCGGTCAGGCCGTCGAGCACGTCGATGGAGCCCCCGCGCACGACCACGACCTCCGGGGCGCCGTCGAGGTCGAAGTCGGCCACGCCGCAGTAGCCGTCGCCGCCGCTTTGCCACAGCACGGAGCCGGCAAAGTCCACGCCCACGGTGCCGCCGAAGGTGTAGGCCGTGCCGCCGCCGATGAGCTCGGGGCGCAGGTCCCCGTCGAGGTCGGCGACGCAGCTGAGGGTGGCGTAGGCGTTGTTGGTGCCGATGCCCCCCGCCCCCTCCCACAGCAAGCTGCCGGCGCTGTCGAACACGGCGCGGCCGTAGGCGATCTCGGCGTCGCCCTGGATGTCGAAGTTGGCGATGGCCGGCGCGCCCGAGACCTGGTTGCCGGTGATCGCGTCCGAGGTCCAGACCAGGGCCCCGGCGTGGTCGAGCATGCGCAGGCGGTTGTCGTTGCCGACGTTGACGATCTCGAGGTCGCCGTCGTAGTCGAGGTCGCCGATGGCTGGGATGGCCGTGCCGTCGAAGCGGTTGGCCGCGTCGCCGTAGGTCCACACCGGCTCGCCCGTGTCCCCGCGCAGCACCCGGAGCACGCCGTCGGCGGCCCACTCCGCAGGCGAGAAGCTGTTGAACACGACCTCGGGGATGCAGTCGCCGTCGAGGTCCGCGACCATGGGCGAGGCCATGACCTGGACGTACTCGGGGTACTCGACGGGCTGGAAGTGCGGCCAGGTCACGGCGCAGGTGCCCATGTCGCAGATTTCTTCGACCTGGCAGTCGGCCTCGGTGGTGCAGCTGCGGACCTGTCGCTCGCCCCAGGACCAGCGCGGGACCGGCTCGAACACGCCGGCCTCGGGGGTGTAGATGCAGGACTCGTCGGCCAGGTCGGGGACGCACTGGCCCAGGTCGGGGTCGCAGACCTCCCCGGCGGGGCAGTCGGAGTCGGTCTCGGTCGCGCAGGCCAGGTCCTCGCAGGCGTTGCCCGGGGTGATGCACATGCCGACGTAGCAGATCTCGCCGTCGCCGCAGCACACCGGCTCGTCGTCGCCGCAGGGCTCGATGAGCGCGCCGCTTTGCTCGCCGCAGTCGAGCACGCACTCGAGGGTCTGCTCGTTGCAGACCTCGTCGGCCGCGCAGCAGTCGTCGCCGCAGGTCATCTCGCAGCCCGACTCGAGGTCGCCGGTGGACTCCTCCGCGGTGGTGCTGTCCGAGCTCGAGCTCTCGCTGTCTTCGGTGGTCCCGGTCTCGATGCCGCCGCTGCTGTCGCCGACCTCGTCCGCTCCGCCCTCGGCTCCTCCGTCGTCTCCGCAGGCCGTCAAGGTCGCAGCACTCAGGGTCAAGACCGTGGTCGCAGCCAGAGAAAACGAGGGGCCTCGCCAAAAGCGTCGCATGGGATCCTTGTCACCGCTATCGTCGGGTCATGCAAGGGGAGAGCGAGCCCGTCCACCTGCCCGTGACAGCAGCGAGCGGTTCCGGACCCAATCCCGATCCCAGCCCCGGGAATCGGCCCCGCCCCGGTCCCGAGCCCAAGCCCAAGTCCAAGGCGAAGGTCGGGGTGATCCTCAGCCTGTGCGCCGTCGTCCTCGTGCTCTTTGGCATCTACGCCGTCGGCCTGCCCGACGACCCGGAGCCCGGCGACCGCGAGCTGCTGATCACCGCCCAGGAGGTCAACGCGCGCTACGGCCTCGACATCGAGCTGGCCCTCGGCGGCGAGACCCTCCAGCGCCGCAACTACCTGTTCGGCAGCTACGAGCTCTACTACGAGTACGAGCACCCCGACAACGCCCCCGACCTGCTCTACGTGACCAGCACGGTCACCCACGAGCTGACCAAGCGCCAGGCCGACCAGAGCTACGCGGCCATGCACCTGAGCTACACCACCTTGCTCGACATGCTCGGCGAGGGGGTCGAGAGCGAGGAGGTCGAGGGCCTGCTCGACTGGGGCGAGCGCCAGACCGCCGGCTGGCTGACCTACGAGGGCGAGGTCATCGGGGCCTACGCCGTGGTCCAGGACGACCACGACGTGTTCGACACCATGATCATGGGGGTCTACTTCGACGAGGAGGGGCTGCGCTCCCTGCTCACCGACCACCTCGTGGCGATCGAGCAGGCCGGCCTGTAGCGCTCACAGCAGCGGGCCCAGGTCGTCGCACCACAGCTCCTCGGCGTAGTAGTAGCCGAGGAAGTCCATGGCCCCCGTCGCAGTGTCGACCAGCAAGGTCATGACCGGCGGCGCCCCGGGCCGAGGCGCGCAGCGGCTGGCCCGCTCGCCGAGGCTGCGCAGCTCTCGGGCCCCCGCGTTGAGCGCCCGCGCGGCGCTCCCCGTGCCCGCGTCGTAGCGCGCGAGCTGAAACACCACGCCCACGCCGGGCACCCTAAACTGGGCGTCGTTGGCCAAAAAGCGCGCGTCGTGGGCGGGCTGCTCGGTCCGGCGGTAGAGCTCCCCGAGCTGGCTCACCGTCGACGCCATGGCCTCGACGTCGCGGCTCGCAAAGCGACGCCGGCTCGGGGTGCACAGCTCCTCGACGGCGCCGTAGACCTCGGTCAGCGTGGCCAGGCGCTCGACGAGGATCATCCAGCGCGGGTCGAGGTGGTCGCTGGCCAGGTCCGCGGCGGTCCGAGCCGGCGCGCGCAGGGCCTCGACGTAGTCGCGCCCGAGGCGGTCGTGGCAGGCCGGATCGATGTAGGCGCCGGGCTCGGCCGAGCCGATGCGCGCGGCCCCGTTGAGGTACAGGCGCGGCGCCATGGGGCAGGGCGCGATCAGGCCGGTGTTCGGCCCGGCCTCGCCCCCGGCTCGCTCCCACGGGGTCTGGGTGCTCGCCGCCTCGACGCAGCTGGCGAAGGGCGCGAGGTAGGTCTGGACCTGGCGGCCGCACTGGTGCTGGCGCCAGTCCGCGTCGTCGTCGAAGTCGGCGCGGATCTTCGCCTTGGGATCGTCGGCGGGCTCGAACTCGGCGAGCGCGGCCTGGAGCTCCGGCACGGCGCGGCTGAGCTCGTCGAGGTAGACCGCCGCGAGCACGGCGTCGGCGTAATCGAGGAAGGGCTCGAGCTCGGCCAGGCTGTCGCGCTGGCCGTCGAGCATCGCGGCGCTCAGGCCCTCGCAGTCCCCCACCCGGCCCGTGGCCAGGCGCCGCCAGGTCGGCGCGTCGACGCCCACGGGTCCAACCAAGAGCACGGCCGGGTCGCCCTGGTCGGCCCACCGGCGCAGGTGCTGGGGGTCGACCTTCAGGGCCTCGGCCAGCTGCCAGCGCACCCGCCCGGTCGCGTCGTCGACCGTGGGCTCGAGGGGCGGATCCTCGAGCAGCACCCCGCCCAGGGCCACGCCCGTCGTCGCGTCGATGGGGTGGATGGCCGTGTCGGGCGCGAGCTTGCCGACGACCGCGGCCAGGCGCATGGCGTCGAGCTGCCCCGACTCGGACACGCGGGGATCGACCGCGAGGCCGACGCGCCCGCGCGAGGCGACGGCGCTCGCCAGCCCCGAGACGTCGCCGGCGACCGCGCTCGCGGGCTGCCAGGGCCGATCTAGAGCCGGCATCGGCAGGCCCTCGCTGGGCGGCGGCGGACCGGCCCCGATGTCCCGCGGCGCGACCCCGCGGCTGGCCGCGACCGCCGAGTTGGCCGTCGTTGCGCCGGGCGAACAAGCGACGAGGCTGGCTGCGGCGACGAGCGCCGGGGCCCAGCGCCCCGCCTCGGCCTCTCCATCCCCTCGCTGGAGCCACGAATGCATGCCGTGACAGCATAGAGATTGGACCCGAAGAACCCGCGTGATCCGCCGCACCAGGCTCCCCGGCCGTGCCTCGCGCCCACGCGCCTCGGCATTGTTCCAGGTCGTCGCGAGCCGAGCTCCAGCAAGCTCGGCGTCTTCGACCTCTCGGCCCCAGAGCCCCTATACTGGGGCATCCATGGCTTACCGACTCGAACCCGCTCGCGCCCTGACCTTGTCGGCGATGCTCGGCGTCTCGGCCCTCGCCCTCGGTGCTCCGGCTCACGCCGCGCCCGGCGACGAAGAGGGCGGCGAGGGCGAAGGCGAGCCCACGGGTGATCCGGCGGACGACGAGGCCCTGCTCGAGTTCCACTTCAGCCCCGTCGAGAACACCCAGATCGCCGTGTGGATCGAAGACGTCGACGGCAACCACCTCGAGGACGTGTTCGTCACCCAGGCCACGGGCAAGCTGGGCATCGGCAACCGCCCGGGCTGGGTCGAGTTCCTGTCGAGCTGGCGCGCCCCCTACGGCGCCCGCGAGAGCGTGCTCCCGATCTGGGCCCACCGCCGCGGGGTCACCTACCCGAAGATCATCTTCCACGACCCCAACAAGACCAACCACAGCTCCCTCGGCTTCCACGAGATTTCGAGCTCGCCGGAGACCTACTTTTGCCGGCCGCTCACGCCCACCGAGGACGACGCCATCGTCGACACGATGACCTGCCCCTCGCCGGCGACCTTCCAGTCCGACAAGGGCGAGATCGACCCGGGCGAGACCTCGGTCTACCCCCCGCGCAACGACCTGACCTCCTTCGACGACGACGACGGCGAGGACCCGCCGGGCTACGCCGACCTCAACGACCTCGACGCCGTGACCGGGGCCACGCCCGAGGCCGGGCCGTACATGGTCGCCCGCCGCATCCGCCGGGGCGACGTGCCCGAGGGGCCGCTGGTCGCGTGGATCGAGGTCTCCCTCGAGAACGACCAGAACGCCGACTGGTCCTTCAACCGCGAGGACGATCACTGGGTCGACCCCAAGCTGCCGGCCTATGGGCGCGAGTACTTTGGCCAGCCCGCGGTCGTCTACCGCGTCGAGTTCGACCCCGCCGAGCCCGGCTACACCTCGGTCACCGAGTACGGCGGCTACGCCGACTGGGACGGGGCCACGGGCACCATCCACGCGCCCGACAACACCATCTCGACGGAGGGCGGCAGCGGCTCGGACCGCCTCCAGGTCCACTCCAAGTTCAACGACTCCGCGCGCTTTGGCGTCTACACCCACGGCTGGGGTGAGGGCGGCGGCGGCGGTGGCGGCGGTGGGGCCTGCGGCGACGTCGAGCTGCCCCCCGTCGAGGCCTTCCAGCTCGAGGCCACGGCCTACAACGAGATCTACGCGACCTTCCGCATCCCCGAGCTCCCCGAGGGCTCCGAGGTCTCGCGCCTCCGGGCCTACTGGCAGACCCCGGAGACCGACGACCTCCAGACCGCCTCGGCGACCGAGGCCACCGGCATCCCCTCGGTGTGCCAGAGCGACATGGAGGTCGACTGCGTCGACGCCAAGCCCGGCGACACGGTCTCGATCCCCATCGACCAGCTGTTCGGCAACTACACCTACACCGTCGGCGTCGCCTACGAGGACACCTGCACCAACGAGTCGCCCCTGGCCTTCGCCGACGCGACCACGCCCACCCAGCCCTTCCAGACCATCGACGGCGCCTGCTTCATCGCGACCGCGGCCTGGGGCGCGGGCTGGGTCGAGGAGCTCCGCGCGCTGCGCTGGTTCCGGGACGAGTACATGGTCGGCCAGCCCATCGCCCACGACATGGTGCGCATGTACTACGCCTACGGACCGACCCTGGCCAAGATGATCCGCGACGTGCCGCCTGCGCGCGCCGCCGTGCGCCTGATGCTGCGGCCCGTCGCCAACGTCGCCAAGTCGGCCGTGCTCGCCGAGTACGAGCGCGAGAAGGGGCCCGCGGCGGACTACGAGGCCAAGCGCGAGGCCCTCGAGGCCGAGGCCAAAGCGGACGCGCCCGTGATCGTCGGCCAGCGCTGAGACTGCGCCCAGGCAGTGTGCTAAGGGAGGGGCCGTGCTCGCTCCCTTCGCGCTCGCGTTCACCTGCGCCCTCGCAGGTCCGCCCGAAGCCGCCGCGACGGTCGAGCCGCCCTTGGCCCCGGACTACGGGGGCGGGCCCGTCGAGATCGTGGCCTTCGAGCCCCCGCCCCTGGGCCCAGACTACACCCACGGCCCCATCAACATCGAAGGCGTCGAGCCTCCGCCGCGACCGACCAGGAAGACCCTCGACTGCCGCGCGGACTCCCCCCCTCCGCCGACACCGATCGAGTTCGACGCGCTCGGCTGCGCGGCGCCTTCGTGTCGGCGCAAGACCATCGCCGGCATCACCCTCGGCCTCGTCGCCCTTGGGGGCGTGGGCGCGGGGGCGGCCTTGATCGTCCGCGACGACCGACCCCTCGAGGCCCTGCCCGCCTACGTCACCAGCACCCGCTCGTCGGGGATCATCACCGTGACCGTGAGCGCGGCCGTGACCGTGACCGCGGCGCTGATGCTGGCCGCCGCCCACCAGGGCCGCCGTCGCCACCGCGAGAACCAGCGCGCGCAGCTCGAGTGGACCGCCGGAGGGTTGGCGTTTTGAGCCGCGGCCACCTCACCCTCGCGTGCTTTGCCCTCGGCCTCGGCGCGGGCCTGCTCGGCCCGAGCTGCGTCCTGCCCAACCCGGACCACTGCCTGCACAAGGCCGTCGACACCAACGCCTGGTGCGCCGAGCAGGACGCGGAGCGCCCCTACTGCTCGCCCTGCGCCGGGGACCACCACGGCTGCGTCGCCGAAGAGCCCACGCAAAGCTCGTGCCCCGAATACAGCGCGCCCGCGCCTGCCGAGGCAGACACGGACACAGACACCGGCCTCGAAGAGACGGGCTAGGACCGGCTCGCTCAGAGCGTCAGCGAGGGCCCCGTCGCGCCCACGGCCGCCAGCTTGCTCGGCTCGGTCTTGGCCACGAAGGGCTGGAACTCGAAGCGCTCGCTGACGAAGTCGAGGAAGGTCTGGACCTTGCCCGAGAGGTGCCGGGCCGTCGGGTAGGCCACGTGCACGGACTCGTCGAAGCGGGTCCACTCGTCGAGGCAGGTGCGCAGCTCCCCGTTGCGCAGCAGGTGCACGCACTCGAACGCGGGGATCAGCCCGATGCCCACGCCGCCGAGCAGCGCCTCGCGCATCGTCGCCGGGTCGTTGGCGACCAGCCGGGGCCGCCGCTGCACGACCACGACCTCGCCCTCGACGTTGCACAGCTGGAGGCTGCTGCGACCGCGAGGGTTGCCGTGGATGACGATCGCGTGATCCTCGAGCTGCTCGGGCGCCTGCGGCGTGCCGTGGCGGGCGTAGTAGTCGGGGCTCGCCACGAGCACCCGCGCGAGGCCGTGGACGCGGCGCGTGACCAGGCCGCGGGCTGCGGGCTCCTCGGGGGCCTCGAGGCGAAGCGAGACGTCAAAGCCCTCTTCGATCAGGTCGCCCACGCCCGCGCTGAACTCGAGCTCGATGTCGACTTGATCGTGGACCACCAAGAACTCGCACACGGCCGCGCGCAGCCCGACGCCGAGCTCGGGATCGGCGTGCACCCGCAGCACCCCGCGGGGGCCTTCGTTGACGTGCAGCACGGCCTCTTCGGCCTCGGCGATCTCCGTGGCGATCCGAGCGCAGCGCTCGTAAAACGCCGCGCCCACGTCGGTCAGCGAGATCCGCCGAGTCGTGCGCTGGAGCAGCTGCACGCCGAGGCGCTCTTCGAGCTGGGCGACCTTGCGGCTCACCGTGGACTTGGGCAGCCCCAAGATTCGGCCCGCACCCGTGAAGCTCCGGGCCTCGACGACTTTGGCAAAGATCACCAGTTGGTTGAGGTCGGTTCGAGATTCCATCGTTTGGCCTTCCTGCGACCCCGGGCTCGTTGGCCCGCGATCGACCACACCGTGCGACGCCACCCCTTCGACCACCCGAAACAGCCTCGATAACGACGTTATTGCCCGTCTGAGGCCAACCGCGGCCCGTCTTCGCAACGCCGTGATGCGCGCAGGCGCACGGGCCGCCATGGTGTGGAGCCCGCGCAGGCCCCGTCAGGAGCTCAACCATGCGCATTTCGCTTACAACGCTGGCCGATCGAGCCCGGACTGTCTCAGCTCTGGCCTGCACCGATGCCGGCCGCGACAAAGGACCGCGCGACGACACGGGGGATCGCCCGGCGACGACGATGCCGTCACCGCGTCGACGAACGACCGGATCGACCGGGGACGCGCAGCCTCAAGGAATGCCGGGGAAGCTCTCGACCCAGGCGATCTCGAAGTCCGGGAAGCTGTCCACGTACTGGATGGTGAAGTCGGGGAAGCTGTCCACGAACTGCCACTCGCCGCAGTCGTCGGCGAAGGCGTCGACTTCCTTGACCTTGATGTCGGGGAAGCTCGACACCGCCTTGACGCGCACGTCGGGGAAGCTGTCGACGACCTTGACCTTGCCCGCGAGTCGCGTGCCTCGGAACGAGCAGGTGCTCTCGTCGAGGTTGCCCGTGCCCGCGGGGGTCTGGCTCGCCTCGTTCACGTCGACGACCTCGACCTCCGCGTCCGCGGGGGCGGCCACCAACCAGGCGCTCAGGCCAACGAGGCCGAGCAGGGTCGCGCTGCGCATCATCGAGGTCATGGTCGGACCATAGGCCCATTCGCGGCGCGCCTCAATTCTTCAACCGTGAGCCTGCGCCCGCCCGTCCCAGCCCTAGGCCGTGGTCGTCCGATACTCGATGAAGTTCACGTGCTCCGGCACATGGACGACGCGTTGCACGAACACCCCGGGCAGGTGAATGTCGTCGGGGTCGAGGGTGCCGACCTCGACCAGCTCGTCGACCTCGGCCACCGTGACGCGCCCGGCCATGGCCGCCAAGGGGTTGAAATTGCGGGCGGTCTTGTAAAAACGCAGGTTGCCGAAGGCGTCGCCGACGGCGGCTCGGACGATGGCGAAGTCCGGCCGCAGAGCCGTCTCGAGCACGTGCGGTCGCCCCTCGAAGTCGCGGACCTCCTTGCCCTCGGCGACGACGGTCCCGGCGCCCGTCGGCGTGAAGAAGGCCGCGACGCCCGCCCCGCCAGCGCGCAAGCGCTCCGCCAGCGTGCCCTGGGGGTTGAGCTGAACCTCGACCTCGCCGGCGAGCATCTGCGCCTCGAGGTCCGGGTTGCCGCCGACGAAGCTGCACACCACCCGCGCGACCTGGCGCTGCTTGAGCAAGACCGCGAGTCCGCGGCCCTGGTTGCCGCAGTTGTTCGACATGATCGTCAGGCCCTTGCTTCCGCGGGCGGCGATGGCCGTAATCAGCGCCTCCGGGTTGCCGACCAGGCCGAAGCCACCGACGGCGATCTGGGCCCCATCCTCGAGGTCGAAGAGCGCGGCCTCGGCCGACTCGTACACCTTGCCCTGGGGAAAGCCCGTCGTGGTCATGGCGGCCATGATGGAGGAGCGTCAGCGAGGGTCAAGCGCGCGCCGTCGCGAACTTGCGGCCGAGTTCGACCCGACCCTCGATGACTCGAACAACGCGATCTCGAGGCCGCGCAAGGGCGCGAGTGCGCGGGGCCACGCATCTGCCCGCACCTCTACCCCGCATTGACGGGCGGAGCCGCCCTGCACCCCAATCGGCGGGCGCCTCGAGCCAGTTTCCACCGGCCCGAGGCCCTATACTCGACCCAGGTGTCCCTCGCCCTCTTAGGCTATACGACCCGCGGCCTCGTGCGCAGCTCGGCCAGCGAGCGGGTCTACGAGCTGGAGCGCAACGACGACGGTCGACGCGTGCTCGCCCGGGTGTTCCCGGCCCTCGTCGAGGGCGTGGAGGCCCAGGCCCGCCGCGAGTTCCGCGTGCTGGCCGAGCTCGACGTCGAGGGCGTGGTCCGCCCCCTGGCCCTCGAGCGCGTCGGCGATCGCCTGGTCCTGCTCCTGGATCAGGTCGAGGGCACGGACCTGCGCACGCACTCCCACGGCCAGGCCCTGGGCCTGCAGCACTTCCTGGACATCGCCTCGCGCCTGGTCCGGGTGCTCGCCGAGGTCCACGAGCGCGGGGTCATCCACCGCGCCCTGCAGCCGAGCAAGATGCTCCTCGACCGCAACACGGGCGCGGTCTACCTGGCCGAGTTTGGCTTCTCGGCCTTGATCGAAGCGGAGCACCGCCGCCTCCACGAGCCCGAGGTGTTCGCCGGCACGCTGCCCTACATCTCCCCCGAGCAGACCGGCAGAACAGCCCGCGAGGTCGACTTTCGCAGCGACCTCTACTCCCTCGGGGTCAGCTTCTACGAGCTGCTCACCGGGCGCCTGCCCTTCGAGGCCGCCGCGCCCATCGAGCTCGTCCACGCCCACCTCGCGCGCAGCCCCACGCCCCTGCGCCACCACAGAGCCGGGCTGCCCGAGCGCCTCGAGACCATGGTCGCCAAGCTGCTCGAGAAGGCCCCCGAGCGCCGCTACCAGTCGGCCCGGGGCCTGCTCGCCGACCTCGACGAGCTGCGCGCGGCGGTCGACGCAGGCGAGCCCGAGCGGCCCTTCGTGCTCGCCCGCCACGACTACCCGGCGACCCTGCAATTCCCCCGCACCCTCTACGGGCGCGAGGCCACCCTCGCCCTGCTCGAGCGGCGCATCGCCGACCTGGCCGTCGACGCGGGCGCGCTGAGGGAGCGCAGCGTGGTCCTGCTCGAGGGCGACGCCGGCATGGGCAAGTCGGCCCTGGTCAACGCCCTCGAGGGGCCGCTGCTCGCTCGCGGCGGCTACCTGGCCCGCGGAGCCTTCGAACAGCGCGAGTCCCTGGCCCTGTACAGCGCGCTCAGCCAGGCCTTCGAGGGCCTGCTGCAGCAGCTGTTCACCGAGGACGAGCACGCCCTGCGCGGCTGGCAGGCCCGCATCCGCCAGGGCCTGGGTCCCATCGCCGGGGCGCTGCGCGAGCTCCTGCCCTCCCTCGAGCTGATCCTCGAGCGCTTCGAGCCGCTCCCGCCCCTGCCCGCCGCCGAGACCCAAAACCGCCTCCACCTCGCCTTTCGCCGCCTGCTCTCCGTGCTCGCCGAGGGCTGCCCCCTGGTCCTGGCCATCGAGGACCTGCAGTGGGCCGACCCCGCCAGCTTGGCGCTGCTGAGCACCCTCGCCCTCGACGAGGGCGCGCCCTCGATGATCCTGCTGACCCGGCGCCCGCCGGCGAGACAGGGCCCCGACACCCACGAGGTGCTGCGGGTGACCACGGCCAAGGCCACCTTGCGCCTGCGCCTCGACGCCCTCGACGGCACCGAGCTGCGCACCCTGCTGCGCGACACCCTCGGCCACGGCGCGTCCGAGGACGCCCTCGCGGCCCTCGCCGAGCTCGTCACCCGGCGCACCGGCAACAACCCCCTGCTGATCCGCGAGCTCCTGTCGCACCTGTTCTCCCAGCGCCTGCTCGTCCCGGGCCCCGGGGGCTGGACCTGGGACCTCGACGCGCTGTCGAGCGCGAGCGAGGCGAGCCTGCCCGAGGACGTGGTCGGCCTGCTGACCCTGCGCCTGCGCAGCCTCCCGGACACGGCCCGGGCCCTGGTGTCCGAGGCGGCGCTGCTCGGCCACCGCGTCGACATCGAGCTGCTCGGGGCGATCTCCCGGCTCGACGAGGACGCCCAGTGGCGGGGCCTCGAGCGCCTGCAGAGCGACGGCATCCTCGACCCCACCCCGGAGGGCTACTGCTTCGCCCACGCCGAGCTGATGCGGGTCGCCCGGGACCTCGCCCCGGAGCACGCCCGCCGGGAGCTGCACGGGGACATCGGCCGGGCGCTGATCGCCTCGCTCGGGGACGGCAACGGCCGCGGCCTGGGCGAGCGCCTGTTCGAGGTCGCCGAGCACCTCGACGCGAGCGCCGGACTCAGCGCGACCACTGGCGCGGGCAGCCTGGTATCCGGCGAGGGCCTGACCCAGGCGGAGCGGCGCAGCCAGGTGACCGTGTTCCTCGAGGCGGCCAACCGCGCCCTGAGCAACGCCAACTGGAGCGTCGCCCGGCGCTACTTCATCGCCGCGCGCAAGCGCCTCGGGGCCGACCTCGACGCCGCCGATGCTGGGCGCGCGCCGACCCCCGAGGTGTTCCAGGCCGTGCTCGGCGAGGCGCAGACCCGGGCCCTGAGCGGGGACTCCGAGGGCGCCCAGACGGTGTTCGCCGTGCTCGAGCGCTGGCCCCTCGAGCCCGCCCAGTACGCCGCCGTGGTCGCCCGGCGGCTCCGCGCCCTGACCATGCTGCAGCGCACGGCCGAGGCCATCGCCTACGGCCGCGAGGCCCTGCGCCGCTTCGGCGTGCGCCTGCCCCGGACCATCAGCCGGGCCCGCATCGGCCTCGAGGCCGCGCGCGGGTGGATCCGCTGCCGCGCCATCACCCGCGAGCAGTGGCTGGCCATGCCCGCCCTCGACGACCCCAAGCGCCGGGCGATCAGCGCCATCGTCGACGCCCTCAAGGCCCCGGCCTACCTCGTCGACAAGCCCCTGTTCGTGGTCCTCGCCTCGCTGCACGTCCGCGTCGCCGCCCGCGGGGGCGTGGACGAGAGCGCGGCCGTGGCCCTGTCGCAGCTGGCCATCGCCGTCAACGCGGGCCTGCGCCGGCCCGAGGCCGCGGCGCAGCTGTGCGACCACGCCATGGCCCTGTGCTCGCGCCCCGCCCTGGCCCCCGCGCGGCCGCGGGTCGAGGCCGCGGCGCGCCTGTTCGTGTGGCCCGCGAGCCGAGCGTGGCGCGACGCCGGGGCCGACCTCGACCGCCTGATCACCGATCTGGCCGAGATCGGCGAGCGCCAGCTCGGCGGCTACGCCATCGTCATGGGCGTCGCCCAGCTGTTCGAGACCGGCGTGCCCCTCAGCCACCTGCTCGAGCTCGGGCGCCGGTGGCAGCGCGAGGTCAACCAGTGGGGCACGGCGGAGATGGCCCTGGGCAGCGCCAAGACCCTGCGCCTCGCGGGCCTGCTCGCCGGCGAGGTCCAGAGCTTCGAGATGCTGATCAGCCACGAGCAGGGCGCCCGCATCCACGCCAGCCCGGTGTTCATGGCGACCTCCGTGGCCTGCCGCATGGTCGCGCACATCCTCATCGGCGACCCCCGCAAGGCCCACGCCGAGTTCCAGACCATCGCCGAGAGCTACGCGCGCGACCTGTTCGGCTCGTGGCAGAGCGCCCGGATCGCGATGTGGGCCGCGATCGCCGACGTCGCCGAGCTCGAGGCCGACCCCCACGCGCCCACGGCCCGCGCGCTGCGCTCTCGCCTGAGCCGCTACCCCAACTTGCTGCGCTCGTGGGCGAGCGGCTGCCCCGAGAACTTCGAGCCCATGCTCGAGCTCAGCCTCGCCGAGCAGCACCGGGGCCACGGCCGCGTGGGCGATGCCTTCGCCGCCTACAGCCGGGTCCGCAGCCTCGCCAGCGCCCAGTCCAACCTCCTGCTCGAGGGCCTCGCCAGCATGCGCATGGCCGACCTCGGCGTCCGCGAGGATCGCCTCGAGGTCGCCCACGGGGCCCGCGACCTGGCCCTGCGCGCGTTCAAGCGCTGGGGCGGCCACGCCGTCGTCGTGCGCCTCGAGCAGGCCCGGGCCGCCGCCGGGGCCGAGGCCAGCGAGCTCGGGCGGCTGCTGCTCGAGAGCGACCCCGACACCGGCAGCAGCTCCAAGCTCGCCATCCCGAGCGCCGCGTCGAGCGGCAACTCCCCCATCCCCCCGGGCGTCCCGGCCATGGTGCTCGGCTCGAGCTCCGGCGCCCTCGAGCTCCCCGTGCCCAACCTCGAGCTGCGCTCGGTGTTCGAGATCACCCGGCAGATCAACGAGGAGCTCGGCCTCGAGCAGGTCATCTCCCGGGTGCTCGACAGCGCGGTGACCAACGCCGGCGCCGAGCGGGGCGCGCTCTTGCTCGAGCAGCGCGGGGCCGTGCGCCTGGTCGCCGAGAGCGACGCCCAGGGCACCCGCGCCTGCGACCTGCCCCTCGACCGCGCCCAGGACCGGCTGCCGATGAGCGCCGTCCACTACGTGCTGCGCTCGGGCTCCGTCGTGGTCGTCGACGACCTCGAGGCCGACCCCCGCTTCGGCGCCGATCCCCACGTCCGCGACCAGGGCGTGCGCTCGCTGCTGTGCATGCCCATCGTCAAGCGCCGCCGGCGGGTCGGCGCGCTCGTGCTCGAGAGCTGCATGAGCTCCCACGCGTTCACCCGCGAGCGCCTGGCCGTGCTCGAGTTCATCGCCAACCAGGCCGCCAGCGCCCTCGACAACGCCCGCCTCTACCGCGCCCTCGAGCACAGCGAGGTCCGCTGGCGCTCCCTGGTCAACGGCGCCCCCGACAGCATCGTCGTCCTCGACACCGAGGGCAGGGTCGAGTTCATCAACCACCTCATCGGCGTGGCCGTCGACCGGGCCCTCGACGGCGAGCCCTTCGAGCGGGTCATCCCCAAGCCCGAGGACCGCGCGCGCTGGCGGGAGCTGCTCGCCAAGGTGGTCGCCAGCGGGCGCACCCAGGAGCTCGAGCTGACCCTCGACCTGAGCATCCTCGGCAGCTCGGAGCTGTTCGAAGAGGACAGCCAGATCCGCCTGCGCCCCGGCCTCGAGACCCGGCGCAGCTACGTCGCCCGGGTCGCCCCCGTCGACGCCCAGGGCAAGCGCCTGCTCGCCATCGCCACCGACGTCAGCCGGCGCAAGGCCCTCGAGGCCCAGGTCCGCCAGCAGCAGCGCCTCGAGTCGATCGGCACCCTCGCCAGCGGCGTCGCCCACGAGATCAACAACCCCATCCAGGGGATCATGAACTACGCCGAGCTCATCGCCACGCGCCCGCAGCTCGACCCCATGGTGCTCGACTTCGCCAGGGAGATCGGCGCCGAGACGGAGCGGGTCTCGCAGATCATCCGCGACATGCTGACCTTCGCCCGGCGCGACTCCGAGGCCGAGCGCGAGTGGGCCGCGCCCAAGGCGATCGTCGCCTCGACCCTGTCCCTGGTCCACGCGATCATGCGCAAGAGCGGCATGCAGGTGATGTCCGACCTGCCCTCGGACCTGCCCGAGGTCTACTGCCGCCCGCAACAGATCCGCCAGATCCTGGTCAACCTGCTGACCAACGCCCGCGACGCCCTCGGCGAGCTCCCGGCAAAGACCCTCGACGCCGACAACGGCCTGCGCCGACGCATCGACCTGCGCGTGCTCGTGCGCGAGCGGGCCGAGCAACGCTGGCTCCGCTTCGAGGTCGAGGACCACGGCCCGGGCATGCCCCCCGAGGTCCAGGCCCACATCTTCGACCCCTTCTTCACGACCAAGAGCCGCGACCGCGGGACCGGCCTCGGGCTGGCCGTGAGCCACGGCATCGCCGTCGAGCACGGCGGCAAGCTCGAGGTCACCAGCGAGCTCGGGGCCGGCACGACCTTCCGCCTGTCCCTGCCCCTCGAGCCCCAGCCCAGCGCCGCCGCTCAGAGACTGTGAATGAATTCACAGTCTCTGACTTTTCTATCCGTCGTGGACGACGCCACGCCCTCCCTGCCCCACGTCCACGACTCAGCCTTCGCAGCCCGCCTGACCTGCGCTCAGGTCGAAGGATCCGCGACGCCGCGGCGGCCCTTGCCGAGCTTGCTCAGGCTCAACCGCCTGGGGCCGCCCTTACTGCGGTCCCGTTGCTTGTTCTCGTTGGCCCGCTCGAGCAGGCCCTCCTCGAGCAAGCCCGCGATCATCCCCTCACCGGTGACCGTCTCCTGCAGGTCCTCGTTGGCCGAGAGCCCCTCGCGGACCGCCCGCGTGGCGAGGCCGATGCCGCGGGACTCGAGCTTGCGGCAGCGCTGCGCGATGACCCCCAGCAGCAGGCCGCCGACGACGCCCCACGCCCACGCGGCCGCCCCTGCGGCCAGGGGCCCGGTCGGAACGCCAGCGGCCGACGAGCTCCCGAGCACGAAGGCGATCAAGCCCACGAGCAGCCCAACCCGCGGGACGAGGCTGGCCAGGCGCTCGAGCAGCTCGATGCCCTCGACGAAGGCCGCGAAGCTCGCCACGTAGCGCGCCGCCACGGGGGTGCCGTCGAGGGCTCGCTCGAGCTCGTCGAGATCGAGGGGCCGACCGTTCTCGAGGCGCCGGCGCAAGGGCGCGTCCTTGGACAGCTCGGCCACCAGCGCGCGCAGCGGTCTGGTCGTCGTGTAGAAGCGATCGTAGTGCTCGCGCCCGCGCAACCACGCGATCAGGGCGACGGCCAGCGCCAGCGCGTCGACGCCGAGCACGGCGAGCCCGGCCGGGCCGAGCATCGCTCCGACGACTGCCGAAGCGTTCATCCGTGCCCCCCGTCGCCGGCCATCACCCCAAGATCCCCCACCCGACTGGTTCGGCGCAACCTGCGAAGACAAACAGGTCCTGGAGTGGGCTCCAGGCGGCGCCAGCTTCACTCCAGCTGGAAACCCGAAGGGTTGATACGCGCGAGCTCGCGGGGCTATTCACCGGCGCCCCGATTGCGGAAAAAATCGCGCAAATGGGGCCTGGGCTCACCAATTCGGCGGTTCAGAGCGCTTGCGCTCGCCCCCCGCTCGTGCGAATCCTGCGATCGTGCAGCTCCGCTTTGGACTGATTCTCGGCTTCGCCGTGGGCCTCGGCTTCGCCCTCGCCGCGCCCGAATTCGCCACCGCCGGCGGCTGCCCCGACGGGGGCAAGCTGGTCGAGCACGAGGTGAAGTCGGGACAGACGCTCAGCGGCATCGCCGTCGAGCACGGCGTCACCCAACGCTCCATCGAGCGCGCCAACCCCACGCTCGACCCCAACAAGATCCGCGTCGGTCAGACCATCAAGGTCTGCCTGCCCGGCGAGGCCAAGAGCTCGTCGAGCTCATCCAGCTCATCCAGCTCATCCAAGAAGAAGTCGAGCGGCTCGGGCAAGAGCTGCGGCGGCAGCAAGACCATCTCGGTCCACGAGGTCGGCAAGGGCGACACCCTCAGCGGCATCGCCAACAAGTACGACGTCTCCGTCGATCGCATCCTGTCGCGCAACCCCAAGCTCAAGAAGGACCCCAACTCCCTGCGCGTGGGCCAGGAGCTGTTGATCTGCGCCGACACCCGGCGGGCCAAGGCGAGCAAGACCTGCGGCTACCGCACCCCGGTGCACGAGCACGAGGTCCTCCCCGGCGAGCACCTCGGCGAGATCGCCGGGCGCTACGGCGTGCGCCGCAAGGACCTGATCCGGCTCAACTCCAAGCTCAAGAACAACGCCAACTTGTTGAGCGTGGGCCAGACCATCCGCGTGTGCCCGGAGATTGCCCCGCGCGAAACGACCAAGCTCGAGTACACCGTGCAGTCCGGCGACACCCTCAGCGGCATCGCCAAGAAGTACAAGCTGACCTCGAACGAGCTGCTCGGCTACCAGCGCGGGAAGCTCAAGGACGCCAACGACCTCAAGGTCGGGCAGAAGCTCGTCGTCTACAAGAGCGGCTCGGTGATCCCGGGCTTCGGCGCCTACGACGACGACTCGGGCGTGCTCAAGAGCGGCGTGCAGATGCCCCCGGGCAAGTACTACGTGCTCAAGACCCCCAGCCGAGCCTACGGCACCGGCGACACCGTGCGGATGATCCAGTCGGCCATCAACGCCTACCGGCGCAAGTGGAAGAGCTCGCCCAAGATCCACATCGGCGACCTGTCCCGCAAGGGCGGCGGCCCGCTCAAGCCCCACAAGAGCCACCAGCACGGCAAGGACGTCGACATCGGCTACGTGCTCAAGGGCGACAAGAAGGACGAGATCCGCTTCGTCTCGGCCAACGCCAACAACCTCGACGTCGCCCGGACCTGGACGCTGATCAAGGCCTTCCTCGACACCGACGAGGTCAAGTACATCTTCATGGATCACACGATCCAAAAGCTCCTGTACGACCACGCCAAGAGCAAGGGCGTGTCCAAGGACACCCTCGACGAGTTCTTCCAGTACCCGCGCGGCAAGGGGCGCGGGCACGGGATCATCCGGCACAGCAAGGGGCACGTGAACCACTTCCACGTGCGCTTTAGGAAGTAGGGCCTCTCAGGCCGCTACAGCTCGCGGCGGGTGACCATCGAGTACCAGGTCGGCGAGACGTCGCAGAACTCCGGCGGCTCGATGTACTCGCGCGCCGCCGAGATCCACCCCTCGAAGGCCCGCGCGTCGACGCTGGTCTCGAAGTGGGTCGCGTGCCAGGCCTCGACGCTCGCCCCGTCCACGCTGAACTCGAGGGCCCGGGCGACCTGCTCGCCGCAGCTGTCCTCGCCAAAGGGCGTCGTGACGATGAAGGGACCACACTCGGCGCCGGTCAGCGCGGGCGACCAGGGCACGGCGTAGCTGCCCTCGAGCGGGTCGAGGACCGAGGCCGCGGTAAAGGCCCAGCGCTCGACGCCCGCGACCTCGACGTCGATCCACAGGTCGGGCCAGTTGAGCCAGCCGGGCTCGTGGTGCACGCGGACGGTGGCCTCGCCCATGGCGACGGGGGCGGGCAGGGTCGGCATGGGTGTGGCGGTGAGCTCGAGGTCGAAGGCGAAGCTCGGGCAGTCGACGCGCAGGACGTTGGCGGGGGACTCGAGGACGGCGCAGGCCTCCTCGGCGTCGGTGGGCAGGTCGTTGGGGAAGTCTCCCTCGAGCAGCTGGATGAACCAGTCGGCGGGCACGGGGTCACTGCCGTCGCAGGCCGGCTCCTCCCCCGTCGTGCTGGTGTCGCTCTCTCCACCGGTCTCGGTGGTCTCCGCGCTCTCGGTCGAATCCGTCTCGGTCTCCGTCTCCGTCTCGCCCGAGCTCTCGCCGGTCTCCGTGTCCGTGCCCGTCTCCGTCTCGCCGTCCTCGGTCTCGGTCGCGGCGACCTCGTCGTTGCCCTCGTCCGCGCCGCCATCGTCGGCGCAGCCCATCGCAGGAGCGAGCAGGGTCAGGGTCAGGAGCGAAGCAGCGGGAAGGGCAAGGCAAGTGGTCGTACGCATGCCCGAACGCTAGCGGATGCGAACTGCGCAGCAAGGCGTGGGGGCACACTCGAGCGATGTGGCATGCGGTGTTTGGGACCCGCGGGGGCTCTGCTAGCCTCCGGCGGTGAGCGAAGGGAACGAGGCCGGACCGCCCGCGCGAGGACGCGGCGCGCCGTCTGACACCGCGGGCCCCGACGCGACCGTCGACACCCTGGGAACGGACAGCGAGGGCGCCGATACGGACGGCACCTGGGGAACCTGGGAGACCGTGTCCGCGGCCGCGCGGACGCTGCAAGGCTCGCCCATGCAGACCCAGATGCCCCAGGCCGAGCTCGAGTCCGTCGGCACCACGGGTCGCCAGGCCCTCGGTGCCTTCGAGGCCGAGCGGCAGGCGAGCGCCGAGGCGCCGCTGGTGCTCGGCGAGGTCATCGGCGAGGGCGGGCGCGGCATCGTGCGCGCGGCGACGCAGACCGCCATGGGCCGGGAGGTCGCGGTCAAGGCCGTGCGCCCGAGCCTGCGCGAGGCCCTGAGCCAGCGCCGGACCACCCTCGAGCTCCTCCAGGAGGCGTGGATCACCGGGCGCCTCGAGCACCCCAACATCATCCCGGTCTACGACATCGCCAGCGACGAGGACGGCCAGCCGCTGATCGTGCTCAAGCGCATCGAGGGCGAGTCGTGGGCGAGCTTGCTCGCGGAGCCCGAGCGCGCCCGCGAGCGCCTCGGCCTCGACCCCGGTGACCCTGCCGACCCGGCAGACCTGGACGAGGCCGAGCTCCTCGACGCCCACCTGCGCGTGCTCATGGCCGTGTGCACGGCCGTCCACTTCGCCCACGATCGCCGCATCCTCCACCTCGACATCAAGCCCGAGAACGTCATGCTCGGCAGCCACGGCGAGATCTACGTGGCCGACTGGGGCGTGGCGGCCTCCCTCGCCCCCGACCCCGCCGGCAAGCTGCCGCTGGCCGCCCGGCGCAGCGGCATCGTCGGGACGCCGAGCTACATGGCGCCGGAGATGGCCCTCGGCGACGGCGAGCGCCTCGACGAGCGCACCGACGTCTACCTGCTCGGGGCCACGCTCCACGAGCTCATCGCCGGCCGGCCGCCCCACGGCGGGCGCTCGATCATGGAGGTGCTCTACGCGGTCAGCCACACCGAGCCGCGCCTGCCCGAGCACGCCCACGCGCCCCCGGAGCTCGCCGAGATCTGCCGCAAGGCGATGGCCCGCGAGCCCGAGGACCGCTACGCCTCGGCCCAAGAGCTGCGCCGGGCGATCGCCGACTTCCGCAGCCACCGCGTCGCCAGCCACATCGCCAACGAGGCCCAAGAGCGCCTCGACGAGCTCGAGGCCCTGCTGGTCGCCCTGGCCGAGCGCGCCCGCGCCGAGGCCGAAGCGGGTGTTGGCGCATGGGACGAGGAAGCCAGCGTCGAGGCCAGCTCCGACAACCGCCCGGACCCCCAGCGCCGCAAGGAGCTGTTCGCCCAGATCCGCTTCGGCTTCGAGCAGTCCCTGGCGGCGTGGCCCGAGAACGAGGCCGCCCTGCGTGGCCTCGTCCGCGCCCGCGAGCTCATCGTCCGCTACGAGCTCGACCACGGCGCCCCGGCCATCGCCGTGGCCATCGCCTCGCGCACCCGGGACCTGCCCGCGGAGCTCCTCGCCAGGGTCGACGAGGCCTACGCCCGAGAGCAGGGCCGCCAGGCCGAGCTCGAGCGCATCCACGCCGACCACGACCCCAACCTCGGCCGACGCACGCGCTCGTTCATGATCTTCGTGCTGTCCTTCGTGTGGATCGGCTTCCCCCTCTACGAGCAGCTCGTCGCCCCCGAGTATCCGCGCGCCAAGACCTTCCTGCTCTACGGCCTCGTGCCCGTGCTGTCCCTGGCCGTGCTCGCGGTCCTCCGCGTCTGGGCCCGGGACTCGCTCACGCGCACCCACATCAACCGGCTGTCGGTCTCGACCGTCGCCCTCGGCCTGGCCTTCCAGCTGCTGCTGACCCTCGCCGGCTACTTCGCGGGCCTGGGCGCGCTCCAGACCATGGCCTTCCTGCCCCTGGTCTGGGCCTGCGTCGTCAGCCTCATGGCCATGGCCATCGACGCCCGCGGGCTGGTCCTCGGCGCCGCCTTTGGGCTCGCGACCCTCGGCGCCTCGGTGTGGACGGACTTCACCTTCGCGTTCATCGGCGCGGCCAACTCGTTCGCCGCGGTAGCCATCGTCAGCGGCTGGTGGCCCCGGGTCAGCAGCTCCCCCAACTGACTTCGATCAGCGCGCGAAGTAGCCCGAGAGCGCGTCGGCGTGCTCGCGCAGCGTCGCCCGGCCGAGCTCGATGCTCGCGGTGATCGCCTCCTTGGACCGGCTCAAGCGCCGCGCGGGCGGCTCGTGGGGCGGCCGCAGCACGTAGGCCTTGCCCGTGGCCTCGAGCTCGGCGAGCAGGTCGAGGGTGGCGTTGTAGTGCATCCACTTGTCGGCGATGGCCTGGCGCGCCAGGGGGTGGCGCGGGTAGGAGCGCCCCTGCAAAAAGGCCGCGAGGGTGTTGCGCTTGCGCCGGTGCCCCGCGGGCTTGGTCAGCACGACGAGGATCTTGGCCAAGCCGGCGGCCACGGCCTCGCGCACGGCCACGGGCGCGCCGAAGCCCCCGTCGATGTACCACCCGCGGGTGCGGCCGTCGGCGTGGGTGACTGGGACCGGCCGGCCGTAGGCGATGGGCACGG
This sequence comes from Plesiocystis pacifica SIR-1, assembly GCF_000170895.1. GTDB lineage: Bacteria > Myxococcota_A > Polyangia > Nannocystales > Nannocystaceae > Plesiocystis > Plesiocystis pacifica. Next base: position 12,126 of record NZ_ABCS01000097.1, on the reverse strand, counting down.
CCATGGCCGCGGTCAGCAGGGCGTGCACGTTGCTGGGGGTCGCGCGCAGGACCTCGTTGCCGCCGGTCTCGACGTTGGTCACCGAGACGTGCAGCTCGGGCGAGCCCGCGTCCGCGGCGAAGCGCTCGCCGTGCAAGAGGATGTCGCCGCGGAACACCTCGACGAGCTCGTCGATCTTCATGATGTCGCCGCGGCCCACGAGGTTGCGAAAGTCGATGAGCTCGCGGCCGTGGGTGCGCTCGTTCCAGATCCGCACGCCGTCCTCGATCTGCCCGGCGGCGAAGAAGGCCGCGTTCGGGGCCCCCGACGAGGTTGCGAACAGGTGGGTGATGGGCAGGGGCAGGCGCGCGCCCCAGGTCGCCAGCTCGGCGAGCACGCCCACGCCGAAGGAGCCGCGCAGGCCACCGCCCTCGACGACCACCCCGATGCCCGGCGACCCGTCCATGACGTGGGCATACGAGAGGCCGCGGGCCTTGGCAAGCGCGCCAGGCCGCGGCCTGGAGGAAGCACACGCCTCGTACGCGCCAGCTTCGTGGACGCCCCAGGGCTTCGGGCGACTGGATGGATATGCGGAACCCGAGCCCCCTCCCCTGCTCCACCTCCTCCACCTCCTCCATGGTCTTCCTCGCCGCGCTGGCGCTCGGCTGCGAGGCTGATCCCGGCGTCGACGCCGACCCCGACTCCTGGCGCGCCCTCGTCGAGGACTCCGAGGACCAGGCCCCGGATCTCGAGGCGACCGAGCTCATCCTCGAAGGCCTGGCCATGGAGGCCCAGAGCTCGTTCTTCGCCCGCCGCCTGGGCGCCGCCCTGCGCAGCCCCTTCCCCGGCAACACCGAGAGTCGCCTGTACAACTGCCCGGCCGATCCGGACGCCGACACCTGCACCACCAACGCCCAGTGCAAGGCCCACAACCGCCTCAACGAGTGCTACATCCCGCCGGGCCAGAGCCAGGGCAAGTGCGGTCACCACCGGCCCTGGGGCGGCGACTGGGCCATCGACCTGTTCGCCGCCGACGGCGACAGCTGCGGCGAGGATGCCTACCTGCGCCTCTCGCCCAGCGCCCTGCCGGGCGGGCTGCCCCCCGACTCGGTCCGCGTCCAACCCGAAGCCCCGACCAACGCCTGCGCCACCGGAGGCTTCGCCAAGGGCGGCTACGACCAGCGCTTCCAGGTCTACGCGAGCTACGACGACGTCGAGTACCACCTGGGCTGGGTGCTCTACGCCCACCTCGACGAGCCCGTCTACGACGGCAGCACCGTCGCCGACCTCGATCCGAGCAACCTCTACGTGGGTGAGGTCTGGGAGCCCGCGGGGGAGCTGTGTCAGCACGCCGACTCGGCCTCGTGCCTGGCCGATACGGGCTGCCAGTGGTACGAGCCGAGCGCGGCCGACAAGGGCATTGAGACCGACGCGGCGATCGAGTTCGGCGAGGCGAACAAAGCGGTCGAGAACGAGCAGGCGGGCTACTGCTACAACCCCTGCTGGCAGGGCTGCCACCTGCACATGGAGCTGAGCAACCAGCTCAGCAACACCGAGTCGTGCTGGCAGAACATGTGCGAGGACGCCGGGATCACCAACCCGCCCGCGTGGGGCGAGGACTCGGTGATCGGCTTCGTCGGCGGCGCGGACCAGGGCGACATGTGCGAGCGCTTCGACGACAGCGAGTCCATGGCCTGCGGGGTCTGGGACCACGATCTGGCCGGCTGCAACGCCCACGGCCACGGGACCACCCAGGACTGCGCCTACTACACGACCACGGACAAGTGCCGGCCGCGGGGGACCTCGAACTGCCAGGCGGGGATCGACGCGGACTGCGGCGCGCCCGAGTCCGAGCCGTGCTCGAACTTCGACGGTAACGTCGGGGCCTGCGACGTGCACGGCTACGCCGATCCGAACAAACAAGACGACACCCAAGACTGCGCCTACTACTTCCTGAGCCAGCGCTGCATGGCCCGGGGCACGAGCAACTGCGTGGCCGACTGCGACAACTGCATCGGCTCTGGCTGCGCCCACTGCAGCCAGACCCACTGCGCGTCGACGGACCCCGCGCTGTAGGGCAAGGGGGGCAAGGGCGACCCCTTCAATCGGGGGCGGGCAGGCGCAGCTCGAGACCGAGGATCGCCTGCCCGCTGACCAGCGGCATGGCGTAGCTGCCGTCGGGCGACTCCACGGAGAAGCTCGGGCGGCGCAAATTCAGAGGCAGGCCCACGCGCGCGAGCACGGCGAGGCTGGGGATCGGCGCCCAGCTCAGGCCGACCTCGGGGCCCAGCCACACCCACGCGCCGCGCTCGACCTGGCTCGACTGCACGCCGACGCCCTCGGCCCGGACCTGCCCCGCACCCAAAGCCGCGCACACCGGGACGCTCAGGGACTTCCACGCCGGCACGAGGCAGCCTCGCGGGCCCACGGACCAGCCGCGCAGGTCCCCGCCTACGTTGGGGTCTCGCGCCAGGCGAAAGCGACCGCCGAGCTGCCCGCTGGCTTCGAGGCTCAGGCGCAGGAGACCGCGCTGAGCTCCCAGCTCGCCGACGAGGGCTGCGTTGGGCCCGTCGAAGCGGTTCAGGGCCGCGCCTGCGCCGAGGACGACGACGGCCTGCCAGCGCCCCCGCTCGGGTCGCTCGCGCTCGGGCCGCTCGCGGACGGCTCGGACCTCGGCGGGCGCGCTCGGCCGCTGCGCCCTCGGCTCGGGCGCTCGCTCTGGGGGCGGCTCGGGCTCGAGTTCGGGGGCCCGCGGCCGAGGTCGCTGCACCCTCGGCTCGGGCAGCGGAAACACCTCGATGGCCGCGACCGCCACGCTCGCCTCGACCTCGACGGTGCGCTCGAGCTCAACGGCGAAGGCGAAGGGATCGAGGGTCGTCGCGACCACCGCCGCGACGCGCGAGGCCAACACCGAGCAGTCCCCCCCCTCGAGCTCGTGGGTCGCCTCGAAGGCCCCGTCGCGCAGGCGCAACCACGCCCGCCAGCCCGTGCCCGCGTTCGCGGCGACCACCGCCGCCGCCTCGAACTCCCGACCCTGCAGCAAGACCTCGAGCCCCTCGGAGCGCACCAGCTCCCGGACCCGCGCCTCGAACTCCCCCGGCTCCGGGCACTCCAGCGGCGCCTCCCAGCTCACGGCTTGCGCCGCCTCGCCAGAGAGGCTGAGGGCGAGGGCGAGGCCAGAGAGGGGACCAGGACCAAACAACGCGGAACCAGCAATGACGCCGCGCCAACGCGCGCGCAGGCTCAGCTTACAAAAACCCGAAGTTCATGGTTGAATTACTTTCACCTTCGACACCTCCTGGCACTCAACGACGTTCGGTTCTCGACCCCATCAATTTTTTCCGAAGCCATCCACGACATCCGGACACCAAGACGAGTCCCCCTCCGCCGCCATGCCCGACGCACCCCCGCCGCGCCCGGCCCCGACCTTCGAGGCCCTCTATCGCCAGCACTACGACTTCGTGTGGCGGAGCGCGCGGCACCTCGGCGTCCCCGAGGCGCACCTCGACGACGTCCTCCAGGAGACCTTCCTCGTCGCCTACCGCCGCCTCGACCGTTTCGAGCGGCGCAGCAAGGCCTCGACCTGGCTGTTTGCGATCCTCGCCAACGTCGCCCGCAACCACGCCCGCAGCCGTCGTCGAGTCGAGCGCAAGCTCGGCGCCCTGTCGCAGGTCCGGGAGGTCCGCCCCGAGGGCGGCGACGAATTCGAGTCCCAGCGCGCCCTGGCCTCGCGGCTGCTCGCGGAGTTCCTCGTCGAGCTCGATGAGCTCCCGCGCCAGGTGTTCATCCTCGCCGAGCTCGAGGGCGCGAGCCGCAAGGAGATCGCGGCCGCTCTCGGGGTCAACCTGGGCATCGTGCAGTCGCGGCTGCGTCTGGCTCGGGAGCGCTTCACCGCGCGCTTCGAGGCCGGGAGCGCGGTCCCCCAGCTGCGCGACGCCCTGCGCCGTCAACCACCGCGGGCCGATCGAGACGAGCGCACCCGCCACCGCGCGCTGATCTTCGCCGCCGTCGGCATCGAGGAGCTCCCCGCTCCGAGCGGGCCTCAGCCCATGCCGCGCGGTAGCCTCGGCAAGTTCGCCCTCGGCCTCACAGGTGGGCTCGCGGGCGTGGCCGGGGCGCTGGCGCTGTTCACTGCGATGAGTCAGCCGTCCGCGGCGACGCCCCGTGCCTTGCCCGACGCGGTCGAGCCAGCGCCCGTCGCCGTCGACGTGCAGCCTGAGAGCGAAGCCGAGATCACCCCGCTTGCGCTCGAAGCCGAGACACCTGACGCCCCCGCTCCCGAGCCCAAAGCCGTCGCGCCCGGGCGGACGAGCGCCGAGAAGACACCCCGAGCGCCGGCGGACCCGGACTACGCCCGCCTCGAGCAGGGCCGCAGCGCGCTCGTAGCTGGAGAGGCCGCGCGCGCCCTCGAGCTCGTCCGCACCATCGACGCCGAGGGTCCGCTGGGCTGGGCGCGCGCGGTGACCGAGGTCGCTGCGCTGTGCCGCCTGCACGAAGCCGAGTCGGCACGCAGCGTCGCGGACACCTGGAACCGCCGATCGGACCCCCGCTCGATCCCTCCTCGATGCTGGTGAACCCCACCTCGAAAAATCCCAAAGCGAACGAGCGAAGCCGGACACCAACGGGCATGAACACCGCGAAGTCTCCTCTGCTCCTCTCCCTGCCCCTCGCCCTCGGCCTCGCCCTGACCACGAGCGCCTGCGTCAACGACGACGGCCTGCTCGACGTGGGTGGCGACGACGCTGCCGAGGACACCGCCGGAGACGACGAGAGCGCGGGCGACGAGGGACCCAGTGACGACGGTCCCAGCGACGAAGAGACCACCGACGACGGTCCCAGCGACGAAGAGACCACCGACGACGGTCCCAGCGACGACGAGACCACCGACGACGGTCCCAGCGACGACGACGGCGAGACCGAGGGCGAGACCGGCACCGAGAGCTGCCCGATCCCCGACCCCGGCTGGGGCGGCTCCGCGGCCGTCGGCTCCCCCGCTCCCCACTTCGGCGGCGTCAACCAGTTCGGCGAAGAGGTCAACGTCTGCGAGTACGCCGGCAACCCGATCCTCATCGACACCTCCGCCGTGTGGTGCGGCCCCTGCCAGATGATGTCCATGTGCCTCGGCGGCGACGACCAGCTGTGCCTCAACCTCTTCGGCGGCAACCAGGCCGCCCTCGACGCGCTCATCACCCCGATGCGCGCCGAGATCGAGGCCGGCACCTTCGCCTGGGTCACCGTGCTGACCGAGGACGAGGGCGGCGCCCCTCCCGACCACGCCGACGCGGTCAGCTGGGACGAGAACTACCCCGGGCCCGAGGAGGTCTGGGTCGTGTCCGACGAGCAGCAAAACTACTACGGCCACCTGCCCATCCAGCAGTTCCCGAGCTTCTGGCTCATGGACGAGGCGATGAACTGGCAGGACCTCAACCAGGACACCGTGCTCAACACCGTGATCCAGCAGCACCTCTAGGGCCCGTGGGGGGCCAGCGCTCGAGTCGTCCCGTCTCAACCATTCGCAACGCCAAGGGACGGGATGGCTCGGCGCTTCTTTGTGTACCTCGTCTATTGAGCCTGATGGACGCGCAGCGCGTCGCGCTCGGCCGTCGACAGGACCGTGGGCGTCGCCCGGGGCTCGCCGTCGGCGTCGAAGAAGGGCGAGGGCCAGTGCTCGTTGCGTCGCCAGCTGCGGGCGATGTTGAGGAGCGAGCGGCCGATCACCCGGACCGGGAAGGCGTCGACCTTCACGGGCGCGTCCGTCCCCGACAGCGCGCGGCCGTTGACGTTGGCGCGCGAGGGGCCGAGCAAGGCGTCCCGCTCGCCCGCGTCGAAGTCCGGGTCGATGAAGTGGACGTACATGCCCGTGAACGGCACCGCCGCCTTGGCCATGGTGTTGGCGATGGCCGTGTTGCAGCAGCCCGCGTACCAGCGCATCAGGCCGCCCTCGCTCAGGCGCATGCACGCGAGGTGCTCGGCGCCCTCGCTCAGCTCGATGCGCGCCGGCGCGATCTGGACGATCGCGCTCCCGCCCCAGTCGTCGAGCTGCGTCTCGCGCTTGCCGAGGTAGTCCGCGAAGGCCTGGCAGTCGGCGCAGTAGCAGGTCAGGTGCAGGCCGCGAGGCGGCGCGAGCTCCCGGGCCCGACCTCGCATGGACCCACAGGCGCAGCGCAACGGAGCTTCGTTCGTCACCCTCGAGTCATAGCACCAACACCCCTCGGTACCGCGTGCCTCCGTCGACATGTGGGCCCAAGGCAGTGAGGAGGGCGCAGCCCTCCCGCCGGGGAGAGGGACCCGTCACGGCTTTGCCGGCGCGGGGGAGGGGCTGCCAAGCCCCTCCATCAAATCTAGTTGCCGACGTTCTGGAGAGCGAAGCCGGTCATGTCCGAGTAGGTGTAGGCGCCCACGAGCCCGTCCACGGTCTGGACCACGATGTCGGCGTCCGGCGAGACCTTGTACGCCCGGGTGCCGCTGCGCGGGACGGCCCACACGAAGCCGTCGAAGTCCACGGCCACGCCCCAGATGTCGTTGTCGCCCTCTTGGGTCACGTCGATCTGTTCGACGACCTCGAGGCTGTCCGTGTCCACGGCGAACAGCTGGTTGTAGGCCCCGCGCCACAGCTTGCCCTCGCCGTCGCCCATGCAGCCGCCCGTGTGCACGGGGTCGGTCTCGAGGAAGTGCTCGACGGAGATCCAAGTCGCGTTCCCGGGGTTGAAGCGGTGGGTCGAGCGGCCGCACAGCCACACGTAGCCGTCGGTCACGGTCATGCCGTAGCCGCCCGTGGGCCCGGGCACGGGGTAGCCCGTATAGGCGAAGGTGTCGCGGCGGACCTTCACGAGCCAGCCGTGCTGCAGCTGCGACAGCCACACGTTGTCCTCGCTGTCGACGGCCGCCCCATAAAAACCGAACCAGTTGGGCCAGGCCTCGGGCAGGTCGGGGATCGGGACCTCCTGGATGATCTCCCCGGTCTCGCCGTCGAGCAGGGCGACCACGGCCGTGCCCAGCAAGACGTCGGACCAGGCCGTCCACACGTCGAGGTCCTCCCAGTCGCAGGTCTGTTCGTTGAACACCCCGTTGGTCCAGGCCACGGGCCGGTTGTCCGGGTGCGGGATGGGCCGGTGCCAGGCGACGCACTCCTCCGTGCCCCAGTCGAGGATCTCGCCCTCGCCCATGCTGGTCTGGATGCCGGGGATGCCGTTGCTCTCCACGCAGTCGTCGACGTCGGCGTGGATGGCCGTCACGCCGCCGGTGCGGCTGGCCACGACCACGTCGCCGCGGCGGTTGACCGAGGTCCGCGAGGGGCTGCCGCCGCCGTCGGGGCGGACGATGTAGCGGCCGAGCTCAGCCCCGCCCTCGGTGTTGATCTTCGAGACCGTGCCCTCGGCCGAGTTGGCGATCCAGATGAAGCGATCGACGAGGGGGTAGCCGTCGGGGGCGCAGGGATCCCCGGTCTCGCTGTCCGTCTCCGTGTCCGTGTCCGAGTCCTCGGAGTCGGCGCTGGCCTCCGTGCCCGAGCTCTCCGTCTCCGTGGTCTCGGTCGTCTCCGACTCGCCCGCGCTCGTCTCCGTCTCCGACCCTGAGTCGCCGGTCTCGTCCTCGGCCGTGCCCGTGGCCGCGCCGGACTCGTCCGCGGACATGCCGAGCTCGTCGCCGAAGGTCTCCCCGCGTTCACCGTCGTCCCCACACGCCCCCAGGGCGAGGGCAGCGGTCAGCGTCAAACAGGTGAAAGGAGCGAACGAACGAAGCGGCATGACACGAGCGAGGCCTGGTCCCCAGACCTAGGCCGGATCCACGTTGACGAGCGCAAAGCCCGTCATATCCGAGTAAGTATACGCCGAGACCAAGCCCTCGACCGTGGTCACGATCTGGTTGGTGTCCGAGTCCACCTTGTAGGCGCGCGAGCTGTTGCGCGGCACGCCCCACACGTAGCCGTCGAAATCCACGGCCACGCCCCAGATGAAGTCGTCTCCGGGCTGGGCCACGTCGAGGATCTTGACCGTCTCCATGGTCTGGGTGTCGATGCCGTAGATCTGGCTGTAGGCGCCGCGGTAGAGGATGCCCTCGCCGTCGCCCATGCACCCGCCGGTGTGCACGCCGCCGCCGAGGAGCGGGACGGAGGTCCACTGCTCCGTCGCCGGGTCGAAGCGTCGCGTCGAGCGACCGCAGATCCACACGTAGCCCTCGGAGGTCACGGTCATGCCGTAGCCGCCCTCTTCGGGGACGGGGTAGCCGGTGTACTCGAAGGTCTGGCGGTCGACCTTGACCAGCCACGAGGGCGAGGGGTTGGCGCCCTGGAGCTGCGAGAGCCACACGTTGTTGTCGGCGTCGACGGCCGCGCCGTAGAAGCCGTGCCAGCCCGGCCAGGGCTGGGGCAGGTCGGGGATCGGGACCTCTTGGATGATCTCGCCGGTGTCGCCGTCGAGCAGCGCGACCACGGCCGTGCCCGCGGCCCAGTCCGACCACGCCGTCCACACGTCGACGCCCTCCCACTCGCAGGTCTCCTCGTTGAACACGCCGTTGGTCCACGCCATCGGCCGGTTGTCCTCGTGGGGGATCTCGGTGAACCACGCCAGGCACTCCTCCTCGCCCCAGGGCAGGATGTCCGTGCCGCCCATGGAGGTCTGGATGCCGGGGGTGCCGTTGGTGTCCTGGCAGTCCTCGACGGAGCTGTAGACCTTGGCGATGCCGCCGGTGCGGTTGGCCACTGCGACGTCGCCGAAGCGGTTGACCGAGGTCCGCGAGGGGCTGCCGGCGCTGTCGGCCCGGACGATGTAGCGGCCCAGCTCGGTGCCGGTCTCGGTGTCGATCTTCGAGACCGTGCCCTGGCCGGAGTTGGCGATCCAGATCAGCTTCTCGACGGGGCCGAGCTCGCCGAGGTTCTCGCACGGGTCTCCGGTCTCCGTGCTCTCTTCGGAGCTCGACTCGGTGTCCGTGGTCTCGGTGCTCGTGCTGTCCGTCTCGGTGTCCGTGCTCGAGCTCTCGGTGTCCGTGCTCGAGCTCTCGGTGTCCGTGCTCGTCTCGGTGTCTGCGGTGGTGCTCGAGCTCCCGTCTTGCTCGCCCTGCTCCCCTTGCTCGCCCTGGTCCTCGGCGGACTCGCTCTCCGCGCTCTCTCCAAGGGTGTTGCCGATCTCGTCGTCGCCGACGGAGTCGCTACCCGTGCCGTCGTCGCCGCAAGCGGTGATCCCCAGCAGCGCGCCGCACGTCAGAGTCAAGAATTGCTTCCGCATGGCCGTCCCTTAGCACGACGAAGCCACGCCACGCCCCGCTCGAGAGACGTCGATCACAAAAAGTTGCTTTGGCCCCAACCGCGCCGCGGGGGACCGCGAAGAGCGTTCGGTAGCTGTGACGGTTTTATGGGCCCGCGGGCCGAACAAATACGGCCCTGTCACGCACTACCATGCGTAGTGTGTCGCTCGACGGAGCGATTTCACGCGCCAGGGAACGAGAGCCTCATGTCCGGTTCGAACAGCTTCGAAGCGTCCTCCACCCACGACCGCAGCCCCAGCCCCCGCGCCCAACCAGAGCCCGAGGTGATGCCCGAGGGCGAGCTGCAGGCCCTCGCCAGCGGCAGCCCCCGCGTCGGCAAGCTCGGCCAGCTCCAGGCCATGGCCGACGGCAGCGACTCGTCCGCGGGCGTGAGCCGCTACCAGCGACTCGCGAACCGCGGCGAGCTCCACGGCCTCGCCAACGAAGGGACCCGCGGACGCGGCGGACCCCTCCCCCACCTCGACAGCATCCAGCCCAGCTTTGGTCGCCACGACCTGTCCGGCGTCCAGGCCCACCTCGACAGCTCGGCCCGCGACAGCGCCCGGACCATGGGCGCCCAGGCCTACGCCGCCGGCGAGCACGTGGTCTTCGCCAAGTCGCCGAGCGTGTTCATCGCCGCCCACGAGGCCGCCCACGTCATCCAGCAACGCAGCGGCGTTCAGCTGTTCGGCGGCGTCGGCAAGGCCGGCGACGTCCACGAACGCCACGCCGACGCGGTCGCCAGCGCCGTCGTCCGCGGGCAGTCGGCCGAGGCCCTGCTCGACCGCTACGCCGACCCCAGCCGCGCCCGCCGACCCAGCCCGCAGCTCCAGCCCGCGCTGCAATTTTGGGGCGAGCCCGACCACTACATGATGGGCCAGCTCGGCGGGGTCAAGGCCGTCAAGGCCCTCGACAAGGCGCGCGAGAGCCTCGAGAGCGTCGACCACCTCCCCGAGGGGGACTACGCCCTCTCCGACGAGGAGCAAGAGCTCGACCCGAGCCAGTCCGGGATGTACGAGCCCGACGGCAAGGGCGTCAAGTGGAAGGGCTTCGTCGACAAGTTCATGCTCCACGACGAGAAGGGCAAGATGATCAGCTACGGCGGCGCCAACCGCTACGCGGGCGACCTCGCGACCAAGGCGATCAAGGGCAGCAAGCGCGCGCCGAGGCTCATGGGCTGGCCCAGCAAGTCGCCCAAGGACGACTACAGCCACATCATGGGCTGGCGCGAGAAGATGCTGATGGCGACCAACGCCAACCACTTCTTCCCCCTCGCCCGCGTCGAGTACCTTCGCCAGCACACCAACGCCCGCCAGACCATGGCCCTGGCTCTGGCCACGCGCCAGGGAGGGGACGAAGAGGGGGGACTGGCGCTGGCCCGCCGGGCGCTGATGTACGAGGGCTTCGCCGGCCACTTCCTCGCCGACTGCTTCGCCGCCGGCCACCTCACCCCCCACGCCCTCGGGCGCATCAATTCCTCGCTGAGCAAGGCCGGCTCGGGGGCCCTGGTCAACACCTGGCACGACATCTTCAACGCCCTGCCCGACGGCGTCCCGACCACCCTGGGCCGCTTCCACGGCGACTACAGCATGGACGGCGAGGACCTCGAGTACGTGTCGAGCGTGATCTGCAACTCCCTGCTCGAGATCGCCATGCCCTGGTACGCCGGGGTCGCCTACGACGGCGAGATCCTGCTGCCGGAGCCCGACGTCGAGGCGATCATGGCCGACCCGGTCATCGGCCCGCTGTGGGCCCAGATGTGCGGCGACTACCACCCCCACCTCGAGCGGCTCAAGAAGCTCAAGTCGCGCAAGAAGAAGGGCCTGAGCAAGTACGCCATCTACCGGTCCACCGCCGACTCCCAGGTGACCCACGAGGAGGTCATCGAGCCGATCTGGTCGAAGATCTTCGGCCACGGCAGCGAGGGGGACAAGGGCGCCCCCGAGCGCATCGACGACACCGACGAGGACCTCGCCAAGATCCGCGGCAAGACCAAGCTCGTCGCCGCCGGGATCCGCCAGATCCTCGACTACCGCGGGGGCTGGCAGCCCGTCAGCGGGCGCAGCCAAAAGTTCGAGCAGCTCGACGAGATGCCCGAGAAGTACAAGTTCCGCATCGACATGCAAAGCGACAACCCGCTCAAGAAGGCGACCCCCGCGAGCGCCCCCGTCAAGGCCATGGTCGGCGAGCTCGCCTACTGGCTCCACGCCTGGCGCGAGGTCGGCTCGATCTCGTTGACCGACAAGGACACCCTCGTCCTCGACAAGCTCGGCGGGCTGCTCTCCCTCGGCACCCACAGGATCACCGGCGTCCACGACCACTTCCTCAACAAGAAGCGACTCAACTACATCAAGATCATCGACGAGGCCCTGCCGGGCTTCTCGGAGCTCGAGGTCACGCTCCCCGGACCCATGCCCAAGGTCCGCCAGGGGCCCGGCTCCCGCCAGGCGCGCAGCGACGCCATCAGCAAGCGCTACAAGGAGCTGCTGAGCGAGCACGAGTCCGTGGTCTCAAAGTCGGAGCGGAACAGCCTCATCGCCAAGGACATGAAGCGCTTCATGACGCAGCGTCGGGACCTGTTCGGAGGCGGCCTGACCACCGGCGGCTCGGTGATCAGGATCGACTCCTCGGTGGGGAAGATCTTGCTCTCGACCCTGCCCAAGGCCTACTCGGTCTACACCGCGCTCAAGGGCGTGCTCAACCTCGTGGCCATGGATCCGCGCCCCGAGATGGACGACAGCCACGAGCTCCTCTACGGGCAGCTCGAGGCCACCTCCGAGTCCTTCGCGGCCCACCTGCGCGGCGACCTGAGCCTCCAGCCCCGGCCGATCCTGGAGATGCAAAAGTGGGCCGACAACCTCGCCGTCGCGGCCCCGAGGTGGAGGGCCCGGGGTAAGGAGAGCGGCA
>NZ_ABCS01000098.1 GCF_000170895.1 Plesiocystis pacifica SIR-1 | reverse complement strand
GAGCAGGGCGCGGGCCTGGGCCTCGACCGCGCCCGGGTCGGCGCAGCCCGTGACCACGAGGGTCAGGCTCTCGCCCCGGCACTGGCGACGCTGCCACCCGCGCAGGCGCGCCGTGGTCAGGGCCTGGAGCTCCTCGAGCTCGCCGAGGACCGGGCGGGCGTAGGGGTGATCGCCGTAGAGGTCGGCCATCAGGGCCTGGATGCTCCGCGCCGCCGGGTCGTCCTCGTACTGGTGGATCTCCTCGATGACGACCTGCTTTTCCCGGTCGAGGAGGGCGGGATCGATGGGCCGGCTGGTCACCGCGGGGAGCAAGATGGCGAGGGCTTCCTCGATGGCGTCCCCAGGAAGGGTAGCGTGGAACACGGTCTCGTCGTGACTCGTGAACGCGTTGACGTCTCCGCCGAGGGCTTCGATGGCGCTGGCGAGGTCGTGGCTGCGGCCCTCGGCGTCGACCCAGGGCTTGAACACCATGTGCTCGAAGAGGTGGGCGCAGCCGTGTTCGCGGCTGCGCTCGGCCGCGGCTCCGGCGTGGATCCACAGCTGGACGCAGGCGACCCCGCGGCCGCCGCGGGCCGGGGGCGGGCCGGGCATCATCAGCAGGCGCGCTCCGTTGTCGAAGCGGAGGGAGATGGGCGATGCGGCGTCGCGCGGGCTCTGGCGTTGATTCGAAGTCGGCACGGGGCGGCCACGGCCCGGGCTGCGCGGGCGTCTGTGCAGGCTACTTGTCCGGGCCTCCATTGCAAACGCCAGGACCCTCGCTGGACGTGATGGAGGCCGCTGTGAGCCCCTTCGGGCCGTGAGTCGCCGCTCGTTCGAGGCGGACGCGAGCTTGCCGCAGTCGGTGCCTCCAGGCTCGGGGCTGGCTTAGTCGGGACGCGAGGTGTGGTCCGGATCGACAAACCATCGACGAGCGATCGACCCGCGCGAGCCGGTCGATCGCAGGGCGAGTCGGCGACGCTGCAGACCGAGCCAGAGCTCGCCGAGCCAGCGGCCCGGTCGACTTTCTCGACGCCCAGCGAGGGGGGCCTCGTGGTAACGTGCGCTGCCTTCGTGGCTGGGGATCCTCCCCAACACGGGGCAGCTCGAGCACCATGTCGAACGTCTATCCGGCCTCCGACTTCGCCCTCCCTTGCCCCTTGCCCCCCGAGGAGGACGCCGACGCCGAGGCGCTCATCGCTTACCGCGAACAACGCGGCGATGAGCGGGTGTTCGCGCGGGCGCGACGACGCATGCGCGAGGCCGGCGATTGGCTCTCGATGGCCAAGCTGCTCGTCGAGCACGCGGCGTCGATGGCCCGGGAGCCCGGGAAGGCCGCCAAGGTCGTCGAGCTCTCGATTCAGGCCTACGAGCTGTTCAAGGACCGCGCCGATCGTCCGCGCGAGGCGACCCACGCCCTGAGCCGGGCGCTCATGGCCCAGCCCGAGAACGAGCGGGCCTACGAGCGCCTGTACCTGGCCTACCAGGAGCTCGGCTGGGACGCGGAGCTGTCGACCTTGCTGATGTGGCGGCTGGGCTGGGCGCGCAACGCCGATCCCGCGCTCCTCGGCCCCCTGCACATGGCCTACGCGGACATCCAGCGCCGGCGCTTCCACGCCATGGGCGAGGCCGTCGCCCACTACGAGCAGGCGCTGCGCGTGGATCCGGGGCTGACCGGGGCGAGCGAGGCCCTGATCACCCTGCACCTCGGCGGCGGGGCGTGGGAGCGGGCCTTCCAGCTGATGGAGACGGAGCTCGGCGTGCTCGAGGGCGATCCTCGCTTCGCCCAGGATCCGGCCGTCGCCGCGCGGATCAGCGAGCTGCACCTGCGCCTGGCTCGGCTGGCCACGGAGCACTACGACGACCTGGCCAGCGCGGCCCGCCACCTCCAGGCCGCGATCAAGATGGCGCCCAACAGCCTCGCGGCCCTGCGCGCCTTCGGGAACCTCTACCTCGGCTCGGGCAAGGCCAGCGAGGACGGGATGGCCAAGGCCTCGAGCATCTTCCTCAAGTCCGCCGGCCTGGCCCGCCGCGCCAACGACCTGCCCGAGGCGACCAAGCTGCTGCGCCGGACCCTGAGCCTGCGCCCGGGCACCTACGAGGCCGCCAAGCTCCTGGCCGAGCTGCTCGCCGAGCAGGACCTGTGGATGGAGCTCGACGAGCTCTACATCGAGATGCTGACCTACGTCGACGGCCCGGCGCGCCTGCAGGTGCTGCTCAGCCGCGCGGCCAACCTGGACCAGCGCCTGTCCCGGCGCGAGGAGGCCCGGGTCTGCTACGAGGAGGCCGGCCGCTACCAGACCGCCGACGGCGAGGCCTGGACCGCGCTCGAGCGCATCTATCGCGACACCGCCGACTGGGCCGCGCTGGCGACCTTGCTCGAGTGGAAGGTCGAGCAGCTCGGCGACGGCATGTCCACGGCGAGCCTGCTCGAGGCCGCCAAGGTCTTCCACCACCAGCTCGACGACCACGAGCGCGCGGCGCTGTTTTACTTCAAGGTGCTCGAGCGCGAGCCCTTCAACGCCGAGGCCTTCGAGGGCTACAAGGAGCACTTTCGGCGCAAGCACGCGTGGGCGGCCCTGCGCGACCTGATCCTCTACCAGATCGAGCGCGCCATGGAGGTGGCCGCGTCCGGGGGCTACAGCCCGCTGCGCAACGAGAGCTTCGAGCAGGAGTTCACCGAACTGGCCGAGATCTGCGAGCGTCGCCTCGGCGACGTCGACGGGGCCCTCGACGCGTGGAACCGCATGTCCCACGCCTACCCGCGCAACCGCCAGCCCCGCGAGCAGATGGCGCGGATCCAAAAGCGCACGCGCATGTGGGACAACATGGTGCGGGTCCAGGAGGGCGAGCTGGCCCGGGCCACGGAGCCGCGCAAGCGCTTCGAGCTGCTCAAGCGCCTGGCGCAGATCTACCGCGATCGGCAGGTCAACCCGCAGCGGGCCATCGAGCTGTACAGCGAGATGCTCCACCTCGTGCCCGACGACCTCGGGGCGACCCGGGCCCTGACCGCGCTCTACGACCGCGCCGGCGACCACTACCAGGTCATCGAGCTGCTCAAGCAGCAGTACGAGCGGGCGCGCAGCGACACCGAGCGGGTCACGCTGCTGCGGCGCATGGCCGAGCTGTGGCACCACGAGCTCTCGGCCCCGGCCGAGGCGATGTGGGCCTGCGAGGAGATCCTCGCGCTGACCGGCAACGACCTCGAGGCCCTGCACCGGCTCCAGCTCCTTGCCCGCGAGGCCAGCGACGTCGAGCTGCTCGTCGCGGCCCTCGAGCGCGAGTACAAGCTCGCCGGCAAGGCCCAGCAAAAGGCGCAGATCCTCCGCCGCCTGGCGCGGGTGGCCGAGAGCCAGCTCCAGGACCACGACCGGGCCTCGGGCTACTGGTCGCGCCTGGCCGACCTCGAGCCCGACAACCTCGAGGTCGCCGACAAGATGATCGCGATCTACGAGCAGGGCAGCCGCTACGAGGAGCTGGCGGCCTTCCTCGGCCGGGCCGCGGGCTCGAGCAAGACGCCGATCATTCGCCAGCTCGACTACCTGCTGCGCCTGGGCAGCATCGCCCAGGGCATGCTCGGCGATCCCGATCTCGCCCGCAGCGCCTACGAGCGGGCCGTGCGGATCCGTCCCAAGCACCGCGGGGCCCTCGACGCGCTCGCCGATCTCTACCGCCTCGAAGAGGACAGCGAGCCCCTCGCCAAGGTCCTGGGCACGCTGCGGCTGATCGCCGACAGCGACGAGGAGGCGTTCAGCTTCGCCTGGGAGCAGGCCCAGCTGCTGCTCCTCGACGTCGAGAAGCCGGGCGAGGCCGCCGAGGTGCTCGCGTGGATCCTCGAGGGTCCGCGGCGCGGCGACCCCGAGGTCAACCGCAGCCTGCTCGAGGCCTACCGCGGCGCCAGCGACCGCGAGAAGCTCGTCGCCCACGCCGAGCTGATGCTGATCGGGACCGCCGACACGGCCGAGCGCGCCGAGCTCTTCCAGCTCATCGTCGACGCCTGGCAGGTCCTCGACAACAAGCCCGCGGCGATGCAGGCGATCCGTCGGCGCCTCGAGGAGTTCCCCGAGGACCCCGAGGGCCACGCCAAGCTCGGCGAGCTGCAGGCCGAGCTCGGCGAGTTCGAGCTGGCGCTGCGCTCCCTGGCCCGCAAGCTCGAGCTCGTCGCCCGCGACCCCGACGAGCAGATCGACACCCTCAAGCGCATGGCCGAGCTCGCCGACCAGGGCCTCGGCGACGCCCGCCGGGCCCTCGAGCTGCTGCGCCGGGCGAGCGGCATCGACCCCACGGACCCGGCCCTGCGCGACTACATCGAGGAGTTCGCCCAGGTCCACGGGACCTGGAAGGAGCTGCTCGAGATCGACGAGCTGCGCATCAACCGGCTCGGCGAGATGGGCGACGTCACCGGGCAGCTCGAGATCTGCACGGAGGCCTCGACCATCGCCGAGCGCGAGCTGGGCGACGCCGATCGCGCGTTCGCGTGGGCGCGGCGCGGCTACTTCATCGCGCGGGCGCAGCAGCTGGACTTCGAGCGCGGCTTCAAGCGCCTGCGCAAGCTGGCCGAGAGCTACGGGCTGTGGAGCTCGCTGCTCGAGGTGACCGAGCGGGAGCTCGAGCGCGAGACCATCGTCGACGAGTACGAGCTGGTCGAGCGGATGATCGGCGCGGCCGAGATCGCCGAGCGCGAGCTGAAGGACCCCAAGCGGGCGGTCGGCTACCTCCAGCGCGGGCTCAGCCGGGCGCCCAACGACGACGAGCTGAGCAAGCGCATCGAGGCCATCGCCGGGCGCCACCAGCTGTGGGGCGCGCTCTTGGACCTCGAAGAGCACCGCCTCGAGCAGGCCCAGAGCGCCCTCGGCCGCTTCGAGGCCTTCTCGGCCCTCGCGCGCATCTACCAGCGCAAGCTCGACGACCCGCGGGCGGCCTTCGCCAGCCTGCGCCGGGGCTGGGCCGACCTGCGCCAGCGCGATCCTTCGCTGGCCGAGGAGGCCCTCGACATGGCCGTGTCCATCGCCGAGCGCGAGGGGCTGTGGCGCGAGGTCGCCGACCACTACGCCGCGCTGGCCCGGGAGCACACCCAGGCCGGCGCGCTCAGCCAGGCCGTGGACGCCCTCGCCGAGGCCAGCCAGATCGTCGAGGAGCGCCTCGAGGACCCGATCTCGGCCATGCGCGTGCTGTTGCGCGGGGTCAGCCTCGACCGCGAGGGCGACGTGATCATGCCGCGCCTGCGCCGGCTCGCCGCTGGCGTCGACGAGGGGGCGCAGACCAAGGGCGACCACGACGGCGTGTCCGTGGGCGCCCTGGTCGAGCTCCGGGCCATCGGCGAGCTCGTCGAGCAGGCCCGGACCACCGCCGAGAAGGTCGGCCTGCTCGAGGAGCGCGCGCGCATCCGAGAACAGCGCCTCGACGACGGCGGCGGGGCCCTGGCCGAGTGGCTGCGCGTGCTCACCCTCGACCCCGAGCACGGCGACGCCCGGGCCGAGGCCGAGCGCATCGCCGCGCGCTACGACCTGTGGCACAGCTTCATGCTGCTCCCGGCCTGGGAGCTCGAGCGCTCGGGCAGCACGGCTCGACAGGTCGCGCTGTTCGTCGAGCTCGCCGAGCTCTACGAGCACAAGCTCGGCCGGTCCGAGTACGCCTTCCGAGCGCGCCTCGAGGCCTGGCGGCGCAGCCCCGAGCTGCCGCCCCGGGTGGGCGCCCTGGGCGTGTCCGAGTCGGCCGCCAACGTCGATCTGTGGCGCCTCGCGGGCGCCGTGGGTCGCTACCGCGGACCGGCCCTGCCCAAGGACAGCGCCATCAACCCCGAGCTGCCCATGCCCGAGCTGCGCGACGCCACGCTGTGGCACCGGGCCGGCCTGGACCCTCAGCACCTGACCCCGCCGGGGACCCAGGACGCCGCCGACGGCGTGGCCCTGCGCTACGACGACCCCCACTCCGAGGGCGACCCCGACGAGCTCACGGCCGTCGCGCCCATGGACGGCGGGGACTCGGTGGTCGAGGAGGTGTCGCGGGTCGAGCTGATCTCCGACTCGGTCATCGAGGAGGTGTCGCGGGTCGAGCTGCTCGAGGACTCGGTGGTCGAGGAGGTGTCGAGGGTCGAGCTGATCTCCGAGATCGAGGAGGTGTCGCGGGTCGAGCTGATCTCCGAGGACTCGGTGGTCGAGGAGGTGTCGCGGGTCGAGCTGCTCGAGGAGGTCACGCGCAAGCGCGACCTCGACGGCGAGGTCACGCGCAAGCGCGAGGTCGAAGAGCTCGACGGCGCCGACCTGGCCTCGGCGCAGGTGAGCGGGCAGATCGGCAACATGGCCGATCCCCGCAAGGCCCAGCGCGAGGCCGCCAACGCGGGCCGCGTGCCCGGAGCGCGGCGCAGTGCCCCAGATCCTGCGCTGGATCCCGAGCTCGATCCCGGCACGGAGCGCTTCGGCAAGACCCTGCACCTGCCCAAGCCCGAGCGCCGCCCGGTGGGCATGGACACGGGCGTGCACGACGAGACCTTCGCCCTCGGGCGCGGGCTCCCCGAGGTCCCGGCGCTGTCGGGCCCCGTGCTCCCCCCCCGGCCCAAGGTCGCCAGCGCCTGGGAGGAGCTCGCGGCCGCCTACTCCGAGCTGCCCACGGCCAACCGCGAGGCGAAGGTCGAGCTCCAGCTGGTCATCGCGCGGCTGTGGGAGGAGGGCGCCAAGCTGCTCGAGCGGGCCTTCCTGTGCCACGAGCGCGCCCTGATGGTCCTCCCCGAGCACGCCGTGAGCGTGGCCAGCCTCGAGGAGCTGGCCGAGCGCCACGAGGCCCGGCCGCGCCTGCTCGAGGCGTGGAAGAAGCTGCTGTCCGAGGCGGCCCTGCCCGAGCACGTCGTCGCCCTCAACATGCGCATCGCGGCCTTCCACCGCCGCGACGACTTCGAGCGCGATCTGGGCGAGGCCGAGGCCCGCTACAAGGCCGTGCTCGCCGTGGTCTCGAACCACGTCGGGGCGCTGCGCGAGCTCCTGGTCATCTACGACGAGCTCGAGCGCCGGCCGGACTACGTCGAGACCTACGCCGAGCTGCTGCGCGCCGAGGCCCGCGGGCTCGAGGACGCCGAGCGGGTCGAGCGGACCCTGGTCCTGGCCAAGCTCTACGAGGACGAGGTCGACAAGAGCGACGCGGCGGTCAAGCTGCTGCGCGCCCTGGTCCGCGAGATCGGCGACTTCGCCGAGCTCCACGACGCCCTGGCCGAGCTGCTGATCCGCCGCCAGGAGTGGCCGCAGGCCATCGACGCCATGCGCAAGGCCATCGAGGACCTGCTCGAGGCCGAGTCGCAGACCAAGTACCTCCGCAAGATCGCGCGCATCTACACCCGGGAGCTCGAGCTGCCCGAGCGGGCCATCGAGGCCTGGGTCGACTACCGCGAGCTCCAGCCCAAGGACGACGAGGCCCTGGCCTGCCTGCAGGACCTCTATCTCATCACCGAGCGCTGGAACAAGCTCCTGCCGGTGATCGAGGAGCGCCTCGAGGGGCTGTCCAACGACGCCGAGCTCGACGACGCGACGCGCCAGGCCGGGCGGGTCAAGCTGCTCGTGGTCAAGGCCCGGGCCCTGCAAGAGGGCCTCGGCGACGAGCTCGGGGCGACCCAGACCCTCGAGCAGCTGGCCAAGGAGGCCCCCGAGGACGACGAGGTCGTGCTCGGGCTGAGCCGCCTGTACCGCAAGGCGAGCCGCTTCGACGAGGGCATCGCGCTGATCCGCGAGCGCATCGAGGGCTTCGAGGCGCGGCTCGCCAAGATCGAAGCAGGCGACGAGGCAGGCGCAGACGCGGCCGCCGAGCTGCGGGCGCGCTTGGTGTCCGCGAGCAAGACCCTCGCGCAGGTCCTCGCCGACGAGGGGCGCCGCCACCGGGAGGCCCTCGAGGTCGTGTCCGGGGCGCTCCGTCACGCGCCGGAGGAGCGCGAGCTGCTGGTCCAGCGCACCAAGCTCGCGCGGGCGCTCAACGACCTCCCGCTGCTCGTCGAGGGCCTCATGCAGCTCGAGGAGATCGACGGCGTGCTCGAGGCCGCGGATCTGCTGCGGACGCACCTCGAGGCCCCCGATCGCGCGCGCACGGCCTACACGCGGATCCTCGCCGAGGCCAAGGCCAAGGCCAAGCTCGGCGGCAGCGAGCAGGCCAAGTGGGCCGAGCGGCTGACCCGGAGCATCGAGGGCCTGGTCCAGCTCGACATCGCCGCGGGCGACATCGAGGGGGCGACGGCGTTCATGGACGCCGAGCTCGAAGCCCTCGAGTCCGGCAGCGTGCGCGCGCGCTTGCTGACGGAGATCGGGCGGATCACCTACCGCGTGACCCAGGACGTCGACGCCGCGCGCTCGCGCTTTGACGCCGCGCTGGCCGAGGACCCCGACCACGCCGAGGCGCGCCTGGGCCTGGGCGAGGTCCTGGTCGAGTCGGGGGACTTCGAGGGCGCGGAGAAGCAGCTCGAGCAGGCCGTCGAGGCCCTCGGCCTGGTCCGCGCGCAAGAGCAGCTGGTCGAGGGCCTGGTCCTGCTCGCGCGGGTGCTCGAGGCCACCGATCGCGCGGGCGAGGCCTACCGGCGCCTGACCGCGGCGCTGCGCCACGACCCAGACAACATGGGCATCCGCCTGGCGGTGGTCGACAACCGGGTCCGGGCTCGCCGGCACCGCGACGTGGTCTCCGTGGTCGATCAGCTCGAGAAGCGGCTCACGGCGCTGCGCGAGGCCGACGGCGTGCTCAGCAAGGCGGACGCGGCCCTGGTCGCGCAGATGCAGGCCGAGGCTGCGGCCGCGGAGCTCGAGCTGCGCCGCCACGAGGAGGCCCGCGCCCGGCTCGAGGCCGCGCTCGGCCACGACGCGAGCAACGTCCGGGCTCTGGGCCTGCTCGTGCCCATGGTCTATGAGCGGGGCGACGCCGCCGGGGCGGCTCGCTACGCCGGGCGCATGGCCGAGGCCATCGCCGAGCCGCACCCGCGGGGCGTGGCCTGGGTCGACGCGGGCATGTACTACCGCGAGGCCGCGGGCTTGCTGCGCGACTCCGACCCCGAGGGCGAGTCCCCCGAGGACGCCAGCAAGCGCCACGAGCGGGTCCGCGAGTTCGAGCGCGAAGCCTTCGAGTGCGTCCGCCTGGGCCTGGTCCTGGTCGCCGACAGCCCGGTCCCGGTCCTCGACCTGGGCCAGCTCGAGGCGGCCTTCCGGGCCACGGCTCACCACGACGACTCCCTGGCCCTGCGCTGCCTCGATCGCCTGCTGGTCGCCGACCCCGACGACGCCACCCGCCTGAGCCTGCTCATCGAGGGCGTGCGCGTGGCCCTGCCGGGGTCCGATGGGGCGGCCGCGGCCGACGGGGACGCGCCCGCCGAGCCGAGCCCGGACGCCGGCCCCCAGCCGAGCGTCGCGCTCGCGCGGGGCTACGCCGATCGGGCGGTCGCCCTGGCGCCCCTGTCCTCGGCGGCCATGCTCGCCAAGGCCCAGAGCCTCGAGGCCGAGGGCCGCACCGAGGAGCTCGAGCCGCTGGTGTCCGAGTTCATCGCCAAGCTCGAGGCCGAGCGCGAGAGCTCGGGCGAGCGGGTCGAGCTCGACGACGACCTGAGCGCGCGCATCTCCCTGCTCGTGCGCCTGGCCGGGATCCAGAGCGAGAAGGCCCCGCAGCTGGCCGCGGCCTCCCTCGAGCGGGCGGCCCGGCTGCGCGTGCGCATGGGTCGTCCGGAGCTCGCCGACGGCGAGTTTGGCCGGGCCCAGTACGAGCACCTCGCGGAGCTCTACGCGCGCCTCACGGCGGCCGGCAAGGTCGTCAGCAAGCACAAGATCATCAGCAACCATCGCGGCTTGCTCGAGATGGATCCCCTGCACGCGCCCGCGCTCTTGGGCCTGGCGCGCCACCACCGGGAGGCTGGCGAGCTCCAGCGCGCCCGGGCGCTGTTCGCTGCCCTCGGCCTCGTCGCCAGCGAGCTGGGCGAGGGCGCCGAGGAGGCGGCGGGGGAGGCCGCGACCTTCCTGGCCGAGCACCCGGAGCTGCCGCCGAGCGACGCCAAGGAGCTGGTGGTCGAGTCCATCGTGGGCGAGACCCCGCGCACGGCCGCCATCCCTGGCGCGCTGGTGCATCTGTGGGAGTCGGGCCAGGGCCTGATCGGCGGGCAGTTCGAGAAGCTCGAGGTCTCGACCAAGGACCGCGTCTCGCCCGTGGGCGACGGCGAGCTGGCCAAGTCCTGGCGCGAGGTCCTCAAGCGCATGGGTCAGAGCAAGGTCGCGCTCGTGGCTGACGCGCGCTTCGATCGAGCCTCCGAGGGAGAGGCAGACGCCGCTGACGAGCCGGCGGCGGGCTGGGTCCGGCCGCACTGCCAGCAGCCGCCGGTGTTGGTCGCCGGCCCGGCCGCGCGCGAGGCCGGCGAGGACCAGCGCAAGGCCGTCGAGTTTGCCCTGGCGCGGGCCGTGTTCTGCACCCGGCCCGAGGCCGTGATGCTCATGGGCTTGCCCCGGGCTCGCTTCGCGCGGGTGCTGTCGGCGACCTTGCTCGCCTTCCACCCGCGCCACGGTCAGCGCAAGCAGGCCGCCCGCCACGCCAAGGACCCGGTCAGCAAGCTCGGCCACGAGCTGTCGCGCAAGCTGCCGATCCGCGTCGCGCGGCAGATCGGCGCGGGCTTCAAGGAGCAGGCGGACGAAGGCTTCGACAGCCGCTCGCTCCGCGCGTGGGTGCGCCGGGCGGCCGCTCGCGTCGGCCTGGTGGTCTCGGGCGACCTCGCGGCGGCGCTGCGCGTCATCGGAGGCTTTGGCCCCGAGCTGCCCACGCAGGAGCTCAGCGAGCGCGTCGAGCTCGACGGAGACCTGCGCGCGCTCGCGGCCTACGCCGTCAGCGGAGCCTACGCGGACGCGCGGGCGGCCCTCGGCTATCGCGTCGAGGGCGACGCGCGGGAAGGGGAGGCCATCGCGGCCCCGCCCATCGTCGTCGAGGTCGACGCGGAGGCCCTGGTCAGCGAGGCCCTCGTCGGGCAGAGCCTGAGCCAGGCGCGGGCTTCGGGCGGGTCGGCCGCCAAGGAGGAGTCGCGCGCTTCTGCGCGGAGGCGCCCGATCTCGAAGCGGAGTGAGAGGGCGAAGTCCAAGCCGGAGCCGAAGGCAGCGCCCGAGCCCGCGGCGGAGCCCGAGGTGAAGGCAGAGCCCGAGGTGAAGGCAGAGCCCGAGGTCGCGGTGAAGGCAGAGCCCGAGGTCGCGGTGAAGGCAGAGCCCGAGGTCGCGGCGGAGCCCGAGGTCGAGCCAGAGCCCGAGGCGAAGGCAGAAACCGAGCCCGAGGTCGCGGCGGAGCCCGAGGCGAAGGCAGAACCTGAAGCAAAGACGGAAGCCGAGGCCGACGCTGCCGCCATGGACTCCGAGCTCGACGCGGCCTTCGACGATCTCGAAGACGTCGACCTCGACGCCGACGTCGAGGACATCGGCGAGGTCGACGACGATCTCCTCGAAGATTTCGAAGACTTCGACGCGGCCCCCGAGCCCCCGGGACCGCCCCCGCCCAAACCTCCGCCCCCGCCGGGCGGCAAGCCCAAGGCGGCCGCGGCCGAGGCCATCGAGGCCATCGAGGAGATCAGCGAGCTCGAAGAACTCGACGACTTCGAAGAGATCGATTGATCCAAAGCGCACGCTCGCGCGGCCCCGAGCCCCGGCTCGAGACTCGGAACCTCGAATCTCGGCGCTCGCGGGCCTCGCTGGCCCGCACACCCACGCGCTGGCCCGACCTGCGGAGCGGGGCCCCCGGAAACCGTGCTATCAATGGCGTCGCGTCGCCGACAACGCCGATCGCGCTTCGCGTCCCAACTCATGCGTATTCCGAGGCGACAGACGAACCCCACGGACTCGACCCGACTGACCCGAGGACTGGCCCGCCGGGCCCGCCGAGCGGCTGTGGGAGGTGAACTGTGACGATCTGGACCGACGGCAAGGACCGCGTCGTGGTCGGAGCGCGCGGCTTGAGCGTGCACCGCGGTGGCGCGGCGGAGCTCCAGCTCGGCCTCGAGCAGCTCGGTGGCAAGCTCGCGCCCAAGAAGGGCAAGACGGGCTTTGCGCGCTTGCGCCCCATGCCTGTGGGGGATGGCGGCAAGGTTGCCTACACCATCGACAAGGACCGCAACCTGGTCCGCACGACCCTCGGCAAGGCCGGCGAGGGCACCCGCTTCCCGTGGCTGATCAGCACCCTCGCCCCGGCCGACGGCGACAAGGTCATGGCGACCTACGTCACCGGCACCAAGGCCAGGGCGGTGACCTCGGTGGTCATCGGCACCCCGCCGGCGGACCCCAAGGGCAAGTGGGAGCGGAGCTTCGAGGCCTCGCGCCCGGCCAAGGTGGACTGGCCCGCGGGGCTGCTGTGGGAGAAGGCGCCGTGGAGCCGCAAGACGCGCTGGGCTACGGATCCGGACCTGCTCTACGTCGACCGCAACGCCCACGGCTACGTCGTCTACGACCTCGCCAGCGCGGTCATCGGGCTGCTGCGACCCAAGGACGAGGGCTTCGCCTGCGTGCTCCGCCTGCCCAAGGACAAGAACACCGGGGTCACGGCGACGGCGACGGCTGAGGGCTTCCTGGGCGCCGTCAACCTGGCCAACGGCGCCGCGGCCCTGGCCCATGTCAGCCCCGACGGCAAGATCCTGGCGAGCGCGAGCTTCACCGCCAAGAGCCTCGGGCCCATGACCATCATCGGCGACACGGCGCTGATGCTGGTCGATCACGCCAAGTTCCTGTGCTTCGCGCTCGCCGACCTCTCGCTCAAGGGCGAGGTGCCCCTGGCCGACGACCTGCCCGCCTCGCAGGTGTTGATGCGCAGCGCAGCCGACGGCTCCAAGGTCCTCGTGTCCGTGGACGAGCGGATCTACGAGGGCACGGGCTCGGGCGTGAGCTGGAGCTTCGCGCCCGTCGACCTGGACGACGTGCCCGAGGCGAGCGGCGAGCACGAGGCCGAGATCCCCGAGGCCGAGATCGAAGAGCCCGACGAGCCCGCCGGCAGGGCGGGGGCGCCGGGCAGCGATCGCCAGCGCTACATCACCCAGGCGCCGCGCCTGAGCCTCAACCCGCAGCAGCCCAACGAGGCGTGGAAGTTCCCCGTGAGCGGGGCCTTCGAGATCGTCATCAACGCGGTCAGCGAGGGCGGCAAGGCCGAGGCCGGGCTGTTCGTCGAGATGAGCAACGAGGCCGTCGAGAAGGGCCTCATGGAGCCCGTCAAGGCCACGGTCACGACCCTCCAGGGCGCCGAGGTCTCGGGCGAGTTCGTCGCCCAGGGCAAAAAGCGCGTCGCGAAGGTCGACTACCTCGTCCCGGCCGGCGTGGAGCCCATCAAGGACAAGAAGGTCAAGCCCAAGGAGCGCTTCCTCGACAACCCCGAGGACACCTTCGTGACCGTCCGCCTCGAGGGCAAGACCGCAGGCCCGGGCAGCGCCATGCTCTATGTCCGCGTGGGCTTCGAGGGCTCGGGGACCGAGGGCTCGCTGATGCGCGGACGCCCCGTCGTGCTCGGTTAAACCGCGTCTGTCCCCCCATGCTCGCCAGCGCGCCCCGTGTGTGTGCGCGCGTGGCCGCGCGCGCGCGCCGAACGTGCTAAGCCAAGGGCGTGCGTGGGCAAAGCTGGTCGGGAATCGTCGCGTGCGCCGTGCTCGGGATGAGCGGCGCCTGCACCATGGTCAACCCCGCGTTCTCGGACAGCGAGGGCTCCGTCGCCGACGAGGCCGGTACGGACGGCGAGGGCGAGTCGGGGAGCGGCGACGACGAGGTGGGCTCGGACGCGGGCACGAGCGCCGACACCGAGACGGGCACCGACGCCAGCACGAGCTCCGACACCCTCGACGCCGAGACGGACGGGGAGACCGAGACGATGGAGGAGCCGCCCACCTGCGAGGTCTTGGACGTGCCGCCCCACGCCTTCATCTACTCGGTCAAACCCGAAGGCGCGGATCCGCTGCCCTGCGAAAACGGGCAGGAGCACTACCTGCTGATCAACATTGGGGACTACAACTACGACCCGGGCGTGCTCCAGGGCGTGCGCTGCTGGGCGCCCGGCTGCGGCGAGTGCGACGGCCACGGGGTGATCACCGGCGTGCCTGGCTTCGAGGCCCTCGAGGAGTTCACGACCACGGCCCTGCCCGAGGTCGCCGACAGCTTGGAGTCGAACTCGCTGTGCCTGCAGATCGAGACCAAGCACTTCGTGGGCGAGGACGGCGACTTTTGCCGCTACGACGCGATGGCCATGAGCCTCGGATCGCCGGCGACCGCGTTTCTCGTTGGCGCCAACAACGAGGTCTCGCCGACCTTCACGGGCCAGCAGGTGTTCGGAAACACCGAGCTGCCCCAGCAGGGCGAGCCCATCGCCCAGTGCACCTGCGAGGACTACTTCTGGGGCGATCCAGACGTCGAGGCGTGCTGCACGAACGGCGGCGCGGCGTCCAACTTTCGGGTCGAGGCCTTCGGCACCGAGCTCTGGCCCGGGGACGTCGAGGAGTTCAACTCGTCTGGGGTCGACTGGATCTTCTCCCTGCGTCAGGCCCAGGAGATCCCGCAGTGCGGGGGTCAGTACATCGAGGGCATGTCCTGGGCCATGGCGCGCACGTCCGGGTTCTGAGTTCTGCTTTGCCCCCACAGCCGTTTGGGGACCGGGGGCGCTTCGTCGCTGTCCGCTCCTCCGCTTTGGCTTGGTGGGCAATGGAGTTCGTGCCTTTGAGAAGGCTGGTGGTCGCCCCCCGCGAGCGGGGGCGTGGATTCCTTGACAGTCCCTGAGTCGTGGACGTGGGGCAGGGAGGGCGTGGCGTCGTCTACGACGGCTAAAATCGTCAGGGACTGTGAAAACACAGTCCCTGAGTCGTGGACGTGGGGCAGGGAGGGCGTGGCGTCGTCCACGACGGCTAAAATAGACAGAGGGTCGGCCAGAACTCGTTTTGGCCGACCCTCTGAGTCGTGGACGTGGGGCAGGGAGGGCGCTCCGCCGAGTATGAGGGCGCGCGCACGGTGTTCGTCAACGTGGAGCCCGAGTCACTGCCCAACCCGATGTTCCACGAGCGCTACATTGGCCGCGCCGAGCACGTCCTTCCCGCCTCGTTCGGTCGCGCGCTGACCTAGCCGCGAGGGCAGGTGAGGTCGCCGAGGCTCGGTGTTAGCATGGTCGCGTGACCACGGATGGTGACGTGGGCTCGGGCTTGGTCGAGGTGATCAGCTTGCCCGAGCTGAGGCTGGCCCGTTGGGGCTCCCTGTTGGTTCAAGACTGGCGGGGGCAGCCCTTTCTCCGCGACTACCAGCGCCTGGGCGAGGCCTACCGCGAGATCATCGCGCGCTACCCCGAGGGCATCTCGAGCCTCGGCCTGGTCCGCCTCGATCGCCAGCTCGGCTCTCCCGAGGCCGGGATCCGCGAAGAGGCGCGCAAGCAGTTCGTCGAGTTCGATCGCCACACCGTCGCCAGCGCGGTCGTGTTCGACGGCGGGGGCTTCAGCGCCCGGACCGTGCGGACCTTCGTCCGCGCCGTGCTGCTCTTCGCCCAGCCCAAGGCCCCCCACAAGGTGTTCGCCGAGCTCGAGCCGGCGGTGGACTGGATGAGCGGCATCGACGAGCGGATGGCCGCGGAGCAGGGGCTGAGCGCGATGATCCGCAGCTGGTGGGAGCAGCCGAGCCCGGAGCTGTCCATCCGCTCGAAGGCGGGCTGAGGGGCTGGGCAAGAACAGGCGCCAAGGCTGTTTGTTCGGGACAGAGACCGAGTCAATGTTCTATGAGTTGGTCCTCGGCCGGGAACGCTTCGAGGAGGTTGCTCGCGTGCAGAAAAGTCAGGGAAACACGAATGAAGCGCCGCATCTCCCGAGGTAGATACATGAACGCTTTGACGGAACTTTGACCTGAGAGGAGCTCGAAGCGATCCTC
Organism: Plesiocystis pacifica SIR-1; assembly: GCF_000170895.1. Taxonomy (GTDB): domain Bacteria; phylum Myxococcota_A; class Polyangia; order Nannocystales; family Nannocystaceae; genus Plesiocystis; species Plesiocystis pacifica. Next base: position 20,061 of record NZ_ABCS01000098.1, on the reverse strand, counting down.
ACTTCCCGTACTGAGGGAAAATGTGTGGCTCGTCGGTAGTGTCGGCCGCCCTGCGATCCACAGCGTCGCCAGCCAGTCGGCGTTCTCTAGCGACCACTCTTCTTGTTCTGGTGAAAGTGTAGAGTGGCCGTCGCTCGATGAGTCGATTGCAAATAGAGTGCTGATGGATCGACCTTCGTCCGTTCCTGCGAGGGGCTGAGCGACAAGATCTTCATAGAAAAGGCGGGAATTGTGGAACCATGCTGCGACTCCGAGGAGCTTTTGATTCTGAAGTGTCAGGTCATGCTCCAAGGATTGATAGAGCTGGGCAGCGGCATTCTCCCCAAAATCACGTAGGACCGAAATGATGAGCAGTGTTGCTAAGCTCTTGGGTCCTCCCTTCTGCTCGATCGAGCGTATGCAGTCTCGAGTGATTTCGAGGAGTTCATCCGTGGCGTAGAACAGCGAGATGTCTGTGCTCTGTACAAGCTTCGGCCAGCTCAGGGGGAGTTCCCTTCGTAGCGCGGGGTTGTGGGTGAGGATTAGGTATAGAGACGTGATGACGTAGACTCCGAAGTCCCGCCTGGACTGCATGTCGATGAAGTGATGTGCTTTTTTGTCACTCTTGGTCAGTAGGAGCGTGCCGCAGATGGTGTGTAGTGATGAGCTGTCGGATTGGCCATGGGCGATCAGACAGTCGGTCAGAGCGTCGACCTTATTGTCGTCTCCTTTGATTGAGTGTCGTAATATCTCCGATGTTAGGTTTTCAATATATTCTGGAGGAGGCGCATGGAACGCTTGAAGGGGGCTGAGTGAGGCGTGGCCAAAATCATTGCGAGCCATGACTCCCCAAACCCGCGCCATGTTGGAGAGCGCATTCCCGAGTTGCTGGTCCCGCTTCATCGCCCTTGCGATGCGGTGTAGTGGATCTGAGAGCTCATAGTAGCGATTCTTCCCAACCTTCAGCGCGTGGACGAGGTGGTCCCGCTTTAGGGCGCGGAGATGAGTCGAGACGGATGCCTGGGGACAGAAGGTCCCGTTGGAAATCTCAGTGACGGAAGCGGGAGACCAGCGCTCGGCGAGAAATTCGACGACGGGGCGCTGGCCGCGAGACAAACGCTCCATCTGCTCTTGGTAGTAGGGCGTGAGCTCTTCGGCGAGGCGAAAGAAGTTCCCGTAGAGGTCGCCGGGGTCGTCGTGGTCGAGGTGGTGAAACACCATCGCCATCACCCGAGGGTTGCCTCCGAGGAGCGCGTAGGTGGAGTGAACGTGAAGTCGACCTTCGTCCGAGCCAAGCCATTCGTGGAGGTCAGTCTGGCCGTGGAGGCGAGCGAGCTGACGTATCAACTCCGTAGCGCTAGACGCATCGAGGGGCGCGAGTTGCTCGACGTTGAAGGTTCCATGCAAAGGCGCGGTTTGCTCGGTCCAACCCTTCGTTGTTCGTGCCGTGGCGAAGATCGACCAGCACCCCATGCGCTGGACTAGTCTCCTCAACGAGGCCTGCCCCTTGGTTCCGAGGTCGCGCAGGATCGCGTCGAAGTTCTCGACCATCAACAAGAGCCCACGCGCACCCAGGCGCCCCGCGATGAGACGTTGAGCGGTCTTGAGGGCTTCGCCCTGAGGCCCCATCCTCAGGTTGGCGAGCTGTGAAGCGACTCGGGGAAGGCCATCCTCGTCGGGCATCAATTCCAGCACCTTGGCCAACAAGTGCACGAGGGAGCTCGGGTGGAACTCCTCGGGAAGCGCGACGATCACGACTTGCTGTTGAGCTTTGTCCCGCTCGCGCAGTCGGCCTTCGACGAGCCCGAAGGTGTGGCTCTTCCCGATCCCGCGCGGGCCCACGACGACGTCGAAGCGCCCCTGTCCGCTGGAGACAGCGTCCCAGATACTGTCGACGAGGTGCGCACAGACGGCCTCGCGTCCGACCGTGAGCGCCTCGAGGGTCTCGAGGTCGAGGAGGCGAGGCGAGAAGCGGGACGAGACGGGCTTCACAGGCCGCGCTCCTCGATCCAAAAGCGACGCAGAAAACCGAAGCGGAACCGGTAACCTCGGCTCTCGCGGACCTTGACCAGGTAGAAGTCGTCGGTGAGGTGGCGCAAGAGGTTGGTGAGCGCAGTCCGATCGAGGTCCAGGGCGCTCAACATGGCGGTCGGCGTTTGCTCGGGGTGGAGCGCGACGTGGTCGAGGACTGCGTAGACGGGCTCCAACTGCTCAGCCGGGAAATTGGCGGGTAGGCGGTCGATGTAGTGACGCAGGTCCAGTGGGTCACCGGGGGGCTCGATGAGTTCGGTGAAGATCGTGTCGACCGCCTCGGGGCTAGGGCGCTCGGAGCGCTTGAGGCGTTCGATGAGCAGCTGGATGAGCATGGGGTGGCCCTCACTCACCCGGTAGATGGCGTCGCTCAAGGCGGCGGAGGCCGGCAGTTTGGCGCCGCGAAACAGAGCCCCGATCACGATGCGGGCGTTGGCTTCGTCGAAGAGCGGGACGATGTGAGCGGCGACGTCGTTGAGCGCTCGATTGTTGTGCCCCGCTGCCCGAAGCCGGCGCTCGACCTCGGGAAGTCCGATGGATCCCGTGAGCACCATGCGTACATGGAGGTATCGTTGACGGGCGGCTCGGAGCGCGTCGAGGAGGTCCATGGCCTCTCGTTCCCGGCCTTCGTTGGCGAGTTCGCTCAGGAAGTAGGTGAACTCGTCCCAGAACAACACGAACTTCTCGTCGCGTTGAAGCGCGAGCTCGTCCAGGTCCTTGAACACGTGGTCGAGGAGCCGTCGCCAGTCCAACGATTGAGGTTTGAAGTGGAAGTCCTTGAGTTGGGTGATGCCGAGGCTATCGAGGAGCTTGCGCGCGTGCGTGGTGACCTGAGTCGAGCGGGAGACGTGCTCTTCGACGTCCTCAAACAAGGCGCGGACAAAGCCTTCGAGGGAGTCGAGGTTCTCGAGGTCGCGGGAGTGGACGATCCAGCCATCCGGGTGGTAGGCGATCATCCGCTTGGTGATGGAGGTCTTGCCGACTCGCCGAGGCGCGAGGAGCGCGATGCTCTGAGTCTCGAGGGCCGCCCAATAGCGCTGGATGAGCTCATTTCGGCCCAAGACATGCTCGGGACGCAAGCTACCGCCGGGGTTGGTCGGGATCTCGAGCTTAGTCACCTCAGAACACATATGTCATCGATGACATATGTTGGTCAAGGGCCCTCATCCTGAACCAGTGCCGCTGGCCAGGAGCGCATATCACGCTCCCGGCCAGTTCGGATCTCTGGATGGGAGGACGTCGGCCCTCAGTCCGCCGTCAGCGCTTCGATCGCCCGCCGCGTATACACGGCCAGCATCTGCCGCCGGTAGGGCGCCTCGAAGGGCACGTTCTCGAGGGGCTTGCACTGCTTGTGGACCCGCTCGCTGACGATCCGGCTCAAGGCCGGGTCCGAGAGCTTCTTGCCGAGCGCGTCGTCGAGCTTGGTGACCAGGCGCGGCTTGGCCCCGAGCACGCCGGCGACGACGGTCAGGCCCTGGACGACGCCGTGGGGCGAGTCCTGGTCGAGGTCGAAGCGCAGGGCGACGGACACCAGGGGGAAGTCGATGCTCTGGCGCACGGACCACTTGGCGTAGGCGCTGCGTCGCGGGGTGCTGGGCAGGGGCAGGCGGATGGCGACGGTGAGCTCGCCGTCCTCGCGCACGGTGTGGCGCAGGCCGTCGGCGCGGAAGTACTCGCCCGCGGGCACGCTGCGCTTGCCGGCCTCGTTGGCGGTGCCGACCTGCTCGATCACGGCGCCTTGGCTGATCAGCACGGGCACGCAGTCGGAGCTCATGGCGGCGACGCAGTTGCGGCCCTTGGGCACGACGTGGCAGACGTTGCCCTCGGACTTGAGGCAGCCGCCGCCCAGGGCCTGCCGCCAAAAGTGGGTCTGGTTGACGTAGCGGCAGCGCGTGTCGAGGTTGAGGTTGCCGCCGATGGTGCCCATGTTGCGGATCAGCGGGCTGGCGACGAGGCCTGCGGCCTTGGCCAGGCTGGGGAAGTGCTCGCGGACCAGGGGGTGCTCGCTGACCTCGGTGAGGGTCATGCCGGCGCCGATGACCAGGTCCGAACCTTCGCCAGAAGCGTCCAGCTCGATGGTCCGCAGCTCGCGGACCATGGCCAGGCTGATCAGCTTGGGGGGCTCGTCGAGGCGGTGCTTGAGGTTGGGCAGGATGTCGGTGCCGCCAGCGACGATGCGGGCGCTCGGGTTGTCGCGCAGCAGCGCGACCACGGCGTCCACGGTCTCGGGCAGCTCGACGCCAAATTGGGGTAGACGCAGCATCAGGCGCTCCTCCGTCCGTCGTTGATGTCGCCGCGCTTGTCGGCCTTGAACACCGGCAGCTCGCCGTTGCGCTCTTTTTCCTGGCGCTCGAGGATGGCCGCGAGGACCTTGGGCGGGCTGAAGGGCAGGGTGTCGATGCGCACGCCGACGGCGTCGTAGATGGCGTTGGCGATGGCCGGGATGCTCGGGTGCAGCGGGCCCTCGCCGGCCTCCTTGGCGCCGTAGGGGCCCTGCGGGTCCGGGGCCTCGACGATCAGCGCGTGCAGGTCCGGGGTGTCGAGGAAGGTCGGCATGCGGTAGTCGAGCAGGCTCGGGCCGATGTGCACGCCGGAGTGGTCGGGGTCGACGTCGTGGCGCTCCATGATGGCCTCGCCGAAGCCCATGTAGGCCGAGCCCTCCATCTGGCCCTCGACAATTCGGCGGCTCAGGGCCTTGCCGCAGTCGTGGGCGACCCAGATGTCGTGGACCGTGACCACGCCGGTCTCCGGGTCCACGCTGACGTCGGCGACGTGCGCGGTGAAGCTGTAGGCCGGGGACGCGCCGATGGTCCCGCCGCGGTAGTCCCCGTGGCGGTCCTTGGGCGTGTTGTAGCTGCCGATCTCACCGAGCAGGCCGTGGTCGGACTCGGCCCACTGGAAGGCCTCGGCGATGGGCACGGACTGCTCGGGGTTCTCGATGTCCATGGCCTTGCGCTCGACCAGGGTCACGCGCTTTTTGGGCACCTCCCAGCGCTTGGCCACGGACTCGCGGACCTTGCGGCGGAGCTTCTGGGCGGCCTCCATGCACGCGTTGCCGACCATCAAGGTGATGCGCGAGCTGTAGGCGCCGAGATCGACGGGGCATAGATCGGTGTCGGCCGAGAGCACGCGGACGTCGTCGAGCTCGAGGCCGAGCTCGGCGGCGACGATGACCGCGAGCATGGTGTTGCTGCCCTGGCCGATGTCGTTGGCGCCGGAGAACACCCGCGCCCGCCCGCTGCGATCCAGGGTCACCTGCACGGCGGCCTGGGGCATGTCGTTGGGGTAGATGGGGTAGTTGGTGCCGGAGATGTAGGTGCTGCCGGCGACCCCGAGGCCGCGGCCGTAGCCGAGCTCGGGCTTGCGCTCGGTCCACTCCGAGGCCGCCTCGACCTGCTCGAGGCATTCGAGGAAGCCGTTACTCCCGATCTTGAAGTCGTTGACGGTCTCTCCGCCCGCGCCGATGTCGTTGCGCCGGCGCAGCTCGAAGGGATCGAGGCCGAGCTCGACGGCGGCCTTGTCCATCTGGACCTCGATGGCGAAGCGCGGCTGGACCGAGCCGTGGCCGCGCTTGGGCCCGCACGCGGGCTTGTTGGTGTAGGCCCGGGTCGAGTGGAAGCGGTAGGCCGGGAAGCGGTAGGGCGCGCACAGCAGCTGGCCCGAGTAGTAGGTCGTGACCAGGCCGAAGCTCGAGTAGGCGCCGCCGTCGAGGAAGGTGCGGGCCGCGACCCCGGTGATCTTGCCCTCCTTGGTGAAGCCCGTGCGGTACTTCATCTTCATCGGGTGGCGGCCGCGGTGGGAGTAGAACACTTCCTCGCGGGTGTAGAGGCACTTGACCGGGCGGCCCGTCTTCATCGCCAGCTTGGCGACGCAAAACTCGAGGTCGAAGGGCTCGGACTTGCCACCGAAGGCGCCGCCCAGCGGCGGCTGGATCACGCGGATGGTGTTGGCCGGGCGCTCGAGCACCTTGGCCAGCTCGCGGTGCAGGTAGTGGCTGACCTGGGTCGCCGACCACACCGTGAGCATGCCGTTGGGCTCGACCTTGGCGACGGCGCAGTGCGGCTCGATGGCGCCGTGGGTCGTGCCCTCGAAGAAGTAGTCGCCCTCGATGATGAGCTCGGCCTGGTCGATGGCGGGGTCGACCTCGCCGAACTCGAGCACGACGTTCTTGCTGCGGTTGCCGCGGCGGGCGTAGGGGTTGATGGCGACGCCCTTGCCGTCGGCGCCGGTGTAGCTCCCGTCGGCGTTCTTGGCCGTGGCCTCGAGGGACTTCTCCGGGTCGTAGTAGGCGGGCAGGGGCTCGTAGAGCACCTCGATGGCCGCGCACGCGGCGATGGCCGTGTCCTCGTCGACGGCGGCCACGGCCGCGACCCCGTCGCCGACATAGCAGACCTTGCCGACGGCCAGGGCGGTCTCGTCGGGGGTCCACGGGATGATGCCGTAGGGGATGCTCAGCTCCTCGCCGGTGACCACGGCGTGCACGCCGTCCATGGCCTCGGCGCGGCTGGTGTCGATCGACAGGATCTTCGCGTGGGCGTGGGGGCTGCGCAGGATCTTGCAGTGCAGCAGGCCGGGGAGCTTGATGTCGTCGGTGTAGCGGGTGACCCCCCGCATGCGCTCCATGGCGTCGACCTTGCGGTGCGACTTGCCGAGCTTCCACTCGGGGGCGTCGGCGTGCTCGGTCCTGGACTCGGGCTTGGGTTCGTAGGCCATCGTGTTCCTCTCAGCTCCCGGTCTGCTGCGCGCTGTCGTCCGTCGACTCGTCGCCGCGCTGGCCAAACACGACCTCGCTGGCGTCGACGACCGCGTCGATGATCTTGGTGTAGCCGGTGCACCGGCACAGGTTTCCGGCGAGGGCCTCGCGGACCTCGTCGCGGGTGACCACGGCCGCGCGCTTGCGCAGCAGGGCCTCGGCGGCCATCAAGATGCCCGGCGTACAAAAGCCGCACTGCGCCGCGTCCCAGCGGTCGAAGGCGTCCTGGAGGGGGTGGCAGCCCTGGCTGGCCTCGGGGGCCCAGCTGAGGCCCTCGACGGTGCGGACCTCGCCGCGCTGGGCGGTCGCGGCCAGGGTCAAGCAGGCGAGCACCGGCTCCCCGTTGATCTGCACCGTACAGGCGCCGCAGTCGCCCTTGTCGCAGCCCTGCTTCGAGCCGATCAGGTCCAGGCGGTAGCGGAGGACCTCCAGCAGGGTCCAGTGGCTCGGCGCGGCCGTCGAGACCGCCTCTCCGTTGATTCGCAGCGACAACAGGCTCTCGGCCATGGACCGTAGGTTCGCCGCCTGGTCCCAGGGACGCAAGGTCGGCCATCGTGACCCTGTCGTGCGAAAGCTCTGTCACCCTCGCCAGCCGCGAGCGTGGCGAAGGTGCGAAGGGAGCGCGCTCGCCCACGGTGGGCGGCGCCGATCGGGATGAGATCGACGGGGCCACGGACGCGTCGACGAGCCCGGCTGAGGCAGGCGCCGCGGTGGTATCACCGGGCCGTGGCTGCGACGCTGGTCCACTCGCCTCGTTACTGCTCCCTGGCGGTGCGCATCGCCGCGGCCGAGGGCGGGGTCGAGCTCGGGCTCATCGAGAACGACCCGCGCACGCGCGTGCTCGAGGACGGCCGCTCGCTGCTGGAGCTCAACCCCCTCGGGACGGTGTCCGTGCTGCTGCTCGAGTCGGGAGTGGTGATCCGAGAGACCGTCGCGGCGCTGCTGTGGGTCCAGGACCACGCGACCGCGCCCGTGCGGCGGGAGCCCGGGAGCGCGGCCTACTACCGGCAGCTGCAGTGGCTGTGCTTTCTGTCCACGGAGCTGCACACCAAGCTGTTTCGGGTGGTCTTTTATCCCGAGGCCACCGACGCGGTGAAAGACAACTTCCGCGCCCTCACGCCCGCGCGACTGGAGCTCATCGAGGCCGCGCTGGGGACCCAGGCCTACCTCGTCGATGACGCGTGGTCCGTGGCGGACGCGTACCTGACGTGGATCCTGACCCTGCTCGGGCGCGCGGAGGTGTCGATCGAGTCCTCGCCTGCGCTGTCCGAGTACCAGCGCCGGGCGCTCCAGCGGCCGGCAGTCCAGCGACTGCTGGCGGATGACGACCGCCGGATCGCGGCTCGGGGTTGAGCAGCGGCGCTCGCGCCGATCTCGCTTTCGCGGGAGCGCCGTGCGAAAGCGCGGTCGGCCTTGTAGGTTAGTGGGGTCGATGGCGCGAGCGGACGCAGGGAAGGGGCGAGGGCGGTGGCCGGCGGTGGCCGTGGCGAGCGTGCTCGTCCTCGGTGGCTGCCAGCAGGTCGTCTACTCCTCGGAGGGCTCCGACGACAGCGACTGGGAGGGTCCGCAGACCCCGTGGTGGGAGGACGAGGAGGGCGGCGGGGATGCCGAGCCGACCCCCGACGACGGCGACGAGGCCGAGGAGGGGCCCGGCGGCGACAAGCTCGACATGCCCGAGGAGCTGCCCCTGCCCGACTGCAAGGCCGTCGATCTGCTGTTCGTGGTCGACAACTCGAACAGCATGATGGCCGAGCAGGACAGCCTGGCGACGAGCTTCGAGGGCTTCATCGCCGGCATCCAGGCCAACCTGACCGAGACCAACGACTATCACATCGGCGTGGTGACCACGGACGCCTACGCCCACAACGTCGAGGGCTGCCAGAGCATCGGCGCCCTGGTCACGCAGACCGACCAGGGCGAGTGCGGGCCGTGGGCCGAGGGCCGCTTCATCAGCCTCGCCGACGACCTCGACGCGGCCTTCACCTGCGCGGCGAAGGTCGGCATCGACGGCAGCGGCGACGAGCACCAGCTGGAAGCTGCGCTCACGGCCATCGGCCCCGAGCAGGCCGGCCCCGGCGGCTGCAACGAGGGCTTCCTCCGCGACGACGCGCTGCTCGTCTTGGTGCTGATCACCGACGAGGACGACGGCGCCGTGCAGACCCAGGTCCACACCGGAAGCCCGGGCCATCCAGCCGACTGGATCGACGCGATGATCGCGACCAAGGGCCTCGAGACCAACGTCGTCGTGCTCTCGCTGGCCGGCGTGCTGCCGCCCAACGCGTGCAAGCCAGGCGTGCCCTACGAAGACGCGCAGCTGTCCAAGCGCATCAAAGAATTCACCGACGCCTTCACCTACGGGCGCATGGGGGACGTGTGCGCCGACGACTACACGCCCTTCTTCGACGCGAGCTTGAACATCATCGTCGAGGCCTGCGCAGGCTTCACCGAAGTCGAGTGAGGCATTTCGACCCAAGCGCCTCGAGCGTGCGCGAGAATCGACCGCACTGAGGGTGGGGTTTGCGTGAGGCTCTGGGTTGGGTGGGCGACGCGCCCGTTGAAAAAATGCCGAGATCATCGTGAGCTGTCTCGTCGCGAAGTCCGATTCCCTGTCGCCTCACCGGTCAAATTGCGATGGCAATCATTCGACTACGTGACGGCTCTAGCACCGAGTCTCGCGAAGGTTGCGGGCTTGCACGGTAGGCGTGAACGGGCGCGACCCCGAGCGCTCCCCACCTGCACGACTCGTCCAAAGGCCAGTTGCGCTGTCGAGGATCAGCGCCTAGGTTCCGCCGCAGATGAACGCGGCATTGCACGGCGCGGTGAAGAGCTTCGAGGTCTACCGCCGGGACAAGGGGCGGACGGGGTATAGCCGGCTGCTCAGCCACGACCCCGGGACCGGGCGAAGCTGGCTGACCGAGATCCACGAGAAGGCGGGGGCCAACGGCGACGTGCTGCGCGTCGAGACGACCACCGACCTCGACGAGCTCGACCCCGACGAGCGCGCGCTCTATGAGCTGCGCCTGAGCAAGGAGCTCGCCGCGGCGCGGGCTGCCATGCCCCTGGTCTGACGCTGCGGTCCGGGTCGAGGCCCAAAAGAGCGGTTCGCTGCGGTGCAGCGGGCCGCTCTCGCGTTTCCCCACCGGTAGACGTGGTAGAGCTTGCGCATGCTCCGCAGCCTGCCCGCGTGTTCGCGCTTCCTCGCTCCGTGTCTGGCCGTGGTCGGCCTCGCGTGCACGCAGGGCGCGGAGTCGGAGCACGAGCGGCCGCTCCGTGGCGACGCGGTGACGAAGGCGCCCAGCGAGGACGAGGCGCCCGAGAAGGCTGAGCCCGAGCCCGTCGAGGGCGAAGGCGACGCCGGGGTGAAGGACGCGGGAGAGCCCGTCGAGGCGCCTGGGGAAGCGCCCAGCGAAGACGCGTGGGACAGCGGCGTCGCGTTCTCGCCGGGACCCATCACCTTCGAGCCGACCCGAGCCGGCGATGGAGAGCTGCCCGCGTCGCCGACCAAGCACCTCGATCCGGAGGTCGGCACCTTCTTCGACCACCCCGGCGTGTTCGGCTGGACCCAGGACGGCTCGAGCTTCAGCTATTGCGCCACGGGCTGCGCCGACCACTGCGGCGACTGCTTCGAGATCAACCTCGACGGGACCGTGAAGGCGTCCCCGGAGCAGACCTGTGAGGCCGTCGAAGCCCTGAAAGCGACGCTGTCCGTGCCCGAGCAGGTGTGGCCCTACGGCGCCGACCTGCGCGTGGTCTGGCGCGCCCGCGGGCGGAGCCTCGAGCTCGGCATCGAGGCCGAGGCCGAGGCCGAGGACGGAGGCGCCCCGGTGTGGGCCCCCGCCATCGAGCTCGCCGAGGACTTCGACCTCGACGGCGGCGGGACCATCTACCCCGAGCTCGCCGTGCTCTCCCCAAACGCCCGCACCCTCGCCGTCCTCGCCCACGGGTGGATGGGCGACTGCTCCGACGGCTTCGAGCTCACCCTCGTCGAGCTCGGCCCCCTCGCCGCCGAGGCCTACGCCAAGGCGGCGTTTGGGCACCACAAAAAGGGCGCGAGGGATCGAGCGGCGGCCGAGCGCGCGGCGGAGCTGTTCGGCAAGGCCGCGCAGGCGGATCCGCGGGCCTGGAAGCACCCCTTCAACATGGCCTGCGCCCTGGCCAAGGGGGGCGCAGGCGACGAGGCCAAGGCGCCGCTGAGGCGGGCGATCGAGCTGGGCGGAGCGGAGCTGCGCGCCAAGGCTCGGGCCGACGGCGACCTGGCGAGCGTGCGCGGGGAGCCGTGGTTTCAGGCCCTCGTCGCAGGCTGAAGTTGAAGTTTGGGCCAAAACTCTGCTTGCGCCTGGGCGCGCTTCGACTAGCTTGTGGTCGTGATGTTCGGGACCCGACAGCGCCAAGTGTAGCCGGCTGGGCAGCGACCCAGCCGGCACGGCAACGTGCACGCTGGGCCCTGCGTTCCTTCACGAACCAAGACCTCGACGTGCGCCGCGTCGAGGTCTTTCGCATTGTCCCTGGCTGCTTTCGAGCGCCACGGGACCCGTTGGGGAGTAGCTCAGCTGGCTGGTAGCACCGGGCTTTGAACTCGGCGGTCGTGGGTTCGAGTCCCACCTCCCCATTCACACAATCAATCGAGCGCGTCGAGCTTGGCCTCGAGCCGGGTGATGACGCCCGCGATGCCTTCCTTCTCGACGATCTTGCGGAACTCGTAGCTGTAGGTCCGGGCCAGGCTGACGTCGTCGGTGATGATGTCGAGGACCCGCCAGGCGCCCTCGGTCTGGCGCATCGTGTACGCGACGGTCACGGTCTGCCGGCGACCGTGCTTCTCGATCTCGAGGCGCGTGGTCACCTTGAACATGCCGTTGCGTCCGGCGACCTGGCCGACGTACTCGATGGGGTGCTTCTCGGCCTTGCGGATCATCCGCAGGTAGTTGGCGCGGATGAGCTGGGTCAGCAGGCCCTGGAACTCGCCGCAGCGCTCGCCGCAGACCTTGGCGTAGTGCTTGGGCCCGCCCAGGGCTGCCGTCGCCAGCCACTCGTAGTCGAGCAGCTCGTCGACCTTGGCCTGGAGCTCGGCGTCGCTGGCCCCCGCGCGGACGGCCTCGACGACCGCCTCTTGCTTGGCCCGGAAGGCGTCCATCGCCTCGGTCGAATCGGTCATGGTTTCGGCGACGGGATCGCTCGGCGTGTCCAAGGCGGCGCCGTGGGCCGGCGCAGGGAAGAGCCCGGCGCACACGGCGAGGACGGGGGGCAGGGCGAGGAGCGAGAGCGGCCGAAGTCCGGTCATGGCGAGTCCTGCAGACGAGGCTGCGCGTGCTGCTATTCAGCCGCCTGCGGCCAGTCAGGACCCGTCCTGAGCCCCCGTCCTCGGGTGTTGTCCCCGCCTCGTTGCCCTCGATCGGGCTGAGCCCGGGGAGGGGCGGGTACTCTCCCCGCGATGGACTACGTCGGTCGCATCTACCGCCCGCCGAGCGAGGCCCACAGCCTGCTCATCCAGGTCACCCTCGGCTGCAGCCACAACCGCTGCGTCTACTGCGACATGTACCGGGACAAGCGCTTTCGGCCCAAGGACTGGGGGCAGGTCGAGGCCGACATCATCGAGGCCGGGGCCATGGGTCGGCGCCCCGGCCGGCGAGGCTTTCGCAGCACCAAGGTGTTCCTGTGCGACGGGGACGCGCTGATCCTCCCGACCCGGCGGCTGCTGCAGATCCTCGCCGCGATCCGAGAGCACCTGCCCTGGGTCGAGCGCGTGGGCAGCTACGGCGACACCCGCAGCGTCGGGCGCAAGTCCGTCGAAGAGCTGACGGCCCTGCGCGAGGCCGGGCTGGGCATCGTCTACCACGGCATGGAGACCGGCGACGCCGAGGTCCTCGAGCGCATCGACAAGGGCGGCACGCGGCCAGAGCTGATCGAGACCGCGGACAAGCTGCGCGCCGCGGGCGTCCAGCACTCGGTCATCGTGCTCCTGGGCATCGGCGGCGTGGGCCTGAGCGAGCAGCACGCCCGCAGCACGGCGCAGGCGCTCACGCGCATGGACCCGCCCTACGTCGGGGCGCTGACGACCACCGTCGTGCCGGGCACGCCCTTGTTCGACATGCAGTCCGCCGGCGAGTTCGAGCTGCCCTCGAAGTTCCGCATGCTCGAGGAGCTGCGCACCATCGTGGCCGAGAGCGAGTTTTCGAACTGCCGGTTCTCGAGCAACCACGCCAGCAACTACCTGCCCCTGCGCGGGACCTTGCCCCGGGACAAGGCGGCCATGGTCGAGGTCCTCGACGCGGTCATCGCCCGGGGCGACGAGGCCCTGCTCAAGCCCGAGCATCTGCGCGGGCTGTGAGCCGAGTCAAAATTCGATCTCGACCAGGGCGTGGTCGCTGACGGCGGGCTCGTCTCCGACGGCGCCCACGAGCAGGGCGACGACGCGATCGCCGTCGACCTCGACGGCCGGGAGCGCGGCGCTCCAGCCCGCGCCGCGGCTGAGCTCGCAGCGGGTCAGGAGCGCGCCGGCGCCGTCGAAGCGGTAGAGGACCGGGGTGCTGGGGTCTTCGGGCGTGGTGACGTCCCGCTCGGTGCTGACCGCGACGAAGCCTCCGTCGGGGAGCACGGCCAGGTCGTCGAATTGGCCCGTTTGGAAGCTGCCGGGGCCGGGGGTCCAGTCGAAGGCGGGCTGGCCCTCGCGGGTCCAGGCGCTGAGGTGGGGCTCGGTGAACAGCCACGCGCCCCGCTCGGGGTGCTCTTTGACGGCGTCGACGCCACCGACGGCCACCAGGGTCCCCTCGGCGTCGGGCAGGGTGCTCAAGGCCGTGAGCGCGCCGATGTCTTCGTCTTCGACGGCGTCGACGCAGGTCGACCACAGCAGCGCCCCGTCGGGGGCGTACTCGCCGATGAAGCCGCAGCCGAACTGCTTGCCGGCGAACCAGATCCGGCCTGCGTCGGCGATCACGTCGTCGATCCACAGGGCGGCGGGCTCGGCCTCGACGAGCTCGTCGAGCTGGCCCTGGTCGTCGAACCATGCCAGCGCTTGGTAGAGGTCGTCGCGGGGGCCGTCGCGGTGGAGACCGACGACCAGCAGGCGGTCGCCGTCGCGGGTCAGCCGACGCCACTGGGCGTCCTGCGTGGTCGTGAGCGCGAGCGACTCTCCGTTTGGGTCGTGGACGGAGAACCAGGTCGGGACGCCGCCGTCGATGTCGGGGCTCGCGCCGAGGGCGAACACCCGCCCGGCGTCCACGCGCACGTCGGCCACGCCCTGGATGCCCGGCGCATCCTCGAAGGACACGAAGGGGTCCGCCCAGCTGGTCTGCCAGCGGGTCTGGGCTGAGGGGGCGTCGACGGCGACCACGAGCTGGGCCCGGTCTTCGCCGTCGACGTGCTCACCTCCGAGGACCGCGAGGCCGTCGTGGACGGCGAGCCTGCGCAGGACGTCCTCGGGGTCACCGCCCTCGGCGACGTGGGCCCAGCGCAGCTCCACGTCGCAGTTGTCCCCGGACAGGGGCTCTGGCTCCGCTCCAGTCTCGGAGCTGTCGGTGTCCGCGGTGTCGGTCTCGGAGCTGGTGTCTTCGCTCTCGCTCTCGCTCGTGTCCGAGTCGGTCGAGGCCTCGTCCTCGCCGCTCTCGCCGTCCGTGGCCGCGTCGTCGCCCTCGTCCCCGCTCAGGGGAGCGCGCCCGCAGGCGAGGGCCGAGAGCGCGACGAGCACGACGAGAGAAGAGCGCGGCATCGCTCGATGGTATCCCGGACGCGGGCTCGCTAGGGGTCGGGCACGAAGCTGGTCAGGTACTCGAGGTCGACCCCCGTCGGGAGGGCCAGGCCAGGCCAGGCCAGGGTCCTCGGCGCGCCACCGCCCGCGCACGCCTCGAGCGGCGAGGCCGACGTCGAGGCCGCGGATGAAGGTGCCCAGGTCGAGGTACTCGGGGTTGCAGGCGTACATCTTGCGACCCACCCCGACCTGGTGGCGCAGGCCAAGCTCGACGTAGAGGTCCACGCCCCGCCCGTCGGGGCGGACCACGGCGCGCCAGGGCTGCTCGTTCTTGGCCGAGGGCGCCCACCGGGCGAGCTCGAGGGCCTCGCCGAAGGGCCCGCGCGCCTCGTCGAGGGGCTGGCCAAAGCGGCCGTCGTGGAAGCTCCAGCCCATGGCTTTGCGCTTGGTGGTGCGCAGCACGAGCTTGGCGACGCGGTCGATCATGCGCTTGCGACCCCGCGGATCCTGGTACTCGCGCGTGGTCCTGCGCCTTCGCGTCCCTCGGCGAGGGCGCCGAGGCGTGATCGATCCGCTGGCCGGGTGGTACTCCTGGGATCGATGGATCGTCGCGCGCTCCCCCTGGTGCTCGGGCTGCTGACCTGTGCGTGTGCTCCCGGCGCGGTCTCGGACGCCGAGGAGGGCGAGACCGAGGGCGAGACCGAAGGCTCCGACGAGGATGTGGGCGAAGACGAGGCCGAGACCGAGACCGAGACCGAGACCGAGGGCGCGCCCGTGGACGCCTGCAGCTTCGCGGACCCAGCCCTGCGGGCGGTCGTGGCCGACGACCTGGGCCTGTCGGAGGGAGAGGCGATCACCGCCGAGGCCGCGGCGAGCCTGAGCGCGGTCAACGGAGGCCTGCTCGCGGGCGTCTCGGACCTGAGCGGGATCGAGTGCCTGGTCAACCTCGAGGAGCTCCGCCTCGTCGAGGGCAGCATCGTCGACCTCTCGCCGCTGGTGAGCCTCGGCGAGCTGACCCGGGTGGAGCTCGGCTACAACGCGATCGTCGATCTGAGCCCCCTCGCCGAGCTGCCCGCGCTCGAGTGGGTCGGGCTCAACGACAACCAGATCGAGTCCCTCGCGGCCCTCGTCGACCTCGCGGCCCTCGACTATGTGGACGTCCGCAACAACCCCATCCCCGCCGTCGAGGGGCTCACGGGCCTGAGCGCGCTCACCGGTCTTGACCTGTCGGGGACGCAGCTGAGCAGCCTCGACGGCTTGCCGACCATCCCGACCCTCGAGTCCCTCTATCTCTCGGACACGCCGCTCACGGACTTGAGCAGCCTGCCCGAGGAGCCCGCGCTGATGAACCTCGTGGCCATGGACTGCGCCCTGTCGAGCCTCGCGCTGCCCCACGCCTACCCGGAGCTGAGCATCCTGCGGGTCGGCGGCAACGAGCTGACCAGCATCGCCGCCCTCGATCCCGCGCTGACCCCGGGCCTCGAGCACCTGCACGTCGACGAAAACGGGCTGACCGAGATCGCCGTGCTCGCGAGCCTTCCCGCGCTGCGGGTCGTCAACGCCAACCTCAACGCCATCACGGACCTGAGCCCCCTCGCTGAGCTGCAGGAGCTGGAGGAGGTCAGCCTCATCGCCAACGGCGTCTCGGACCTCACGGGCCTCGCCGACGTCGCGCGCCTACACCTGCGCGACAACGCCATCGTCGACGTCGCGCCCCTGCACGGCGACGAGCCCGAGGTCATCACCTACCTGGACCTGCGCCAGAACCCGCTCTCCGACGGCGAGGCCGTCGCGGCCTTGCCCATCCAGCCCTGCGCCGAGCTGTGGATCGACGAGGCCACGCTGGGGCCGGGCGGGGCCGCGCCGATCTGCCAGCAAGAGGTGGTGGTCAACTGGGACTGCAACTTCGAAGAGTGCGGCCTGGGCGGGGGCTGAGAGCGAGCAGGCTCAGGTCTTCAACACGCGCCGGACCCAGCGGGCCACGCGGGCGTCGTCCATGGCCGCTCCTCGCCGTGGGAGCTCCACCGCAAACCCGGCACGGACTTCGGACACGCGGTGCTCGTCAGGTCGCCCACACCGCGAGGCACTTTTTGGACTGCCAGAATTTTTCGAGGGTCAGCTTGGGGAAGCCGTGGCAGGGGACCTGCAGCGGGCTCAGGCGCACGCTGATGGCGTGGGAGGCCTGGTTCTTCCAGGTCCCGATGTCGACCAGGGCGTCGCCGCGCAGGCTCAGGCCGCGGGCCTCGAGGATCTCGAGGATCGCCGGGACCTGCAGGTCGACGCCGGTGGTCGCCTCGGCGTGGGGGTTGCGGAGGGCCTTGGCGGTGCGCAGGAGCTCGTCGAGGACCTCGGGGTGGGCGTCGAAGAAGTCGGCGTAGCTGGGCACGTAGATGCGCGCGTAGGCCTCGGCCTGGGTCACGAAGGCGCCGTCGAGGACGTAGCCGATGGCCCACATGCCCTCGCCGTGGCGCTGATCCCATTCGCGCTGCCGGTGCAGGCGCTCGCGCTCGCCCCCCGCCCGACCGAGGCGCCGCTTCACCACTCGCCAAGCCATGGTTCGACTGTGGGGGTTGTTGGGCGCAGACGCCAGCGGAGCCGACGCGGGGTCGCTGAGCCCCGGAGCAGCGCGCGGTTCGGGGGGAGGACGCCCCGAGGAATCGCAGCTCGAGGAGCCGGGATCCGCGTTGCTCGACATCGGCCGCCGATCCAGCCTGAGGGGGATGGCGACCAAACGGCTCGAGCGCACGGTCATCGAGGGGGGCCGCTACCCTGGAAACGTCTGGGAGCGGCGCAGCTCGAACACCGTCCAGCGCCGGGCGTCGCGGCAGCAGGCTCGGCGTTGGTGCACAAACACCGCGGACTTCGAGGACGAGTGCGCGGTCCGTCGACGCAAGGTCTACCGGGGCTTCTCGGACAAGCTCGGCCCGGCGGAGCGCTGGCTCGCCGCCCAGGTGGGCCGGCCGTGGCGAAAGGTCCACGGCGAGCTGGTGGCGACCTTCGACGCGCGCTCCCTCGCCCAGCGCCACGTCCTCTACGACCACCTCTTGCCGCGCTCGGGCGATCTCGAGGGCGGCTGGGTGGTGCATCGGCGCTGGCGCTTCTTCGTCGATGACCACGGGTTCCTGCGCAAGCGGCCGACCGAGCGTCGCTGGTACACCTCGTTCTTCCGAGACACGACGCGCCGCGTCGATCGTGCCGTGCTGGCGTGGCTCGGCGAGCGCAGGATCAGCCAGCAGGGCAGGCACTACTTTTGGCTGGATCCCGTGCGTTGGGACCACGACGGCGCGCCCACGCACTACCGCCAGGGCGAGCGCTTGGGCGCGGCGGATCGTCGGATCCTCGCGGGCCTCGACGAGTGGGCGCGCGAGCAGGTCTTGCGCGCAGGCTGAGGGCGCCCGTTAGCTCGGAGGCGGGTGCAGCACGCAGCGCACCCCGCCGCGGTCCATCTCGGCGACGCAGCGGTTGCAGTGGGTACACGGCGAGCGCTCGACGGTGCCCGCGGCGACGTCCCGGACGAAATTGGGGTTCTCGAGCAGCGCCCGGCCCACGGCGACGAGCTCGAAGCCCTCGGCCATGGCCTGCTCCATGTTCGCCCCCGAGACCACGCCGCCGAGCAGGCACAGGGGCATGTCGACGGCCGCGCGGACCTGCCTGGCCAGGGGCAGGAAGAACAACTCTTCGAAGGGATGCGCCTCGATCACGGCCGGGCCGAGCAGGCGCAGGGCGAGGCGCTGCTTGGGGTCGGACTCGACGGCGATCATGTCTTTCAGGGGCCGGTCGCCGCGGAGCAGGTAGAAGGCCGAGTGGCTGACGAAGCCGCCGCTGAGCACGAGGGCGTCGGCCCCCTCGCGCTCGAGGACCCTGGCGATCTCCACGGCCTCGTCGAGCTCGAGCCCCCCGCGCAGGTCGTCGCGGAGGTTGGTCTTGCACACGATCGGCGTGCCGGGGCGGCGGGCCTCGACGGCGGCGCGCACGGCCCGGAGCACCTCGACGGGCAGGCGCAGGCGGTTTTGGAGGGAGCCGCCGTAGTCGTCGCGGCGCTTGTTGGTGCGCGGCGAGAGGAACTGGCTGAGCAGGTAGCCGTGGCCGAGGTGGAGCTCGATGGCGTCGAAGCCCGCGTCGAGGGCGAGCCCCGCCGCCCGCGCGAAGGTCTCGGGCAGGCCCGCGATGACCTCGCGGGGCATGGCCTTGACCCACACCAGCCCCTGCATCAGCCCGTAGCGGTTGAGCACCCGAGAGGGGCCCAGGGGCCCGGGGGGATCGAAGCTTCGCTGCGCTTTGAGCTTGGAAAAGCCCCCGCAGTGGGCGAGCTGGATCGACGCGGCCGCGCCCTCGCGGTGGACCGCGTCCGTCAGCGCGCGCAGGGGCGCGACGAGCTCGGGGCTCATCGCCATCTGGTTGGCGAAGGTCCGGCCCCGGGCCGAGACGGCCACGTAGGCCAGGGTCGTCATGCCGACGCCGCCGCGGGCGAGGGCGGCGTGGTGCTCGGTGAGCGCAGGCGTCGGCACGCCGCCGGGGCTCATGCCCTCGTAGGTCGCGGTCTTGATCACGCGGTTGCGCAGCTCGAGGCCGCGGAGACGAAAGGGGGTCAGGGCGCGCACGGGGTCTACTGGTTGCGGCGCCAGCCGTACTTGGCCAGGGCCTTCATGCTCGCCCGCATCAGCCGGGGCGAGAGGTGGGAGCCGATCGCAAAGGCGTGTCCGTCCGGGGTGATCGGCAAGATCGCGCGGTCGCGGCGGACCGCGCGGACGACCCGCTTGGCCAGGCGATCGGGCGGGAAGGCGTTTTGCATCTGCTTGGCGAGGGGGTCGGTCACCGCGGCGTCGCGGCTGGGCGCGGCGTTGATGATGTTCGTCGCCGTCGCCCCCGGGCACACGCAGGTCACCCCGATGGGCGAGGTGGCCAGCTCCGCGCGCAGGGCCATGGAGAAGCCGCGCACGGCGAACTTGGTGGCCGAGTAGAGGGTCTGCCAGGGCATGCCGACGTAGCTCGCGGAGCTGGCGATGTTGACGATGTGGGCCTCGGGGCGCTCGCGCAGGGCGGGCATGAACAGCTTGCAGCCGTCGATGACCGCGCGCAGGTTGACGTCGAGGATGCGGTCGATCTCTTCCTGGCTGAGCTCCTCGAAGGTCGAGAACACCGTCAGGCCCGCGTTGTTGATCAGCACGTCCACGCCTCCGTGCTCGCGCAGGACCTCGTCGCGGCCGCGCTCGAGGGCGCCGCGATCGCTGACGTCGACGGCGTGGGCCGAGCACCGGGCACCGCCTTGGCGCAGGCCTTCGGCGGTTCGCTCGGCCGCTTCGGCGTCGAGGTCGAGGAGCGCGAGGTGGGCTCCCTTGGCCGCGAAGGCCCGGGCCAGCGCCGCTCCGATGCCCCCCGCGCCGCCGGTGATTGCGATGACCTTGGCGTCGAAGCTGCGCATGCGCGACGCAGTTTAGCAGCGGCTTCGACAGCGCCGGGAGCTGCGGTCGCGGCGCGAGCGGGCTCGTCTACAGCGCGGCTTCGACGAACTGGACGATCGCCGGGGCCGGGCGGGCGCCGCTTTGGCGCTGCAGCTCCCGCCCGCCCTGGTAGACGGCCATGGTCGGGATGCTGCGCACGCCCATCTGAGCGCCGA
>NZ_ABCS01000099.1 GCF_000170895.1 Plesiocystis pacifica SIR-1 | reverse complement strand
GCTCCGAGATGGCGCTGGTGCGAGGACAACGCGCGTTGACGGCGCTGCACAGCCGCGATACTGGGCGCCGATGGCAACGTCGGACATCCGCGTCTCCGTGGTCATCCCCGTCCGCAATCGGGGAGGCGTGCGCCTGGAGAACTGCCTGCGCTCGCTGCGATGGCAGAGCGTCGACTCGAGCGCCTACGAGGTGTTGATCAGCGACTTCGGCAGCGACCCCGAGGCCCTCGCCGACGTCCGCCAGCGCGCCGCGGCCAACGGCGTCCGCGTGGTCCACACGCCGACCGAGGAGGTCTGGAACCGGGCCCGCGCCCTCAACATCGGCATCCAGGAGACCCGCGGCGAGTTCGTGTTCTGCACCGACGCCGACATGATCTTCGCCGACAACTTCCTCGAGACCATCCTCGACGTCCTCGGCCGGCGCCCGCGGACGATGATCCACTGCGGCTGCAACGACCTGCCCGAGTCCGTGCCCGAGCAGCTGTGGACCCGGGCCGACCTCGACGAGCTGTTTCAGCGATCGACGCGCCGGGCCACCCGAGGCACTGGCGCGTGCCAGGCCGCCCTGCGCGAGTTCTTCTTCGAGGTTCGCGGCTACGACGAGCGGTTCCGCTTTTGGGGCTACGAGGACCTCGACATGACCTCGCGGGCGACCTGCTACGGGCTCGACGTCGAGTGGATCAGCGAGCGGACCTACATGCTCCACCAGTGGCACCCCTCGGTGAAGCTGGACCGGAACTTTCAGCGCAAGATCAACCGCTGGCGCTACGAGCTGACCAAGCAGCGCGTGCAAAAGAACCGCGGCGGCTGGGGTCTGCGGGCCTGAGCTCTACTTTGCCCCCACAGGCATCAGAGGACCGGGGGCATCGGGTCGCCCCTGCAAGCGGGGGCGTGGATTCGTTGACAGTCGACGACTCGGCCTCCGTCTCCGACGACTCCGTGGCCCTCCCCGACTCGCCCTCCGTCGAGTCGGTCTGACTCGTGGACGTGGGCAGCCTGATGGCAAGCGAGGGCTCCGGTTGCACACTGAAAGTCGATGTCTCCACACGCGTAGCTATCAACGGTGATCCCCGATGGCCGCTGCTCGAACTTCTCCGCTGCGGGCTTGGCCTTGGGCGTCGACTCCAGACTCGGCCCTGGACGGGACCACGGGCTCCGCTAGCGCGGAGTCTGGGCCGGGCTTTCGTCGTGGCGTCGCGGGTGCGAGCGTCGGCGAAGTGAGCGACCTCGACCCCGTCCAGGCCCAAGCCCGTGATCAACTCCTGACCGACGTGAAGGCCTTCAACGCCTGGCGCGAGGCCAACCCCGACTTCGAGCTGGATCTGTCCAACGCAGACCTGCGCGGGGCCAACCTGCGCGGCGCCTTGCTGGCGAGCGCCAAGCTCGACGGGGCCCGCCTCGACGACGTGGCCCTGGCCGGCGCGAGCCTGGCGGGGGCGAGCTTCGTGGGCGCCTCGCTGCTGCGGGCCGACCTGCGCGGCGCCGACTTTGGCCACGCGACCTTGTTCAACGCCAAGCTCAACGGGACGGCCCTGGGCGCGCGCCTGGCCTACGCCGCCGACCTGACCGACGCGAGCCTGGTCGCGGCGCGGGCCATGGGCGCGAACTTTTCCGAGTGCCGGCTCGAGGGCGCCGACTTGACGGACTGCGACCTGCGCGGGGCCAAGCTGTCCCGGACGATGTACGCCGACGTCGAGCTCGAGCTCCCGCCCAGCCTCGACGACGAGGGCGAGGACGACGGCAGGTTCTGGGCGCGCTTTTCCGAGCTGCCCCTGGAGATCCGCGAGGGCCTGGCGCTGTTCACCGGCATGGTGTTCATCGGGGCGGGGCAGCAGGACGCCCACGGGCCGCTGCTGGCCAACATCGTGCACACCCTCGGCTTTGATCAGGCGTCGTTCTCGGCCCTGATGCCGAGCGGCCAGATCAACCTCGACGCCATGGTCATCGCGCCGCCGGAGTCTCCGTGGATCCAGCGCGTGTGGCTGGCGCTGATGTGCGGCATGGCGGGGGCGGGTCAGCTGAACAACACCGTGCTCCACGTCATCGGCCACTTCGGGGAGCAGCTCGGCTTTTGCGACCGGGCGACGGCGCGGATCATGGGCGAAGAGCTGGGCATCGAGATCTCGGCGAAGTCGCCCTGAGCGCGGCGCGCTCAAGCAAAGAGCGCGTGGTAGTCGAGGCCCCAGCCGAGCAAGGCGCGGCGCTCGAGCACGCGGTAGGACGAGTGGATCAAGGCCTGGTGCAGGCGGTGGGCCATGTTCGCGTCGCTGAGCTCGAGGCGCCCGCGGGGCCCGTCGACGACGTAGTGCGAGCAGGCCTGGCCCTCGTGCACGCCGACGCGCAGCTTGGTGATGGGCTCGCGCTTCATCAGGTGGTGGGCGATGACCCGGCCCGGCGAAAAGCCCACGCCCAGGCCGACGTAGGCGGCGACGCCCAGGGCCGAGAGGGTGGCGTCGAGGTAGTCGCGCTCGGGGTTGAGGTGGAAGTCGTGCCAGGCCCAGCCGTCGGGGGCGACCTGGTAGTCCGCGGGCCGGCCGTAGATGGACACGAAGGTGTGGCCGAGGTCGGCGGCGCTCATCGGCGAGAGCCACACGCGGCCGAGGCCGGGGCTCATGGCCGGGCCCGAGACGGCGCTGCGGTGAGCCAGGAACACCCGGCAGGCGAAGTCGTAGCCCGAGGCCGGATCGACCTGGCCGCCGTAGACCAGCCGATCGACGTGGGCGAGGATCTGCGTCGCGGCCGGGTCCTCGCGCCACAGCCCGTGGGCCACGGCGCGCAGCCCCGCGGGGTCCTCGGGGCTGGGCTGGGGCATGGGCAGGGGGGCGCTCATCCGGGCCTGGGGCGGGAGCTGGGCCAGGGCGGCGTAGAAGCGGCCGAGGACGTCCGTGACCTGGGGGAAGGTGAGGTCGCGGCTCGTGCCCTGGTGGTCGAACAGGCGCACGTAGTTGGCGAGCATGGTCGCCTTGGACTCGACCCGGGCGAGCTGCTCGTGGCCCATGGAAAAGCGCGTCCCGTTGTGGCCGCCCTTGGTGGACGACCAGCCGCTGAGGATCGTGCGGCGATCGGTGATCGCCAGGCACAGCCGGTGCTCGTAGCCCCGCGGGGTCTCCCGAGCCAGCGCCGCCGCGAGCACGTGCTCGCCGGTGTAGTGGTCCACGCCGACGCCACAGCCCGCTACGGCCTCGGAGGCGATGCCCGTGGCGTGCTCGAACAGCGCGAGGGTGAACTCGGTGTCGAGCAGGGTGCTCTTGTCACGCAAGGGCTGGAGGTGGGCCGAGACGAGCTCGCGGGCGGGCACCCCTTCGATCTATCAGCAGCGCGGCGCCGGTGCATCCGAGAGTTTGTTTGTGGCCTTGTCTATCTTGACCGTCGTGGACGAGCCACACCCTCCCTGCCCCACGTCCACGACTCAATGATCCTCGAGCCAGGTCTCGATCTCGCGGCGGAGGATCACCGCGCCCTCGGCCTTGGCCATGATCTCCCGGGCGCGCTCGACCTGAGCCCGGGCCGAGGCCTGGGCCCGGGGTTCGTCCGCGCGCTGGGCCGTCGCCAGGGCGAGCACGAAGCGGGCGCGGGCGATCTCGCGGGGCGAGTTGTTGGCGTCCGAGGCGAGGTCGACGGCGCGCTGGGCCAGGCCGAGGGCCTCCTCGAGGGCGCCGTCGGGGCAGGCCGGGTCGTCGGCCGCGTAGGCGGCGAGCAGGGAGCGGCTGAGGCCCGTGAGCGGGCGGACCAGGGCGGGGTCGTTGGACTCGAACAGAGCTTGGGCCACGGTCACGGCCTCGCGGCTGCTCGCGATGGCCTCGCCGTGGCGCCCGAGGCTGCGCAGGGCTCGGGCCCGGTCGACGTGTAGCGACATGAGGCTGCGGTGCTCCGCGCCGAGCACCGCGCCGAGGTTGGACTCGGCCTGATCGTAGAGCGGCAGGGCGGCCTCGAGATCCGCGCGCGCGCCCGTGTACTGCCCGCGATCGGTGCGCGCCGCCGCGATGTTCTGGAGCGTGACGCCGACGGCCATGTGGTCCTCGCCGAGGCCCTGGCGGATCGCCGCGAGGGCGCTCTGGTAGCGCTCGAGGGCCTCGTCGAAGCGGCCGAGGTTCTGGAGCGCGGAGCCGAGGTTGACGTCGATGAAGGCGACCCGCGTGGGCTCGGCGTGCTCCTGGCTCGCGGAGATGTCCCGAGCCTGGCGCAGGGTCTCGGCGGCCTCGCCGTAGCGGCCGCTGTTGTCGTAGTTGATCGCCATGTTGTTGAGCACCGAGGCGACCTCGCGGTGGTCCTCGCCGTAGATCTCGATGGCGAGGTCCCGGGCCTGGCGGTGGGCGGCGAGGGCCTCCTCGTTGCGGTTTTGATCGGTCAGCAAGTTGGCGAGGCTCTCGAGGCTGTCGAGGTAGGCCGGGTGGGTGTCGCCGTAGTGGGCGCTGACGACGGTGCGCGCCGCGGTCAGGGCGGCCTCGGCCTCGTCGAAGCGCCCGAGCTCGCGCAGCGCGTCGCCGAGGGCGGCGCTGTAGGGCACGAAGTCGGGGTGGGTGGAGCCGCCGCGGCGCTCGAGGCCGTCGAGGGCGCTCTGGAAGTGGGCGGCCGCCCCGGCGTAGTCGCCCTCGAAGGTGGCCAGCTTGCCCAGGCTCAGGCTCAGCTCCCCGCGCAGGACCGGATCGTCGCCGTGGCCGTCGAGGGTCGCGCCGGCGATCGTCGCCCACACCTTGGCGGGCTCGGGCTTGGCCTGGGTGATGCCCTGGGCGAGGATCAGCTCCGTCGCCGCCCGGATCAGCGCCTTGTGGTTGCCCGAGCGCTGGGCGAGGGCGGCCGACTCTTGCAGCAAGTTGACGCCGCGGTCGATGTCCTGGGTGCCCCGGGCCAGCGCGTAGCCGAGGGTGAACACGGCCTCGGCCTCGACGTACTCGTAGTCGAGGCCGCGGGCCTGGGCCGCGAGGATCTCGGCCTCGGCGGCGACGCCCTCGCGGCGCCCGGCCTCGATGCGCCCCTCGATGGCGGCGATGCGCTTGCGCAGCAGCTCGGCCGCCTTCTCTTGCTCGGGGGTCGCGTGGCTCAGGGTGTGGTCGCCGAGCAGGTCGTCGGCGATGCACTGCTGGGCGGCGGGCAGGTGATCGGACAAGGTGGTGAGCTCGTCGAGGAGCTCGGCGCCCTCGAGCGAGCTGGTCTGGAGGTCGTCGAGCACGCTGCCTACGCGGATCAGCTGGCGCTCGAAGCAGGCCATGCGCTGGGCGTGGAGCTGCCTCGAGGGCGCGCTCTCGGAGCCCTCGGCGCAGGCCTGCTCGCGCGCGGCGGTCCAGCTCTGGGCCCAGCTGTCGAAGCGGGCGCGGACGGTGGTCCAGGTCTGGCGGGTGTAGGGCCGGGGCGAGGCCAGCAGCCGGGCCTCGAAGGCGGCGACCCGGGGCTCGCCCCACAGCGCCGCGAGCTTGGCGTCGCCCTCGTCGCTCGGCGTGCACAGGCCGGGGCTGGGCTCGGCCGAGGGGCCGTGCCAGAGCTTCCAGCCGAGCCCCGCGGACAGCAACATGGACAGGCCCAGGGCGAGGGCCCACCAGCGCCGCTGGGGCGGGCGCGGATCGAGCTCTTCGATCAGCGCGAACATCGAGGGGAAGCGCGCCCCCGGGTCGAGGCTCAGCCCGCGGAGGATCGCCTTTTCGACGCGCAGGGAGAGGTCCGGCGGGCGCTTGCCGGGCAGCTTGCGGCGGCGGCCGAGCTCGACGAAGCGGGCGGGGTCGTCGTACTTGCCGCGGAAGGGGCGGACGCCGTAGACGGCCTCGTAGAGCGCGACGCACAGGCTGAATTGATCGGAGCGCGAGTCGGCGCCCTCGCCCCGGGCCTGCTCCGGGGACATGTAGGCCGGCGTGCCCATGATCTGGCCCTCGCGGGTCACCGGCGCGAGGCTGTCGTGGCGCTCGCGCTCCTCCCGGAAGGTCGAGATCAGCTGGTCGATGCGCCCGCCGCTGTCGCTGCAGCCCGGGTCGCTGTCGGCCGGATATTCGCCGGAGCGATCGATGCTCGACTCGTTCGGGCGCAGCGGCGTGGCCAGGCCAAAGTCGAGCACCCGGACCCGGTTGTCGACGCCCACGAGCACGTTCTCGGGCTTGAAGTCGCGGTGCACGATGCCCGCGACGTGGGCCGCCGCGAGGCCGCGGGCGGCCTGGGAGAAGCGGTCGACGATCGCCGGCCACTTGTGGCGCTCGCGCTCGAGCCAGCGGTTGAGGGTGGTGCCCTCGACGAACTCCATCACCAGGTAGACCTGGCCGCGGAAGGTGCCGACCTCGTAGATCGGGACGACGTTGGGGTGGGACAGCCGGGCGAGGGCCTGGGCCTCGCGGAGCAGCCGGCCGCGGCGGCTCTCGGCGGCCTTGATGCGCCCCGAGATCTTGCTGGGCCGGAGCAGCTTGACGGCGACCTTGCGATCGAGGTCCGGGTCGTAGCAGGCGTAGACGATGCCGACCCCGCCAAAGCCCACGCTCTCGAGCACGGTGTAGCGGGCGATCCGGCTGCCCGGGAGAAAGGCCTCCTCGTCACGTCGTGCCACGGGCATCAACGCAGACGGCCCCCGCAGATCGACGGCGGTGTGATCGTGTGGAGGGGGCAAAGGCGCGTCGGCGTCACGCGTCGACTCGTCTGCCTGAGCGCCTTTGGACTCCGCCATGGCGCCCCAACACTAGCGCGAAATGCGGACTTTTGTGGGCTTTATGTGGCCCCGACGCGCGCGTGACTCTGGGGACACCGAGGGTCGGGGCGGGGCGAAGACCGACGCGGAGGTCGGGTTTTCAGCGGGCCGGGCCGCCGCGCTCAGGCGTGCGCGCGGATCACTGCCTCGGCGGCGCGGTAGGTCAGCCAAAACAGCTGCGCGGGCCGGCGCATGGGCAGCTGGGCGGCGGCGAAGCCCTGGTCGTTGGCGAGCTTGGCGAGGCCCTGATCGAGGATCTTGGTGTTGGTCTTGGGGACCTGCACGGCCATGCCGAGGCAGCGCCACAGATCGCCCACGGGGAACATGTAGGCGAGCACCACGTCCCCGCGGCGGAGCTTGGGGAAGAGGTTGTTGTCGAGGGCGGTCATCGGCTGGCCGCTGAGGACGTCGCGGCCGGCGAGCTGCTTGTTGGACTCGTTCTTGCTCTCGAGCACGAACAGCACCAAGCGGGTGCGCTCGACGGCCTGGAGCACGCGCTTTTGCTCGCGGTCGAGCTTGAGGCCGTACTCCCGGAACATGTCGATGATCCGCCGGCCGGCGGTGTCGCGGTAGCCGTAGACGAAGAACAGCGCGAAGGCCTGCTGGATCTCGGGGAGCTTGGTCTCCTCTTGGGTCCGCGCGCCGCCGAAGAAGCCCTGGGCGATGGTCGGCATCATCGCGCCGAAGCGGCGCTGGGCGAAGCTGGCGATCATCCGGTCGACCTGGGCGAAGGCCTCGGGCTTGAGCTGGCGGGTCGCCTTGACCGCGCGCTTGCGGGGCGCCGGGGGCTGGCTCGCGGCCTTGGCCTCCGCCTCGGCTTCGGCCTTGGCCTTGTGGCCGCGCTTGAGCCGGCGGCCGGCCCGGGGGGGACGCTTGGAGGTGGGCTTGGCGGTGTCGTTCATGTCGATCGCGCTCAGGGGACGCACAGGAAGTTGACGCACTCGTGGGCCGGGTTGGCGCACTCGTCGTCGCCGGGGCCGTCGTCGTCAGCGTCGGGCGTGCACTCGCGGCAGCCCTCGGGGGGCGCCTCGTCGACGTAGACCCGCTCGAGGTCGATGAGCTGGGGGCTGTCGAGGCCGAGGGGGGCGAGGGGGGCGAGGCCCTCGGTGGGGCCGAGCTCGTGGTCGCGGGCGTCGGCGAAGCAGCGCGCGCCGCCGACGTAGGCCTCGGCCTCGACCGCGTAGTTGCCCCAGGTCAGGGGCGCGGACGCGAGGGCCGGGGCGATGGTGCAGGGCAGGCCGACCCAGCCCTCGGCGAGGTCCTCGGCGGTGACGTTGAGGCCCAGGGCCGCGGCGTCGAGGAAGGCGTCGCCCGCCGCGGTGTCGCGCACGCGCAGGCGGACCTGGTCGATGGGCGTGGCCGCGGCGTCGTTGAGCTCACAGATCAGCGCCGAGCCCAGGGTCGCGTCGGGGTAGGGCAGGAGGTTGGCGAACAGGCTCAGGGGCTCGACGAGGGGCTCGACGAAGCGGTCCGCGCTGACCTCGAAGTCGATCAGGCTGTAGAGCGCGCTCTCGCCCATCTCGAACTCGAAGGTCAGGGGCTCGGTCCGCGCGACGCCGGCGAGGTCGTAGGCGACCAGCGCGAGGGTGTGCGAGCCCGGCTCGACCTGGTCGGAGGAGTACAGGGGCAGCTCGTACCAGCCCTCGACGAAGCTCAGGTCGTTTTGGGTCAGGACCTGGATGGTCTCGCCGTCGAGGGTCAGCTCGACGCGGTTGGCGTTGACGTTGGCGAGCTCGACGACGGGGCTCTCGAGCAGGCGCATGCGCATGTCGAGGATCAGCTGCTCGGCCTCGGCGCTCTCGGGCCCGGTCGGGTCGAGGGCGCAGGCCGGGTCCTTCCCGTCGACGCGCCCGTCCTTGTCGTTGTCGACCCCGTCGTCGCACTCGGGCGGGCGCAACAGCACGAAGGACACCGTGGGCAGGCTGCCCTCGGACACGGTCACGGTCGCGCTGGCCTGGGCGACGCAGTCGAGGTCGTCCTCGGCGCAGACCCAGGGCTCGTCGGTGCGGCGCAGGCCGACGACGTCGAGGACGTACTCGCCGGGCTCGAGCTCGGGCGGGCCGTCGGTGGGCTGGCCGTCGGCGAAGGCGCCGGGGAAGCAGGGGTAGCGGCGGACGTCGACCTCCGTGCCGCCGGCGGTGCGGGTGGTGACCTCGAGCTTGACGATGCCCGTCCGCGCGCACTGGTCGATGGCGACGAGCTCGGCGGCCTGGTCGTAGCCGAGCTCCGGCGTGTCGACGATGCGCCACTGCAGCTGGTAGCTGGGCTCGGCCGTGCACGCGGCGGCCCCGAGGAGCGCCACGCAGGCGAAGGCGCGGGGCGCCATCAGCCGCCCGGCGAGCCCGCGGACCCGCGGCGCGGACGGGCGCGGGCGCCCCGAGCTGCCGAAAGAACGCATGAGCGCCGGTCTAGCAGGGCCGCGGGCGGCGGTCCAGAGTGGGTCCCCGGGGCGCCCCAGGGCCAGCGCGGGGCCTAGAGACACCGCCCCTTGCCCCGGTGAGCCGCCCCCGTGTAGCCTGCGCGCGCCGTGATTTTGCCGCAAATCTCGCAGCTCGCCTCCTCCCCCATGGCTCTGTCTCTCCTCGGCGAGGTCGAGATCGTCAAGCTGCTCACGGCCTCGAAGGGCATCGTCCTCGCCGTGGTCATCGTGCTGCTGGCGCTGGTGGCCCTGTGCATCTTCGTGATCCTCTACAAGCTGATCCAGGTCAGCCAGGCCCAGTCGCAGTCGGTCACCTTTCTGGACCGCTTTTGGGAGAGCAAGCGCCTCGACGACATCTACCGGGTCGCCGAGGGCCTCAAGGCCAGCCCGCTCGCGGCGATGTTCCGCGCCGGCTACGTCGAGCTGTCGAAGATCAAAAAGCGCAGCGCCGAGGGCGGCGAGTCCATGCACGACCGCATGGAGGACACCGCGAACATCGAGCGCGCCCTCCAGCGCGCCCGGGTCAGCGAGCTGACCAAGCTCGAGACCTTGCTCCCCTTCTTGGCGACGACCGGCGCCGCCGCTCCCTTCATCGGCCTGTTCGGCACGGTCTGGGGCATCATGGACGCCTTCTTGGCCATCGCCGCCGCCGGCGAGGCGGAGCTCAGCGAGATCTCCCAGCCCATCGCCGAGGCCCTCGTGACCACGGCCCTCGCGCTGCTGTCCGCGGTCCCGGCCGTCGTCGCCTTCAACTACTTCAACCGTCGCCTCAAGGTGCTCTCGGCCGAGATGCAGACCTTCGGCAACGACTACCTGAACATCATCCGGCGCCACTTCTTCTAGGCCCCCGAGCGTCAGGCCATGAGCATCGTCACCCACGACGGATCGGCCTCGGGAGAGGAGCCGGTCGCTGCGATCAACGTCACCTCGTTGATCGACATCATGTTCTGCCTGCTGATCGGCTTCATGGTCGCCACGCCGCTGGCGAACCAAGAGCAGATCAAGCTCGCCGTGCCCCACGCCCCCGGCGTGCAGATCACCGAAGAGGAGTTCGAGCTCTCGGTGATCTCCGTCGACGCCAAGGGCCGGGTGTTCGTCGGCACGCTGCCCCTCGACGCCGACAAGTCCCAGTGGAGCGAGCAGCTGGCGACCAACAAGAAGATCACCGACGACGGGATGGCTTTCATCCAGGGTGATCGCAACATCCAGTTCGAGGTGATCCTCGACATCATGATCGCCCTCCAGGAGGCGGGGGTGACCGAGGTCGGCTTCGTCACCGACCCGCGCCTGCCGGAGGAGTGAGCGCCGGGGCGTCTCCAGGCGCCCTGAACGCCGTTTTGGCGGTCCGCATGAACAGCATGCAAGCCGCCGCCGTCCCCCGCACGTTGCCTGCTAGCCTGACTCAGGAGACCGGATGAACGAAGAAGCGCCCAAGCCTCCCGCTCCCGTCCGCACGCCGCCGGCGCTGCTGACCCCCTTCGTCTCCCTGTTCCGCGAGATCCGGGCCATGGTCGCCCTGCCCTTCGCCTTCTTCGGCGGGCTGTTCGGGATGGTCGTCCTGTCCGGAGCCATCGTCGGCCTGATGCTGTGGCTCGAGAAGAACGCCCAGGCCGAGGTCGGCGAGGACGAGGAGTTCATGCTCGACTTCGAGCCTGGGGCCCTGACCAAGCTCGGCGTCGAGCCCAAGGACATCCCCGAGAAGGCCATCAACGAGGAGCTGCGCACCCCGGAGGCCGCCGTCGAAGAGTCGGTGACCGAGGAGGAGGAGATCCCCGAGGAGGAAGAGGAGAAGAAGGAGGAGAAGAAGCCCAAGAAGGACAACAAGCCGGTCAACGACAACAAGAAGGCCAAAGAGGCCGACAAGAACCAAAAGAGCAACAACCCCTACTCCAAGGACCTGCCCAACAACATCGACGTGGCGGGTGACCCCTTCGGCGACCCCAACGGCTGGTCCGACCTCAAAAAGGACGGAGACCCCTGGGCGACCGCCGTGATGAAGGCCCTGAACAACATGAAGGTGCCGGCCTGGGCGGCCAAGCTGCCCGCGGGCAAGCCCTACAAGTTCACCATGAAGATCTGCAAGAACGGGACGGTGGACAAGGTGTTCACGAAGTCCAGTTCGGGCAACAAGGACCTCGACAACGCCGTCCGTGCCGAGGTCGAGCGGCTCAAGATCCCCAAGCCGCCGCCCCACGTGCTCAAGAAGATGAAGTCGACCTGCGTGGTCTTGCGCTATCAGTTCGCGTGGACCTCCGGCAAGGTCAAGTGATCCCCAGGCGCGCCAGCTGACGCGCGGGTGAGGGCGGTCTCTCGGAGGCCGCCCTCTCGTCTTGGTTGGGCCTGGGTCGGGCTGTGGTTGGGTGTGAGTCCACGCCACGGCACCGGAGCACCCCCAGCTCCAGGCAGGCCAGGCCAGGCCGGAGCTGGCCCGACGTCCAGGCAAGCTGGCGAAAATGCCACGAAAACGAGCTTTCGAGGGTCGGAGAAGGTCTTTGATTGTGCGCCCTCGGCGGGTATGCTCCCGGTCGACGCCCGAGGTGTCCACGTCATGAAGCGCACGCTCTTCGGAATTTCCATCCTCGCTTCCCTGCTCGCCTTTGGTGCCTACTGGGCAGGCTCCCCGCCGGCCGAGGCCAACGCGGCTCCCCTCGCGGCCCAGGACACCAACGTGTCCGGGCAGACTCGACTGCTCGGCGTGGCCATCCCCGCCGACGGCAAGCTCGGTGACCTGCTCCGCAAGAACGCCCAGATCTCCGCGGGCTTCGAGGTCATCCCGCGTCGCAGCCTGCCGGGCTCCCTCGTCCGCGCCACCGGCTTCAACAAGAAGGCCTGGAGCGACATCGGCAACGTCGACGTCGTCATCTTGACCTCCGAGGCCGGCTCGCAGATCCGCATCGCCATGTACGAGCTGAGCAAGGGCGACAAGCCCGTGCTCAGCAAGGGCTACCCCGCGGGCGACCCCCTCGGCGCGGCCAACAAGTTCATGAACGAGGTCATCAACTACTACACGAAGGAGCCGGGCGTGTTTGGCTCGCGCATCGCCTTCGTGCGGACCCGCCGCAACCCGACGACGAGCAAGAACGTCTACACGGTGCAGATGAACGGCGAGGCGACCTCGGCGGTGACCGCCAACCGCTCGCTCAACATCCTCCCGAGCATGGGCCCCGGCGGCGAGGTGGTGTTCACCAGCTACGCCAAGCGCAACCCGGACCTGTGGATCAGCAACGGCCCCAAGCGGGTCAGCAAGTACCCCGGCCTCAACCTCGGCGGCGCCGTCAGCCCCGACGGCGGCACCATCGCCCTGGCCCTGTCCAAGGACGGAAACGCCGAGATCTACACCATCGATCGCAGCGGCAACATCAAGAACCGCCTGACCAAGAACCCCGCCATCGACGGCCAGCCCAGCTGGAGCGGCGGCGGTCAGATCGCCTTCGTGTCGGACCGCGCTGGCGGCCCGCAGGTCTACCGCATGAGCGCCTCCGGTGGCGGCGCGAGCCGGGTGACCAAGCAGGGCAGCTACAACCAGAGCCCCGACTGGAGCCAGGGCGCGGGCCGTGGCCAGTGGATCGTCTACAGCGGCCGCGACAGCTCGAACCGCTACGACATCTTCAAGGTCGACGTGAAGTCCGGCAAGGTCGTGCGCCTGACCCAGAGCCCCGGCCGCAACCTCGATCCCACCTTCAGCCCCGACGGGCGCTGGGTCGCCTACAACCAGGGCGGCAGCATCTACGTGGCCAACGAGGACGGCAACAACAACGTCGAGATCGCCAAGGGCGCGAGCACCCCCGACTGGGGTCCCAAGGGTAACGACTGACCTTGCCCCCGCGGTCGCCCCGTACCGGGGTGGGCTGGTGGGCAATGGTGTTCGTGCCTCCTAGCAGGCATGTGGTCGCCCCCCGAGGGGGGCGATTTTCTTTGGTTTTGCAAACGCTCTCGTCGCCTCGGCTAGGCGACGCAGCCTTGCGAGGTACGTACACTCCCCGGCGATGCGAGCGGTCATCGACATCGGCAGCAACTCCGTGCTCTTGCTCGTGGGCGAGCGCGGACCCGACGGCTCGCTGACCTTCGTCCGCGACGAGGCCACGGTCGCGCGGCTGTCGGAGGGCGCGGCGGCTCGGGGCAGCCTGGCCCCCGAGGCCATCGAGCGCACCCTCGCCGTGCTCCGGCGCTACCGCGAGCTCGCCGACGCCGACGGGGTCGAGGGCATCGAGGCCGTGGCCACCGAGGGCCTGCGCATGGCCAGCAACCAGGGCGACTTCCTCGAGCCGGCGGCGGCGATCCTCGGCGCGCCGGTGCGGCTGATCTCGGGGGACGAGGAGGCGCGCCTGTCGTACCGCTCGGTCGCCCTCGAGCTCGGCCCCGACGAGCACGCGGGGCCCCTTCGGGTCGTGGACATCGGCGGCGGCTCGACGGAGCTCGTCGTCGGTCGCGGCCTCGACGTCGAAGGGGCGGTCAGTCACTCTCTGGGCTCGGTGCGCTGGTCCGAGCGCTTCGGCGACGGCCACCCGCCGAGCCCCGCCGCGCTCGCGGCGATGGAGGCCGCCGCTCGCGAGCGGCTGGCCAGCCAGCCTGTCGAGCCCCACCCGATCCTCGTCGGCCTCGCCGGCACGGTGACCACCGTCGGGGCGCTGAGCCTGGGCCTGCGTCGCTACGAGCGCGAGCGCGTGGACGGCCTGCGCCTGCCCATCGCGCGCGTGCGCGGGCTCCGGGATGAGCTCGCAACCTGGCCGCTCGAGCGCCTACAGGCCGAGCCCATTTTGGGAAAGGGTCGGGCTGACGTGGTGGTCGCCGGCGCCACGATCTTGACGGTGGTGCTCGAGCACTGCGGCGCGCAGACCCTCGTGGTCCGCGATCGTGGGCTGCGTTACGCCCTGCTGTGAGGGTGTGAGCGAGCGCGCGTATCGATTGCGGAGTGTGGGCAATCGAACCGTGCATTGGATTGGTGGGTGGCAGGAGGGCCGCGTCAGATTCCGTCTGACCCTCGCGAAGGGTTCGCTGGAGACGCTGTCATGGAAGATCCTCGACGCATTGACACCCCGACCCTCATCCTGACCACCGCGACGATCCTCGGCGCCCTGAGCCTCGGTGCCTGCGACCTGGGCGACTCCGCCGAGGGGGAGACCGAGTGGCGCAACGGCACCATCCTCGACCCCGGCGACCCCGAGGAGACCCAGCCCATCGAGCCCGTGGGCCTCGAGGAGGGCGGCGCAGAGGGGGGCGAAGAAGGCGGCGATCCGGTCGCCGTGCACGAGATGCCCTGCGGCGATCCGGAGTGGTTCGAGCCGCCGAGCAACGAGCTGTGCCCCGCCAGCCGCCAGATCGTTCAGCCCGGCGGCGGCAGCTGCCCCATCCCCGACATCACCTCCAACTGGACCGTGGTCGACCTGTTCAAGGGCACGGGCGTCGAGACCTCGCTGCCGACGAGCTGCCGCTACGAGTGGACCGACCCGAACTCGCCCCCCTACCTCGGCTCGCTGCCAGCCTCGGTCTTCGGCCTGACCTCGCCGGACTGTCGGGTGCTCCCGCAGAGCGGGCCGCTCGAGGGCGACATGAACCCGAGCTTCGAGGCGGCCTTCGTCGCGGGGATCGACCCCGTCACCGACGCGGCGCAGAGCATGGGCCGCTCGGGCGTGCCGACCCACGTGGCGATCGTCGACACGGCGCCGAAGATCGGGCGCAACGCGAGCGCCGAGCACGGCCCGGTGATGGCCGCCATCGCCGGCCTGGCGAGCTCGGGCTGCGCCCCCGGCCTCGACGAGAACCTCGCCTGCGTCCGCGAGGCGACGACCGTGCTCGGCCTGCCCCAGGTCTACGGCCAGGGCCCGGACCACGACGCCGGCGGCTTCTACGGCTACCAGAGCGAGCTGGCCCAGGGCATCGCGGGCGCCATCGACAGCTGGGTCAGCGCCGACGAGCCCTTCGTGGTCAACCTGTCCGTGGGCTGGGAGCCGAGCCTCGGCGACCTGCGCGACGACGGCTCGGCGGAGACCCAGTCCGTCGCGGTGGTCCGCGACGTCGTCGCCCTGGTCGGCTGCCTCGGCGGGGTGGTCGTCGCGTCGAGCGGCAACCAGCCCAAGGGCAGCTGCGTCGGCGAGGCCACGGGCCCGGGCAGCTGGGAGCGGGTCTCGGGCTTCGACTACAGCCAGTGCCTCGACCTGGGCATGGCCGTCGAGGACATCCACGCGCCGCAGACGATCACCGGCTACTACCCCATGCTCTACGCCGCCACGCCCCTCGACTGGGGCCTGGACAACCTCAACGACTACCGCCCCGGCTCCGACGCGCGCATCGCGACCATGGGCTACGGCGGGGCGGCCCCGGTCGGGACGCGCAGCTACGGGCCGGTCTCGGGCAGCTCGGTCTCGGCCGCGACGGTGTCGGGCATCGCGGCGCTGGTCTGGTCTTACTACCCCGGGCTGAGCTCGACGGAGCTCATGACCGCCATCTACGACTCGGGTCAGCTGCGTCTGGTCGACGGCGACCCGGTGCCGGCCTCGCTCCACGGCGTGGCCACCCCGCACAACCAGCGGATCGTCACGGCCTGCCAGGCGCTGGCCCACGCCTGCAACCTCTACGAGAACGACCCCTCGGTGTGCGGCCTGCTCGAGAGCGAGTGCTCGGGCCCTGCCGTCAACGTCAGCTCGTGGTGGTCAGACCTGGACACGGCCGTGAACGCCCTCCCGTCGGATCAGCTCGTGACCGCGCTCGCCCCTGCGCTGGCCGAGGTCGACTGCGAGTCTTGCGGCGTCGAGAAGGCCAACAAGCTGCCCGTGGCCGAGCCGCTCAGCGCCGAGCACATGCCCGATCCCTGGACCCTGCCCCAGCCGGAGAACCCGCCGTGCCCGATGTGCGGCATCCAGGACGACGACGGCTACCTCGTGCTCGGCCCCGAGTACTCGAACATGACCGTGCACAACGTCAGCGTGTACATCTACGACGTCGACGGCGTGTACGAGGAGCTCCACTACGGCAGCCTGCCGCTGACCACCACGAGCGTCTACAGCCTCCGGGACCCCGAGTTCCTGAGCGTCGACCGCTCGCAGCTCGCTCCGGTGGACGCGTGGATCACCGTCACGGTCACCGACCCGGGCGACCCCCTCGACCCCGACGATGACCGCCGCTTCTCCGCCGGAAACCAGATCCCGATCTCGATCACGCCGTGAGCCGACCCGCTGAGCGCGAGGGGGGCTGGGGTCTGGCGCACAGAGCTCCCCCGAAGGGGGCGAGCAGGGTGGTCACCACCCCGCTCGCCGCTTTTCGTTCGAGCGCCTTGGGGTAGGATGCGGGCGTGGGGGAGTACGCCCGCTACCGACGCGCCCTGGCCGGGTACCGCATGCCCTGCGCCTTCGTGGACCTCGATCGCTTCGACGCCAACGCCGAGTCGATGGCTCGGCGGGCGGGCGGGCGGCCCATCCGGGTCGTCAGCGGTTCGCTGCGCTGCGTCAACTTGCTCGAGCGCGTGCTCGAGGTCCCCGGCTTCCAGGGGGTCCTGGCCGGGAGCGCGGGCGAGGCCGCCTACCTCCACTACATGGGCATCGACGACATCCTCGTCGCCTACCCCAGCGTCGAGCGCAACGACCTCGAGGTCGTGTGCCGGCGGATCCTCAAGAACGGCGCGACGATCCGCTTGACCGTCGACGATCCGGAGCAGGTCCTGCTGCTGGGCCAGGTCGCCGCGAGCGTGCGGGTGGATCTGGCGGGGGGCGAGGACTTCGAGCTGCAGCTGCTCCTCGACCTCGACATGCTCGACCTGCGCCACGCCTGGCGCCAGCGCGTGCCGGGCATGGGCCCGGGCGAGCGCTTCGGGACCAGCAGCGTGCCCCACCGGACCGCCATCCACACCGTCGAGGACGCCCTCGACGTCGCCGACATGATCGCCGAGCTCGACGGGCTGCGTCTGGTCGGCGTCATCGGCTACGCGGCCTCGTTTGCGATCGAGCGGCCCTCGGAGACGGTCTCTGGGCGGCTGCGCGAGCGCTTCACGGAGCCGCTGCGGCTGCCGCTGCGCGAGGAGCTGCGCTCGCGCCGGGAGAAGATCGTCGCCAGCTTGCGCGCCGAGGGGGTCGACCTGCAGATCGTCACCGGCGGCAGCACCGTGACCCTCGAGAAGACCCGCGAGGACACCGTGATGACCGAGGTGTGCGCGGGCTCGGGCCTGTTCGCGCCGGCCCGCCTCGATGAGATCCCCGGGGCCGTCTATCACCCCGCGGCCGGCTACGCCCTGCCGGTGATCCGCCGGCCCTCGGCGAACCTGCTGACCTGCGCCGGCGGGGGCTACCTGGCCTCGGGCGTGGCCGACGGCGCGGCCTTGCCCAAGCCCTGGCTGCCCCAGGGGGGGCGGCTGGTCCCGATGATCGGCGCGGGCGGATCGGCGACCCCCGTGGAGTACGAAGAGTTGCCGCGGGTCGGCATTGGTGATCCGCTATTTTTCCGCCACGCCCGGGCCGGGGAGCTGTGCGAGCACTTCGACGCGCTGGCGTTGATCCGCGATGGCGAAGTGGTCGAGCTCGCGCCGACTTATCGGGGCGCCGGCCAGCGCTGGGTTTGATCGGCGCTGACCCGGGGTTGCTTTGACCCCTCGCGACCTTCTTGTTACGCACGCCCGCGTGTCGCGCACTCGCACCGAGCTCCCGAAGACGCCGCTGCTCACCCTGGCTCTCGCCGGGCTCGCCACGTTGGGCGGCTGCTCGAAGTTCACGGCCCCGAAGACCAACCCCGAAGAGGTGAAGGCGCTCGAGACCTACCAGGCGAGGGTCGAAGCCTTCGCGGCGGCGGCAGCCTCGGTGCCGGCGGACTTGCCCGCGCTGGCGAGCGTGAAGCTGCCCGCGCCGCTCGAGAGCTGCGGCGCGATGCGCTGCGACGACGGCGGCGTGGGCAACGCGAAGCTCGTCTCGGATCTCGAGGGCCTGCGCAGCTCGACCCGCAACATGCTCGAGGCCGCCAAGGCCGGGCGCGAGGACTTCAACCTGTCCTACATGCGCGAGCGCGGCTACTTCGAGGCGCTGCCCGAGCTCGACTACTTCGCGCTCGTTCAACCCGACCAGGAGGCGAGCTACGAGGACGGCCAAAACGGCTCGTGGCGCGGCCGCGTGGTGGTGTGGGACGCGAACGCGAACACCTGGATTGGGGCGGTGTCCGTGGACCTCACGGGGCCCGACCCCTCGGTGATCGTGACCAACGTCGAGTTTGGCCCGGGCGGCAGCCAGACCATCACCTACATCGACGACGCGAGCGGCGATCGCAGCCGGGCACAGGCCAAGTTCGACCAGGTGCTGCGGCGGGCTTACACGGCGGCGCTCACCCACGGCGTGGACGTGACGCGGCCCGAGCAGGCGCTGCGCGACGCGCCCCGAGACATCGCCGTCGAGCTCCCCAAGGCCGGCGTGGTCGTGGTCGAGGGCTCGGGGGTGGCGCGGGTATTGTCGGCCGAGGGCGTGCTCGACCCGGCCTTGAACGAGGTCACCGACGTGGTCGTGACGCCCAGCGGGGTGGCCTTCCATCGGGCCGCGAACGCGCTCGCAGAGGGGGTCTCGGACCTCGTCGTGGTCGAGGGCAAGACGGTCTACGACGCCCGCTCCTGGGCGGACTGGGGGCCGAGTCGAAACGTGCGCCTGCGCCTCGACGAGGGCCAGCTGTGGATGTTCGACAGCGTCGATGGCGATCGCGCCGGCTACTGGACGGGAGCGAGCTGGTCCTACCTCGCCAAGCCCGAGGGCGAGCTCGGCTTCAAGGAGGTGGCGAAGGGCAGCGCGGGGGCGGTGCTGCTCGGCGTCGACGGCAGCGGGGGCTCGCGCCTGTACCTGCAGCAGGGCGAGGGCTGGTCGAGCCTGGACATCGACGGTCAGCCCATGGCGGTCGCGGCGGTCGGCGAGCGCAGCTACGTCGGGACGACGACCGGGCTGTGGCAGGTCGAGGCCGGCGAAGCCACGCGCCTCATCAAGGGCCCGTCCAGGAACCTCACCGACTTCGCCGGTGGGGTGGTCGCCTCGAATCAGCGCAAGCTGGGCTACTCCAAGGGTGAGCTCGTTCGCGTCGTCGATGGAGAGCTCAGCCGCCTCGGCCTGAAGATCGACAGCTACGACGAGTTCGCGGTCGGCTCGAAGGGGGAGGTGGTCGTGGAGAGCGAGGGCGGGTTGAGCCTCGCCGTCCCCGGGGCGGAGCGCGTCGAGATCGCGCTCGAGGGCGACGTCGAGTCCCTCGACTTCGACGCGGCGGGCCGGCTGTGGATCGGCACGGACGCTGCGGTCTACTGTTGGAGCGCGGGCGAGCTGAGCCCGATCACCGTCGAGGGGGTCACGAGCGTGCGCATCATCCGGGCGATCGGCGAGGGTCTGGACCCGAGCGCGGTCTCGGCTGGCTGAAGCTCGCTGGTTTTACGGGGCGCCGACGGAGCCTTGACGACACCCATTCTCGAGAGTAAAGTGAATTTACTTTACTCTTGTGATGCCCGCCAGACAGACACAAAAAGGCCGCCAGACCCGCGAGCGCTTGCTGCAGGCCGCGGCCGAGGAGCTGCTCGAGCGCGACGGCGCCATGGACTTCGCGTCCGTGGCTCGGCGGGCGGGCGTCTCCGCGGGGGCGCCCTACCGCCACTTCGCGTCGAAGAGCCAGCTGCTCGTCGCCCTCGTCGATGTCTTTTACGACGAGTGGGAGGCCGTCGCGTACCGGCCAACCTTTGAAGAGGTGTCCGAGGACTGGTGGGAGCGCGAGCGCGAGCGCATCCGTCGGACCGTCGAGTTCTACTACGGCCACCCCCTGGGCGCGCTCATGCAGCAGCGGCTGCTCGGCGACGCCGAGGCGGTGCGCCACCAACGGGTCCGGGCCGACCGGACCGTCAAGGGCGCGGTCGAGAACGTGGCTCGGGGCCAGGCCCTCGGCCGCGTCCCCGCCCACATCGACGCGGAGATCTGCGGGGCGCTGTTGATGGGCGGCGTGGGTCAGGCCCTGCACCGGGCGCTGGCGGGCAAGCGCAGGATGTCGCGCGCCCGCGTCACCCGTGAGCTCCAGGCCTTCATGCAGCGCGCGCTGTGCATCGACGAGCTGGAGGACGAGTCATGAACCGAGACAAGGAGCTGGACCTGCTGGCGGCCTCGCTGAAGCGGACCCTGGACAAGGAGCGGCCGCTCGACGGCGAGGAGACCCTCGTGCCGACGACCGACTACACCGACGCGGCGCGCTTCGAGCGAGAGCGCGAGCGGGTGTTTCGGCGCGAGCTCAACGTGGTCACCCTGTCCTCGGCGCTCGCGGAGCCCGGGGACTTCATCACGGCCGAGGTCGTGGGCGCGCCGGTGCTCGTGTCCCGCGGAGACGACGGCCAGCTGCGCGCCTTCCTCAACGTGTGCCGCCACCGGGGCGCCACCGTCGAGCCCCGGGCGAGCGGACGCTGCAAGCGCTTCGTGTGCCCCTACCACGCGTGGACCTACAACAACGACGGCAGCCTCCACAAGGTCCGCCACAAGGACGGCTTCCCGACGCTGCAGCCCCAGGACCACGGCCTCGTCGAGCTGCGCTGCGTCGAGGCGGCGGGGCTCGTGTTCGTGTGCCCGACCCCCGGCCTCGAGCCCGAGCCCCTGCCGGCGGCCCTCGTCGGCGAGCTCGAGCAGATGCTCGGGCCGCGGCCCACGGCCTACGCCCGCACGGCCCGGGACTGGGCGGCCAACTGGAAGATCATCGTCGAGGGGGGCATCGAGTCCTACCACTTCAGCGTCGCCCACGAGCAGACCATCGCGCCCTTTTTCACCGACACGCTGTCGACCTGGGAGGCCATCGGCTCGCACACGCGCACGGTGCTGCCCAAGCGCTCGATCGCGAGCTTGGCCGAGCGCCCCAAGGACGAGTGGCGCATCCGCGAGCACACCCACGTCGTCTACACCATCCACCCCAACGCGCTGATCTTGACGCAAAAGACCCACTTCGACCTGATCCTCATGACGCCGGTGGCCGTGGACCGCACGCGCATCGAGGTCCTGACCGTGGGCAACGCCCCGGAGTCGGGGGAGGTGTCCGAGCGGGCCCGGGCCTTCCTTCAGCAAAACCACGGCTTTTCGCTCCTCACCCTCGACGAGGACTTCGAGATCGGCGAGCAGATCCAGCGCGGCCTGGCGACGCCGGCCAACACCCACTTTCGCTTCGCTCGCTTCGAGGACGCGCTGTCGGCCTGGCGGGCGCGCCTCGAGGCGGCGCTCGAGTGAGGCCCGCGGCGGTCCCTGCTGCTCGAACTATTGTTCGAATTCGGGGGCCGGGTTCTCGAAGCGGGTGTGCTTCTTCATGAAGGTCAGGTGGACCGTGCCGATCGGCCCGTTGCGCTGCTTGCCGATGATGATCTCGGCCTTGTTCTCGACCTCGCGGCGCCGCTCCTCGGGGGCGTCGCCCGGCAAGTAGCGCTCCTCGCGGTAGATGAACATGATGACGTCGGCGTCCTGCTCGATGGCCCCAGACTCGCGCAGGTCGGACAGCTGCGGCCGGTGGTCGGCGCGGGAGTCGACGGCGCGGTTGAGCTGGGACAGGGCGATGACCGGGACCTTGAGCTCCTTGGCCATGGCCTTGAGGCCCCGGGAAATCTCCGAGATCTCCTGCTCGCGGGAGTCGTAGCGGGCCTTGCCGCCCTTGGCGAGCTGCAGGTAGTCGACCATGACCATGCCCAGGCCCTTGGGGTTGGTGCTCGGATCGTCGGGGTCGGGGTCGGGGAAGATGGTCTTGTCGTCGCGCCAGCGCCGGGACCGGGCGCGGAGCTCGAGGATGCTCGGCGAGGCGGTGTCGTCGATGTAGAGCTTGGCGTTGGAGATGCGGTCGGCCGCGGCGATCAGGCTGCGGAAGTCCTGCTCCATCATCCCGCCGCCGCCTCGGCGCAGGCGCTGGGCGTCGACCCGGGCCTCGGCGCACAAGATACGCTCGATGAGCTGGGTCGCGCCCATCTCGAGGGAGAAGAACAGCACCGGGTAGCGGGGCGGTCGCTGCTCCGGCGGGGCGTTCATGTACTTCGCCGGCATCACGCAGGCCTCCTGGGCCAGGTTGAGGGCGAAGGCGGTCTTGCCCATGGACGGGCGCGCGGCGAGGATGATCAGGTCGCTGGGTTGGAGCCCCGCGGTCATGTCGTCGAGGACGGTGAAGCCCGTGGCCACGCCGGTGATCGGGTCGGTCTGGCGCTGGCGCTCGGTGATGTTCTGGAACACCTCGAGCATCAGCTCGCGGGAGCTGCGGTAGCTGCTCTTGCGCCCGCGCTCGTTGACCTTGAGGATGCGCTGCTCGGCCGTGTCGACGTAGGCCTTGACGTCCTCGAGCTCCTCCATGCCCTCCTCGGCGATCTCCCGGGTGGCGACGACGAGGTTGCGGACCATCGCCGACTCGCGGACGAGCTCGGCGTGGGCCTTGATGTTGTGGGCGGTGGCGTAGCGGTCGAAGCGGGCCAGGCCCTCGATGCCCCCGACCAGCTCGAGCTCGCCGGTGCGCCCGAGCTGGGCCTCGAGGGTGATGACGTCGATGGGCTCGCCGCGCTCTTCGAGGATCCGCATGGCCCGGAACACCGCCTGGGTCCGGGGCTGGTAGAAGTCGTCCTCGGTGATCAGCTCGAGCACCTCGCCGAGGGCATCGCGCCCGCGCAAGAGGATGCCGCCGATCACTGCGTTCTCGGCCTCGGGTCGATGGGGGAGGGTGCGGGGAGCGTTCATGGCGGGAGGCGGGGCCGGGAGGCCGGTCGCGAGGTCGGCCCTCTCGGGGGCGCGGCGCGGGGTCGAGGTGCTCGGGTCCTCGACGCGGCCCGACACTGTAGCCCAGCCCCAGCGCGAAAGCGCGCGGGCTCACGCTGTCCCCATTTGGGACCAACCTGGTCGTGGGCTCGCCGCGAGATGCGTGTGATGCGCTCTGGCTCGAGGCCGGGCGAGCTCGCCAGTGGTGGCCCATGCTGGAGATGGGCGGGGCGTCGTTGCCGTGTTAGGTTCACGCCGCATGGCGCGACTGCCCGAGAAGATCGGTCATTACGATATCCAGGGCCTCCTGGGGAAAGGCGCGATGGGCGAGGTCTACGAGGGTCTCGATCCCAACTTGAACCGACGCGTCGCGCTGAAGGTGCTGGGTCGCAAGCACCAGGAGTCGACGGAGTTCAAGGAGCGCTTCCTGCGTGAGGGCCGCTCGCTCGCGTCGATGAACCACGTCAACGTGGTCCAGGTTTACTTCATTGGCGAGTTTGATGGCCGGCCCTTCCTGGCCATGGAGTTCCTCGATGGCAACGACATCGGGGGCCTGATCAAGAAGAACGGCCCGCTGCACCCGGGTGACGCGGCCGAGGTCGTGCGCCAGGCCGCCGTCGGCCTGTCCGAGGCCAAGCGCGCGGGCGTCGTGCACCGCGACGTCAAGCCCTCGAACCTCGTCGTGACCTCCACCGGAGAGGTCAAGGTCACCGACTTTGGCCTCGCCAAGGCCCTCCAGGAGGACCTGTCGATCACCGCTACGGGCGTGTTCGTGGGTACCCCGGACTATTTGGCGCCCGAGCAGGCCATGGGCGAGGAGGTCGACTCGAGCGCGGACGTCTACGCCCTCGGCTGCTCGCTCTACCACATGTGCACGGGCAACCCGCCCTTTCGCAAGGGCGGCAGCGACGACCACTACACCGCGGTGGTTCGCCGCCACCTCAAGGCCGAGCGGCCGGTGCTCAAGCACCAGATCCCCGGCTTTGACGAGGATCTCAGCGACCTGTGCCGGCGCATGATGAGCCGCCGGCCCGACGTCCGCCCGACCCTCGACGAGCTGATCCAGAGCCTCCCGCCCATGGTCGATCGCCTCGGCGGTCGCATCCCGCCGCGTCACCAAGAGGTCGAGCTGTCCATCGAGGCCCCGACCACGGGCGCGGACGCGGGCCCGAGCCGCGCCGAGCCGACGCAGGCCGTCGACACGGGCATGGGTCGGCAGACCCTGATCATCGCCATCGCCATGGGCGTCGCCATCGGTGTGATTGGCTCCCTCGTGGTGATGTTCGTCCTCAACTGAACCCCCATGAAATTCAACCCCGACTGGCACCCCGAGGGGGTCTCCTGCGAGGCGGCGCTGCGTGAGCGGCTGCCCGAGCAGGGCCCCGTAGACTGGATGATCATCGGCGGCTCGGGCATCGGTAAGCCCCTGGTCGCGGAGGGCGAGCACGCCCTCGGTCTGAGCATCCGCGAGCGCATTCCCCTGGCCGAGCTCGGCCTGCCGGCGCCCTCCGTGGCTGGCCACGGCAGCGAGCTCGTATTCGGCGAGCTGGCCCGCGAGGGCGCGGATCCGGTGCAGGTCTGCGTCCAGACCGGCCGCATCCACCCCTACGAGGGACACAGCGCCGCGCTCGCGTCGGCGCCCCTGGGCGCGGTGCTGTCGATCGGCGCGCGCCAGGTGCTGCTGACCTCCGCCGTCGGCGGCGTCAATACGCAGCTGCGCGTCGGCGAGATCGTCAGCTACCGCGATCAGTTCAACCTGTTCGGGCCCACCTCCCTGCGCGGAGCGGCGTTCATCGATTGCTCGCGGCTCTACGACCCCGAGCTGCGCGCGCGCCTGCAGCAGCTCGACGGCAGCCTGCGCGAGGTCGTCTACGGCCACGCCCGCGGCCCGCAGTACGAGTCGCCGGCCGAGGTCGCGGCCCTGCGCACCCTGGGCTGCGACGTCGTGGGCATGTCGACGACCTACGAGGCCATCCTGGCCGCGGCCCACGGCGTGCCGACGTGCGGCCTGGGCGTGGTCACCAACGCCGCGGGCGCCGAGGCCCTGTCCCACGTCGAGGTCCAGGAAGAGTCGGGCAAGGCGCGGACGCGCCTGGCCAACCTGGTCCGCGGCCTGCTCGGGGCGGCCCGGCCGGCCTAGGCACCGGAA
The DNA here is from genome assembly GCF_000170895.1 of Plesiocystis pacifica SIR-1. Classification (GTDB taxonomy): domain Bacteria; phylum Myxococcota_A; class Polyangia; order Nannocystales; family Nannocystaceae; genus Plesiocystis; species Plesiocystis pacifica. The sequence continues at coordinate 10,379 of NZ_ABCS01000099.1, read as the reverse complement.
CCGGGCGGGACCAGAGGGTGGGCGCGTCGGGTCAGCTCAGCCCCGAGTTGTCGGCACGCGTCGGCGCCCTGGCGCGCGGCCTGGGCCCGGCCCTGTTCGAAGAGCTCGCCCGGGCCAGCGACTGGATCGCCGACGACCTGGCCGCGCGCCTGGGCATGGTGGCCTGGGAGCGGGAGGAGCAGATCGGCCTGGCCCAGCGCGGGCTGCTGGCCCTCGACGCCCACCGCTTCCCCCGTTCGCGCCGCCGCCCAGGCCAGCCCGTGCGCGTCCGGGAGCTCCGCGCCCAGCCCCTCGCCGCCCTCGAGCTGGCCTGGCGGGCGCTCCGGCGCGGTCGCCAGGTCCACGTCGAGACCGAGGCCGAAGCCTGCCCGGCGGTGCTGCGCCTGTTCGAGGGCATGCAAGACCGCTTCGAGTCCAAGCTCGGGGAGGCCGTGCTGCACCTGTCCGAGCCCGGCGTGTTCGATCATCCGCGCAGCGACTGGCTGCGCGCGGGCCCGTGGCCGGGCCTCGAGCGGGTCGCCCTCGTGCAGGCCGACGCGGACCTCGAGCTCGCGGCCTACCTGCTCGCCCGCGCCTGCCTGCGCCGGACGGGCTTCGACCCGCGGGTCATCCACCGCGTGTTGACGGTGGGTCCAGCCGGGGCCCTCGAGCGCAACCTCCGGAGGTTGTGGGTCGGCGTCAAGATGGGCGGAGTGGACGACGAGCAGGCCTTCGCGGGGCCCGTCGACGAGCGCCGGGCCGCGGCCTACCTCGACGCCGAGGCGCGCTGGCGGGCCCACCCGGGGGTGCGCACGGTCTGTCCGGGGGCCCGCTTGCTGCGGCCGGATCCGGGGGTCTACCTCGCGCCCGCGCTGTTCGCCCTCGAGGCCTGCGCCGAGGCCGAGGCGTCCGCGGCTTCCCTGGCCGAGCTGCCCGAGATGCACGGCCCCATGGTCGTGCTCATCCCGGTCGTGGGCGAGGGGGCCCAGGCCCGCGCCGAGGGCCTGCTCGACGCCCTCGCGCCCCCCGGTCACGGCCGGGTGCGCTTTGGCGGCAAGGTCCGCGGGGCGCAGCTGTCGATCGACGAGAGCCAGGTCCACGGCGCGCTCTTGGTCGAGCGCTTGCCCCCGGGGTTGCCCGAGCCCAGGCCGTGATCGGATATCGCGCCAATTGAAAAAGGCTCCCCGAGGGGAGCCCTGTTCGAAGCCGTCGAGGCGAAGCTCAGAGGCAGCCAACGCAGACGTTGAGCTCGCCGCGCTTCTCCTCCGGCATGGTGTCCGCGCCGAAGTCGTCGGGCCCGTCGACGTAGGGGACCACGCTGCACTGCTCGCTGGTGGCGACCAGGCGGATGCCGGTGCCCTCGATGGTGTTCACGCCGGGGAAGTTGATCTCCGCGCGCTCCTCGTTGGGGATGTCGGCGTAGTCGGGGTCGATGCCGCAGTCCGCGAACGAGGCGCAGTCGATGGCCGCGTTGCACACGAAGTCATCCGAGGCCGAGAAGTCGCCGCGGTTCTCGAGCTGCGCGGTGTACCAGCTGGCCGCGTCGCTCACGTCGATGGTGATGTTCGAGGACTGGCCGGTGCGGTTCTCGACGGTGATGTTCGTCGGCGTGTCGCAGCTGCACTCGAAGGGATCCTCGGGATCAGGCTCGACCCCGAAGTTGTCCTCGCAGGCCTGCGAGTTGGTGCACCCGGCGTAGTGGGGGAGGTTGGGGTCGAGCTTGATGTCGACGTTGCCCGAGTCGAGCAGGACCTCGACGTTGCCGTTGGCGCCGATGATGCGCACGTCGCTGCGGTCCGGGTAGGTGTCGGGGCCGTCGGCGAGGTTGTCCTCGGTCTCGACCTGGATGTCGCCGTCCCAGCCCACCGGGATGCGCACGCGGAAGTTGGCGCCGACGCGGCTCGGCTGAATCTGCCCGTCGTAGTAGATGGTCGCGTAGCAGGCGCTGGTCTCCGGCATCCAGCACAGGACCTCGTCCATGTCGGCGGTGGGGACCGAGGGGCTGCTCTGGTCGTAGGCCCACGCCCACATCTTCTCGAAGCCCTCGTCGGCCTGGTCTTGGGACTTGAACACGCCGAAGCGCTGCATCTCGATGGTGATCTGGTCCGTGCCCTCGACGTACTCGATGTCGACGTCGCCGCGGCTGGCGAAGTTGTCGGAGGTCAGCGCCGTGCCGATGCTCAGGAAGCCGACGGCGCTCGCCGGGCCTGCGGCGATCTCTTCCCAGTCATCGACGTAGGGCCGGTTCCCCGAACCGATGTCGTCGGTGTTGCCGGGGCACGCGGTCAGGCTGAGGGCGGCGATCGTGAGCAGGGTGGGCGAAAGCAGGCGCTTGATCATCGGAGACTCCGGGGGAGGCGGTTCAGGATAGCGGTCCGCGGGCGCGGATGCCATAGGGGAGGGTCGGGGTGTTCGCGCGCTCCAGGGGGCCGGTGGTCGTGTCTTGAATCACGGCGAAGGGCGAGGCTGTTTGCGTGTCCCGTGGACCCCATGAGCCCCAGGCGCTAGCTTTCGGGGACACCATGAGCGACGCACGCGATCAGGGAGCCCCGGGTTCTTCGGGGGGGTCTTCGGCAGGGTCTTCGGCAGGCTTTGGGGCGCCCCCAGCAAAATTTGACCTTCCGGCCATCGAGCGCGACGTGATTGAGGGCTGGCGCGCCAACGAGGTCGAGTACCGGAGCTTACACGGACACCGACCGGGTGAAGACGCGCCCGCCAGTCCTGGGGCCACGGGCGAACCGGCGCCGGAATTCGTGTTTTACGACGGGCCGCCTTTTGCCACGGGTTTGCCCCACTACGGCCACCTCCTCGCCGGCACCATCAAGGACGTCATCCCGCGCTACTGGGCCATGAACGGCTACCGGGTCGAGCGGCGCTTTGGCTGGGACTGCCACGGCCTGCCCATCGAGAGCCTCGTCGAGAACGAGCTCGGGGTCCACGGCCGCGCGGAGATCGAGGCCCTCGGCGTGCCCAAGTTCAACGCCGCGTGTCGGGCTGGCGTGCTCCGCTTTACTTCGGAGTGGCGCGCGGTGGTCGAGCGCATGGGTCGGTGGGTCGACTTCGACAACGACTACAAGACCATGGACGCGACCTTCATGGAGAGCGTCTGGTGGGTGTTCGCCGAGCTGTGGAAGCAAGGCCGCATCTACGAGGGGCACCGCGTCCAGCCGGTCTCGCCGCTGCTGGGCACGCCGCTGTCGAACTTCGAGGTCGCCCAGGGGCCCCAGGAGACGAACCCCAAGACCGGCAAGGACGGCCACAAGCTGCGCCAGGACCCGAGCTTGACCGTGCGCTTCGCCGTCGAGGGCGAGGACAACACGTACCTGTGGGCGTGGACGACCACGCCCTGGACCTTGCCCAGCAACCTCGCCCTGGCCGTGCACCCGGAGGTCGAGTACGCGCTGATCGAGGTCGTCGAGACCGGCGAGAAGGCCTACGTCGAGCCCGGCCGGCTCGAGGACTACCAGGCCCGCAAGCGCGTCGGCGAGACCCGGGAGCTGCGGCGCATGAAGGGCGCCGAGCTGGTCGGCATCGCCTACGCGCCCTTGCTGCCCTACTTCGCCGACGAGCGCCTCAACGAAGACGGCTCGCGCCGGGCCTTCAAGGTCGTGTCCGCCGACTACGTGACCACCGACAGCGGCACCGGCATCGTCCACCAGGCCCCGGCCTTTGGTGAGGACGATTTTTTGGTCGGCAAGCGCGAGGGCCTGCCGTTGATCCGGCCCATGGACCTCAACGGCTACTTCGACGAGCGCGTCCCCGACTTCCAGGGGCTGCGGGCCAAGGACGCCGACAAGGGCATCATGGCCAAGCTCAAGGAGCAGGGGTCGATCGTCGATCGGGACACCTACGTCCACCCCTACCCGCACTGCTACCGCACCGACGAGCCCCTGCTCTACATGGCGATCTCGACCTGGTTCATGAAGGTCGAGGAGCTGCGCGAGCAGCTCGCCGCGAACAACGAGAAGATCCGCTGGGTCCCGGCCCACGTCGGCGACAAGCGCTTCGGCAACTGGCTGGGCGGGGCCCGGGACTGGAACCTCAGCCGCAACCGCTACTGGGGCACGCCGCTGCCGATCTGGCGCTGCGACGAGGACCCCAGCGACATGGTCTGCGTCGGCTCCATCGCCGAGCTCGAGCAGCTCGCTGGCCTCGAGCCCGGCAGCGTCACGGACCTGCACCGCGAGTCCATCGACGACATCACCTTCCCGTCCGCGCGCACCGAGGGCGGGACCATGCGCCGGGTCAGCGAGGTCTTCGACTGCTGGTTCGAGTCGGGCTCCATGCCCTACGCCCAGAACCACTACCCCTTCGACCCGGCCAAGAAGGACTACGTCGAGTCCAACCTGCCGGCCAACTTCATCGCCGAGGGCCTCGATCAGACCCGCGGGTGGTTCTACACCCTGCACGTGCTGTCGACGGCGCTGTTCGGGCGCCCCGCGTTCGAGAACGTCATCGTCAACGGGCTGATCCTCGCCGCCGACGGCAAGAAGATGTCCAAGCGGCTCAAGAACTACCCGGACCCCATGGGCGTGGTCGAGCGCTTCGGCGCCGACGCGCTGCGGGCCTACCTCATCTCGGGCCCGGTGGTCCGCGCCGAGCCCATGCGCTTTGGCCGGGACAAGAACGACACCGAGGGTCTGTGCGTCCGCGAGATGGTCAAGGCGGCGATCTTGCCCCTGCACAACGCCTACAACTTCCTGGTCACCTACGCCCGCGTCGACGGGTGGACGCCGACGGCCGCGGTCTGGGACCACGAGCCCGCCGCCGACCTCGATCGCTGGATCCTCTCGCGGACCCAGAGCTTCGTCGCCGGCATGCGCCGGGAGTTCGAGGCCTACTCCCTCGACAACCTGGTCCCGGCCTGGCTCGAGATGTGCGACGAACTCAACAACTGGTACATCCGCCGGGGCCGGCGGCGCTACTGGAAGGGCGGGGACGAGGCCGGGGCGGACAAGCAGGACGCCTACGCGACCCTCTACCGCGTGCTCGTGACCATCGCCAAGTGCATGGCCCCGGTGCTGCCCTTTTACTGCGAGCACCTCTACCAGCGCCTGGTCGTCGACCTGGGCTTGGCGACCGGTGCCGACGCCGACTCGGTCCACCTGCAGCGCTTCCCGAGCGTCGACGAGGGGCGCATCGACGCCGCCCTCGAGCGCCAGGTCGCGCTCGCGCGCAAGGTCGTGGGCCTGGCCCTGGCCCTGCGCGAGGGCGAGCGCATCGGCGTGCGTCGGCCGCTGCCCAAGCTGACCGTCGCCAGCCGCGACCCCGAGGTCCGCGGGGCCATGGCGCGCTTTAGCGAGGACATCCAGACCGAGCTCAACGTCAAGGCCGTCGAGATCGCCGAGGACGACAGCGCCCTGGTCAGCCTCTCGGCCAAGGCCAACTTCAAGGTCCTCGGGCGCAAGCTCGGCAAGCGCATGAAGGTCGTGGCCGCGGCCATCCAGACCCTCGAGGCCGAGGCCCTGCGCGCCGTGCTCGAGGGCGGGACCGTCGAGGTCGAGGGCGAGACCCTCGGGGCCGACGACCTGATCCTGCGCCGCGAGCCGCTGCCCGGGCGCGTGGCCGAGAGCGAGGGGACCATCACCGTGGTCCTCGACACCAACATCAGCGCCGAGCTCGAGCAGGAGGGCCTGGCCCGCGAGCTCATCAACCGGATCCAAAACCGGCGCAAGAGCTCGGGCCTCGAGGTCAGCGATCGCATTGCTCTGACGGTGGTTTGCCTGGACGGCGGCAAGCTCAGCGGCGCGCTCGAGCGCGAGGAGCTGCGGGCCCTCGTCGAGGGGGAGACCCTGACCGCGGCGCTGAGCGTCGAGCAGACCGCTGGCTCGGACGCGCAGGACGGGCGCGAAGAGATCGACGGCGAGCAGCTGTGGCTCCGCCTGGCCCGGCACGAGGGCTGACCTCCGCGCCCACCCCCGGTCATCCCCCGACCCCCCAGGCCGACACCTGGGGGGTCTCCCCGGTCGTGCGCCTGGATTCCCCGCACGCGACAGCCCTCGATTCCTGCTAGGTTGAAGGGGATGACTCAGACCGTCCGCGTGCTCTTGGTCGAGGACCACACCATCGTCCGCGAGGGCCTCAAGGCCCTGCTCACCGCGACGGAAGACCTCGAGGTGGTCGGCGAAGTCGCCGACGGTCGGGCGGCCGTGGAGGCGGCCGAGCGCCTCGCCCCCGACGTGGTCGTCATGGACATCAACATGCCCAAGCTCGACGGCGTCGGGGCGACCCGGGAGATCCGCGAGAAGGTCAACGCCCCGCGGGTGCTCATCTTGTCGATGTACGACGGCGAGGAGTACGTCCGCCCGGCGATCCGCGCAGGCGCCAGCGGCTACCTGCTCAAGGGCTCGGGGCTGTCCGATCTGGTCACCGCGATCCGCGAGGTCGCGGGCGGAAACGCCTTCTTCTCCCCCACCGTCGCCAAGATCCTCCTGCAAGAGAGCCGCGGCGAGCGGTCCGTGAAAGAGGCGCCGGACCCCGCGGACAGCCTGACCAAGCGCGAGCGTGAGGTCCTGACCCTCGTCGGCGAGGGCAAGTCGAGCCCCGAGATCGCGAAGATCCTGGGCCTGAGCGTGAAGACCATCGAGGGGCACCGCGGCCGCATCATGGCCAAGCTCGGCGTGCACAACGTGGCCGGCCTAGTCCGCCAGGCCATCCGCATCGGCCTGGTCTCCGCCGAGCACTGATGTAGCGCTGAGTCGTGGACGTGGGGCAGGGAGGGCGTGGCGTCGTCCACGATGGCTAAAATCGTCAGAGACTGTGATTTACTCACGGTCTCTGAGTAGTTGGGTGTGGGGTGGTGTCGCGTTCCCTTCCCATTCGACTCCCTGCTATGATCCAAAGCGTCGACTTTTTGCGCCCCGAGCGGGGTCGGAGTCGACGTCGAGGTTGAGCGCGTGGCGGGCAAGCGCAAGTCCAAGGGTGGAGACAACGAGGCGGGAGCGGCGGCGCATGCCTGCCTGCGCCGCTTCGTCGAGTTCACCCGCCCGCGCAACCCCAGGCCCGCGCGGGCCCGGGCGGCGCGCTTCGTCGACGACCTGCGCGAGCGCGTCGACGGTCAGGGCGTCGACGTGCTGGGTTTTTTCTACGCCGGCTCGACGGAGAAGGGCACGGCGCTGCGCCGCTTCAAGTCCCGGGAGAGCGACATCCCCGGGCAGGGCCTGGACCTCGTGATCAGCGTGGGCATGCTGCCCGTGTCGTCGATCGTCTCGGCCCAGAAGATCCTCGCCGCGGCCGCGGAGGGCTTGCTCGAAGCCGAGCGCGCGCGCCTCGAGCGGGACTTTCGCCGGGACCGCGCGACCCTCGAACTGGCCCCCGTGCTCGACGTGCGCGGCCTGGGCCAGTTCCACGTCAGCCCCGACCGCTCGATCATGCCCGTCAACGTCCGCCACGAGCACGAGCAGATCAAAAAGCGGACCCGCTCGGCCGCGTCCCTCAACGCGAAGATCGGCTTCAACGACGCGATCCGCCTGCTCAAGTGGTGGCGCTACGCCCGGCCGCCCCGCGAGCCCGTGCGCGCGCCGACCAGCCTCGAGCTCGAGCGCCTCGCCGCGGCTGCCTTCGACGGCGTCGGCGTGGGCCCGACTTGGCAGGCGACCTTGGCGATGTGGTGCGCGTGGCTGGCCCACGATCCGCCGCGCGTGCACCTGCCCGCCCCCTTCGGCGAGTGGTTCGCCCACGGCGCGTCCATGTTCGCCGAGATCGACGCCCTCACCGCACGCGCGGACATCGTCGAGCGCCTCGACCTCGAGCTGTTCGGTTCGGCCTGCACCCACGCCAACGCCAACGCCAACGCCAACGCCAACGCCAACGCCAACGCTAACGAGCGTAGCTGAGTGAGCGTCGCGGCGAGCTTGCTGAGCGCGGCGCTGAGCCTCGCCCCACGAGCGACGGTGGTCGGCCCCTCGAGCGTCGAAGGGACGAGCGAGGAGGCGAGCGAGGGCCTCCAAGAAGGTGAGGGGGAGGATGCGGTGGAGAGCGAGGTCACCGGAGCCCTCGACGGACCCGCGCGGCGCTACCACCAGCGGCGCACGGGGCTGGGCCTGGGCGGCATGGCCACGCTCACGGGTTGGTCCGTGGCCAACATCGCGGGCGGCCTCGCCGGCAACTTCACCACCACCGGCGAGCGACGCTTTTTCCACCAGGGCAACGCCGCGTGGAACTCCGTCAACCTCGCGCTCGGCATCGTCGGTCTGGTCGGCTCGTCCCGGGAGCGGCGCGAGCCCGTGAACCTGGCGGTGGGCGCCGAGCGGGCGACCCGGGCTCAGTTCGTGTTCCTGGTCAACGCCGGCCTCGACGTCGTCTACATGGGCGCCGGCGTGGCCACCTGGGCCGTCGCCAGCGATCCTGGCGTGGTCGCTGCGCCCCTCGACGCGCGCCTGCGCGGCTACGGCCAGGCGCTCGTGCTTCAGGGCGCCTTCTTGTTCGTCTTCGACGTCGCGATGGCCTGGTCACACCGCATCTTGCTCGAGCAGGCGCGACACAAACGCGTCCCGAAGCTCCACTTCGGCCCGACGGCGGGCCCTGCGTTTGGGCCGGGCCGAGGCGGCTTGCACCTCGGCGTGGCCGGTCAGTTCTAAAGCTGCCGCGGCCTACTCGGCCGGCGCGTCCTCGGACAGCGTCAGCGAAGGCGGCGTGCGCATGTAGGGGATGACCGGCGGCGGGTCGCCCTCGTTGGCCATGTTGATGCGCTGCGTCGGCATCGCCTCGAAAAAGCCGATGTAGTCGATCTTCACGTCACCTTGGTAGGTCACCAGGCGCAGCCCGATGTAGTCGAGCTTGTTGTCGGACATGTACGAGCACCACACCGGCTCGGCCCCCGTCGCCGCGAACATCTCGAAGCCCGGCAGCGGCTCGAGGTTGAAGGTCGCCCGCTTCTTGAAGCGCTGCGTCGCCCCGCGAAAGCCCGTGAGGAACTCGAGGCCCAGGGGGTCGTCCTCGGTGTAGATCGGCCGGGCCTGGATCTGGCGGCGGTCTGGCAGCCCAAAGCGAGCGTTGGGCGTGAACAGCTCCTTCATCCGCTCCGGGTCGTCGTCCGCCGTCAGGATCAGCAGCTCGGCGATCGCCGCCCGGGCCTGGAAGGGCAGCTGCCAGCTCCGGTACACCTCCGACTTGCTCGGCGAGCGGTCCTTGTAGCCGTCGAGCAGCGTCCCGTCCGGGCTGTTCGCCCCATCGCTCCCCGGCGTCGGCGCGGGTATGGCCCGAGGCGTGTGCGTCACCGGAGCCTCCACCCGAACCTCCGGCACCGGCCGCGGCCCATCGCACGCCGTCAGCGCGCACAGGCTCAACACCACCGTCGAAACGCCACCGAGGCGCAGCTGCATGGAAGGCTTGGAGCGAGGCATCAGCCCGTGTTTAGACCGCGGGTGCGGAGAGGGCAAGAGGCAGCTGGGGGCTGCGCCTGGGGCCAACTCGCGCGGCGTGGGAGGTGACCGCGTGGAGGGGTTGTGGTAGAAGCTGCGCACGCGCTCGTAGCTCAGTTGGATAGAGCACCAGGCTTCGAACCTGGGTGTCGTTGGTTCGAGTCCAGCCGGGCGCGCTTTGTTTTTCTAAGTCATTTCAAGGGCTTGGGGAGGCGCGTGGTTGGGCTCGGTCGGCTGAGTTTCGAGCCGAGAGCAACCATGTGCTGTCAGTGTGCTCCACCCGGGCCGTCGGGCGGCCCATCCAAGAGCTCGACCGCGTGACTGCGAGCCGCGGGGCTCAGGTGGGCGTAGCGCATGGTCACCTTGATGTCGCTGTGCCCGAGCAGCTCCTGGATCACCTTGATCGACGCGCCGCGCATGGCCAGGTGAGACGCGAAGCTGTGGCGCAGCACGTGGACGCTAACCGGCCGCAGCCCGGCCCGCTTGCACACCCGACGCAGGGCCGGGCGCACGTGGTGATCGGCTGGGCAAGCCTTGCAACTAGCAGGACATCGGAAAAAGACCTCGACATCAACGACCGCGCATGATCTATCGAAGTCATGCGTGGCCGTCAGCCGAAGCAAGCCTCGATGCTGTGTTTGATGAACATCGAGGAGCAGATCCCCGAGGATCACCCGCTGCGCGAGATCAAGGAGGTCGCGGACGCCGCTCTCAAGCGGATGGATCGGACCTTCGACCGCATGTACTCGAAGCGTGGTCGGCGTTCGGTGCCGCCCGAGCGCCTGCTCAAGTCGATGCTCCTGATGGCGCTGTATTCGATCCCCAGCGAAGTCCGGCTGTGCGAGCAGCTGCGCTACAACATGCTGTTTCGCTGGTTTCTGGGCATGGACATGGTCGAGACGCCCTTCGATCACTGCGCGTTCTCGGACAACCGAGACCGACTGCTCGAGTACCAGGCCACGCGCAAGTTCTTCGAGCACGTGGTCGCCGAGGCGCAGGCGCGCCGTCTGATGAGCAAGGACCACTTCTCGGTCGATG
>NZ_ABCS01000100.1 GCF_000170895.1 Plesiocystis pacifica SIR-1 | reverse complement strand
CGACCCGGCCCAGGCCCAGGCCCCGACTCCGACCCAAGACATCTCCGAACAGCACGTCCCCGTGCTCGGTCGGCCCCTGGAGGTCCGCGTCGACGAGCGCGGCGTCGAGCGTGCCATCCGCAAGCTCCGTCGTCTCATGGCCAGCGAGGGTGTGCTCCGCGAGATCAAGCGTCGCCGCCACCACGAGAAGCCCAGCGTGAAGTCCAAGCGCAAGCTCCGTGAGGCCGAGCGTCGCCGCAAGCGTCGTCAACGCAAGGCCCGCTACGAGCGGGGCTGAGCCCACCTACTCGCCCGACACGAGGCCTGGCCGCGCGCACCCCTGGGAGCGCGCGGCTTTGGCAATTTTGCTTTGCCCCCGCAGTCGGACTTGGACCGGGGACGCTTCGTCGCTCTGCTCCTCCGCTTTGGCTGGTGGGGTTCGTACCCGCGAGACCCCACCGGGTCGCCCCCCTGAAGGGGGCGATTCGTTCACGTTCGTGGGCCCAAATAGACAGAGACTGTGAATTCGTTCACAGTCTCTGATCGATGCCCGCCCGGCTCGTCATCCCCCGCACCTCCGAGGGCTCGGTCCCGCCGGCGACCGACGGAGCCCGCAGCGTGGCCCGCCCGAGCCTGGCGAGCCTGCGCCTGGTCTTCGGTGTCGGCCCCGGGCCCGACGAGGCGCCCACGGACGCGGCCTTCCACCCGGCCTACACCGTCGCCATGCCCGTCGTCAGCGCGGGCGGCCTCGACCCCGACGGGGTCTACGAATTCGACGCGGGCGCCCAGCTCGAGCTCCTCGCCCGCCGCGCCACCCGGCGGCGCTGGGCCGTGCGCCTCGAGCTCGAGATCGTCCAGTCCGCCGAGGCCCTCAACGCCGCCGAGCTGTGGATCCGCGGCGCCCGAGCAGACGGGGAGAGCCTGAACCTGCGCGTGCTCGGACCCGCCGAGGGCGAGGCGCTGACCGGCGGCGGCCGGCGCATCGTCATCGCCACCGCGCTGGCCCACGAGCCCGAAGCCGCGCGCTGCCTCGGCGGGCGCTTCGAGCTGCAGCTGCGCGACGCCGAGCCCGACGCGAGCGCGAGCGTCGAGAGCTCGGCCCTGCTCGTCGACGTGGACCTGCGCCGCTATGAGTTCGAGGACGAGGGCGAGCGCGCTCCCTGACGATGGCCCCCCGCAAGCAAAACAAGCGCCGCAGGAAGCGTCGCCGCCGGCCGACCAAGGCCCAGCGTCAGCGCCGGTGGAAGCTCGTCTCCTTCGCCCTCGCCCTGCTCGCGTCGGCGGTCCTCTACGTCCTCGACCCCATCGGCAGCCTCGACAGCCCGCCGCCGCGGGACGCCGAGCACCTGCGCGTGGTCAGCTGGAACCTCGAGAACTTCCGCGGCGACCCCGAGGACCACGACCTCGAGCGCCTGCGCCAGACCATCGAGGCCGTCGATCCCGACATCCTCGCCGTGCAGGAGATCAAGGACCCCGAGGCCCTCGCGGCCCTGCTTCCAGGATGGGGGATCGCCCTGTCCAAGGGCGGCGGCCGCGGGCACCAAAAGCTCGGCGTGGCCTGGCGCCGCGATCGAGTCGAGCTCGTCGGCCAGCCCGTCGAGCACCGCGAGCTCACCTTGTCGGGGCGGGTCCGGCCGGCCTTCTCCGCCTACTTCCGCGACGCGGCCCGCTCGAGCGCGAGCGAGGCCTCCCCGCCCCTCGACCTGTGGGTCACCGTCGTCCACCTCAAGGCCATGCCCACGGGCCACGAGGACCGGACCACCCAGTGGCCCGCCCTCGTCGAGGCCGTGCGCGGGCTGTCCAAACGAGACCCCGATCACGTCGTGCTCGGCGACTTCAACAGCACCGGGGCGCCCGGCGAAGGCACCGCCACGGAGCACGCCGAGCTCGACGCGGCCCTGCGCCCGGCGGACCTGCGGCGGCTGCCCAACTCCGAGGGCTGCTCGGCCTACTACGACGGCGCGCGGCGGGACGCCTGGAAGGAAGCCAGCGAGATCGATCTGGTGTGGGTGCGGGGCCTCGAGGGCGCCCTCGGGGCCGATCCAGCGGTCCATAGCGGCACGCACTGTGCCGCACACCACTGCCGAGACTTCCGATCGACAGAGGCCTACCCCGAGCCGGATTATTCATTTTTGAGTGATCACTGCCCCGTGATTTTGGACCTCCGGCGTGGCGAGCCCGACGGCCCGGCCGACTGACTCCAGAGCGAACCAGAGAGCCGCTCTCTCCTCGCAAAAAATTTTCCGGCGCGCCGCGAGTGGGATCGTGCGTCGATCCGTGGTCGAGGCCCCCCACACCAACCGCCTGGACCTGTGGGCCAAAGATCAGCCGCAATTGGGCTTTTGTCCAAGAATTCGGGCCGTTCTCGCGACTGCCAGCGACCCGCGCCTCGCCGCGCTCGCCCGCGCGCCACTCGGCTCGCTCACATCGGCAGCTCGCGGCGGCCTGGATTCAATCCCCCCGCAGCCCAGACTCGGACCTAGGACGGGGCAAAGTTCCTCGGCCCCCCCCGTTGTGTCCGGCTCCGCTTTGGTGCCATGCTCTTGCAGCTCAACGTTCCCCCGGAGCCTTACCGACATGGTCGACATCGACATCAGCAAGAAAACCTTCGTCCCCTTCCTCGCGTGCGGCCTCATCTCCGGTCTCGCCATCACCGCTCCCGGTTGTGATGTCGCTGAAGACCTCGCCAAGCAGTGCGGCCTCGTCTGCCCCGACAACGGCATCGCCGAGGGCAACGCCAGCATCTCCGGCGTGGTCAGCATCGACGCCTTCTTCGGTGCCGTGATCGCGGTGCGTGACGCCGCCGCGACCGTGTCCGGCAACGTCCGCGGCGAGCTCGAGGGCATCGCCGCTTCCCTCGAGATCGAGGGCTACCAGGAGCTGAGCTTCGACGAGCTCGCCCTCGCCGTTCAGGGCGGCCTGCAGGCCAAGTTCGAGGCCAACCTCGAGGGCGGACTGACCATCTCCTTCGAGCCCCCCCGCTGCCAGGCCAACGTCGACATCGCCGTCCAGGCTGCCGCCGAGTGCGACGTCGACGTCGACCCCGGCATGATCGAGGTCCAGTGCATGGGCAGCTGCGAGGTCTCGGCCGAGGTCGCCGCCCAGTGCGAGGCCGAGGGCACCCTCGAGTGCACCGGCAAGGCCCCCGACTTCTCCTGCAGCGGCACCTGCTCCGGCAGCTGTCAGCTCGACGTCGCCGCTGGCTGCTCCGGCACCTGCTCCGGCACCTGCTCCGGCGAGTGCTCGGCCTGCGTCGGTGGCGAGTGCGAGACCGACGGCATGGGCAACATCACCAACTGCGCCGGCTCCTGCTCCGCCAACTGCGAGGGCACCTGTGAGCTCGAGGCCGGCGGCGAGTGTGGCGGCCGCTGCGAGGGCGAGTGCACCTACATGCCCGCCGAGGGCGGCTGCGAGGCGGGTGCCACCGCCAAGTGCGACGTCTCGGCCATGGCCGATGTCGAGTGCCAGGGCGGCTGCGAGGGCGACGTCCAGCCCCCCGAGGTCTCCGCCGAGTGCCAGGCCTCCGTCGAGGCCAAGGCCGAGGCTTCCGTCGAGTGCACCCCCCCGAGCCTCTCGGTCGAGTTCCAGTTCGCCGCTGGCCTCGACGCCGACGCCCAGGCCGAGTTCAAGATCTGGCTCGAGGGCTTCAAGACCCGCTTCGCCGCCATGGCTGCCGCCTCGGCCAAGCTCGACGGCGTGTCCGTGGCCCTCGAGGGTCTGCTGAGCGCCTCCGTCGACCTCATCCCCAACGTCATCGCCGATCTCGAGGCCGAGGGCGGCCTCGACCTGTCCGCGACCATCGGCCTGAGCTGCGCCCTGACCGAGGCCGAGTTCGTCGGCGAGGCCCTCGCGGGTGCGACCACCGACGTCACCGGCAGCCTCAGCGCCTTCACCATGATCTCCGGCTCCGTCAGCGGCGGGTGATCCGAACCACCGACCCGGGCCCATGAGCAGCACGCTCACGGCCCGATCTGAAACGCGAGCGCGCTCCGGCGGCTCGCGTTTCTTCGTGTCTGCGAGACCACCCCCGTTGCTTCCAGGAGCCAAGACCCCGGCCCTGGAGCCATGAAAAAACTCGCCCAAAACTCGCCCTTGGGGGCTTGAGTTCACCGTGCGAGACGCGCGAGAGTAGGCGCCATGACCACGCTGAAGTCTCTCTCCCCCGCCTTCGCCCTGGCTGCGCTCGCTGGTCTCGTCCTCTCGGGCTGTGGCGACGACGGTGGCCCCTGTGGCCTGACCTGCCCAGACCTCGGCCTCGCCGAGGGCAACGCCAGCATCTCTGGCGTGGTCAGCATCGACGCCTTCTTTGGTGCCGTGCTCGCGGTGCGTGACGCCGCCGCGACCGTGTCCGGCAACGTCCGCGGCGAGCTCGAGGGCATCGCCGCTTCCCTCGAGATCGAGGGCTACCAAGAGCTCAGCTTCGACGAGCTCGCCCTCGCCGTTCAGGGCGGCCTGCAGGCCAAGTTCGAGGCCAACCTCGAGGGCAACCTCGTCATCTCCTACGAGCCCCCGCGCTGCCAGGCCAACGTCGACGTCGCCGTCCAGGCTGCCGCCGAGTGTGACGTCGACGTCGACCCCGGCATGATCGAGGTCCAGTGCATGGGCAGCTGCGAGGTCTCGGCCGAGGTCGCCGCCCAGTGCGAGGCCGAGGGCACCCTCGAGTGCACCGGCAAGGCCCCCGACTTCTCCTGCAGCGGCACCTGCTCCGGCAGCTGTCAGCTCGAGGCCTCCGCCGCCTGCTCCGGCTCGTGCCGCGGCACCTGCGACGGCGAGTGCTCGGCCTGCGTCGGTGGCGAGTGCGAGACCGACGGCATGGGCAACATCACCAACTGCTCCGGCTCCTGCTCGGGCGGCTGCGAGGGCACCTGCGAGCTCGAGGCCGGCGGCGAGTGTGGCGGCCGCTGCGAGGGCGAGTGCACCTACATGCCCGCCGAGGGCGGCTGCGAGGCGGGTGCCACCGCCAAGTGCGACGTCTCGGCCATGGCCGATGTCGAGTGCCAGGGCGGCTGCGAGGGCGACGTCCAGCCCCCCGAGGTCTCCGCCGAGTGCCAGGCCTCCGTCGAGGCCAAGGCCGAGGCTTCCGTCGAGTGCACCCCCCCGAGCCTCTCGGTCGAGTTCCAGTTCGCCGCTGGCCTCGACGCCGACGCCCAGGCCGAGTTCAAGATCTGGCTCGAGGGCTTCAAGACCCGCTTCGCCGGCCTCGTCGCCGCCTCGGCCAAGCTCGACAGCGTGTCCGGTGCCCTCGAGGGCCTCGCGTCCGCCTCGATCAGCGTCGTCCCCGACGCCATCGCCGAGATCCAGGGCTCGGGCGAGCTGAGCATCTCCGTGGTCACCGGCCTCGGCTGCGCCCTGACCGAGGTCGAGGCCGTGGGCACCGCCCTCAGCTCCGCGACCGCCGACGTCACCGGCAGCCTCAACGCCGTCGCCATGGTCAGCGCCTCCGTGGGCAACTGACGGGCACCCCCCAACGCGAGCGAGAGCTCCGACCTCACCGTCGGGGCTCTCTCTTTTTTAAGCCAGCGCGGCGACCACCCGGGCCCACTCTCTTGCGCGCGGATCGACGAGCTCGAAGTGTCCGGCCTCGGCCAGGACCTCGAGGCTCACGTCGTCGCCCGCGGCCTGGGCACGCTCGGCGTAGGCCTGGCTCATCGCCACGGGCACGAGCCGATCGGCCGCGCCATGGAGCACGCGCTGCTCGACGCCCAAGGGCAAGCGCGCGGCCGGGGAGGTGTCCGCGTAGCGCTGCGGTCGATGCTCGGGCGAGCCGGCCAGGACCTGCTCGATGACGTTGGCGCACAGGCCGAGCTCCGAGGCCATGTGCAGGTCGCTCAAGGGCGCGAGGGCGACGACGCGGGCGACCGGCAGGGGATCCGCCGCGTAGATCGAGCTGGCCTCGCTCAGCTGCCGCCGCGCCGCCAGCCACAGCCCGAGCTGGCCCCCCGCCGAGTGCCCGAGCACGCGCAGGTTGTCGAGGTCGAGGCGGTGCTCGTCGGCGAGGCCGCGCAGGTGGTCGACGGCCTTGCCCACGTCGCGGAACATGCCCGGCCACCCGCCGCCGATGTTGCCCAGGCGGCGGTACTCGATGGCCCAGGTCGCGTAGCCGCGGGCGGCCAGGTCAGCGCACGCGTGGCCGACGTGATCGACCCCGATCTCCGCCAACCAGTAGCCGCCGTGGATCACCACCACCGTCGGGACGCGCTCCCCCTCGGTCTCGACCTTCGGCAAGCGCAGCTCGGCGAAGCGATGGGGGCCGCGACCGTAGGCGATGCGCGCGTCTGGTTCGGGAGCGGGGGTCGTGAAGATCCAGGCGTCGAACATGCTCGGGCTCGAGCCTACCCGCCGGGCGAGTCCCGCGGGCTGTGAGGCGATGTCTCGCCGAGTCCTCCAAGGTGGGAGCGTTGTGGGGACTTCGCTCCGCTCGCGGCCCGGGCGCTCGCTCGAGGGTCAATTCGCGCCTCGCGCACAGTGTTGCGCGGACGCATCAATCCGACATGGCTTCGCGCGCATCCGATACCGATTCTGCGCACTCACCTTCGCACTCTCCCGGGCCATGACAGCTTTGTGCCCCCGCCGTTGCGAGGCGCCGTGCACAGCGATCTACAGCACATTCCGCGGAGCCCGAGCCCGTCTAGCGTGAAGTCGTGCTCTTGGCCCCCAAGCTCCTGCGCAGCAGCCCGAGCCCCAGCGCCCTGATCGCCATGGGTGCCCTGGTGATGATCGAGCTGACGAGCGCCTGCAACGTCGTTCGAATCGGCGAGCGCAAGATCAGCCGCAAGCTCCAGCGCAAGGGCCTGGACGCGAACACGGCCCTGCTCGGCGAGGCCAACGTCCACTACTGGGACAGCGGCGACAGCCCCGAGACCGCCGGCGCGGTGCCCGTGGTGCTCGTCCATGGCTTCGGCGCCTCGGCCATGTGGCAGTGGCACGAGCAGGTCGGGCCGCTCGCCGCCGAGCGCCGCGTCATCGTCCCCGACCTCCTGTGGTTCGGCGAGTCGTGGTCGCGCAAGCGCGACTTCAGCATCGATCACCAGGTCGAGACCCTCGTCGCGCTCCTCGATCACCTCGGCCTACAGCGCGCCCACTTCGTCGGCATCTCCTACGGCGGCATCGTCGTCCACGAGCTCGCCGCCATGCACCCCGATCGCGTGGCCAAGCTGGCGATCATGGACAGCCCCGGCCGCGTCTACACCGAGGCCGACCACGCCGCGCTGCTCGCCCGCTTCGAGGTCGAGGACTTCGCGGACGTGCTCGTGCCCACGGAGCCCGAGGACATCGAGACGCTCATGGCCCTGGGCTACCACAAGCCGCCCCGGGCCCCGCGCTGGGTCCACCGCCAGGTCCTCGAGGGCATGTACGGCGAGTTCCGCGACGAGAAGGCCGCCCTGCTCGCGCGCTTGCTCGAGCAGCTCGACGAGCTCGACGAGCGGCCCGGGAAGGTCACCCAGGAGACCCTGCTGATCTGGGGCGAGCACGACCCCGTGTTCCCCGTGGAGATCGGGGAGCGCCTGGCCGCGGAGCTGCCCGAGGGCACGCGCCTGCGCGTCGTCGAGGGGGCCAGCCATGCGCCCAACCTCGAGCACGGCGCGCTCGTGGCCAAGTGGCTCGTTGAGTTCCTTTAATGCCCCCGCAGACGCTTGGGGACCGGGGGCGCTTCGTCGCTGTCCGCTCCTCCGCTCTGGCTTGGTGGGCAATGAGGGTTCGTGCCTTCTAGGGGGCATTGGGTCGCCCCCGCAAGCGGGGGCGTGGTTGGGGCGTGGTTGGGGCGTGGCTTGGGGCGTGGTTGGGGCGTGGTTGGGGCGTGGTTGGGGCGTGGCTTGGCGGGGTGCGGGGTGCGGGATGCAGAGCCTGTCCTCACCGCGGGCGCCTTGGTCGGGTTCTGCCTCTGCCCGCGATGAAGTTGAACCTCAGCAGAGACGAGTCGTAGCGGTTGGGGTGTCGCCGCTGCTCGTGGGAGGTGTCGACCCAGATCGAAGGGCGCGGGCGGCTGGCGGTCTGCGCTACTGGATCACCAGGCGCACGGGTACGACGGTCGTGCCGGCCTTGCCCAGCTGCATGCCCATGAGCTCGATGCCGCTGGCCTCTTTGTAGATGGCCATGCGGTAGCTGCCTGGCGGCGGGTCGCTGACCGTGAACACGCCCTGCTCGTCGGTGAGGGTGGTGAACTTGACCTTGGCCTCGCCGTCGGCGGCCTCGCGCTCGAGGAACACCGAGGCCTTGGCCACGGGGGCCGCGGTCGCCGTGTCGGTCACGTGTCCGAGCAGGCACGAGTCGACGCCGACGCAGCGCGGCGCGAGCAAGGAGGCGGTGTCGCGGACGAGCAAGCCCTGGTCGAGGGGGCTGGGCGAGACCCCGGCGCAGGCCGAGAGCCCGAGCACCGCCGAGGCCGCGAGCAAGGCGAGTCGCGGCCGAGCGCGCCGCCGAGTTGGGGGAGCAGGGAAGAGGCGTACGCGGGCTCGGTCGCGGCGGTTCATGGCGGTCATGGCGAGCTTAACCCAGCCCCAGGGGCGTCGAGGACGATCCCAGGGCCGGTTGGCCCCCTGCGAACGGGGGGTGGGCGGGCGCCTTACGGGCGCTCCTGGGTCCATCGAGGTCCCCGAGCGCATTGCAGCGGGCTCGGCGGCAGCGTAGGCTGAATGTCGCCCATGATTGGAACGCGCCGCGCCCTGGCCCTGTTGATCCTCGCCTTCTACGTCATCCAGTTTGCGATGACCGCCTGGCTCGGCCCCGACGAACTGATGGCCCTCTACCTGGGGCTGGCCGCCTGCTACGGCCTCGCCTTCTTCGGCGTCGCCGCCGAGTGGTTCTGGGCCCGGTGGTTCGCCATCGGCGTCGGCAACTTCGGCAGCCTGATGCTGCTGCTCCTGTTCAAGGTCGGCTTCGAGCCCATCTTCGTGTTCTTCGGCGTCACCCACCTGCTGGTGGTCCTGTGCCTCATGGGCGAGGGCATGGCCGCCAAGTACGAGTACTCCGAGAAGACCGCCGAGCGCTGGAACTTCCAAGAGGACTCCATGGTGCTCATGCGCCGCGCCGTGAAGTCGGCCGGCAGCACCCTGCCCCTGCTCATCCTCTACGTGTTCGCGCCCCAGCCCGAGCCCGAGCAGCTCGCCCTCCACGCCATCGCGGGCATCGCGGGCGTCACCGGCCTGTTCGGTCTGCTCCGCGGGCGCTCCTGGGGCCCCCTGGCCCTGGGCGCCGCCGGTGCCATCGCCCTGCTCGACGGCCTGGGCGTGTTCGGTGCCCCGACCATCGGCTTTTTCATGCTCGGCCCCGACGTGCTCCCAGCCATCTACGGCAAGGTCGGCGTGTTCGCTGGCGGCATGACCCTGGTGATGCTGCCCTTCATCGCGCCCATGGGTCGCTGGCTCCTCAACCCGACCAACGACCCGCAGCGCGCCTGAGCGCCCGAGCGCAGCCAACAAAAGAGGCGAGAGACTCCGGTCTCTCGCCTCTTTCGCATTCGCAGCGCCGGGCCCCCGCCCTCAGTCGAGGAGCACCGCCCGGCGCTGCCCCTGGGCGTCCTGACGCACGAGCTCGAAGCCCCCCGCCACGCCCTGGGCCCCGCTCACCCGCGCCTTGGGCGGGATGATGACGGTCAGGGTGCGGGTCCGGTCGTCGCTGAGGGTCGCAACCTCGGCGACGGCCGAGTCGACGAGCGCGCCGTCAGCCCAGAACTCGACGGTCTCGAGCGCCGAGGTCGAGGCCGGCGTGACCACCGGGAAGGCGGGCATGGCCGTCCAGGTCTCGGTGCCGTCGACGCTGAGCACGCCGATGAGCGCGGGCTCGCGCTGGCTCGCCAGCGAGGGCTCGATGGTCAACGCGCCGTCGGGCCCGGACGGGGGCGCGGCCGTGCCCCAGCCCGTGAGCAGCTCGACGCGCTCGTGGGCCTTCTCCCAGGTCCAGTCCGAGACCCAGGCGTTGCCGCAGTAGCTCATGTAGTCGTGGGAGGCCGAGGGCGCGAAGATCCGGAAGTTGCGGATGCCAAAGCCGTAGATCCCGAGCTTGCCGTCCTCGTAGGGGTAGCTCGGGTCGTTGTTCGCCGAGGTCGCCCCCTGGCACTCGACGTGGCGAAAGCCCTGGTTGTGGCCGACCTCGTGGACCCAGGTGCTCACGGTGTTCGAGGGCGGCTGGATCACCTCCTCGCTCTCGGGGTCCTCGGGGTCCGCCGGGATGATGCGCTTGTGGAATACGGTCGCCGCGCTGCGCAGGTCCCCGTCCTCCTGCGTGGCCCCGGTCAGCCAGGCGATGCCCGCGACGTCGTTCACCGCCGAGCCGTTCACGTCGATCATCGCGTGGTAGTAGACGTGCGGCGGCGCCCCGTCGGCGATGCGCGCCTGCCGGGTCATGGGCAAGAGCGTGCCCAGGTCGGTGATCTGCTGCGAGTAGATGATGGGCTCGTCGCGGACGGTGATGTTGACGGCCTGGACGGGGTTTTGCTGGAGCATGCCCTCGCGCAGCAGCTCGAGGTCCTCGTCGGTGATGTCCGGCACCCGCGGCGGGTCGAAGTAGGTGTAGTGCACGGGCACGATGACGATGTCCATCTCGAGGTCGACGTCGCCAAAGCCGACCGTCGCGGCCTCGCCGTTCGCGGGCACCTGGGTGCGCCCCTGCCCGAGCGCCGACACGTCGACGGAGGCGTCGGTCTCGCGCAGCTCGACGTGGATCTTGGTGCCCGGCAGGGCCTCGTCGGCGTAGAGGGGGAAGTAGAACTGCTCGTCGAGGTCGCGGGGGTCGCTGTCCTGCTCGACGACGAAGTCGCGGGTGCGGACCACCGTGGGCTGGCCCGGAACCTCGATGCGCAGCACGCCCGTCAGCGAGCGCGGGATCCAGCCCGCCGGGTCGTCGAGGACGACCTGGAAGCGGACCAGGCTGTCGCGGCCGTGGATCAGCCGGGCGTTGCGGGCCTCGAGGTCTAGCCAACCATCCTCCGCCGTGGCCACGACCACGCCCGCGCCCTGGTTGACCTCGACGTCGGTGATCGAGATGCCCCGCGCGGGGCCGCCGAGCTCGGCCGTGCCCGCCTCGACCTCCCCGGGCTCGACCGTGTCGTCGCCGCAGCCGCTCACCCCCAGCGCGGCGCCCAAGGCCACGGCGGCGATCCAGCGCGCGGGTTTCCAATGTCCATCGACGCTTCGCGACATCGCACGAACTGTACGCTTTTTTGGGGGCGGGGAGCACACGGAGACGACCCCGCCAGCTCGAGCAGGGCTCCTGCGCGCCCGTCCTCGCCCGCCCACGCGACGATCGCTGGCGCCTCGCCGCGCGCGGGCAAGGCTGTGTTCATGACCCGCCAAGAGCCCCTGTCTCGCCGCGCGTGGGTCGTGGCCAGCGCCACCGCCGTGACCGCGGGCGCCCTCGCCACCGCCTTGCCCCAGCGCGCCCTGGCCCGCGGCCGCGTCGAGACCCCCGCCTACGAGGTGATCGCCAGCTTCGACGCCTTCGAGGTCCGGCGCTACGCCCCGCGCCTGGTCGCCGAGGTCGAGGTCCAGGGCACGGGTCCTGCAGCCTCCAACGCGGGCTTTCGCGTCCTCGCCGACTTCATCTTTGGCAACAACTCGGCCAACACCGAGGTGGCCATGACCGCCCCCGTGGATCGCACGGCCGCGGCGCGGTCGGAGGCCATCGACATGACCGCGCCCGTGGACCGCACCCAGGTGGCCGACGGGGAGGGCAAGCCCAAGTGGGTCGTCGCCTTCACCATGCCCTCGAAGTACACCCGCGACACCCTGCCCACGCCCAACGACCCGCGGGTCCACATCCGCGTCGTCCCCGAGCGGGTCGTCGCCGCGGTCCGCTTCTCGGGCGCGCCCGCCGAGGCCGCGGTGCAAAACAAGATGGCCGCCCTGGTCGCGGCCGTCGACGCCGAGGGACTGACCCGCGACGGCTCCGAGCCGACCTACGCCCGCTACGATCCACCCTGGACTCCAGGCGTGCTCCGCCGCAACGAGATCATGGTCGGGCTGCGCGTGCCGAAGGGCTGAGTGCCTCCCGCGCAACTGCGCGATGGCTTTCCTCTCGCCGTCGCTGGCGCCTTCGGCCTATGCTGAGGCGTGCCCGCCCTCGCCCTCGCCCTCGCTGTCAGCGTCTTCGCTGGCATCCCGAGCGGCGACGCGATGCGCTGGCAGCCGCCGGCGATCGAGCACGGCTTCGACCTCCAGGAGGGCTGGGACGACGCGTGGCGGCGCTTTCAGGACCGCCACGGCCGCCCCGACATCCACGGGCCGCTGCTCCAGCCCTCCCCAGAGCTCCAAGACGACGAGCTCGAGCTCGCGCAGTTCGTCGCCGAGCACCCCATGGCCTACGGGCGCGACTGGGCGAACAGCAGCCGCGGCGCGCGGCTCTTCGTCCACTCCGACGACGAGTTCACCTTCCTCAACCGCGTGCGCCTCAAAGAGCGCGTGCCCATGGGCAGCGCCGCCGCCTTCGGGATGCGCTTCGATCGCTACGAGCTGCGCCCCTACCACAGCTCCCTGGTCCGCCTCGACTTCGTGTTCCCGGACATCGCCGGGACCGGGGCCTTCGTCGAGATCCGCCCGGTCGCGCGCTTCGAGAAGCCCGACCTCGACCTCGACGTGGCCGTGGGCTGGGCGCGACCCGAGCTCGGGCGCGCGGCCTTGCGGGTCTACTTCATGGACCCCTTCAACAACGCCTCCGACGCCCTGGCCAAGAACCGGTCGACGCCCCAGGAGGTCCGCACCCTGCAGCGCAACCCCTCCGTCGGCCTGTCCGGCGAGCTCGAGCTCAGCCGGCTGCGAAACGTCCGCGCGCAGGCCTACTTCGGCGGCCTGTTCCCCTCCCACGCCAGCATGAGCTTCGACGACGAGGACCGCGTGCCCTACGAGCGCGAGCAGTCGGCGATCCTCGGCGGCGGCTGGGTCGAGGCCCGCGTGCCCACGGGGACCGACGCGGCCACCCTGGCCTTCGGCGGGACCGTGCTCGGCCAGCGCACGGCCGAGGTCCGCACTCAGTTTGGCGATCTGCGCGGCGCCGGGGCCTTCCTCGGCCAGACCCGAGAGCGCGAGCTCAAAGCCCGCGTCTACGGGATCAGCGAGCTCGGGGCCGGGACCCGCGGGCACACCCTGCTCGAGGCCGCCCTCGCCTACCGCCGCACCCGGCTGCCCGAGCACGAGTCGCGCTACGGCTCGATCCGCGACGACCGGAGCTGGCTGGGCATGGCCCGCGCGACCTGGATGCCCACGCGGGTGTTCGGCCTGGAGCTGACCTACCTCGCCGTCGATCGCCGCGTCACCGACGGCGACGGGATCCTCGCGCCCTTCTTGACGGACACCAACCACCGGCTCGTCACGCGCTTCGCCTTCGCCTTCGGCCCCTACGTGTACGCGACCTTCGGGACGGGCTGGGACATCGATCGGGACGCGAACGTCTACGACCAGAGCGGCATGACCTTGACGGCGCGGTGGTAGGCCTCGCCGGCCCCTGAGCCCGTTCAGCCCATCCCTGCCCAGGCGCGTATCCGAGGACACTGCGCCAAATGGGTCCCAGGGGCCAACCTCGTCAATGGCGCGAACCCTTCCAAGCGATCATTGGCCGCCTCGCCATGGCCGTTATCCAAAGCTCGACCGCAACGCCGCAAATGTTCGAGGTATCGATGACGCTCAATTCCATAATAGTGCTTTACGGTCCAGTCGGGTTGGACCAAACTCGTGACGACGAGCCTGTAATGTCCCGATCGCACCACGTCGTGGAGCGCGGCGATCATCGAACGTCGCGTCCCTGCCCACAGCGCCAGCGCTTCCTCGTCGGCCGAGCCAGAGCCCTCCCAGGGTCGCCGCCGCGCCAGCTCGCGCCACGCCCGGAGTCGCGCCCTGGACTCGAGCTCCGGGAAGGCCTCGGCGACCGCAGCGTAGATGCAGCGATCACCGTCGTAGACGCCCTCGGGCTCGGCGTCTGCCAGCCAAGACTTCCCCAACCCCGAGAGGGCGACGACGAGCACGGTCTCGAAGGATCTAGAGGTCATGATCGACAGTAGACGAGCCGCTCTCGAACGCGATGGATTCGTCGTCCTTCGCGGTCTCGTCGAGGATACGATACTCGACGAGGTCGCCGAAGTCCGGGCCTCCCTCGACGCGCGAGGCCTCGCGCGCAGCCGCCAGGTGCTCTACACCCACGCCGAGCCCCTCCAGCCCCGCCCGCCCCTCGACGCGCTGATGGACCAATGGCTGTCCCCCCACCGGCAGCCCGCGCCCAACACCGCCGGGGTCGCAAGCCGCCTGCGCGGGCTCGTGTCGAGCTTGCTCGACACCGAGGTCGTGCTGTTTCAGGACCTGCTGCTGTGCAAGCGGCCGGGCCATCGCCCCTTTCCCTGGCACCAAGACGCCCCCTTTTGGCCGGTCCGTGCCTCCGCCGGCCTCGTGCTGTGGATCCCCCTCGCGCCCTCGGACCTCGCCCGGGGCGGCCTCGCCTTTGCCCGAGGGAGCCACGCCGGCGGCCGGCGGCCGGCGGTCGACCTTCACTCGGGGGCAGCCCAGCACCCCCACGGCGAGCTGGGCTTTGACGCCGACGCCTTCGAGCTCGTCACGCCCACCTACGCCCGGGGAGATGCGGTCGCATTCTCGCCCCTCGTATTCCACGGCTCGCCGATGATGCGCACCACCGGCGAGCGGGTCGCGTGGTCGAGCGCGTGGTTGAGCGCAGACGCCCGCTGGCACCACGCCCAGGCCCCTCGGCACCCGATGTGCGCGCGCAGCATCGACGGCGCGCGACTCGAGGATCCGCTGGCATCGATCGACGAGGAGCCTCTCCCGTGCTGAGCCCCGCGCAGCGTCGACGCTACGCCGAGCTCGGCTGGCTCGTCGTCCCTGGGCTGATCACCCGCGCGCGCGCCCTCGAGCTCGCCCGCGCCTTCGAGGTCCAGACCCAGCGCTGGGCCGAGGCCATCGACGTCCCGCCCGACGAGTACCTGTCCGTGGTCTCTCAGTGGACCAACGTGTGGGAGCGCAACGCCAGCTTCAAGGCCCAGCTGTTCGACCCGCGCGCCGCCGAGATCGCCGCCGAACTCATCGATTGCGCCCGCGTTCGGGTCTTTCACGACCACCTCATCGCCAAGCCTCCCCTCGGCGGCGGCACCATCCCCTGGCACCGAGACCTGCCCAACTGGCCCGTCGCAGAGCCCCGCGCGCTCTCGTGCTGGCTGGCCCTCGACGACGCCCCCCCCGACGCAGGCGCGATGCGCTTCATGCCCGGCGGGCACCGGCTCCCGGAGACCTCCTCCATCGACTTTTTGAATCCAGCAGAGGCGAAGCAGTGGGGCCCTCGGGCGGCCGAAGCCGTCCCCGTCCCGGTCTCGGCTGGCGACGCCGTGTTCCACCACTGTCTGTCCTGGCACTGCTCTCCCCCCAACGCGACCCGTGCCTGGCGGCGCGCCTACATCACCATCTACCTCGACGCCGACTGCACCTTCGCCCCCGAGCGAGCGGCCTGGCACCCCATGGTTCGCAAGGTCCACGCGGCCCCGGGCCTGCCCTTCGGCGATCATCAATTTCCCGTTCTCGGGGGCAAGCACGAGTCATGAGATCCATCCAAATGTACTCGTCGAGCGCCGATCTCCGCGCGGGGCTGTCCCGGGCCCTGTCTCTGCTCGTCCTCGATCCAGAGCACGACGAGCAGACCCCCTGGTGGATGCGGCTGCCGGTCGAGCTGCGCGCTCACGGTCGGGCGGGACAGCTCGGCCTCGAGCAGCTCATCGAGCTCCACCTTCAGCCGGAGCTCGGCGCCTCCCTGGACCGCGTGCGCGCGCGCTTGGACCTGACGCCCGTCAGCGCCCAGGCCCTGCGCGCCGCGGCTCGACGGGCGCGAATCTCGGGGCGCGCCCACGCCGATCACCAGGGCCGCGACGTCTACGGCGAGTCCAACAAGGCCCTCTGGGACCTCGCCGTCGCGCCCCTCGGAGAGGCAGTGGAGCGGCGGTGGGGCCCGACCTGCGCCGACGCCCGCTGCCACGACGCGCGGGACCTGCCCGCCCCCGACCCCGCCCGTGCCCAGGCTGAGGCGCTGGTCCGCTTCCAGACGGGACCCTCCGAGGACGGGCACCGGGACTGCGCCGAGCACTGCGCTGCCCAGCTGCGCGAGCAGGGCTTTGCGGTCGAGCTCCACCGCCGGGCGGAGAGCCCACCGGTGCTCGTCGCCGCCCGCGAGCCGCGGGGCTTGGCCGGACGGGTCGTGCTCTACGGGCACTACGACACGATCCCAGCCAACCCGGGCTGGTCGAGCGACCCCGACGTGCTGATCGAGCGTGAGCGCCGGTGGTTCGCGCGGGGCATCGCCGACAACAAGGGGCCCCTGGCCGCGCGGCTGTGGGCCCTGTCGACGCTCGAGCGCAGCCCCGCCCTGACGTGGATCATCCAGGGCGAGGAGGAGACCGGCTCGCAATGGTCGCGGGAGGTCCTCGCCCGGCTCATCCCCGAGCTAGAGGCCGACCTGTGGCTCGAAGAGACGGGCTACCACGACCACGTCGACGGGACCCTGCGCCTGCTCGCCCGCACGATCGGCCCGAGCCCGGACAGCTCCCTGCCCCCCGACCCCTTCTCGATGCAGCTCCTCGATGGGCTGCGTGTGCTCGCCGCCAGCGGCGGACTCGCGACCCGTGCGGAACGACGCGGGCTCAACAAGTCCGTCGTCGACGGGGGCTGCCCCTTCAACCACGCCCTCCCCCCTGGCGCCCGCTACCTCGCCATCGGCGTCAACGACTCTCACGCCCAGATCCACGCCCACGACGAGTCCATCCCGACCTGGACCCTGGCCCTCCACCGAGACGAGCTCGCGCTGATCTTCGAAGCGATCGATCGCCTCGTCAGTGGTGATTGACCATGCCGAGCGCCCTCTCCCCGACGGTCCGCGACGCCTACCTCGCGCGACTCGGAGTCCGAGCCCCCCGCCTGGACCTCACGGGCTTGCGCGCGCTCCAACGCGCCCACTTGCGCGAGATCCCCTTCCACAACCTCGCGCTCCTGGCCAACGCGGGACGTCCCTACGCGCCCCCCAGCTTGGAAGCCATCGCCGCGGCCAACGCAACCGGGCAAGGCGGCACCTGCCACCTGACGACCCCGGCCTTTGCGGCGCTGCTGCGCACCCTCGGCTTTCGGGTCGAGCTGATCGCCGGCGCCGTCAATCACCCCGGAGACCACCTCCTGGCCCTCGTCGAGCTCCCGGACGAGGGCCCCCACGTCGTCGACGTGGGCAACGGCCACCCCTACCCGGACCCCTTCCCCCTCGACCGCGCCGCCGCCTGGGAGTCCTACGGCTGGCGCTTCGCGTGGTCCGGTCGCGCGCTGACCCGGACCCTCGAAGACGGGAGCCGCCGTCAGGTCTACACCGTCGATCCCAGCCCGCGCAGCTGGTCCAGCTTCGCCGCGACGATCCGGGCCCACCACGAGCGCCCCGAGTTTGGCCCCTTCTTCGCCTCGCTCCGGGCGGTGCGCATGCTCCCCGAGTGCATGCTCGTGGTCCGCAACGCGGCCCTGACCCGCCACGGCCCCCTCGGCCCGAGCCGGCGACCCATCGGCTCGCAGGCCCAGCTCCGGCGCGTCCTGACCGAGAGCCTCAGCCTGCGGGTCGAGCTGGTCGAGGCGGCCCTCGAAGCGCTCGCGCGCCACCACCCCGCGCTCTTTGACGCGTCCGCAGCCGTGCCCACGCCCAGGATCCTCGTCGCCTTCCCGACCCTCGGGCGACCCCGACAAGTCCGCGCGCTCCTCGACAGCCTCGAAGCGGACCGACGGGCGAGCGAGGTCGCGGCCGAGGCGCTCGAGGTGCTGGTCCTCGACAACCGCCCAGAGGGCGCCCCCCCGCTCGAGCTCCCGGACCACCCCTTCGCCATCCACCGCCGCTCGGTCCAGCTCGACGCGCTCGCGCGAGAGCGGGCGCTCGATCTGGTCCCGGCCAGCGCCCGCCCCCTGTCCATCGCGGGGGCCCGCCACGCCATCGTCCACGCCATCACCGAACAGCTCGGGCCGCAAGCCGCCATGGACCGACCGTGGATCGTGTGGATGCTCGACGACGACCTCCGCTTCACGCAGCTCGTCCGCGAAGCGGGGGTTCCGGTCGAACGCCACGTCCAGCCTCTGCTCGCCCAGCTGCGTCGGCTGTGGCGCGAGCGCCCCGAGCTGTCCGTCGGCCTGAGCCGCTTTTGTGGCGACCCGCCGATCCCCGGCTTCGCCACCTGGCTCGGCCAACTCCTCGACCTCGAGCGGACCCTCGTCGAATTGCGCGAGGGCGGCCCCGAGCGACCCTGGGGCGACGCGGCCCGTCACCCCGATCAGCCCGACGACTACTACGACCACGCCAGCGATCGCGTCGACGCCGGGCAGCCCTTCGCGCTCGCAGCTCGCCCGGAAACTCCCGGCGCGGCCGTGTTCGAGGCCCTCGCCGACGCCTGGCCGAGCATGCTCGACGGCGCTCACGTCACGCGCCCGCTCGTCATGCCCCCGGAGCCCCCCGGCGAGCCTCTCCCCCCAGCGCGTGGAGGCAACGTCGCGCTCTTCGATCTCGACGCCCTGTTCGCGGCCCCCTTCCCGGCGCTGCGCTGCTCCGACGGCATCACGACGCGACGCGCCGACACCCTCGCCGACGCCCTCAGCCTCGGGGGACCCTGGCGCCGAGAGGCCCTCCCCCTCTACCTCACCCACGGGCGCCTCCCCGACGACGGCTCCTCCCCCTCGCCCATGCGTCCCCGCGCGAGCGAAGCCCTGGCTCGCTTCGTCGAGTCCCAGGCCCGCGGGATCGCCCTCGCCCGGGCTCGCCAGGCCCGCGTCTCGGTCGCCGAGGCCCTCGAAGCTCGACGGGCCCTCCATCGCGCCGGCTTTGATCAGATCCGCGGCGCCCTCTCGCGCGCGCGCGCGGCCATCGAGGGCGCCGACGCGTGGTGGTGGTCGCGCGGCGACGGGCCCCAAGCTGCCGCGCGGCGCCTGCTCGGCAGCCTCTCACTCCTCGAGCTGGCGCTGCCCAGCCACGCCGAGCTCGCTCGGGCCGAAGCACCCATCGCCTTCGAGCTCGAGGACTTCGCCCGCGACCTCGAAGCGCGCGCGTCAACCTGGAGACGGTCTTGGTGGAAAGCGGGGGCGCCGTGGGCCTGAGCGTGCTCGTCACCGGCGGCTACTTCGACGGCGAGGGAGACGGGGTCATCCACCACGTCGAGCTCCCCAGCGGCCGCGTCGAGACCTGGGCTCGGTGGCGCCCCCCCGAGCACCTCCGCGTCCCCAGCAAGGGCTTCGCGGGCGGCCGCGTCGACCCTTCCGAGGGGCGCCTTTGGGTCACCGCCCACGCCGCCGTGGTTCGCTATGACCTTCGCCGGGCGCAGGTGGACGGCGTCCTGCATCAGCCCGACTTCAACGACCTCCACGATCTCGACCTCGACCTCGACGGCGCGCGCCCGGAGCTGCTCGTGGCCAACACCGGCGGCGACGCGATCGAGCGCTTCGACCTCAGCGGCCGCTTCCTCGCGCGGCACGGCTGGACCCCTGCCTGGGCGCTGCGGCGGCAAATGGAGGGCTCCGCGTGCGCAGACTTCGAGCGCGCGCTCGAGACCTCCTGGGCCGGGGAGGCCCCGCCGTGGCCCGCCCTGGCCCCGGCGACGCTCGACGACGGCTACCACTCGCCCGCCGCGCAGCGTGCCCGCCTGCCTTACCACCGCGCCAAGGTCCGCGACCACGTCCACCCCAACCACATCGCGCGCGTCGACGGCCAGTGGGTCGCGACCTGCCTCTACGACGGCAGTCTGCGACCGCTGTCGACCATGCGCCCCATCCTGACCGTCCCCGGCTACCCGCACGACGGTGTCCTCGCTGACGGTTCGATGTGGCTGACGACCATCGACGGAGGGATCTGGCAGGCCCCCCTCCCCCTCGGAGCGGAGGCTCCCCGCCGCGTCGCCGAGGCCTTCGCTCCCGGGCGCGTGGGCTGGTGCCGCGGGCTCGCGCTCACGCCGCAATGGCTGCTCGTCGGCCTCACCGAGGTCCGCCCCGGCCGCCTGCCCAAGCACCCCTGGGCCGACGCCGACCCGCGCGAGTCCGTCACCGGCGTCGTCGTCCTCGACCGCGCCGACCTCCGTCACCGCGCCTTCATCGAGCTCGGCGAGCCTGGGCGACACCATAAAATCTACTCGCTCCTTCCCCTGCCGGAGTCGACGTCATGACCAAGCCTTCCTCGCGCAAGCGACGACTCGTGGTCGTCCCCGAAGATCCCGAGCATCTCGCTCCGCTCCAGCTGACCGCTCGAGACGCAGTGCTCGTCTCCAGCCCCGAACAACTCGAGACAATCGAGGGCTGGTCCCCTCCCTACCGGACCTGGCGCGTCCCCGTGGCCCACCCAACCCCCAGCGCCTTTGGCCGTCACATTGACTATCGCCTGCGCAATTTCCAGACCTTTTGGGACGTCGAGCTCGAGCTCGTCATTCTCGGTCAGCTCGGTGAGACCACCTTGGACCTCATGCTCGGAGAGCTCGAGAGTCACCTCGTGGATGACCCTGGAAAGCTCGAGCTCGCCGACGGCTCTCCGGAGCAACGCTTCGCGCTCCACAAAATTCCCGCCCCCAAGCTCCACGGCTCCAGCGAATCCATAGGCGAGCTCGAGAGGCAAATTGGCGAGCTCGCCGATCACACTTGCCCCGTCCTGATCATCGGCCCGCGGGGATCGGACGCACACATCATCGCGCGCGAGCTCCACAGACGCAGCGACCGGCAAGGGAACTACGCCACGCTAAACGGGCTCTTGCTCGATCCCGATCCCGAGCGGGCACGGCTCCGCATGTTTGGGCGGCGAGAGCCCGAGAGCGTCAAGAGCCGACTCGCCGAGGCCTGCGACGGCACCTTCTTCTTCGAGGAGGTCTTCAGCGCGCCCCAAGCCCTCCGAGCGTCATTTCTGCGTACCTTTGCCGATGCCGCGCAGGGCATGCTTCACCGCCGCGCCGTCGATTCGGGCCCGATGGAGACCATCTCCGCTCGGCTCGTGACGAGCTGCCACCGTCACCCTCTCGAGCTTCCCCGGGACGAGCGTGGACCCTTGCATGAAGAGCTCTACTACCGCATCGCTGGGGAAGTGCTGGTGTTGCCGCCCCTCGCTGAGCGACCCGAGGACATCGAGACCCTCGCTCTCCACTTCGCCCAGCACGCGACGCTGACACAGGGCGCGCTGATCCGCCTCCACGCCCACGATTGGCCCGGAGACGTACGCGAGCTCGAGCTCGTCATCGCCCGAGCCAAGCGACGCTCATCCACCATCGAGGCCGACGACATCTCGGCGTGCTTCGATCCAACTCCCACCAAGTCCTGATGCGCTCCTTCGCCCCTGCAAAGTCGCCCCGACGGCCCCGCCAGGCCGACGCGCGCGTGGTCGTCATGGGCCTCGGCTACGTCGGCGCGCCCATGGCCGAGCTCGCCCGCACTGCGGGCTTCGAGGTCCACGGCCTGGAGGTCGACGCCGAGCGAGCCGCCGCGCTCACGACCGAAGACTGCCCCACGAGCCTCGACCCCAGCGTCCTCGACCGAGCCGCCCTCATCCTCGTTTGCGTACCGACCCCCCTCGATGACGCGGGGCAACCGGACCGCGGCCCCGTGCTCGAGGCCGCCGCGACGATCCGCGCCCACGCGGGCCCCCGAGTCCGCGTGTGCCTCGAGTCGACCGTCGACCCCGAGCTGGCCGCGCGCGGCTTCGCAGCCGCCGCGGGCCTGCCCCTCGACCAGGTCGCGCACGCGCCCGAGCGCCTCGACCCCGGGCCGGCGAGTCGCCCAGCCCGCGACATCCCCCGCGTGGTCGGTGGATGCACGCCAGCGGCGACGGCCTGGGCCGCGGACTTCTACCGAGCCCTCGGCCTCCAGGTCCACGAGACCACCGCCGAGGTCGCCGCCCTGGCCAAGCTCAACGAGAACGCCCAACGCCTCGTCAACGTCGCCCTCGTCGGGGAGCTCGCGCGCCTGTGCCGAGCCCGTGGGGTCGACGTCGACGCGGTCATCGACGCGTGCGCGACCAAGCCCTTTGGCTACACCCCCTACCGCGCGCGGGCCGGGGCCGGAGGGCACTGCGTCCCCGTAGACCCGGTCTGGCTCCTCGACGCCGCGCGCTCTGAGGGCGCCGAGTTCGGGGTGCTGCGCGCCGCCCTCGCGGCCAACCGCGCCCGCGCGGCGGACATCGTCGACGCCTTCGTGCACACGGCCCCCGAGGCCCGCCGGGTGCTGGTCCTCGGCGCGGCCTACAAACCTGGCGTAGGCGATACGCGCGAGTCTCCGGCGCAGCCCATCGCCCTCGCCCTCGCCGCCCGGGGCCTCGAAGTCCGCGTCCACGATCCGCTCACCGGCGGGCTCTCCCCCTACCCCGCGACCACCCTCGAGGACGCGCTCCCGTGGGCCGAGGCGATCCTCGCCCTGACCGTCCACGACGCCATGCCGGTCGAGGCCCTCAGCCGCTTCCCAGGGCCCATCGTCGACGCCTGCGGCGACCTCCGAGGCCTCGAGCTGATCGACCGGAGGCGCGTGTGAGCCGGCTGCTCGTCACGGGCGGCGCGGGCTTCATCGGCGCCCAGGTGTGCGCCACCGCCATCGCCGCGGGCTACACGGTCCGCGTCCTCGACGACCTGTCGACCGGGCTGCGCTCGAACCTCGAGGGCCTCCCCGGCATCGAGCTGCTCGTCGGCGACATCCGGGAGCTGGCCTGCTGCGAGCACGCGGTGCGCGACGTCGACGCGGTCATTCACCTCGCCGCTCGGGGCTCCGTGCCCCGCTCCATCGACGACCCCCAGGCGACCATGCGGACCAACGTCATGGGCACCACCAACGTCCTCGACGCGTGCCGCCGCGCGGGGGTCCGCCGCGTGGTCCAGAGCTCGAGCAGCTCCATCTACGGCGTGGTCCCTGGCCTACCGCGCCGCGAGCAGCAGCGCCCCGACCCCCGCTCGCCCTACGCCGCGTCCAAGCTCGCCGCCGAGCACGTCGCCCAGGCCTGGCACGCGTGCTGGGGCGTGGAGGTCGTGACCCTGCGCCTGTTCAACGTCTACGGCCCGCGCCAGCGCTCCGACTCGAGCTACGCCGCGGTCGTCCCCCTGTTCATCGCCGCAGCCCTGAGCGGGCGCCCGGCCGAGCTCCACGGCGGCGGCGAGCAAAGCCGCGCCTTCACCTACGTCGAAGACGTCGCCGAGGGCATCCTCGCGGCGCTGCGCTCCCCACGAGTCGGCGAGAACGAGCGCATCAACCTGGCCCACGAGGCGTGCGAGCCCGTCCGGGAGCTCCACGCGCGCATCGGCGCCCTCGTTGGCGTCGACATCCCCCCGCGAATCACCGCGGCCCGCCGCGGGGACGTCCTGTCTTCGAGCGCCGATCTCGAGCGCGCCAGGACGCTGCTCGGCTGGACCGCCCAGACCTCGCTCGACGCTGGCCTGGCCGCAACCATCGCCTGGCACCGCGAGAGGATGTCTCGGTGATCCGCCCGGGCGCAGACCTGCTCGAGGGTCGGCGGGCCGCCATCTTGATGGTCCACCGCGTCACCCCGAGGCGCGCGACCGCCTTTGGGCTCCCCGATGCGTGGCGCGTCCGCGGCACCGCCCTGACCTTCGACGAACTCCTCGCGTGGGTCGGCGACCGACCCGTGCTCCCCTTGCAGCGCTTCGTCGAGGCCGCCGCGAGCAGGCTCGAGCCCCCGCCGGGCGTCGCCCTGACCTTCGACGACGGCTACGCCGAGTGGCTCGAAGTCGGCGCGGCCCTGGCCGAGCGTCGCTGGCCCGCGACCTTTTGCTGCTCCCAGGCGATGTCCGCCGACGGCGAGCTCCACCCCGTCGACGCCTACTACGACCTCCTCGATCGTGCGCAGCGCCGACGCCTCGAGCTGACCTTGCCCGACGGTCGCGAGCTGTCCGCGGCCCTCGACAGCGTCGCGGCCAAGCGCGCCCTCGTGGTTGGGGGCCCCAAGCCCTTCGTCACCAACCCGGACAGCGCCGCGCAGACCCTCGCAGCCGTGGCCGAGGCCCTCGGTGCCGAGCTCCGACCGCGGCTCGCCGCGACCCTCTACCTCGGCGCCAACCAACGCCGCGCCCTCGTGGCCATGGGCCACACCCTGGGCGGGCATGGGCTGCGCCACCTTCGCCTGACCGACCTCGACGACGCGGCGCTCGAACGAGAGGTCTGCGGTAGCCGTCGATGGCTCGGCGAAGGGGCCTCGACCTTCGCCTACCCAGACGGTGCCCACGACGCGCGCGTGGTCGCGGCCGTCCGCGACGCGGGCTTCGTCGCGGGGCTGACCTGCGACCCCGGGCGGCTCGCGGACGCCCCGTCCGCGCTCGAGCTCCCGCGGGTGTTCGCGCGACCAATCTGAGACCGAGCGGTGGCCCTCCGGGGCTAGCAGGGCGTCAGAACGTCGTGTTAGCGTCCCTGCGTGGACACGCGCTTCGACCTGGTCATCCGCAACGGCACGCTCATCGACGGCACCGGCTCCCCCCGGCGACGGGCCGACGTGGGCATCCGCGAGGGCATCATCGTCGCCGTCGAGCCCAGCTTGCCCGCGGGCGCGGGCGCGGAGGAGATCGACGCGACGGGCAAGCTCGTCACCCCCGGCTTCGTCGACGTCCACACCCACTACGACGCCCAGGTGACCTGGGATCCGAAGGTCACGCCCTCGGCCTGGCACGGCGTCACCACGGTGGTCATGGGCAACTGCGGGGTCGGCTTCGCCCCGGCGCACCCCGACGAGCACCAGTGGCTGATCGGGCTGATGGAGGGCGTCGAGGACATCCCCGGCGCGGCGATGACCGAGGGGATGATCTGGGAGTGGGAGAGCTTCCCCGAGTACCTCGACGCCATCGACCGCAAGGAGCGGGCCATCGACATCTGCGCCCAGGTACCCCACGGCGCGCTGCGGGCCTACGTCATGGGCCGGCGCGGGGCCAAGCACGAGGAGGCGACCCCCGAGGACCTCGAGGCCATGGCGACCATCGTCCGCGAGGGCGTGGCCGCGGGCGCGCTGGGCTTTTCGACCTCGCGCACGCCGATCCACAAGGGCATCGACGGCGAGTACGTGCCCGGCACCTTCGCCGGCGAGCAGGAGCTCTTCGCCCTCGGCAAGGCCGTGCGCGAGGGCGGCGGGGTGGTGTTCCAGATGACCGGCAACCACGTCGACATGGCCGAGGAGTACCCGTGGATGGAGCGCCTGGCCCGGGAGGTCGGCTGCACCGTCAGCTTCAACCTGCTGCAGACCGACCAAAAGCCGGACCTGTGGCAGAGCATGCTGACCAAGCTCGATCGCTCGGCCGAGGAGGACCTGCCGATCTACGCCCAGGTCGCGGGGCGCCCGGCGGGCATCTTGATGACCTGGGCCGGGACCGCCGTGCCCTTCCTGCCCTACCCCAGCTACATGCCCCTGCACCACCTGCCCTTCGAGCAGCGCATCGAAAAATTGCGCGAGCCGGGGCTGCGCGAGAAGGTCATCGCCGAGAAGCCCTTCTCGCTCGGGGAGTTCGAGGACTTCATCCTCAACAGCTTCCACAAGATGTACCGCCTGGGGGACCCGCCCAACTACGAGCCCGACCCCAGCGAGTCGGCCACGGCCATCGCCGAGCGCACCGGGACCACGCCCCAGGCCGTCGTGTGGGACTGGCTGATGGAGGACGAGGGCCGCGGCATCGTCTACTTCCCGATCTTCGGCTACGCCGACACCAACCTCGACACCCTCGGCGCGCTCTTGCAGCACCCGCGCACGCGCCTGGGCCTGGGCGACGGCGGGGCCCACTGCGGGGCCATCTGCGACGCGAGCATCCAGACCTTCATGCTCCAGCACTGGGGCCGGGACCGCAGCCGGGGCGGGCGCATCGAGCTCGAGGCCATCGTCAAGACCATGAGCTCGGACACCGCCGGGCTCTACGGCCTCGACGACCGCGGCCGGGTCGCGCCGGGCTACAAGGCCGACCTCAACGTCATCGACCTCGACGGCCTGCACCTGCACGCGCCAGAGATGATCTACGACCTGCCCGCCGACGGCCGGCGCTTCGTCCAGCGCGCCGACGGCTTCGAGTACACCGTGGTCTCGGGCAAGATCATCCGCGCCAAGGGCGAGGACACCGGCGCCTACCCGGGCAAGCTCGTGCGCGGGCCGCAGTCGGCCCCCACCGCGGCCTCGGCCAGCTGAACCGTGGGCCAGAGCAAGGCCCCGCTGTGGACCTTCGAGCGCTTTGGCTGACGCGCGGGCCTACTCGAGGCCGGCCTGGACCGCGAGCACCCGCTTCCAGATCGGCCGGTCGTAGAGGGGCTCGAACAGGCTCCGCGCGACGATCACGTCGGCGATGATCTCCGGGGCCAGGTCGCTGTCGAGGGCCGCGGCGAGCTCGTCCTCGGCCTCGTCGAACAGGTTGCGGATCACCAGCACCGCCCCCAGGCGCACGTGCGCGAGGCTGCCGATCCGCCTCAGCTCTCGCCGCTCGTCCTCGCTGAGCTCCGGCCGGTCCTTCCACGCGTCGATGAGCGCGAGGGCCCGGCGCAGATCCGTGTCCGCGGCGGCGCCCTGGTTTTGCATGTACCAGCCCCGCGAGCGCGCCGTCAGCAAGTCCGCGCACGCGCGCGCCTCCTCGAAGCTTCGCGGCTCGCAGCCGTCGAGCCCGGGGAGCTGGGTGGTCAGGGTGCGGTGCACGTCGACGAGGTCGGGGTGGTGGAACAGGGCGCCCCAGGCCACCTCCCAGGTCCGCGCGATGAACACCTCCGGACAGGCCGCGCGCAGCGAGGGACCGAAGCGATCGGGGACCAAGAGCAGCCCGTAGCCAAAGCGCGCCACGGACTCGGCGTCCCGGCAGTCGCCCAGGGCCCGCTGGATGTGCGGCTGCGCCTCGGTCCACTGGCCCTCCTGCTCGAGGGCCAGGGCCGCGAGCCAGTCCGCCTCCCGGGCCTCGAGCTCGCCCGGCCGCGCGTCGGCGATCAGCTCCAAGACCCCGGCGCTGTCCGCGTTGGCCAGCGCGAGCCCGACCCGCTCGCGCCGGGTCAGCGGCCGCGGCTCCGCGGGCGCCCGCGCCCCGCCGAGGCGCAGCTCTCGAGCTGAACACGCCGCGCATCCACGAGTCCGCGCCCGTCGTCAGCGCCAGCCGGTAGCGCCCGGCAGCCAGCGCCTCGGGGCTGAGCGGGACCCGGTAGGCGAGCGAGGTCGGCGCTTCGTCGCCCCCGCTGCTGTCCACGCGCACCCGACCCTCGGCCGCCTCGCCGAGCAGATCCAGGGTCACCCGAATGCGGCGCTGCCCTGGAGGGGGCTCGGCCGCGCGCATGCGCGGGGTGTGGTGGACCGAGCCCGGCTCGAGGCTTTGGTTGTAGGCCCGATCGAGGATGTAGTGGCCCCCCCCGCCCGTCGCCGCGATCCGGACCCGCGCCAGGGGAGGCCCCGCGACGGCGCCGTGCTCATCCTCCGGCGACAGATCGACGTGCAGCATCGAGCCCCACTCGAGCCGCTCGATGGTCAGCTCGAACTCGAGCGCGAGGTGGTCGCCGTCCCACTCGAAGGGCCGGTGCACGATGACGCTGTCCGGCGCGTTGAGCAGATCGACCCGCAGGCCCCGGGGCTCCGAGCGCAGCACCCCGGGCTGTTCGATGTGCCAGCCCTCGTCCAGCGCCGCCCGCAGGTCGAGGTCCAGGCTGGTCTCTGGCTCGGCCCAGCGCCGCAGGGTCTGAGCCTCGGCGAGGTGCGCCGCGTCCCCGCCCTCGGCCAGGCGCTCGGCGATCCGTCGCGCGTCCTCGAACTGGTGCAGGTCGCGGTAGATCTCGAGGGCGCGCTCGAGGGAGCTCGGCACCCCGGCCTGCTCGTAGAGCGCGGCCGCCCGCTCCCGCGCCCCGCTGCGCTCGAGCAGGGCCGCCGAGCGCACCCGGGCGCTGCGCGCCGAGTCCTCGTTGGCGAGGCGGGCGAGCTTCGTGAACATCGCCGCGCTCTGATCGGCGAGCCCGACCATGGCCAGGGTCTCGGCGCGGGCCCACAGCGGGCGCAGCTCCGCCTCGAGCCCGGGGTCTGGTGGGATGCGCGGATCCAAGGGCGCGTCCAGGGACGGCAGCGAGGCCGAGCCGCTGCCCAACACCAGCACCTCGCCCGTCTCGAGCTCGCGGACGATGAGCTCGTCGTCGCCGTCGTGATCGAGGTCCACGATGGCCTGGCCGCGCAGACCGCTGAGCCGGATCGAAGTCGGTCCGAGGGCCTCGCCGGGCTGGAGGATGGCGATGCCGTCCATCAATTCGACGACGAGCTCGTCGTCGCCGTCGCCGTCGAGGTCCCCCGCGCGGGGCTCGAAGGCGGTCGGGAGGGCCAGCTGATCGACGCGCTCGAGGGCCTGCCCCGGGCCGGGCCAACGCATCAGGTAGACACCTGGGGGGGCACCCGCGGGCGCGTCCGACGAGAACACCCGAGGCGAGGGCGGGCTCTCGGGCACGGTCACGGCCAACCACCGACCGCTCCCCTCGGGCGCCGCGAAGCTCACCATCCCGGACAGGCCGCCGAGCTTGTCGCGGGCCTCGAGCTCGAAGTGGCCAGGCTCGGCGCCCGGGCTGAACACGCGGACGTCGTAGGCCCACCACCCGTCGACGCCCGCGACCAGCTCCTCGTCTCCGTCCCCGTCGAGGTCCGTGACGAGCAGGGCGTCGACGTACGAGTCGAGGGCCGCGAGCGAGGGCGTGGGCTCGAAGCGCTCGGCCTCGCCAGCGGTCCCGCGCAGGCCCGTGATGCGCCGCTGCGTCGGCTCGGCCGCCACCGCCTCCCAGCCCTCCCAGCCTGGACCCGCGAACAGCTCGCCCGCAGCCCACCGCCCCTGCGGGCCCATGGTCAGCGCGCGCGCGACCACCCGCTCGTCGACCTGGGTGAGCTCGACCAGGGCGTGGCCGTCCTTCGCGTGTACGCCCACCCAGCTGGGCCCCGCCGCGCCCTCGCCCTCCCCCTCATGCCTCGCGCGGTCGATCCACACGTAAGACTGGTCTTCGAAGGGCAGCTCGAGGTCGCTGAGCCAGCGCAGCTCGGGCCCCGAGGCGCGCAGGCTCGGATGCCGGTCTTCGTCGACGAAGAGCAGCTCCCCGTGGCCGTCGCCGTCGAGGTCGAGGCCGGGCAGATCGACGATCGCCGTGGCCTGCACGCCAGTCAGCGCGCTCCGGGCCCCGGTCCGGGTGACCCGATCGAGCTGGCGGACCAGGGGCTCGACCCGCGCCGCCAAGCCGGCCAGCTCGGGGCGCGCGAGGGCCTCGAGGGCCTCGTCGAGGGCGCGCCGGTTGAGGGCCTCGTGGGCCCGCATGGTCAGCAGCTCGGCGTTGCCCTCCTCGTGCTCGAGCACCAGCAAGGTCGCGCCGAGGCGCGCATAGTCGTGGTTCGCGGCCTGGATCCGCGCGAGGGCGAACAACACGTCGCGGCGCTCGGCCTCGCTCGAGCTCTCGAGCAGGGCCTCGCCCAGCGCCGCCAGCTGCCGCTCGCCCAGGTCGCGGGCCCCGAGCTGGGCCGCGCGATCCATCCACGCGCGCACGAGGGCGTTCGTATTGGCGTTGGCGGGCAGCCCCGCGAAGGCCTCGAAGGCCTCGTCGGCGCGCTCGAACTCCCCCTGGGCCTCGAGCTCCGCGACCTGCTCGACGACCGCGACCCGCTGGGCCTCGGCCTCCCGCTCGCGCACGAGCTCGGCGAGCCACGCGTCGAGCCCGGGGCCCTCGTCCGCCTCCGGGGTCACGACGAGGCGGACGAGGGCGACGCTCAAGATCACCAAGAGCACGGCCAACACGGCCAGCATCGGCCCCTGGCGGCGCTGCGGAGGCCGCAAGGTCTCCTCCATCGCCTCGATCAAGGTGCCCATGTCCCGGTTGCGCTCTTCGGCCTCCCCCTCCAGCCCCGTCAGCAGCGCCGCGCGCAGGGACTCGGGCACGCCCGCGAGCGGCGGCGGCGGGGTCGGCCCGCCCTCGAGCATCTGCGCGCTCAGGGCGTCGGAGGTCTTGGCCGAGTAGGGCCACTCGCCGTAGAGCGCGTGGTAGAGCGCGACGCAAAAGCTGAACTGATCGCTGCGGCTGTCCCCGCGCTGCGCCTGCCACTGCTCCGGCGCCATGTAGCGCGGCGTCCCCAGCAGCGCCCCCGTGCTGGTCAGCTTGCCCTCCTCGATGTTCGGCGTGAGCAGCTCGTCGATCTCGATGCCGTCGAGGAGCTCGCCCTGATCCTCTCCGTCCAGGGTCCAGGTCCCCGCGCCCGTGCCCGTGCCCGTGCTGCGGGCGAGCCCAAAGTCGACGAGGCGGACCCGGCCGTCGTCGCCCACGATCACGTTGGCGGGCTTGAAGTCGCGGTGGGCCAGGCCGGCCTCGTGGACCGCCGCCAGCCCGCGCGCCGCCCCGAGGAAGCGGCCGACCACGGCCGCGACGCGCTCGGCCTCCGAGCCCGCCTCGAGCTCCGCCAGCCACTTCCCAAGGGTCCGCCCGCGGACGTACTCCATGGCCACGAACACGCGCTCCCCCGCCGAGCCGACCTCGAACACCGGGACCACGTTGGGGTGCGAGATCTGGGCCAGCGCCTGGGCCTCGCGCACCAGCCTCGAGTCCGACAGCGAGTTGACCCGCTCGGAGCGCACGAGCTTGAGCGCGACCTTGCGATCGAGCTTGGCGTCGTAGGCCGCGTAGAGCTCCCCCATGCCGCCCCGACCGATCGCCGACAGCAAGGTGAAGCGATCGATCCGCGCCGAGTCCCCGGCCGAGAAGGAATAAGGCTTCGCCCCCTCGCCCCTCGGCTGCGAGTCTTCACCCGCGATGGTCCGAGTGTCGGCAGAGGTGTCGCTGTCTTCCATCGGGCCCTACCAATGCAGTATCCGCGCGCTTTCCCCGTGCGATCAAATGGCACTCGGGGGCTAGCGTGAACTCCCGGCCGTTTGGTGAGGCCCTTCGATGAGACAGATGGGGTCTCAAAGCCCCAGCGTCCTACTCGCTACAGCCTACGCAACACCTTCGTCGGCACCTGGCGCTCGCGCGCGTCCCCATCAAAGCGAACTTTGACGAAGGGAAAATTCGCGGCAGCGTTTACGACCACCCCCTGGCTACCTTTCGCGAAGTTTTTGCCGCCAAAGCTCTGATTCTCGAGCAGCGCAATACGGTCACCTTGCTTCATTTCGGGCTCGGCCTCTCTCCCGCCAAGGTCGCCTCGAGGGCGGGCAGGTTCGCGTCGATGGTCTGGGTCACGGCGGCCGCGGCGGTCTTGGGCTGCTTGCGGACCGTCGCGTCCTGCTCGACGATCTCCTCGAGCATGAGCAGGGCGGCGCGCTTTCGGGCGTCCATCTCAGCCTGAGCCGCCGCCGCGTCGAAGCCCGCCTCGCCCGAGCTCGGGCTGGTCGAACTCGCGCCCCTCGCCATGGGGCAACCCGGGACCCCGCTGAAGCTCGCCGCGAGGCACACGGCCTGGGTCGAGAGCTTGGCGAAGGCCT
Source organism: Plesiocystis pacifica SIR-1 (assembly GCF_000170895.1). Lineage (GTDB taxonomy): Bacteria > Myxococcota_A > Polyangia > Nannocystales > Nannocystaceae > Plesiocystis > Plesiocystis pacifica. Next base: position 3,854 of record NZ_ABCS01000100.1, on the reverse strand, counting down.
GGGTGATCTGCGAGGCGTCGAGGCGCATGCCCTTGACGGTGAAGGTCCCGTCGTCGCGCATGGTCACGGCGATGTCGGCGCTGCCGGCGTTGGCGACCGTCCGCGTGTGATCGATGCGCGCGCTCCAGCAGCCCTCGGCGGCCTTGTCGAGGGCGCGGGCGCTGCCCGAGCGGCGCTCCTCGGCGGTCGCATAGAGCACCATGGCCAGGCGCGGATCGTCGAACATCTCCCCGCCCACGAGCTCGCGCTGCGCCCGGGCGAAGGCCTCGTCGACCCCGGCCAGGTCGACCTCGCCGCCGTCGAAGATGGCCCCGATGGTCTCGTCGTAGCGCGCGCGCGCCTGCTCGATGAGGCCGTTGGCCTGGAGGAAGTACTGCTGCGCGAGGCGGGGCTGCCCCGCGTCGTAGCCGTCGAGGCCCTTGCGGTTGGCCTCCTCGGCCTGGCGCAGCCGCGCGCCCAGCCGCTCGAGCTCGGCGTCGTAGGGCCCGCGCGCGTCCTCGGAGAGTCCGGAGGCCTTCCAGGCCGCGTCGGCCTCGTCCATCAGGGACTGCTGCGCGCGCGCGAAGGCCCCCTGGGCCAGCAGACCGCGGATCTGCTCGGCGCGCGCGGCGACGATCGCCTCGTCGCTCAGGCAGCTGTCGTCGAACAGGCGGATGTCGGTCTCGAGGGAGGCGCAGGCCCCCAGCCCCAGCGCAGCCCCGAGGGCGAGCCCCGCCAGCCCCGTCCTCGATCGCGACCGGCTCATGGCGCCCCCAGTTCGGCGTGCAGCCGCGCGCGGTTGGCCGCGAGCCAGGCCCGGGCCTCGCCCAGGTCCTCGAAGCGCTGCGTCGAGCCCAGGTAGGCCGCGAGGGCGTTGGCCAGGCGCAGGATCTCCTCGGCGCTGCGCTCCTTGTCGCCGAGGCTGACCCGGGTCTGCTCCGCCGTGCGCACCAAGCTGGCCGCCGCGACCCGGTCGGCCTCGAGGGCCGCCGCCGCCTCCCGCTCGGCCTCGAGCCGCTCGCGGTTGACGAGCTCGCTGAGCGCGTTTTGGACCTGCATGCTCTCCGCGAGGGCGCCGATCTGCGCGGCCACGTCCTCGACGTTGGTCGAGAGCATGAGCACCAGCTCGCGGTCGCGGAGCTTGGGGTCGATGGGCTCGACGGTCTCGGCCTCGGTGTGCGCCTCGCCGGCTGTGTCCGACGCCTCTGGCTCGCCCTCGCCAGCCTCGTCCGCGGCCGTGAGCCCGTCGAGCCCCTCTTTTGGCTGGGCGAACTCCGAGAAGTACTGCTCGACGGCCTGGGTGTCGAAGTAGCCCGCGAGGTAGCGGACCTTGGTCGCGCGGCCCTTCGCGGTCACCTGGACGCGGTAGTAGTTGACCGCCCCCTGCTCGCCCGCGGAGCGGAAGTAGTGGGTCTCGTGGACCGTCGCGCAGCCGACCAAGGCGGCCACGCTGGCCAACACGAGGGCTCTCGAGGCGGGGCGCACTCCCCGAGTGTACGCGATCTAGATCCCCTCGGCGGTCTCCACGATCAGCGCCTTGAGCTCGACGTAGTTGTCCTCTTCGAGGAGCGAGTTCGTGGTCAGGTTGTAGGTCGTGACCAGCTCACCCTCGCCGTCGACGAGGACGACGTCGCGGTAGGTCGGCGCCCAGCGCCCCCACCAGTTCGCCGCGTCCGTGTCCTGCAGCCAGGGGATGTCCCGGCCCTCGCACATGGCCTCGTTCCCGCTCTCGCGCCCGGCCTCGTTGACGCCGAGGATCGCGATCTCGAGGTCCGGATACTGCACCGCGAACTCGCCCTGCATGTCGTTCAGGCGCCCAAACTGGGCGCGGCAGTTGCCTCATGTCGCGTGGCCGAAGTACCAGACCGAGAGTTGCCCCTGGAAGTCGGCCGGGTGTACGGGCTGGTCGTAGCTCGCCGAGGTCGGGTTGACGTCGAGGAGCGCGTCGACGTCGAGGTCGACCTGCGTCTCGACGCCGGAGCCGGTGCCCCCGGCGGGGTCGAGGGGCCCGGACACGCAGCCCGCGGTGGCCAGGCCCGCGGCGAGGCCCAGCAGCAGCAGGCCAGACATGGAATTACGCAAGGGCATGGGCGAATCTTCCACCCGAAGCCCTCGGCGGGTCAAGCCAAGCCAGTTTTTGCCCCACGTCCACGGCGCGTCAGCCCCCGATCTGGAGCAGATTGCGGACCTCGGCGAACAGCTCCCGGCCGGGTGGGGTTTTTGTAGTCGTGGGCGACACCGCCAACGAGCGCTCCGATCACCTGCATCTGCTGGGAGTGGGAAAGCTGGGCCTCGGTGTCCCGGCGCTCGATATGCTGGAGGCAGCCGTGAGCGGGGGCGAGAGCGAACATGGAAGCGACGAGCCCGCGCTGCGGCGGGAGCTCTCGGTGTTCGACGCGACCGCCGTCGTCATCGGAGCGATCATCGGCGTCGGCATCTTCTTTACGCCGAGCACCGTCGCCGGGACCGCGGGCAGCGGCGGCCTCGCGCTGACGACCTGGGTGATCGGAGGGCTCATCGCCATGCTCGGCGCCATGACCTTCGCCGAGCTCGGAGCCCTCGTGCCCCGGGCGGGCGGACAGTACGAGCTGCTGCGCGACGCCTACGGCCCCGCGACGGGCTTCGTCTACGTCGTGTGCAACGCGACGGCGACCCAGGGCGGAGCCATCGGCATCATCGCCCTGGTCTGCGTCGACAACCTCGCCGTCGTCGCGGGCGTGGACCTGAGCCCGGCCCTCGCCCTGATCAGCGCCATCGCCTTGACCCTCGTCGTCGCCCTCGCCAACGCCTGGGGCCTGCGCTCGGGCGCCCGCATCCAAAACCTCACGGTCATCGCCAAGCTCGGCACCCTCGTCGCCATCGCCCTCGTCGCGCTCATCTTCGCCCCTGGCCTCTCCCCGGCCGAGGCCCTCCCCGACGCCGCCGCGAGCCAAGCCCCCGGCCCGAGCCTGCACCCCGTCGCCGCCGTCGCGGCCGCCCTGGTCCCGACCCTGTTCACCTTCGGCGGCTGGCAGCAGGTCCTGTGGATGGGCGGGGAGGTCCGCGAGCCCGAGCGGACCATGCCGCGCTCGATCCTCGGCGGCGTGCTCGTGGTCGTCGTCGTCTACCTCGCCGCGAACTGGGCCTACCTCAGCCTCCTCGACCACGCCGGCGTCGCCTCCTCCGAGACCCTGGCCGCCGACGCCGTCGCCGTGATCTTCGGCGAGCCGGGACGCCGCGCCATCGCCCTGGCCGTCGCCATCTCGGCCCTCGGAGTCCTCAACGCCCAGCTGCTCACGGGCCCCCGCCTGCTCTACGCCCTCGCCCGCGACGGCCAGCTCCTCCCCATCCTCGGCCGCGTCCACGCCACCCGCGGCACCCCCGTCCCCGCCATCGCCCTGCTCGCCGGGACCGCCGTCGCCCTGCTCCTCGTCGCCGGCGAAGAGGGCGTCAACTTCCTCCTCAACGGCGTCGTCCTCGTCGACGGCGTGTTCTTCGTACTCACCGGCTTCGCCTCCCTCGTCCTCGCCCGGACCACCCCCCACGCCGACCGCCCCGTCCGCATGCCCGGCTTCCCCTGGGTCCCCGCCCTGTTCGGCCTCGCCGAGCTCGGCGTCGTCATCGGCGCCTGGCTCAACCCCGACGTCCGCGGGGCGGCTTTCGTCGGCGTCGCGTGGATCCTCGGCGCCCTCGGCCTCTACCTATGGCGCAACCGAGCCCGCCCCCAGCCCAACACCGACTAGAACCGCCCGAAGCCCGCTCCGGAATTGGACAGACTGCTCCGACAACCGCCGAGAACCCCACGCCCCATCCAGTCCGAGCCAAAGACCCCCCGCACCATGACGGGCACAAAAGGGGCAAGGGGGTCGGATCCCCCAGCGCAAGGAGCCGCCCAA
>NZ_ABCS01000101.1 GCF_000170895.1 Plesiocystis pacifica SIR-1 | reverse complement strand
GGCGCCGGCTGGGCCGAGGGCGAGCGCGACGCCCTCGAGCTGCATTTGTGGAACCTCGAGGGCGACTGCGCCTACGTCGTGCTCCGCGGGGTCCCGCAGATCGGCGTGGTCCCGGCCAGCTCCCCCGGCGGCCAGCCCCAGCTCGAGCTCGCCGCCGACTCGGCCCGGGTCGAGTCCGTCGTCGGCAGCTTCAAGGTCCGCGCCGGCCTCTTCTTCAAACGCGCAGCCCTGCGCGGCCTGTCCCTCGCCGAACGAACCGCCGCCCACACCGAGGTCGACATCGGCGGCCAAACCCTGCGCCTCTCGGTCCACAGCGCCCAGCGCTCGGGCGACGAGCTCATCCTCGGCCTACGCCTGGGCCCAGCACGCTGAGCCTCCCAGACACGAAACCTTCCTCCCAAGCACGAAGCGCTGACACTCCGCCCAGGCCCGAAGCGAAGCCGTCTTCACCACGCCAGATGACGCCGCCCAGGCCCGAAGTGAGGCCGTCTTCACCCCCGCCAAATGACGCCGCCCAGGCCCGAAGCGAGGCCATCTTCACCCCCGCCAAATAACGCCCCCTCAAGGGGGCGACCACATGCCCCCTCCCAGGCACGAACTCCATTGCCCCACGAACAAAGCGGAGGAGCGGACAGCGACGAAGCGTCCCCGGTCTCCACCGCCTGCGGGGGCAAGGCTAAATCGGGTTGAAGAGCATGGCCGCCGCGATCACGACCATGAACAGCAAAAAGCACACGCCCATGCCGACCGTGCCCTGCCCCAGCTTGTCCTCGATGGCGTAGTACCAGTCGTCGAAGGCGCTGGGCTTGGACACGCGCGTGGCCGCGTCCACGAACACGGTGTCCGCGTCGGGGCTCGGGTCCGCGTGGCCAGGCTCGAAGGGTGTGGCGGGGTCGTCCATGGCGTCTTCATTAGAGCACGTTCGCCCCGGGCGCCCCCCGCTTCAGCGCGAAACACCGCTTGGCGCCCGGGGACTGGCGCTATCGGCCCCTCGGGCTCAGCGCCATTTTTGCGACCCCTGATGCCGCCCGCCCCCGAGCGCGGGGGAGCAGGTCGCGCTCACCAGCTCAGCGACTCCGGCGTGATGTTCGGGTTGACCGTCACCGCGATGATGATCGAGATGATCAGGCCGATGGTGACAAACAGGAGGTCCTTGCCGATGAGCTTGAGGACGTCCTTGACCGAGCGGCGCTTGTCGGGGTCGCGGGTCAGGTTGATGGCCAGCTCGCGCCCGGCGAGGAGGCCCAGGAACACCCAGGTCGTGCTCATCGGGATGTCCGACTGGATCTTGAACACCCACAAGATCAGCGCGTAGACGAAGTCGATGATCGTCGCGTGGCGCACGTCGGTGACCGCGGCCTTCTCCTCGACGATCTCCTGGATCTTGTCGCCCCCGAGGCGGAACAGCACCGCCAGGCCGAGGAAGAGCACCCCCGCGAACACCGCGAACTCGTAGAACTCGAGGGAGCGCGGCAAGAACACGGCGACGTTGGCCGCGTCCTGGACCAGCCACATCGACCACAGGAAGGTGGTCGCAAACCACTGCGCGACGTACCAGCCCTTGGCCGCCTCGCCCACGAATTTTTTCTCGGTCAGCTTGCCGATCGACAGCCACAGCCCGATGGCCACGGCGAAGGCGATGACGTAGCCCGTCACGCTCTTGCTGAGCACCGAGGCGATGCCCTTGGGGCTCGCGGCGAAGGACGAGAGGATCAGGAAGGTCGTCGAGACCGGGATGCGCATCCGGGTCAGGACCAGCAAGAGCAGCGGGCCCGCGACCTGCAAGAAGGCGAACTCCGTCGGCGCCTCCGAGAAATTTTTCGAGGCCAGGCGCCCGTAGGTGACGTCGCCCTCGTGGGTCAGCCAGCCAAAGGCCATGGTCACCAACATCACGCCGCCGATGAACAGCCACAGCACCCACCACGGGCGGTGCTTGTTCGAGGCGATGAAGGTCCCGATGGTCTGGATGCTGTCGTTGGCGATGACGGCGTAGCCAGCGAACACGAAGCCGGCCCACATCGCGATCTGCGGGTAGGGGTAGACGACGCCCGCCACCAGGAAGGCTGCGGCGAGCAGGGCCAGGAAGACCCGCTCTTGGATCACGACTTGGACGAAGCGGCGCGGAAGTCCCGTGTAGTCGCCGCTGCCTGGAGTCTCGAGTTGTTCGTCCGCCATGGGGGATCGGGGAGAGGCTCCGTGGGTGTTCCGGCGAGGTCAAGAAGATGGATCGACCTGTTTCGTGATCGTGACAGGGCACGCGCGCACCCGCGTCCATCGACGAGAACAGGATCCGCGCAGCTCCTGCGCAGCGCCCTCTCCCTCGCCGATGACGCACCCACGCAGGGCCCGCACCGCGCTCTTTGCTCCGCCGCGCGTGACGCGACCGTTTTGAACCTGAAGTGCGCGTTCGCGCCGGCTCAGAGGGTTGGCCAAAACGAGTTTGGCCGACCCTCTGTCCATTTTAGCCGTCGTGGACGACGCCACGCCCTCCCTGCCCCACGTCCACGACTCAGGGGCTGTCAACGAATCCGCCCCCGCTCGCGGGGGCGACCACCAGCCTTCTCGAAGGCACGAACCCCATTGCCCACCAAGCCCTAGCGGAGGAGCGGATAGCGACGAAGCGCCCCCGGTCTTCAGATGCCTGTGGGGGTAGAGCAGAGCTCAGGTCGGGTCGCAGACCCCGTCGCAGAAGCTCTCGACCACCCCGGTGCGCAGGAACTGGTCCGTCGCCTGAATCGCAATGGGCACGTCCGCCAGGGCGCCGTGGGGGTCGCTTCCTTCAGTCATGGGCACGTTGGTGATGGGCTCGGGAGGCAGGCCGAAGTCGTACTCGATGAGCACCGAGCCCGCGTGGGGCTGGTCGACGACCTCGATGCCGAACAGATCGCGGTTGTTCGGGGCGAGCTGCGGGATGCCGAGGTCCCGGGCCATGACGTGGGCGCCGAGGGTCGTGACCAGGTGATCGCCGATCGCCGCGAACACGAGCACCTCGTGGGCCGAGGTGCCCGGCAGCGGGTCGTCGATGACGTGGCCCGAGAAGCCCGTGGGCTCGGTCCGGTCCCACAGCTGCTGCATGAGCTCGATGGCCAGGCGCAGGTCGAGGGTGTCGTCGTAGACGCTCTTGCTGATGTCGCCGAGGAACTGCCAGGCCTCGCTGCGGTTGAGCAGCAGGCTGTAGGGCTGCCCGGGCACGGCCAGGACCCCGCGCTCGACGTCGGTGCTCAGGGCCATGTAGGGCGTGCCGAGGATGCCGCCCTGGCTGCCGCCAAAGTAGAAGCTGCGATCGAGGTCGAGGAGCAGGGGCTCCATGTTGGGCCCGAGCACCTCCGGGGCGTCGGCGAAGCTGGTCTTCATGGTCCGCATGGTCGCCAGGGCGTTGAACACCCCCTGGGACAGGCGGCCGACCACCGTCGGCCAGTCGTCGAGGCGCGCGCCCTGGAGCAAGCCGCCGATGTGCGCGACGTCCTCCCCGGCCATGCCGATCCAGGTGCTGGCGAAGACCACGTAGTTGTAGTCGACGGCCAGGCCCGCGAGCAGATCGTCGTCGACGTCGGTGTAGGCCCCGAACAGGCCGTGGCCGAACTGGATCAGACCTGCGGGATCTTCGTAGGCCTGCTCGGGGATCAGCACCATGAAGGGGTACTCGGTCATGGTCTGGACCTCGGGGAGGCCGTCGGCGCCGAGCACCAGCCGCCCGCCGGGGCCAGGCTCGTCGAGGAACAGCGGCACGCTCAGGCTCGCGTCCACACGATAGGCGATGCCCGGCGAGGGGTCGGCGTCGATGTCGGTGATCGAGAAGCTCGGCTCGGCCCCGAGCTGCTCCAGGCCGACGTCGCGCATGTGCAGCAGCCGCCCGGTGATGTTCGCGTCGGTCGCCGTGGTGAAGTCCCAGGCCAGCTGCAGGTCCTCCCGGGCCACCCCCGCCTCGGCCAGGCGCGCGAAGATGTCGGCGTAGAGAGGCCGGCGCGCGTCCACGCTGGGCTCGTCGCTGGGGCTCAGGTCGCGCAGGGCCGCGAACGCGGGGCTCGCCTCGAGGGCCGCCCCGCCCGCGTCGACGACCCCGCGGATCGCCACGATGTAGCGGCGGTCGTCGTCGAGGCGCACCGCCGGGCGGATCATGAAGGTCCGGCGCGCGTCGTCGTCGTGGGACATGTCGAGCTCGGCCCAATGGGGCACGCGCTCGCCCGTCTCGGCGTCGATCACCACGGTCGGGCAGTCCGGATCCAGCGAGGCCTCGATGGTCAGCGGCGTCGGCAGGCCGGTCGTCGTCGCGCCGGGGAGGAAGGCGAGCATGGTGCTCGCCGGGCTGAAGCCGTCGCTCGCCGACCAGGCCGAGGTGTCGGGCTGGTGGATCGCGCTTTGGGGCATCATCGCCGCGCTCAGCTCGAGCCGCCGGCCCGTGTCCATGGCCGGGTCGTCCGCGGTGAATACGTTGTTCGGGTAGGGGTAGGCGCACAGCTCGGGGACCAGGGGATCGCAGTCCAGGGTCGGCCACTCGACGGCGGGCTCGGGCTCGCCGGTGTCCGTCCCCGTGTCCGACTCGGTCTCGGTCTCGGTCTCCGTCTCCGAGTCCGTGTCGCCGCCGAGTTCGTCTTCGCCCGCGTCACCCCCATCGTCGGTGCAGGCCAGGGGGACCAGGGCGAGGCAAGCGATCAGTCGAGCGGCGCGGGGCATGAAAGGCATCCGGGGAGTGTAGTCGCCGCCCCGCGGGGACTCCAGCTGCGCGGCCCCGACCGCCCCCGATGGCTGCCATCGACGAAACTTCCACCCGATCTTCGTGGGCCGCGGCACTCCTTGGACAGCGAGGCTGGACAGCAATCCAGCACCCAACCGATCTCGACGGGTCTCGACGAGTCCGATCTCGATGGCGCGCCACCTTTGTGGCCCTTCGTGACGGGCGTCGACATCGGAGGGGCGGGCATGGTCAGGCCTGCCCAGCCTCGGCTAGCGAGGACCAGACATGAAGCGGCTATTGGAATCGAATTGGAAGCGCATTGGACTGCAGCTCGGGCTGCTCGCCGGAGTGGGCCTGGCCTTCGCCATCGGCACCGACGAGGGCGAGGCCGAGGCCGGCGGCGAGGAAGAGTGCCCGTCGGAGACGGAGTGCACCTTCAAAAAACCCAACATCCTGTTCATGGTCGACAACTCGACCTCGATGAACGAGATCTGGGATACGGACAACAACCTCACGCGCTGGCAGGTGTCCGTGAACGCGCTCCAGCAGATCGTCGCGCCGGGCAGCTTCCTCAGCCAAAACACCCACCTCGCGCTGATGCGCTTTGGCCACGACCCCTCCCCCGCCGAGGGCACGACCATCCCCGACGACAGCTCGGGCATCGTCGACGGCCAGGTCATCGACGTGCACTGGGACGACGACCAGGCCAGCTACCTCCCCTGCAACGGCCAGGCCCTGCTCGACGCCCTGGACGCGACGCCGGCCCCGGCCAACGGCAGCCTGTTTGGTATCGGCACGTGGACCAAGGGCGCCCTCGACCGCGCCGCCAGCGAGATCGCCCAGACCAAGGCCGACCACCCCGAAGACCAGGTCGACACCCCGCGGGCCTACGTCAACGTGGTCCTGACCGACGGCTCGTGGACGAGCCAAGACGGCACCTCGCCGCTCTCGCCGGCGAGCCAAAACCCCTCGATCACCGCGGGCGCGCTCTACGACGACCAGGACATCCCGACCTACGTCGTCGCCGTGGCGGGCGATCCCCAGGCCGAGGCCGCCGCTGACGAGGTCGCGGCCGCGGGCGGGACCACGGCCGCCATCGACGGCAACACCCCCGAGGAGCTCGGGACCGCGCTCAACGAGATCGTCACCGACATCATCGAGTCCGTGGTCGCCCCCGAGTGCGTCGGCGGTCTGCCCCGAGCGATGATCATCCTCGACGCCTCCTCGTCCATGCTCAACACCGACGGCGGCACCATGTTCGGCGCCATGGGCGAGACGGGCTGGGATCAAGCCGGGGGCGCCCTCGTTGGTGAGATGGGCTTGTTCGACATAGACGTCGGCACGGGCACCGCCGAGGACCTCACCCACCTCGGCCTGACGGTGTTTGGTTACGACACCCCAAACCTCGCGGGCGCCGAGTCCCTCGAGGAGGACCCCGGCTACCTGCCCGCCTACGACGCGGGCGAGCCCCGGGTCCTCGTCGGCTACGGGCCCTGCTCCAAGGACAACTTCGCCTGGGCCCTCGACCCCAACTCCTCGTGCACCGAGCCGGGCTGCACCGACCCCTGGGGCGGCCCGCCGATCGCCTGGGACTACGACGACGGCCAGGCCAACCCGCCCGAGTTCGACGCCCCGACATTCAGCCACATGCCGCAGTGCGCCGGCAACGGGTTCTGCTCCGGCTCCGGCACCTACACCCACCTGGGCCTGCAGCTCGTCAAGGACTACCAGCAGGCCTACTCGGGCAGCACCATGAACAACGACATGGCGCCCTACCCGACCGCCGACGAGACCCTCTACTTCAACATCCTGATCACCGACGGCCAGTACAACGGCTACTCGACCAACGCCCAGGTCCAGGGCGAGCTCGAGGAGATGTACAACTCGGGCATCACCACCTACGTGATCGGCTTCGGCGACGGCGTGGACACGGCCGCCGCCCAGGCCCAGCTCCAGAACATGGCCCAGTGGGGCTCGGGCAGCCAAAACAACTACTACGACGCCAACAACCAGACCGAGCTCGAGCAAGCGCTCACGACGATCTTCGGCGGGCTCGAGTTCGACCCCTGCTGCGCCTTCAACGACTGCTCGGTGACCCCGGAGCCGACCACCAACGAGCCCGACCCCGTCCCCAGCAACGACGACGACAGCGAGGACGAGACGACCACGACCACGGGCATGGAGGACGACACCACCACGACCACGGGCATGGAGGACGACACCACCACGGACACCACCACGGACACCGGCGAAGAAGACCCGACCACCGACACGGACAGCGAGTCTGAGTCCGAGAGCGAGTCCGAGTCCGACACCGCCGCCGACGAGGTCACGGCCGAGGAAGACAGCGGCGACGTGATGGCCGACGGCGACGAGCTCGGCGGCGGCGGCGGCGAGGGCTGCAACTGCAGCACCGAGGGCGGCGCCGACCCCCGCGGCCTGCTCGGCACCGTGCTGCTCTTTGGCCTGGCAGGCTTCGTCCGCCGACGCCGAAACTGATCCGCGCGCGTCGACCCGAGGGAGCGGTCCTGCCCGGCAGGCCGCTCCCTTTTTCGCGTCTTCAGCTCAGCAGGCTCCGCGCCAACAACCACAGCGGGCGGAGCCCGCCCATGCCCAGGAAGGTCGACAGCACCAGCACCGCCGGCAGATCCCAGCTCGCGTCGGGCTCTGGCGGATCGAAGCCGCGGTGCTCTGGGTGCACTCTACCGACGACGAGCGCCGCGACGCCGAGGACGACCCCGAACAATCCACCCACGGCCCACCCGGTCACGGACACCATCCACCGAGTATGCCCGCTCGTCCGCCTGGTGGCGGGCCCAAATCACTGCGGGATGCACTCGACCGGGCCAAAGGGCGCCGCGAGGTTGTCGCAGGTCCCGTCCAGGATGTCCGCCGCCTCCAGGTTCACGTCCCCCGTCATCACGTCCACCGAGAACAGCGAGCGCTGCTGCCCCCCGATCCCGCAGGCGTAGAGCACGTCCTCGCCCGGGTGGAACTCGATGCCCACCGAGCTGAAGTTCGCGTTCATGGCGATGTTCCCCAGCTCCGAGCCGTCGTCGCCGTCGAAGGTGTAGAGCCGGTCGTTGTTGGCGTTGATGCCGTAGAGCACGTTGTCCATGGGGTCCGACCAGGTCAGCCCCGTCGAGCCCCAGTCGCCGGGCAGCGGGGCGAGGACCTCCGCCATCGCCGTGGCCACCTCGATCTCGATGATCACGTCCGAGGTCGAGGAGGACCCGAACATGTTCTGGACCTCGTTGGAGGTGATGCCGTTGACCCCGGTGAAGCCGTACTCGCCGACCTCCGTGGCCACGCACTGGCAAGGGTCGATGAGCAGCATGGTGTCGCCGTTGGAGACCTTGCGGACCGAGGCGTAGAGCTGGTTGCTGTTGAAGGTCAGCGAGGTGAAGGCGGTGTTGTCCGGGACCGTCGGCGGCAGCTCGATGTCGTCGCAGATGATCGTGGTCTGGCCGACCTCGCCGGGGACGATGCTGATCTGCTTGAGCACGTCGGTGGTCTGGTCGGGCTCGTCGACGGTCAGGATCCACGGGGCGAACTCGTCTCCGGTGTCCGTGCTCGTCTCCGTGTCCGTCCCGGTCTCGCCGGTGTCGGTGTCGGTCCCGGTGTCCGTCCCGGTCTCGCCGGTGTCCGTGCTCGTCTCGGTGTCCGTCCCGGTCTCGCCGGTGTCCGTCGCCGTCTCCGTATCCGTCGCCGTCTCCGTGTCCGTCGCCGTCTCCGTGTCCGTGTCCGTCGCCGTCTCCGAGGACTCCGAGCCGCTCCCCGACTCCGAGCCGCTCCCCGACTCCGAGTCGCCGCTGGACTCCGAATCGGAGTCGGTGGTCGCGGTCTCGCCGACCTCGTCGTCGCCACCACCCTCGCCGTTGTCGTCACCGCAGCCCGGGACGAGGGCGAGGGCCGAGGCCGAGATCAGAGCCAAGAGGGCATTCGGGGTCGAGGGCGAGCCAATCCAACGCATTACCGGTCCAACTTGACCCGGCGCCACTGACAGCGCAACCGCGGCCTCGCGGCAATTTCAGGGTCCACGCCCCGGGGCTTGGTCGCTCTCGGGTGAGCCGAAGGGCCGTCGGGGGAGTCCGGGGGCGGTGGAAACACTGCGCGGACTGCCAGGCGCACCAATTTCCACGCTTGTCCCCATGGCCGAATCGTCCGATGGTCTAGCAGGATGGCCGCCCCGCCCACCGAGCCGAGCGATGCGCCGCCCGCAGACCCGCTCGCCGACCTGCCCGAGGGGCTGACCCGCGACCTCCCGCCCGAGCTGCGCGCGCGCCTCGGAGAGCTCGTCGACGCGGGCGGGCTCGCGGCCGAGGATCTCCAGCGCATCCTCGAAGATCCCAGCCTCCTCGGTCAGGGCGACCCCAGCGCGCCCGTCTCCGACCTGCCCCCCGATCTCCCCGCCGAGCTCGCCGACGCCCTCCGCGAGCAGATCATGGGCGAGCCTCCCCTGCCCGACTCCCTCGCCGACGGCATCCCCGACAGCCTGTCCGACGCCCGGCTGTTGCTCGGGGACCCCGTCGAGCTGCTCCTCGACATCCCGGCCTCGACCGTCGTGCCGATGCTGCTGTCCGCCGCGGCCATGCTGCTGGTCATCGGCCTGCTGTGGCGCCGGCTCCGGGCCCCCGACTCCCCCAGCCCCGGGGCCACGGTGACCACCAGCGCCTTCGCCTGCGTGGTCCTCTACACCCTCGGCCGGGTCGTCGATCCGCTGCTGCGCGGGTTCATGCATCGGCCCGCGTGGATCCCCGAAGACGTCTGGGCCCGGGTCGGGTGGTTCGAGTGGCGGCTCCTCGATCGCAGCTGGCTGTGGGGCGCAGCGCCCCTGGCCGACCACACCGGCTTCGCCCTGCTGGTCCACGCCGCGGTCTGGGGCGCGGTGTTCTTGGCCGTGCTGATCCTCCTCGACGTGTTCGGCGCGGGTCAGCTGCGCTTCTCCGAGCCCCGCCGGGACCTGCCCCGCTACTTTCCCTGGGTCGGCGCCTCGACCACGCGCCGGGCCGACCGGCGCTTCCGCCGATGGATCGTCGGCGCCCTGGTGCTGCTCATCCCCGTCCACGCCCTGGCCGGCGTCGCCCTGGCCGGCGTCGCCGATCTGGCCAGCATCGACGGCCAGCTCCAGCTCGGGCTGCTGTCCTCGGCGACCCGCGACCACGTCCCCGCCCCCGGCGCCTGGGTGGCCGGGGGCATGCTCGCCTGGTCCCTGCTCTTTCACCTCATGGTCACGGGCAAGGAGCCCGTCGCCGACAAGCGCAACGAGGAGGAGGAAGACGACGAGGAGCTCGAGCTCAACCCGGCGACGACCGCCCTCGAGCGCCTGCGCGCGGCCCTCGAGGCCCTGCGCCCCGGAGTCGAGCTCGAGCCCCTCGAGCGCCGCGAGGCCGACCCCGGCGAGCGCGTCGACTTCCCCCCGACCATCGCCCCGCTGGTGCGCGAGATCTTCACCGACCTCACCGGCGAGGCCCGGCCCTGGGCCCACCAGGCCGAGCTCCTCGAGCACCTGGGCCAGCTGTGGAGCATGCAGGTCGGGCCCGAGCGCGGCGAAGTGCCCAGCCTCGAGGAGGAGCGGGCCGCGAGCGTGGTCCAGCGCAGCGACAGCTCGACCCCGCACGCGCTGATCCTCGCCGCCGAGGGCTCGGGAAGGACCACCGCGACCTTGCTCGCGGCCCTCCACGTCTACTTTGACCGGGGCGCGACCTCGCTGGTCATCGTCCGCGACCGCGCCCTCGCCCGGCGCTGGGCCGACACCCTGGCCCGGGCCATCGCGTCGTCCTCGGCGCGCTGGAACGTGCAGGTGTGCGTGGCCGGGGAGGACCTCGCCAGCACCCTGGTGTCCGACCGCACCCCGGCCATCGTCGTCGCCGACCTCGAGCGCTGCGAGGCCGAGGTGCTGTGCGACCCGCGGACCGACGAGTACCTCGCCCGCCTCGGGCTGATCGTCGCCGACGACGTCGACGGCTTCACCGGGGTGACCGAGATGCACCTGCAGCTGGTCATGCGCCGGCTGTGGGCCCTGCTCGACCGCCTGCACGAGGCCCCCTACCCCGCCGCGCTCCTGGCCACGGCGGGCGCGGGCGCCTCGGGCATGGACGCGTGGGCCAAGCACGTGCTCGCCGTGCCGCTGCGGACCTTCTCCGAGGACAGCGCCCAGACCCGGGCGCAGCTGCTCTTGCGTCGCCGCGATCTGGTCGACGGTCTCGGCGTCGACATCCCCCTGGGCGTGCTCGCCCAGGCCTGCGACGACGCCGAGCTGCCCTGGCACCTGCGCCTGGCCGGCGACGCCCACCGGGACGTCCGCCGGGCCGCCTTTGACCTCGGCAACCTGCGCCGGCACCACCGCGAGGACCCCCGCGACGCCGCGATCGTGATCGTCGAGGGCACCTACCCCGAGGTCCACCGCGAGGCCGCGCGCCTGGCCCACGCGGGCGTCGGCCTCGACACCGACCTCGACCAGGGCGGCTTCTCGCCGGAGTCCCCCGTGGTCCTCGTCCTCGCCCCGCCCGGCGACGAGGAGATGGTGCTGCACGAGGAGGCCGAGGACGCCGAGCGCCGCGAGCTGGTCGCCGCCCTGCCCCGCGCCGTGCCCTTGGCGGAGCCGCGGGTGGTTCGCCAGCGCCACTTCGACCGCGCGATGGGCCGCGAGCAAGACCTCGACGCCCTGCGCGAGCGCTTCGGGGCCCGCTTCGTCGACGAGACCATCGCCCGCCTGGGCGACAACCTGCGCCGCCGGGAGGTCCTGACCATGGACGCGCGCAGCGACGCCATCGCCCCGCGGACCCTGCTGCGCTCGGTCAAGGAGGGCGCCCTCGGCCAGCCCATCGACGCCCACTGCGTCAGCGACACGGACTCCCAGACCCAGGTCGTCGACGCCGGGACCTCCGAGGTGCTCGCGACCCTCGACCGCGCCGTCGCCCCGGCCGTGTACGCCCCCGGGCGCATCTTCATCCACCCGCGCGGGCGCTTCATGATCCTCAACGACCGCGGCGAGGCCAGCGAGGACGGCCGGGAGGTCGTGCACACCATCGCCGCCGAGCAGCTCGACAGCCGCGAGCGCACGACCCCGGACCGCACGACCAGCGTCGCGCTCGGGGCCCCGGCGGAGTGGACCGAGCGCGAGTTCGGCGGGCGCGGCCTGCCGGTGTCCCTGGCCCACGCCCGCGTCGGCGAGCACCTCCACGGCGTGCGCCGCTACGCGCCGGGGCCCAAGCTCAGCGACCACCGCCACTACGAGCAGCCGCGGCCGGTGCACTACGGCACCGACGTGTGCCTGGTCGCGACGGGCGCGGACCCGCGGCCGCCGCCCGGAGTCGAAGCCGAGACCGAGCCCAACGCCGAGCCCCAAGCCAAGCTAGGGGTCCCCAGCGAGGAGCTCCCCCTCGAGGTCCTCGTGCCCCTCGCCGCCGCGCTGCGCATGGTCCTGCCCTGCTACCTGCGCGCCAGCTCCGAGCTCGTCGACGTCGACCTCATCGAGATCGAGGGCCACCGCGTGCTCGTGTTCTTCGATCGCACCCCGGGCGCCAGCGGCTTCGCCCGGGCCATCTACGAGCGCGGCCTCAAGGACCTCCTCGAGCTCGCGCGCATGGTCCTCGAGCGCCTCGTCGGCCCCGAGTTCGCCCGCCTGCGCACCATCCACGATCGCTTCCCCGGCAGCGACCCCAGCCAGTGGCGGATCAGCGACGCCCTGCGCTGGCTCGACGGGATCCTCGACGCGCCCCCGGAGCCCGTCGACGAAGACGAAGACGAGGCCGAGCACGCCCCCGGCGAGGCCCGGGTCGAGTACACCCCCGGGGAGGGCCACGGCGATCTCGGCCGTCTGTGGATCTCGCACTCGGGGCGCACCGACGACCTGGTGTGGACGCGGCACAGCTGGTGGTCGCCCGTGCCCCTCGCCAGCCCCGGCGGGGAGCCGGCCAAGGGCAAGGTCTGCTTCGACGTGGCCGTCGAGCGCCCGGCCATCGCCGCGGCGCAGCGCCGGGCCGCGGCCCTCGCCGGGCATCGCCTGCAGCAGTCCCTCGACTACCGCGGGCGCCTGGATCTCGGCTCCCGCGACGCCCACGCCCAGCTGCTCGAGGCCGACCGCGCCGACCTCGGGCCGATCCGCGAGCGCCTCGCCGCGCTCGCGGGCGCGGCCCTCGTCGACACCGTGCTCGCCCTCGTCGCCGCGATCCCCCTGCACCCGCGGCCCCTCGCCGTCTCGGACCGCGGTCCCCTCGCCGTGCTCGCCCGCCGCCGCGCCGACCTCGACGCCAAGCTGCTGCTCGCCTGCGCCCTGCTGCCCGAGGAGGCCGGGGCCGAGATCGTCGCCGGCCCGCCCCCCGAGCAGACCTCGTGGCTGCGCGTGCACGGCCAGGGCGCGGGCACCTGGGACCTGCGCGGCCCGAGGCCCAAGCCGGTCAACGAAGACAATTCCATGCGCGCGACGCTGCTGCTGGATCCCGGCGACACGGAGCTCTGAGCTGAACCGGCTAGCTCACGACCTCCCCACCCGGGCGTCGCGGGCCCCTCGGCTGCTATCCTCCCGCCGCCGTGGTCTACATCTCCAAGGTCTACACCAAGTTCGGCGACGCGGGCCAAACCATGCTCGCCAGCGGCGACACCGTGCCCAAGAGCAGCCCCCGCGTGCGCGCTTATGGCGACGTCGACGAGCTCAACGCCACCGTCGGCATGGTCCGCCTCGAGCTGAGCCGCGACGGCGCGGGCCAGGCCCTGCGCGAGTCCGGCGACGGCTTCGTCGCCGAGCTCGACCGCGAGCTCGGGCGGATCCAGCAAGAGCTGTTCAACCTCGGCGCCGAGCTGGCCACGCCCAAGGCCGCCGACGCGCCCGAGGAGGTCAAGCTCAAGATCGAAGCGCGCCACGTGACCGCCCTCGAGCAGGCCATCGACCGGCTCAACGAGCCCCTCGAGCCCCTGCGCAGCTTCATCCTGCCTGGCGGCGGGCCGACCGGGACCCTCGCCCACCTCGCGCGGACCGTGTGCCGCCGAGCCGAGCGCGAGGTCGTGGCCCTGGCCGCCGTCGAGCCCGTGCGCGGCGAGGCCTGCCGCTACCTCAACCGCCTCAGCGACTACATGTTCGTGCTCGCCCGCGCCGTCGCCCAGAAGTTCGGCTACGACGAGGTGCTGTGGGATCAGGAGAACACCTGATGGAGCTGCGCAAGTTCCGGTACGAGTTCCCGCCCATGGAGGCCCACTTCCTCGAGGCGCCCACGCCCAAGGCCGTCGTCGAGTTCATCAAGCGGACCTACCCCCACAACTGGGACGAGGTGCTGCCCTCGATGGTCGAGATCGACGACTGGCCGCGCTTTTGGAAGACCCTCGATCAGGACGGTCGTCCGCTTCCGCCCAACAAGCGCTGAGGCCCACGCACGCGTCATCCCCGCGCTCTGGTAGCATCCCGGCCATGAGCGAGGCGCAGTCCGACGTCCCCGAGCCCGGCCCCATCGATCTCGAGCGCAACCCCGTCCACCTCGGCCTCGGCGCGACGGCCGAGGTGCAGCCCGTGTTCGACGGGACCATGGACTGGTACATGCGCTACGGCCAGGCCCACGCCAGCGACGGCGCCGAGGGTCGCCTGGTCGCCGTGCACACCTTCACCGAGGACTGGAGCACCTGGGAGATGCACCCCAAGGGCGCCGAGCTGGTCTACGTCGTCGAGGGGGCCCTGACGCTGATCCAGGAGGACGCCGAGGGCGAGCGCGTCGAGCACGAGCTGCGCGCGGGCCAGGCCGCCATCAACCCGCCGGGGGTGTGGCACACGGCCAGGGTCGCCGAGCGGGCCACGGCGCTGTTCATCACCGCGGGCGAGGGCACCCAAAACGAAGTCCGCTGACGAAGGCCGCGCTCAAGCGCCCGGTTCGGGCTCGACGGCGGGATCGCTCGCCGGCGGCAGCGACTTGGCCGGCACCGCCCGCGCCCCGAACATCACGCGCCGCAGCACCCGCGGCTTGAACAGCGAGGCCGGGCGCTCGTTGAGGTGCACGACGTCGAGGAAGGCGTCGTAGAGCTCCGGGTCCTCGGCCGCCTTCTCGTGCAGGCGAGCCGTGAAGCGCTGGAGCAGCTTGGCCCCCGCCGGCTTCCAGCCCGTGGTCTCCGGCCAGTTGTAGGCCTCCGTCGTCGCCATCTGCCAGGGGTCGTCGATGACCCGGGCGATGGCGTTTTGGAAGCTGCGGTGGCGCACGCCCACGCCCTGCTTGTCGATGAGCTCGCCGAGGATCATGGCCTCGCGCGCGGCCACGGACATGCCCTGGCCAAACACCGGGTCGAAGCTGCACACCGCGTCGCCGAGCACCAGGTAGCGGCCGGGGAAGCTGCGCAGCTTGTCGTAGCGGCTGCGCAGCTGCTGGGGGTACTTGAAGCGGCGCAGCTTGCCCTGGAGCGTGGCGCCGTCGAGGAGGTGGTGGACCTCCGCGCACGCGGCCGTCTTGGCCCACTCGCAAAAGTCCTCGAACTCGAGCGGGGCGTGGTCGCCGTGGTAGCCGAACAAGGTGATCATCCACCGCCCGCCCTCGACCTTGAAGGCCGCGGCGCCCCGCTTGAGGCGCGGCGGCTGGGCGCCGATGAGGAAGGCCGAGACCCCGGGGAAGAGCCCCTCGCGGACCTCGAAGAGCCCGGAGCAGTAGGCCAGATCCACGCGCACGGCCTGGCGCGGGGGTCGGCGGTAGCCCCACTCCTCGAGCCAGGTCGGCGTCTTGGTCCCGCGCCCCATGGTGTCGACGACCAGCTCGCTCTCGAGCTCGCTCCCGTCCTCGAGGCGCACGCCGACGACCTGGCCGTCGCGGTGGATGGGCGCGTCGACCTTGGCCCCAAAGCGCAGCTCGACGTTCTTGGCCGCGACCTTCTCGCGCAGGCAGGTCTCGAGCAACGAGCGGGTCTGGAGGCGGACGTGGCGGCCGGACTCGAACACCGGTCGCCACTCGCCGGACATGTACCAGCGAAAGTTCTTGCCGGCGTCGGCCCCGACGGCGCCGCGCTCGTCGAGGCTGGCGAGCAGGCCCGGGCACAGATCGTCGAGGGCCTTTTGTCCGCTCGTCAGCAGCAGGTGCGCGTGCCAGGACTGCGGCGTGCCCTTGCGCGGGCGGACCTCCGTGGGCACGGGGTCCCGCTCGAGCAGGGTGACCTTCTCGAAGCGGTCTGCGAGGGCAGCGGCGGCGCACAGCCCCGCGACGCTGCCGCCCATCACGATGGCGTGCTCCGGCATGCCCGGGGATTGTAGGACACCCCAGGCGAAGACGAGCCATCCCGAGCGTTTTCTGGCAATTTTCCCCCCTGGGCGCGAATTCGAGGGCGCGCATGGAGATCTCGACTTGGGCGCCGGTAACGGACCCGGGCTCGAGCCCGTTGCTTCGCTACCGCGAGGTCTAGCCGTGAAGCACCCACGAAGCGTCATCTGCCCGAGCGCGAGCGCCCGATTGTCCGTGGCCCTCGCGGCCCTGGGCGGCCTCGCGGGGGCCCTGGGCTGCGCGCTCGAGCCTGACCCTGGCAGCGATTGCGACGACACCGAGGCGGCCGATGGGGCCGATTGTCCCAATTGTACGGACTCGTCAGGTGGTGACAGCGACGACGCACAGACGGACAGCCGGGGCGCGAGCGAAACCGAGAGCTCGACCCGCGGCGACACGGAGCAAGGAGAGGAAGAGGCCGGGTCCGGCACCGGCCCGGAGCCTCCGCTCTACGACGATCCCCTGGTCTACGTCGCGCCAGCGCACGGCGACGAAGTGGTCGCCACCGCCTGGGACGGCGAGCGCTTCGCGGTCAACTGCGGCGGCTTCGGGGCCCGCATCGACGATCTCAGCGATCCCGCGGATCCCCAGGACTTCGCGGTCATCCCTGGCCGCTGCCAGAACCTCGACTTCGGCGCCTTCTTGCCCGGCGGCGAGCGCATGCTCTACCTCGCCCACCACGGCGACAGCTACGGCGGGCACGCCCGCCTCGAGGGCCACGTGGTCGACGTCGACGGACCCGTGCCGCCAGACGATCCCTGGGCCAACGCCAGCGAGCTGTTCGAGTTCGTCGACGCCGAGCGCCTGTTCGAGGGCCTGGTCTGGCGCGACCACCATGTGTTCGTGACCGAGCACCAGCGCGGGCTCGAGATCTTCGCCACCGATCCGCTCACCGGCCAGCTCGACACCGCGCCCGTAGGCGGCGTCGGAGCCCTCGGGGCCCTCGGCAACGCCATCGAGATCGCGCTCGTCGACGAGTTCGCCTACGTCGCCGACGCCGAGGGCTTCATCCACGTCGTCGACGTCGCCCAGCTCGACGCCCCCGCGCTCCTGAGCTCGACGCCGACCCCCGGCTCGCCCCGGCACCTCGACGTCGACCAGGGCCGGCTGTTCGTCGCCCTCGGCGGGGACGGCATCGCCAGCTACGACCTCGCCGACCCGGCGGCGCCCAGCCTCCTCAGCCAGCAGAGCATGCACGGCTCGGCCCAGGCCGTCGACGCCGACGGCGAGCTCCTGGCCGTCGCCGCGTGGACCTACAGCGCCGTCCACGACGCCGAGGACCTGAGCCTGCTGGCCACGGAGCGCGTCGTCCCCTACCCCGACTTCGAGCAGGACCTGGCCGTGGTCCTCGACGGCACCATGATGCTCGTCGGCGAGTGGGAGGGCATGCACGTCCTCGACTTCCAGCCCGGCGTCACGGCCCCCGACGCGTGGATCGACGAGGAGCTGTTCGCCTTCGAGGCCACCGAGGCCAGCGACCGCGTCGTGGTCATCGAAAACCGCGGCCTCGAACCCCTGGTGGTCAGCGAGGTCTACCCCCTCCACGAGTCCTTCTCGGTCCTCGCCGACTTGCCGATGACCATCGCGCCGGGGTCCAAGGGCGCCTTCGAGCTGGCCTACGCCCCGCCCGCGCCGGACAGCGGCGCGGCCATCCTCGTGATCGAGACCGACGATCCGGACCTCTACCACGCCAGCTACCAAGTCGGCCTCGTCGCCCAGGACATCTGGCTCCTCGACGTCGGCGAGAGCCTGACCGAGGACTACGCCTTCCTCGACCCCCTGGGCCTCGAGGGCCTCGAGGGCAAGGTCTTGGTGCTCTCCTACTTCGCCCTGTTCTGACCCATCTGCGGCCTGGAGTTGCCAGAGCTCGAACAATCCGTGTGGCAGCCCTACCAGGATCAGGGCGTGAAGGTCTGGGGCCTGCACCAGGGCGAGAACCCGCCCGAGATCGAAGACTTCATCGAGCAGACCGGGGTCACCTTCCCGATCATCACCGACGACGGCTACACCCTCGACAAGGTCGCCTACCCAGCCGGCGTCGGCTACCCCTACCCGCGCGACGTCATCGTCGGCAAGGACCTGACCATCCGGGCGATCCGCAACAGCTTCAACCCCAGCGAGATCGAAGCGCTGATCGAAGAGCTGCTGGCGGAGTAGCCCGGCTACTCGGACAGGACCTTGACCTGGGTCCGCGAGAAGCGGATCAGCGCCACGCCCGAGCCGATGCCGCCCAGGCCGATGACCCCGGCCGCGCCCCACAGCGTCAAGCCCATGCCGCGGCGCATGTTGACCCGCGTGGGCGTGATCGCCAGGCCGATGGCCGTGACCGCCGACAACGCGATGACCACGATGCCCTGGGTCTTGCGCTTGGGGTTGCCGCCCTTGGCGACCAGGCGCAGGGAGTCGCCGCCGCTGAGGCTAAAGGGCTTGGAGCCGTTGCGGCGCGGTCCGTCGAGGACGAACTGGCCGCTGAGGTCCCCGACGCGCCGGTCGCAGGGCGCCTCGCACAGCGCCGCGGCGCTGCCTTCGGTGGTCCCGGCGGGGAGCAGGTAGACTGGGCGCAGGTGATCGTGGACCTCGATGGTCACCGTGGGGCCGGTGCTCGGCTGTTCGGGCCCCGGGTCCTCCCAGCCCACGTCGACCTGCTCGTCGTAGCCGTCCGCGCTCGAGCCCGCGCTCTCGTCAGCCTCGGCTTCGGCCCCAGCTTCAGCTTCAGCTTCAGCCTCGGCCGGTGCCTCGACGGCGGCCCCCTCACCCGCCCACGCCGGGCTCGCGCCCAGCGGCGCGGTCACCAGGATCATCGCCAGGCTCAGCGCCCACGCCCGCCGCCAGCGCGGCACCTCGTCCATCTTCTGCCTACTCATCGAGCACGTGCCCCCGGAAGGTCGTGGGTCCAAGGTCGATCGAGGCTGACGAGCCCGGGGACCCGAGGGCCTCGGAGCACACCACCGTCGCGTCATAGTTGACGTAGTCCGTCACGGTCCAGTCCTCGACCTCGACGTTGCTCACCGTGATCGTGCACGCGTCGCTCTGAAAGCCCGTGGGGTGGGACAGGGAGTTGACGACCACGGTCGCCGGGAAGGTCCCGTTGTCCAGGGTCGGGTTTTGGACGTTGACCTGCAAGCCGGTGATGGTGCCCGTGGTCGCCCCCGTACCCAGGTCGCGGTAGCTCTCGAGGATCACGAGGCCCGAGAGCTCGGACTTGGAGCACAGGTTCTCGCCCGTGCTGTCGTAGTCGACCGCCTCGTTGACCGAGTCCGAGACCGTCATGGTCACCGCGCAGTCCGAGTCGCCGCAGCCCGTCGTCGTCGCCACGACGGTGGCGAGGCCGAGCGCGGCGATCAGGGAGCGAGGCGGCGGCGCGCCGATCTGTCTACGCTTCACGCCACGAGGTTCGCCCTTCGGCACGAGCGGCGTCAATCATGTCGTTCTCGCCCCTCCCAAATCGCCACAGCTCGATTCACATTGAGCTTCCCAGTCGCTGCGCCTTGCCCTCGCGCCGCTCAGGCTGCTAGCGTTCGCCCACCATGGACAATCGAAGAATACCGACACTGATCGCGGTGTTGGGAGTGGGGCTGGGGCTCGCCGGCTGCCTGAGCCAGACCCACTGGGCCAGCGAACAGAGCCTCGTCGGCGCCAGCGAGGCGCCCGCGACCACGCGCAGCGAGCTCGAGCGTCGGCGCAGCGAGGGCCTCGCGGCGACCTCCCCCGACTCGGAGGCGCTGGGCGACTACCTCGTCTACCTGTGGCAGTTCGACTGGGAGCACCGGGCCTACCTCGATCGCGTCGACGCGGGCGAGTCGCCCAAGCTGCCCGAGTCCCTGTCGGGCTACGACCGGGCGACCTATACCCGCGAGGCCCTCGACGCGTGGGCCAGCGTCCGCCCGGCGAGCCTGCCCAGCTCCGGAGACCGACTGACCCTCGCGCGCATGGACTTCCGCGCCACCTTGCTCGAGCGCGGCTGCCTCGACAGCAAGCCCGCCTTCGGGCCGCTCTTGGTCCTGCGCGCCGAGCTGCTCGAGCCCCCGTCCGTGGTCCTCGAGCTGGCCATGCTCGCCACGGAGTGCGCCGAGGCGCCCGAGGACGTGCTCGAGGACGCCTGCGTCACCGCGGCGGGGCTCATCCAGGGCATGCCCGAGCCGGAGTACGACGACCTCGACGGCGACATGTGGCCCGACCCCTCGCTGCGGGTGCGCTTCGCCGAGAGCTGCGGCCCGCAGATGGCCGAAGAGGACAAGGCGATCGTCGCCTCGTTCTGGTCCGGGGCCGAGCCGTGGTTCGCCGAGCACCACCCCGAGGAGCACCGGGCCTGGCGCGAGGAGCAAGCCCGCCTGGCCGAGCTCGCCCGCCAGCGCGAGGAGGCCCGGCGTCAAGCCCAGGCCGAAGCCGACGCCGCCGCAGCGGCCGCGGCGGCCGCCGCCCCCTCGTCCTCGGGCGGCAGCGCCAGCGCCGGGTCCAGCCGGGTCACCGTCAACCTCTACAACAACTGCCCCAACACGGTGAAGCTGTTCTTCGGAGACAACCCCGGCTTCAGCAGCGGCACCTCGACCTCGCTGAGCTCGAACACCAGCACCAACTACTACATGGACGCTGGCGACCTCATGTGGATCACCGAGGGCGGCAAGGGCGTGTCGAGCTACTCGGCGTCCTCGAACGTGAGCCTGCAGATCACCAGCTCGTGCACGGGCTTCGCTCCGCGCTAGCGAGGGCCTCGCCCCCGCCCCCGCGCCCGCGAGCGGGGGCGAAGCCGCGAAGCCCTACGCGTCGCCGAGTTCGCCAGCCTCACGCAGGAAGCGAGCCATGACCTTGCGGTAGGTGTTGATGCCCTCGTCGGAGGGCAGCGCCAGCAGCCCGCGCTCGGGCGCCCGGTCGAACTCCCGCTGCTGGGCCTCGACCATGATCTTGTCCTCGGCGAAGGCCATCCCCGCGATCGCGATGAGCCCGTCGCGGATCGTCTCGTCGCCGCAGTCCTTGCGCGGACCCCAGGAGAAGAAGTAGCGCGTCGTCTTGTCGGTCATCGGCGTCACCGCCTGGCTGCTCGAGTTGACGTTCTTGACCCCCGGGTAATCCTCCGGCGGCACGCCGTGGTCGAGCTCGGCCGCCGTGCCGAGGGGGTAGTAGCCGTTCCACAGCCGGATGATGCCCGGCACGCGCAGGGAGAACACCGAGTACACGTCCATGCGCAGCGGCGAGCCCGGGACGAGGGGCTGGTCGAGCACCCAGCGGCGGTACTCCACCCCGTCGTCGAGCTCGGTCAGGCCCACCGGCGTCGTCGCCCAGTCCTCGCTGATGCCGAAGCTGTCCGCGTGCAGGAAGGGGATGTGGCTGTAGTCGAGCAGGTTCTCCCGGACCAAGCGCGCCTCGGCGTCGAAGTCGTAGGTGCTCGGCCCGAGGTGATAGTCGGGCGTGTCGAGGGGCATCATGTCGGGGATCCGGTCCGGGCTCGCCCGCTCGGCCTCGCCCATCCACACCCAGATCCACCCGTGGCGATCGACGGCCGGGAAGCTGCGCACCCGGGCCTGCGGCGGCGCGGAGTCCCGGCCAGGGATCTGCACGACCTGGCCGCCGTCGTCGAAGACCAGGCCGTGGTAGCTGCAGCGCAGCCCCTTGCCCACGCAGCGCCCGAGGGACAGGGGCGCCCCCCGGTGCATGCAGCGATCCTCGAGCGCGCGGATCTCTCCCTCGGGCGTCCGCCAGAGCACGAGCGGCTGATTCAGTATCGACATGGCGTAGGGCTCACCAATGCCGATGTCTCGCGACCACGACGCGACGTACCAACTGTTTTGTAGATCTTTCATGAAACTCGCAATCCTTCGCTAGGCTTGTCTGTCCGGCTACTGTCGCTCGGAGGCCGAGATAGAGCGAGCGCAATTTCGTGGCCAAATGGCCTCGAACAGGCGATTTTCAGCCCACTCGTAGATCCGCTGGCCTCCCGGCGGGACCGCGCCCCGGTCGGTGGGCGGGCCAAAAAATACGCATAGCTGCGCGATAAAGAGTGGTTAAAACCAGCGCTCGATTTTACGCCTACCTGGAGGTCGGCCTGGCACCACGCGCATTTCGAGACCACCAAATGAGAATGACGGGTCATTCTAGATCCACGCTCAATCGACACTGGAGGCCACCCCAAACCGGACCCCCAACCCGAGGAAGGAGCCGATCCACCAAAGCGAGAATCCCCTCTTTCGTCTGCTCGGTTATGGGCGGGCGATCGGCTCTTTGCCATCTCCACGGGACGCCCAAGGCAGAGCCTTCTGCTCTACTCCGCCGATGGAATTCAGCCCTTCCAACACCGCGCCTGTCCCTGGAGTTCCCCTCTTTGGTTACGACCCCACGAGCGCCGAGGCCAACGCCAACCCCGCGCCCATCTACGCTCAGATGCGCCGCAATCGGCTGTGTTTTTGGCCCGGACCCGACTTCTACGTGGTCTCGCGCATGGCCGACGCCAAGGCCGTGCTCAAGGATCCGCGCCTGACCCCCGATCCCCGCGCCGCCGGCTTGCCCGCGCCGGAGGCCATGATGCCCGAGTCCCTGCGCGGACCCATCGAGGGCAGCTTCCAGCGCCTCGGGGCCGAGGACCACGCCCGGGTCCGCCGGGCCGTCGCGCCCGCCTTCGCCCCCGCGGCCATCGCCAAGCTCCGCCCGGCGATCCAGGCGATCATCGACGAGGCCTTCGAGCAGCACACGCACGAGGGGGTCCTCGACGGTCGGGCCTTCGCCGAGCACATCCCCGTGCGCGCGATCGCGGCGATGATGGACGTCCCCATGGACGAGCACGAGGCCTTCTTCGAGTTCGCCAACAACCTCTCGATGCTCCACGACCCCGCGATGACCCCCGAGCGCTTCGCCACCGTCGCGCCCGTCGTCGTCGCCGGCCTCGCGCGCATCGAGGCCCTGGTCGCCGCGCGTCGGGAGCAGCTCGGCGACGACCTGCTGAGCACCCTGCTGCGCGCCGAGGCCCAGGGCGACGGGCTCAGCAACAACGAGCTCCTCGGCCTGGTCGCGATGCTGATCAACGGCGGCATCCTGACGACCACGCACTTTTTCACCTTCGTGTTCAAGGACCTGCTGTGCGTGCCGGAGCGCGAGGCCGCGATCCGGGCCCAGCGCGAGCTGATCCCGACGGCCCTCGAGGAGCTGCTGCGCCACGACAGCTTCGGCAAGTCGGGGACCCTCCGCTACCTGACCGAGGACGCCGAGGTCGCCGGCGTCGAGCTCCCCCGCGGCTCGCGGGTGATGGTGTTCTTCCCGGCGGTCTACCTCGACGAGGAGGCCTTCGAGGACGCCGCCCGCTTCGACCCCGCGCGCAAGCCCAAGGACAACCTCGGCTACGGCTACGGCCGGCACTTTTGCACGGGCGCGGCCCTGGCCCGGCTCGAGAGCGAGGTCTTCGTGCACACCGCCCTCGACCGCTTCGCCGGCTTCGAGCTGGCCGAGCCCGTCGCGTTCGGCCCGAGCCCCGTGGTCCGTGACATCGTGACCCTGCGGGTGCGCACGCGGAGCTAGCAGTCGCCCACCCCGGCCGCGCCGGGACCCATGATCCACGAAAGCATCGTCCACGGACTCAGCTGGCGCTGAACCCGTGGGCGGCTGCCTTTCTCGGTAGGGCATCGGAGAAGTCATCGCGGCTCCTCGCGCCGTGGATTTTCGTCGAGATCGCGGAGCCAAAACGCCGCTGTGGTGGATCCCACCGCAAGTTTTGGCGACAAAGAGCTCGGCGAAAAGACCAAGCGAGGTGTCGTGAGGACTTCTCCGATGTCCTGCTAGTGTCCTCTGCGCGAAGCCGGCTCTGCTATGCTGGAGTTCGATGCGCAGGAGCGTCAGCGGGTTGGCGATGGCCGCACTGCTCGCGGGTCCGCTCGGCTGCGTGCGAGGGCCCGAGGGCCCACCGACAGCGCGCCAGACCGCCGAGAACACCGAGGTCGTCGCGCCCCCAGCCGTCGATGCTTCGCCTCCCCGCCTGGTGATCGAGACCCGGGGCGGGTGCGCCTTCGTTGCAGCCGAGGGCACACCCGCGATCACGAGTGACGGGAGCGTGGTCGCCGTCCCCTACGCCAGACACCGCGCCCACGGCATCTCGGCTGGCAGCCTCGCGCTCCACTGGATCGAGGTCGACAGCGGCGAGCGCGTCCGCACCGACGTCCTCGTCGAAGACCACGACTCGGTCGAGGACGACGAGACCCGAGACTGCGCCGAGGTGCCCGAGGAGGTCGCCGGCCGAGTTCGCGCGACCAACCAGGCGCTCGCGGAGCGAGACTGGCGAAGGATGGAGCGGCTGATGCCCGCGGCCCTGGGCGAGCCGCCGCAATTCGAGGTGTTCGCGGACGACGACCAGGGCAGCACCTCGCTCCATTCGCTCTGGGGTGACCGGAGGTCGGGGACGGTGGTGTTCGTGCTGGCCGCGAGCGCCTTCGATGATCTGAGCTGCACCCCCTGCTTTCCCGTCCGAGTCCAGCGTGGGTCGAGCGAGGAGCTCGAGCGCGCCTGGGCGACGACCTGCCCCGCCGTGGGCGTCGAGCCCGATCCGTGCATGACGCGAGGCCTGCGCGAGAGCGAAGGCTTCTCACCCTTCTCGATCGCCATGCCTCGAGGGTCGCCCCCGTCACCGGCATCGACGAGGCCATCGCCGCCTGCCGCCTGTGGGGGTTAAATCGTCCCGCCGGTCAGCACGATGTAGTCGATGCGCATCAGGTCGCTCCCGCTCGAGAGCGAGCCGTCCTTGTCGTAGACCCAGCGCAGCGTGTGCGCGCCCGCCGTCACGTTGTAGCTGACCTGCCCCCACGGCACGGTGCCCGACCACTCGTCCTGCATCGCGCCGTCGATGAAGAACTGCCCGTAGTCCCAGCCGCTCTCGCTGCTGACGTAGCGGTAGAAGCTGACCGATCCGCCCGCGGGGAAGTTGGCGGTGACCTGCACCCAGGAGCCCTGGCTGTCGGAGATGTCCCCGCTCTCGGCCCCGTAGACGCCCTCGTAGGGCAGGGTCTGGCTCAGGCCCCAGTTCTGGGCGCCCCCGCTCTGGACGCCCGGCGGGATCATGCCGTCCTCGAAGTCGATGATTGTGTCGCTGGGGTTGGTGGTGCAGCCCGAGCTGTCGAGGATGCAGTTGGCGTCGCAGGCCATCGAGCCGCCGTCGAAGCCCTGGGCCTCGCAGGTCGCCCCGCCCAGTTCGGCGCCGTCGCACTCTTCGGTGCCGTTGATGATCCCGTCGCCGCAGAACTCCTCGATGCTCTCGCAGGCCGAGACGTCGAACAGGCAGCTGCCGTCGCAGGCCAGCGTGCCCGAGTCGAAGCCCAGGCCCACGCAGTTCGCCCCGCCGAGGTTCGTGCCGTCGCAGTCTTCGCCGTCGTCGATGATCCCGTTGCCGCAGTCCTCGGCGCCGTCGCTGCTGCCTTCCGTGGTCGTCTCGGTGCCCGCGTCGGTGGTGTCGTCTTCCGAGCTCTCCTCCGCCGTGTCCGTCGACTCCTCGCCCATCGTGTCGCCGTCGTCGTTGCCGACCGTCGTGCTCATCGTCGCGCTCGTGCCGAAGGTGAAGTTGTCGAGCCCTCCGTTCTCGGCCCCGCCCTGCGCACAGGCAGCGAGGTTGGGGATCACGAGCAACAAAGACAACGAGCGGAGGCGAATATCGAGCATTGGATGGTCCATGTAGTCCAGGAAACATGGCCACGATGCGACAGATGGCACTGAAGGTCTACAGCTAAGTTCGCCCAGTGCCGCGCCCCTCTCACCTTTCAGGTGAGTGTAGGGAAGTCAGCGCCAAGGTGAGGAGCCAGGAGGCAAGAAGGCGCTCGCCCGCCCGCGCGCGATCAACTCGTCGATGGCCGCCCGGCCCTCCGCGCCGAGGTCGACGGAGAAGTCGTTGACGTAGAGCGCGATGTGCTGGGCACAGACCGCGTCGTCGAGCTCGCGCGCGTGCTCGCGGACCCAGCCGCGGCTGCGCTCGGGCGCTTTGAACGCGAGCTCCACCGAGCGTCGCAATCCACCTTCCACGGCCGCGATGGTCCCTTCGTCGAGGTCGCGGCGCGCACAGATCATGCCCAGGGGGATGGGCAGGCCCGTGTCCCGCTCCCAGCACTCGCCCAGGTCCGCGAGGGCCACGAGGCCGTGGCTGGCGTAGGTGAAGCGGCTCTCGTGGATGATGAGCCCCGCGTCGACGGAGCCTGCGGCGACCGCGGGCATGATCTGGTCAAAGCGCATGATCACCGCCTCGAAGGGCTCGGCCTGGTCCCCCGCCTGCGCCGTGAAGAACACGCGCAAGAGCAGGTGCGCCGTGGTGTGCTCCCCAGGGATCGCCACGCGCTTGCCGGCCAGGGCGCGCAGATCCCCCTCGCCGTCCGCGGCCCTGCGGACCACCAGCGGACCGCAGCCGCGCCCGAGCGCCGCCCCTGCCTGGAGCACCGTGTAGCGATCGCACAGCCGCGCCAGCGCGCTCGCGGACAGCTTGGTGATCGGCAGCGGCTCCGGCCCGAGGGCGCGCAGGTTGAGGGCTTCGATGTCGGCGATGTGCGGGGCAAAGCGCAGGCCAGGCACGGGGACGTCGCCGAACACCAAGCCGTGGAACATGAAGGTGTCGTTGGGGCAGCTCGAAAAGCCCGTGCTCAGCTCGCGCTCGCTCACCGGCCCAGGCTGCGCCTCCGCCTTCAGGGCGTCAACTCCCCATCTGCGCCGCGCGCCGAATCAGACGGCCAGGGCCTCGGCGACCACGCCCGCGACCGCGCCCAGGCGCTCGAGGGCGCCGCGCAGGTCCCAGCTGTGCTCCGTCCGCGCGCCGGTGCGGTTGCTGATCACCCGGACCTGGACCATGGGCACCCCCAGCTCGGCGCACACCCACGCGAGCGCGGCGCCCTCCATGGACTCGACCTGGGCCCCGGTGCGCAGGGCGTGGGCGATGGACAGGCCGTCCACGCCCGCGCCCGTGCTGACCGTCGCGCCCCGCACTCGCCGACAGTGCAGGGCCTCGGCCAGCTTCGCGCTCGCGCCTGCGTCTGCGGACCACGGCCCGACCGCGCCCAGCTGCATCGCGCCCAGATCGCGAAAGCCCCCGGGCGTCATCACGCCCTCGTCGGCGTAGCCGTCGGCCTCGACCACGCAGGCCTCGAGCATCTCCAGGGGCTCGAGGCCCGCCCGCAGATGTCCCTTGGGGTAGGCCCCCGCGACCCCGAGCACGCACACCAGCTGTGGCTCCGCGCCGGCGGCTCGGCGCGCGCGCAGCAGGGCCACGAGCGCCGTCGCGGCGGCGACCTTGCCGACGCCCAGGCCCTCGGAGCGCTGGCCCTTCGCGGCCAGGCTCGCCTCGATCGCGGCCCCCTCGACGGCGGCCGCGTGGACGAACAGCGGGCTCACTGGTTGCAGGCGCAGTTGACGTGGCAGGCCGGGTGGCTCCAGTCCGCCACGGGGTTTTGGTTGTTCGCGCCCCAGTTGGTGTTGTTGTCCGTCGAGGAGCACTCGATGGTCTGCCAGTTCCCGCGGTCCGCCTTGTTTGGATAGAAGTGGTTCCCGATGTCGTTGCCGCTGTGCTTGCTGGCGGCGCTGTTGAAGCCGCCGTGGCTGGCGCAGACCTGGGCGCAGGTCTGGCCGACGACGGGCGCGGTGTACCAGCAGCCGAGGATGCCGTTGCCCGGGTTGAGCAGCACGCCGTCGCAGTCCGGCTCCTGGCAGGAGTTGGTGCAGCCGTCGTTGTTGTTGCCGTTGCCGTCGTCGCACTCCTCGCCCTGCTGCACGTAGCCGTCGCCACACGCCGGGAGGTTGCAGGCGTTGGTGCAGCCGTCGGTGTTGCTGCTGTTGCCGTCGTCGCACTCGTCGGTGCCGTTGACGACCCCGTCGCCGCACGAGGCCGGCGAGCAGTCGTTGCTGCACTCGTCGAAGTCGTTGTCGTTGCCGTCGTCGCAGCCCTCACCGATCTGCACGATGCCGTCGCCGCAGTAGGCCGCCACGCAGTCGCTCGAGCACGCGTCGGTGTCGTCCTGGTTGCCGTCGTCGCACTCCTCGCCCTGCTGCACGACCCCGTCGCCACACGCCGCGGCGATGCAGTCGTTGCTGCACGCGTCGTCGTCGACGTCGTTGCCGTCGTCGCACTCTTCCCCGGCCTCGGGCTCGACCACGCCGTTGCCGCAGCTGGGCTCGGCGCAGATGCCCTCGATGCAGTAGAGCCCGGCGATGCAGCCCTCGTCCGCGTCGCACTCGCAGTCGAGGGTCCCGGGCTCGCAGCCGGTCTCGGTCTCGGTCTCGGAGCTGTCCTCCGTGGTCTCCGTGGTCGTGTCGGTCGAGTCCTCGGCCGTCCCGGTCTCGGTGTCCGTCTCGCCGCCGACGTCGTCAGTCTTGTCGCCGTCGGTCGAGAAGCATGCGGGGAACAGCACGAGCGCGCCGATCAGAGGCACACACGAGCCGAGGGTGCGGAGCGTGGGGGGAGTCAAAGCCATGGCGAGAATCAATTCTACCAGGCTTCGAACGCGCCCAGACCTCCGCGCCGTGACAACGGAGGCCTGAGCAGCCGAGGGGCCTCGCGCCTGGTTGGCGAGGCGCCCCGCGGCGGGGCCGGGGCCCTACTGGTTGCAAGCGCAGTTGACGTGACAGGCCGGGTGGCTCCAGTCCGCCTGCGGGACAGAGTTGTTCGCGCCCCAGTTGGTGTTGTTGTCCGTCGAGGAGCACTCGATGGTCTCCCAGTTGCTGCCGTTGGTCTTGCCGGGCCAGAAGAACATGCCGATGGCGTTGCCCGCGTGCTGGGTCGCGGCCGAGTTGAAGCCGCCGTGGGTCGAGCACAGCTCGTTGCAGGTCATGCCGACCGTGGGCGCGGTGTACCAGCAGCCCTCGATGCCGTTGCCGGGGTCGATGAGCTCGCCGCCGCAGTCGGAGTTGACGGTGCAGTCGTTGGAGCACTCGTCGTCGTCGACGTCGTTGCCGTCATCGCACTCCTCGTCGCCCTGCAGGTAGCCGTCGCCGCACACCGCCAGCATGCACTCGTTGGTGCACTCGTCCTCGTTGACGTCGTTGCCGTCGTCGCACTGCTCGTCGCCAGCCAGCACGCCGTCGCCACACTCGGGCAGGGTGCACATGTTCGAGCAGCCGTCGTCGTCGACGTCGTTGCCGTCGTCGCACTGCTCGTCACCCGAGACGATCCCGTCGCCGCAGCTGGCCTCAGCGCAGTAGCCCTCGAGGCAGACCAGGCCCTCCTCGCAGACACCCTCGAGGCCGCCCTCGCACTCGCAGTCGAGGGTCCCCAGGGTGCACCCGGTCTCCTCCCCCTCGGTCGTCTCTTCCTCGGTCGTGCCTTCCTCGGTGGTCTCCCCCTCGGTCGTCTCTTCCTCGGTCGTGCCTTCCTCGGTCGTGCCTTCCTCGGTCGTGCCTTCTTCAGTGGTGCCGTCTTCGCTCGTGCTCTCTTCACCGGCCTCGGTCGTCGTGTCCTCGCCGACGTCGTCGTCGGTGTCGTCTTCTTCGAAGGAGAAGCTGGTCTCGCTGCCGACGTCGTCGCTGGGACAGGCGGTCAGCAGTGCGGTGCCAGAAATGAGGGCGATGGAAAGTACGCTCAGTCGAGTCATGACGCGACGCTACGAGTCGCCGCGTGCGTGACGCAACAGTCGGCTGGCTGGCTTTTGAGCTGTTTTTTGCGGGTTGGGGCGCTTTCGCGGTGCGCAGATCCGACAAACACGACAAAGCCCCCGCCCTCGAAGAGGGGGAGGCTTGGTCAACCCAGACCCAGCGGTGGGTCGCTCAGAACTGAAGCTGGAGGCCGCCCGAACTGGCCGAGAGCGCCAGTTGGCGGTTGGCGCGGCCAAAGCGGACGGCGCCCGCGGTACCGAGCACGAGGCCGCCGATCTGCGCGACGCCCATCAAGCCCGTGAACAGTCCGCCGGTGGCCGAGTCGGCGCGGGGGATGGCCATGAAGGGGCCCGCGACGGGGATGAGCATGCGCTTGCCGTAGGTCCCGGAGCCGCCGACGTCCTCGGCGTAGTCGAGGGAGATGGTGCCGATCAGCGCGGAGATCAGGTAGGTGGTCCCGAACATCGTGAAGCCCGAGATGGCCATGCCCATGCCCGAGTTTCGCTGGTGGCGAAGGTGGGCGACGCGGGGGTCGATGATGACCGGCGAGGGCGCGCCGGTGCCCGCGACCGTGGGGCTGACCGTGGGGGCCGGCGGAGGCGGCGGGGCTGGAGCGGGCGGAGGCGCGACGACGACCACGGGCGCGCTCGTCGCGGGATCGGCCGTCGGATCATCGGAGGTCTCGCCCGCGAAGGCGGTCGAGGGGGTCAGCAGGCTCGGCAGCGCGAGGGCGGCCGAGAGTCCGATGGACAGGGCGATCTTCGAGGTGGTCCGGGTCATCACATCCCTCCCTACGCGGGAAGTCTTAGCATGGGTTGGCGGGCGAGGCGTATGTTGGATTTCGCCACGCTCACGCAGCGAACACGAAGCCCACCGCCTGGAAGTAACGGTGGCGCCGCTCTCGCTTACACAGACTCCGCCCGCTCTCGTTTGGATCCACGCAAAAAACTGTCCCGCGAGGGTGAGGACCCAGGCGGGACAGTGGCTTTCAACCGCCCACCCCGCGCCCCGATCGGGGGACATCCCTCGGGGCGGGATCAGACAGACGGACGCAATGGTCTTCGGATCAGCTGCGGATCAGCTTCAGATCTTCCGGCTCACCCGGGGCCGTCGGTCAACATCTTGAGCGGGTTCTCGAGGTAGCCGCGGACCTTGGTCAGCCACTTCGCCGCGACGGCGCCGTCGGTGACGCGGTGATCCGCTGAGATGGTCATCTTCATGCGCTTGCGGATGACCAGCTCGCCGCCTTGGACCACCGGCCGAGACTCGATGGCGCCCACGGCCAGGATGCCCGCCTCGCCCGGGTTGATGACGGCGGCGAAGGACTCGATGCCGAACATCCCGAGGTTGCTGACGGTGAAGGTCCCGCCGCTCATGTCCTCGGGGCGCAGGTGCTTGTCGCGCGCGGACTTGCCCAGGGCCTTGGACTCGCGCGAGATGGCCTCGAGGCTCTTTTGGTCGGCGTAGCGGACGACCGGCACGACCAGCCCGTCCTCGACGGCCACGGCGATGCCGACGTTGACGTCGCCGCGGATGATGGCCTTGTCGCCGTCGAAGCTGGCGTTGACCGAGGGGAAGTCCCGCAAGGAGCGGGCCACGGCTTTGACGATGAGGTCGTTGAAGGAGATCTTGGTCCCCTCGGGCACGGCCTCGTTGAAGTCGGCACGGAAGGCGAAGGCCTTCTCCATGTCGACGTCCATCGTCAGGTAGTAGTGCGGCGTCTCTTGCTTGGCCTTGGTCATGTTGCGCGCGATGGCCTTGCGCATCATGGACAGGCGGACGCTGTCGTCGGGCCGCGAGACGTAGGGGCGGCCCCAGCCGTCGACCTCGCCGCTGAACTCGCCAGCGGCCGGCGCCGCGGCGGCCTTGCCCGTGCCCTCGGCGATGGCCTTCTCGACGTCGGCCTTGACCACCCGGCCGTGGGGGCCGGTGCCGGTGATCGCCGCGAGCTCGAGGTCGTGCTCCCGCGCGAGGCGGCGAGCGACGGGCGAGGCGGGGATGCGCCGATCCTTGGGATCGACGTGGACGGCCTCGACGGACGCGGGCGCGCTCGGGGCAGCCGCGGGCGCGCTCTCGGCCACGGCCTGGGCGTCCGCCGCCGCGCTCGCGGCCGCGTCGGCCGCAGCCTCCGGGGCGGGCGCGGGCGCAGCAGCCTCGCCGCCGCCCGAGCCCCCGCCAAAGGCCGCGAGGGCCTCTTGCGGGTCTTCACCCTTCTTGCCGAGCACGGCGATGGGCGCCCCGAGGGGCAGGGTCTCGCCCTCCTCGGCGACGAGCAGGAGCACGTAGCCCGAGTCGAAGGACTCGAACTCCATGGTGGCCTTGTCGGTCTCGATCTCGGCGATGACCTGGCCGCGCTTGACCTTGTCTCCGAGGGCGATGCGCCAGTTGGCGACGACCCCCTCTTCCATGGTGTCGCTGAGGCGGGGCAGTTCGACTACGATTGCCATGTCAGTCTCGACTGTGGTTATCCGGTGACGGATCCGGTTGTTTATTTCTCGAACCTCGGGGAGCGACCCGCGGCTCAGCGATAGGCGACCTTGCGACAGGCCGCGTAGATGTCCTCGGGCTGCGGAATGCTCAGGTGCTCGAGGTTCTCCGCGTAGGAGAAGGGGATGTCGTCGTAGCAGACCCGCTCGACGGGGGCGTCGAGCCAGTCGAAGGCCATGCGCTGAATGCGGTCGACGAGCTCCGCCCCGACGCCGCCGTAGGGCCAGCCGTGGTAGGCGATGACCGCCCGGTTGGTCTTCTTGACCGAGTGGATCACGGCGGCCTCGTCGAGGGGTCGCAGGGTCCGCAGATCGATGACCTCGACGTCGAGGCCGTCGGCCTCGGCGAGCTTGGCCGCCTCGAGCGAGGTCGGCACCGACTGCCCCCAGGTGATCAGCGTGACCTGCTCACCGGGGCGCTTGATGTCGGCCTCGCCGATGGGGATCAGGTACTCCTCCTCGGGCACCTCGCCGCGCACCGCGTACATCAGCTCGGACTCGAAGAAGATGACCGGGTTGGGGTCACGGATCGCCGACTTGAGCAGGCCCTTGGCGTCGTAGGGCGTGGCCACGGACACGACCTTGAGCCCCGGGATGTGGGCGTAGATGCCGTCGAAGGCCTGGCTGTGCGTCGAGCCGAGCATGTGCGCGGCGGCGTTGGGGCCCCGGAACACGATCGGCACGCTGAACTGCCCGCCGGTCATGTGGTGGATCTTCGACGCGTTGTTGAGGATCTGGTCGAAGGCGACGGCCGAGAAGTTGAAGGTCATGAACTCGATGATCGGGCGCAGCCCGACCATCGCCGCGCCGATGCCGACGCCCGAGAAGCCGGTCTCGGTGATCGGCGTGTCGACCACGCGCTTGGCCCCGAACTGCTCGAGCAGGCCCTGAGAGCACTTGTAGGCGCCCTGGTAGTGGCCGACCTCCTCACCCATCAAGAACACGCGCTCGTCTCGCTCCATCTCCTCGCGCATCGCGTCGCGGATGGCCTCACGAATTTGCAGGTTCGCCATGGCTCAGGCCTCCTCCGGGACGGGGATCATGATGTTCTTGAAGCGGTGCTCGGGGTCGGGCTGGGGCGACTCGTCGGCGAAGGTGTAGGCGGCGTCCATCTCTTCGATGACCTCGTCGTCGATGGCGTCGAGCTCGTCCTCGCTCATGCCGTGCTGCTCCATCAGCACGCGGCGGCTGAGCTCGATGGCGTCGCGGGAGCGGAAGGCCTCGAGCTCGCCCTTGGCCCGGTACTTGGCGGGATCGGACATGCTGTGACCGCGGAAGCGGTAGGTCAGGATCTCGATGAGGGTCGGCTGGGACTCCTCGCGGGCGCGCTTCATCGCCGCCCCGATCCGCTCGCGGACCTGGAAGGGGTCGGTGAGCTCGAAGCGGTCGCGGGCCATGCCGTAGCCCGCCGCCCGGGCGGTGATGTCCTCCGTGGGCAGGGTGCGCTCGAGGGGCGTGCCCATGGAGTAGCGGTTGTTCTCGACGATGTAGATCACAGGCAGATCCCACAGCCCGGCGAGGGTCATGCCCTCGTGGGTCGGGCCGATGCCCACGGCGCCGTCGCCGAGGAAGCACATCGTCACGGCGTCGTCGCCGAGGTACTTCGACGCGAAGGCGTGGCCAGCCGCGACCGGCACATGGTTGCCGATGATCGCGTAGCCGCCCCACAGGCCGTTGGGGCGATCGAAGTAGTGCATCGATCCGCCGACGCCACCGACGAGGCCGGTGGCCTTGCCGAACAGCTCGGCCATGCACGCGTTGGCGTCGCTGCCCTGGGCGAGGGCGTAGCCGTGGTCGCGGTAGGTACCGACCACGCGATCGTTGGCTTGCATCGCCAGCTTCACGCCGACGGCGATGGCCTCCTGGCCGATGTAGAGGTGGAGAAAGCCGCTGATCTTTCCGCGGGTATAGGCCCGCGCCGCCGTCTCTTCGAAGCGGCGGATCCGAAGCATTTCTCGGAAAGCTTTGAGGGTTTCGTCCTTGCCCGCAGACGTGAGCGTCTCGGGCAAGGGGGCGTTTTTGTCGGGGATCTCCATGACGGGACTCGCGGACTGGCTCGCTGGCTGATCGGAATTGGGAGCGCGGGCGCTCGAATCGCGTCGGACCCTAACACCGGGCGGGGGACGGGTCCTAGTGTGAAGTGCCGTGCACCCGGAGGGTTCTGAGCTCCGCGCAGAACACTGCTCAGGCCGACCATGGCTTTGACCAAAAGGCGCCACGCTGCGTTGCGCGCGGGTTCTCGACCTCGTTGCGTGAGCGCCACATACCGCCGCCGACCACACCCGCTGCGCCCTTCGGGGGAGGTTTGGCTGGGGCCCCGGCCTTGCTATACCTCGCCGTCATGAGCCAGCCCGCTGCCGCCACGAGCCCCGCCGCCATCGCCGACCGCATCCTCGCGGGCGACGACGCTGCCCTCGACGAGGCCACCCTCGCCGCCTGGCTGAGCGAGGCCGAAGGCCCCAGCGTCTGGGAGCTGATGGCCGCCGCGGACCGCATCCGCCGGGACCGCTTCGGCAACAAGGTCCACCTGTGCTCCATCGTCAACGCCAAGCAAGGCGGCTGCCCCGAAGACTGCGGGTTCTGCTCCCAGTCCAAGCACTTCTCCACCCACATCAAGCCCGAGAAGTTCCTGACCAACGAGGAGATGGTCGCCGCCAGCGAGAAGGCCCTCGGCCAGCGGGCGACGGCGCTGGGCCTGGTGACCGCGACCCGGGGCATGGACGACGGCGACAAGACCCTCGACAAGATGGTCGAGGGCGTCCGCGCGGTCCGCGAGGCCGGCCACACCGAGGCCCACGCGAGCCTCGGCTTCCTCGACGAGCCCGCCATGCGCCGGCTCAAGGAGGCCGGCCTGACCGAGCTCAACCACAACCTCGAGACCGGCCGCTCCTACTTCGGCGAGATCGTCAAGTCGCACACCTACGATGAGCGCATCGAGACCATCCGGACCGCCAAGAAGCTCGGCCTGCGGACCTGCAGCGGCGGCATCTTCGGCATGGGCGAGAAGCCGGAGCACCGCGCCGAGCTGGCCGTGACCCTGCGCGAGCTCGACGTCGACGAGGTCCCGCTCAACTTCCTGGTGTCCATCGAGGGCACCGCCCTGGCCAAGGTCGAGCCCCTGGCCCCGCTGCAGATGCTGCGGATCATCGCCTGCTTCCGCCTCGCCCTGCCCCGCCAGAACATCTTCATCGCCGCGGGCCGCATGCACCTGGGCCAGGCCCTGCCGATGATGTTCTCCGCTGGCGCCTCGGGCATGATGGTCGGCGACTTCCTGACCACGCCCAACCGCG
>NZ_ABCS01000102.1 GCF_000170895.1 Plesiocystis pacifica SIR-1 | reverse complement strand
ATCGTGTCCGCAAGCGCGATCCAGACACCGAGATCGATCTCATGATCAGCACCGACACTCTTTCCGAGGGCGTCAACTTTCAGGACGCCGACACGCTCATCAACTACGACCTCCACTGGAACCCCACCCGCCTCATCCAACGCGCGGGCCGTATCGACCGCCTCGGCAGCAAGCATGATGAGATCCACATCTGTGGCTTCGTGCCGCAGCGCGAGCTCGAGGCCGACCTTGGCTTGCTCCAGATCCTACAGCGGCGGATCCGCGAGTTCGTCGAGGTCTTTGGCGAAGACCTCTGAGCCGAGCTGGACCACCGAGCACGAAAAAAGGGCCCCACGCGGGGCCCTCTTTCGTGGAGCGGCGCTCTACTCAGTCGGTGACGGTGATGCGGACCATCTGCACCGGGGTCTGGGGGCGATCGCCGCGGCCGGTGGGGGTCTTCTCGATCTTCTGGACGACGTCCATGCCCTCGGTGACCTTGCCGAACACGGGGTGCTTGGACTGCCCGGGGGTGAACCAGTCGAGGTAGTGGTTGTGCACGGTGTTGATGAAGAACTGGCAGCTGCCGCTGTTGGGGCGGCCGGTGTTCGCCATCGACAGGGTGCCGGGCTCGTTGGACAGCTTGGCGGTGTGCTCGTCCTGGATGCAGCCATCGGGGCCGTTTCCGGTGCCGGCGCGGCTGCTGTTGGGGTCGCGGCTGTTGGGGCAGCCGAACTGGATCATGAAGTTGTTGATGACCCGGTGGAAGTGCAGTCCGTCATAGAAGCCAGCCTTGGCCAGCTTGATGAAGTTGCCGGCCGTGATCGGCATCTGGTCGGTGAAGAGCTCGACCTTGAAGGTGCCGAGGGAGGTCTCGAAAGTGGCGGTCGGGTTGGCCATGGCGGCACGCTATCACACCGCTGGAGGCGGGGCTGCTGCCCGCTCAGAGCAGGTGGCGGGCCTTGATCTCGAGGTAGCGGGTGATCAGCGCGGGCGTCAGGTCCTCGGGGTCGACGTCGAGGATGAGCGCGCCGCGGCGCTCGAGCTCGCGGAGCAGGCCCTCGCGCCAGCTGAGCAGCTCGGCGGCGGCGCCCCGAGTGTAGAGGTCGACGTCGCGGGTCATGGGCTGGGCCGCGCCCGCCGAGGCTGCGCCCGCGCTCGCGCTGCCGAGGGCCGGCCGCTTGACGCTGCCGATCGCCCGCCCTTCGAGGAGGGCGTCGACGTCGTTGTCGCGGAACACGACGATCAGCGGGAGGTGGCGGGGGTAGAGCCCGCGGGTGACCCGGAGCAGCTCGTCGGCGGCGCGCTCGTCGATGACCTGGGTGAACAGCACGACCATGGTCCGCTGGCGCACGCGCAGGTTGAGGGCCGAGAGCGCCCGCCCGGGGTCGGACTCGACCATCGCGGGGTGCAGGGCGTAGCTGGCCTGGATCAGCCGCTGCACGGCCTTGCGCCCGCCGGAGGGGCTGACGAAGGTCTGGACCTCGTCGGCGTAGCTGAGCATGCCGACCAGGTCGCCGTTGCGCGAGGCGACGTGGCCGAGCATCAAGGTCGCGTTGAGGGCGTGGTCGAAGAGCGAGATGCCGCCGACCTCGGCGGTCATCAGCCGGCCCGCGTCGAGGGCGAACATCAGGTTTTGGTTGCTCTCGAGCTGGTACTGGCGAGCGGTGACCTTGCCGCGGCGGGCGGTCGCCTTCCAGTCGATGGACCGGAACTCGTCGTCGCGGCTGTAGTCGCGCAGCTGCTCGAACTCGGACTCGCCGCCCAGGCGCCGGGTGGTGCGCATCAGCGCGTGGTGCCGGTCTTGGCGGGCGAGCAGCTCCCAGGTGCGGACCTGCTGGACGTCGGGGTAGACGCGCACGCGCTGGTGGGCGGGGAAGCGGACCTGCCGCTTCCACAGGTTCAGCGGGCTCTGGTAGCGGATCACGATGTCGCCCAGGGCGTAGGCGCCGCGCTTGGTCGGGGTGACCTTGAAGCGCTCGACGGCGCGTCGGCGCGGGCGCAGGCGGATCGCCATGGGCAGCTCGTCGGAGCTGGCGTGGTCGAAGAGCTCGCAGGTCAGCTCGACGTTGAGGGGTCGCCGCGCCCGGCTGCGCAGCTCGACGGTGACCGGGTTGGTCCGGCCGATCGAGAACACCTCGGCGCAGCGCCGGCTGACCGTGACCAATTTTTTCGAGGTCAGCAGCGCGTCGACGATGGCGAGGGTCACGATCGCCGCGTCCGCGATCAGCATCGGCCCACGCATGGTCTCGTCGAAGGGGATCATCGCGGCGAAGATCACCGGGACGACCGCCAGCCAGACCATGGCGCGGTTGGGGATCAGCATGTCAGGCCGCCGTCTCCGGGACCGGGACCTCGCGGAGGATCGCCTGCACGCAGTCGTCCGCGGTGACCCCCTCGATCTCGGCGTCGGGGTGCAGGACCAGGCGGTGGCGGAGGATCGGCGGGGCGAGCTGCTTGACGTCGTCGGGGTTGACGTAGGCCCGGCCCTCGCTCGCCGCCCGGGCCCGGGCGCAGGTCAGCAGCGCGATCGAGGCCCGCGGCGAGGCGCCCAGGTAGACCGAGCGGTGCGCCCGGGTGCGCCCGACGATGTCGGTGATGTAGTCGAGGATGCCGTCGTGGACCTGGACCGTGCGCACGGCGGCCTGCATGCCCAGGAGCATCTCGGCGGTGCAGATCGTCTTGACGTTGAGGGTGTCGAGGTCGCCGGCGTCGAAGCCCGTGACGTAGTTGTGCAGCAGCGCCTTCTCGACGGCCCGGGTCGGGTGCTCGACGTGCAGCTTCATCAAGAAGCGGTCGAGCTGGGCCTCGGGCAGGGGGTAGGTGCCCTGGGACTCGATCGGGTTTTGGGTCGCGATGGTGAAAAAGGGCCGCGGCAGGGGCCGGGTTACGCCGTCGACGGTCACCGAGCGGTCCTGCATGGCTTCCAGGAGCGACGACTGGGTCTTGGCCGGGGCGCGGTTGATCTCGTCGGCGAGCAGCAGCTGGGTGAACACCGGCCCGGGCAGGAACACGAACTGGTTTTGCTGCTGGTTGAAGACGTTGCCGCCGGTGACGTCGCTGGGCATCAGGTCCGGGGTGAACTGGATGCGCTTGAACTCGCAGCCGAGCACCCGGCCGAGGGTGCGGACCAAGAGGGTCTTGCCCAGGCCCGGCACGCCCTCGATGAGCACGTGGCCCCGGGCGAAGATGGCGAGCAGCACCTGCTCGACGAGGTCCTCCTGGCCGAGCAGGACGCGGTTGATCTCGGCGCGCAGGGCAGCGTAGGTCTGGGCAAAGGTCGGGGCGTTCGGGGCGTTCATCGGGGTCGCGATCGAGGGTCTGCGAGGGGGAGCGGGGAGGGGTTCAGCGCGGGCCGCCGGTGTCGTCGAGCAGGCGCGCGAGCTCGCGGATCAGCCGCAGGTCCGTGCTGCTGCCGCCCGCGCCCGAGCCACCCTCGCGGGCGTCCTTGGCCATGAGCAGCAGGCGCATGATCTCGGACTCGTCGCGACCGGTGCGCGCGGCCAGGGCGGTGGCCAGGCCGTGCAGGCCGCCGCCGGCGCGGCCCGAGCCCACGGCCCGCTCGCGCAGGCGCTCGAGGGCCCAGACCGAGTAGAGGTAGGCGGCGTGGCGGGAGGCCCGGGCCTGGGCGTAGCGCTGGCCGAGGGTCTGGACGTGCTCGGCGAAGGCCCGGCGGGTCCGCGCCTCGGGGTCGCGCAGGCGGGCGAAGGGGATGCCCACGGCGGCGTAGAGCACCGCGAGGAACAGCAGGATCTGGACGAAGAGCCAGCCGAGCTTGCTGTTCTCGATGGACTCGAAGGGGTTGTCCGAGCCGCCCGCGTCGCCGCCGGAGCTCATCGAGCCGTAGGGCACGAACTCGACCTGCTCGATGTCGCTGCGGCGCATCAGGTTGACCACGAAGGCGCCGTTGTCCTCGACGATCAGCGCGGCGTTGGTCATCAGGTCGGGCTCGGCGAGGACCACGATCTCGCCGGCGCCGAAGTGGCGGCTGACGGCGTAGTCCTGCTCGGGCGCGAGCTGGGCGTCGTCGTCGTCGCCGTACCACCACGGCTCCTCGCCGTAGCCGCCGCCCTGGCCGGGGCCGGGGCGGACCAGCAGGGACTCGTGGGGCATGTCGGCGACGAAGGTGTCCTCGAGCACGCGGCCCGTGGGCGCGCGCAGGGTCAGGTCCGAGAACATCCAGTTGTAGTTGGCGGTCAGCTCCGGCGAGTCGTGGAGGTCCGTGCCGTAGCGCAGGCCGATGCGCTCAGGCAGGTCCATGCCGGTGGCGACGACGAGCAGCCCGCCGTGCTCGACCCAGGTCAGCAGCTCGTCCCAGACCTCGGGCTCGAGCTCGACGTACTCGAGCAGGACGATCGCGCCCTTGGTCTGGCGCAGGCTCGAGCGGTCGAGGCTGCGCAGGCGCGTGCGCGCGTCGATGTCGTGCTCGCGCAGCAGCTCGGCGATGGCGCGGGCGCCCGAGGGGCCGTCGCCCAGGCCCATGACCGCGGCCCGCTCCATGAGCGGGTCGACCTCGCGCTCGCGGGCCTCGCCGTAGTCGTCGTCGTAGTCGTCCTCGCAGCTGGTCATGCTGCCGAGGCCGAACATCAGCGCGAGGGCCAAGGTGGTGCGCCCGACGATGGCCAGGACCTTGGCGCGCACGCTCGCGTAGCGGCCCCCGTCGGCCGCGGCCGCGCCGAACTGGACCTGCTCGACCTCGCGGACGACCCCGCGGACCTCGTTGCGCAGCCCCGAGTTGGCGCGCAGCTCCCACAGGTAGTCGCCGTTGGTCTTCCACGGGTCGAGGATCACCAGGCGCTCGCCCTCGAGGCGGCGCAGCAGGGCCGCGTAGGCGTGGTCGATGGCGCCCTCGTCGTCGCCGCGGCCGTGGGCCTCCTCGGCCAGCCGGAGCAGGCGCTGGACGTCGGTCTCGACGATGCGCGCGGCCTGGACCTTGGCCGCGACCAGGGAGGTGTCGGGGCTGGCGGCGTCCGCGTCGGCGATGGGCTCGTCGTCGTCGTCGTCCTCGTCGCGCACGAAGTTGCGGGCGATCAGGTAGCCGATGCCCAGCACCGCCGCGATGATCACCAGCCACATCAGGACCTGGGCGAAGCCGCCGAGGTTGGGCAGGGTGACCTCGACGGGCTCCGGGGGGTCGGGCGGATCCGGAGGATCGACGTCGACGGGATCGGGCGGATCGGAGTTGGGCGTGGCCGGATCTTTGCCGTCCGGGTCGGAGGAACCATTTTTGGGGTCGCCGCCCTGGGAGCTGGAGCCGTCGCCGCCCTTGTCACCGCCCGAGCCGCCTTGACCGGAGCCGTTGCCGTTGCCGGAGCCGTTGCCGTTGCCCGAGCCGCCGCCTTGGCCCGAGCCGCCCTGGCCAGCGCCGCCGCCTTGGCCCGAGCCGGAGCCCGAACCCTTGCCGCCGCCCTTGCCACCGCCCGAGCCGCCACCGGCACCGCCGCCGCCGCCGCCAGGACCACAGGGCCCTCCGTGGGCGCCGTCGCAGGGCTCTCCGTTCTCGCACGGCCGGTCCGACAGCTCCCCCCACTCGAAGGTGACCGTCGAGACCTCGCGGCCGCAGACCAGCTCGTAGCCCGGGCAGCGCTCGATCTGCGCG
Organism: Plesiocystis pacifica SIR-1; assembly: GCF_000170895.1. Taxonomy (GTDB): domain Bacteria; phylum Myxococcota_A; class Polyangia; order Nannocystales; family Nannocystaceae; genus Plesiocystis; species Plesiocystis pacifica. Next base: position 29,126 of record NZ_ABCS01000102.1, on the reverse strand, counting down.
TCGAGGGCGAGCTCGCACCAGCGCTTTTCGTCCCAGTCCCGGGGCACGTAGTCCGTGCCCGCGCGGCAAAAGTCGTAGTGCTCGCGGTCGAGGACCTCCTCGACCTCCGTCGCCACGCCGTAGGCGCCCTCGGGGCTCCCCGCCAGCCACAGCGCCGGCACCAGCCACAGCAGCGAGCCGCTCACGCCCGAGCCTCCTGGTGCTGCTGGCCCTGCTCGCGGACCTGGATGGCCATGAAGCGCAGCTGCACGTCCCAGCCGTCCCGGCGGGTGCGCTGGTCGACGTAGGCCAAAAAGCGCGCCGTCGACCAGAAGGGGACGACCAAAAACAGGCCCAGGAGCGCCGCCATGGAGATGCCGTCGTCAAACAGGGAGCCCAGCGGCATGCCCAGCTGGAGCACGAACTCGAGCAGCCCGTAGTTGAACAGGCCCTCGGCCGACATCACGAAGGCCATCGCCGCCAGGCTCATGAGCAAGAGCAGCCCGGCGGTGCTCATGGCGTTGACCTTGACCATGCCCTGGCCGCGCTTGAAGGCCGCGGACGGCCCGGCCTGCTCGAGCAGGCAGGCCTCGTGGGAGAAGGTCGTCTGGGCCCAGCCCCACAGCGGGGGGATGATCAGGAAAAAGCCCAGGGAGGTCAGGGCGATGAGCAGGCGGGTGAGGATCAGCGTGCCCAGGTAGGCCGGGAGGCGGCGCATGTACTGGCCCAGGACCTCCGCGGCGCCGATGTCTTCGGCGAACATCATCCGGCCCACGGCGACGGTGAACACGCCCTGGAGCGGGGTGACGATGGCCAGGGCGAGGAGCCAGACGTCGAAGGGGTCCAAGTCGAGGAACCAGTAGACCGCGACGGTGGCCAGGTAGGCCGGGAGCAGGGTCGCCGCCGAGAGCTTCGCGTAGAGCTTGGCGGCGGGCTCCGTGCAAAAGCGCAGGGCCAGGTCGAGGGTCTCGGACATGCTGCGCGGACGCAGCACGATGCGCGCGGCGTCGAGCTTCACGGCGTGGCCTCCTTGGCCTCAGAGGAGGCGGCGCTCGGTGGGGGTGGTGCGCCCGCCGCTGCCTTGGCGACGCGCTCGCGCCCGGCCCAGCGCCCGCCGAGGAACAGCCACGCGCCGACCAAGGTCCAGTTGAGCCCCGAGACCGCCCACTTGATCGGCGCCGGCACCGAAGACGGCGACCAGTAGCCCTCGATGAAGGCCGCGATCACCAGCATGACCGCCGCGCCCATGATCAGGTGGCCCAGCTCCCCCGCCTGGCTGCGCAGCGAGCCCAGGCGCGTCAGCCCGTCGGTCTTGATCAGCGCCCAGCCCATCTGCAGCCCGGCGCCAGTCGAGATGACGATCGCGGTCATCTCGAAGGGGCTGTGGCCGCACACGAAGGTCATGATGTTGTGGCCGTAGCCCACGCGGACCACCCAGCCGATGCTCACGCCCATGACCACGCCGTTGTAGACGGCGTAGAAGATGCTCCCGAGGCCGAACAGGATGCCGGTCGCGAAGCAGCGGAAGGCGATGCCGACGTTGTTGAAGATGTAAAAGCCGGCCATCTCCGAGTCGGTCGCGGCGTCGCGCCCGGCCTCGAAGCCCTCGGTGTACATCGCCTCCATCATCATCAGCTGCGAGCGCGGGAGCACCGTCTCGGCGAACTCGATGGACGCCAGCGTGCCGAAGAAGCCGAAGGCGTAGGGCACCCACAGCAGCAAGTTGGCGATCAGGAACAAGCGCCAGCGCTTGCGCAGGGTGCGGGGGAAGTGGTGGGCGACGAGCTCCCACAGCGCGCTCAGGCGGTAGGCGCGGGCGCCGTAGAGGGCGTTGTGGGCCCGGCCGGCGAGGCCCTCGAGGTAGCGGACTACGTCCGGGCCAAAGTTGGACCGGGCGCGCATCAAGTCGGCGCACACGCTGCGGTAGAGCGTGGCGACCCTGGAGATCTCGTAGGGGGACTTGCGGTGGAGCTCGCGGCTCGAGGTCAGCAGGTCCTCGAGCTCCGACCAGCTCGCGCGGTGCTGGGCGATGAATTCGTCCTGGTGCTGGGGCGCGCCGGGGGCCTTCTTCTTTTTGGTCTTGGTCTGGCCGCCGCGGGCCCGCGACCGCGCCGAGGTCGAGCCGCTCATGACCAAGCTCCGGGCGTGGGGACCGAGCTGGGCGTGGGAGCTTGCGTCGCCACCTGGTCGGGCTGCGCGGCCTGGCCAGGCTCGGCGAGGGTCGGCTGGACTTCGGGGGCTGGCTCGGGGGCTGGCTCAGGCTCGGGCGCGGGCGGCCGGGCGATCTCGTTGAGGGGTGAGCCGCTGGGGTTGTGAGCGCTGCGGGCCCGGCCCCGACGCCCGCGCCGACCTCGACGCCGGCGCCCTCCGCCCTCGATCTTCCGCTTGGGGGTCTCCTTGACCGGCTCGTGACCCCGCGAGCGCGCGTAGATCAGACCCAGGAAGCGGACCGAGTTGGTGTAGCGGGTGTTCATGCGCGCGGCGAAGATCGGGGCGACCAGATCGGCGAGCTCGACGACTCGACCCGGGGCGAGGTGAGGGATGCGCCGCAAGAACAGCTCGATGGCCTCGAGCTCCTCCCGGGAGACGGGCGGGTGCGCCGGCAAGCTGTCGAGCTCCTTGGCCGTGGGCGGCGGCGCCAGGGTCAAGCGACCGCTGATCTGCCCGCGATCTTCCACGACCACCACCGTGCCCGCGACCATGTCGCCGAGGCGGCGAAACTTGGGGTCGCGGCCCATGACCACCAAGCCCACGGCGTAGCCAAAGGGCAGGAAGTCCGCCGCGCGCAGCAGGTTGCGGAGGATCGAGTCGAGGGCCGTCAGCGAGCGCCCGTCCTCGCCCACGGTGCGCAGCTTCATGGCCCGCTTGCCCGGGGTCCGGCCGCTCCACAGCGACTCGAACAGCACGTAGTAGAACCAGTCGAGCAGGAAGTAGATGACCAGGATGGCGCCGGTCGAGAAGCCGTCGAGGTCGCCCGTGGCCACGCCGACGAGGCCCACGAGGAAGGCCAGCGCCAACAAGATGGCGAAGCGGACCAGCAGGTCGATGAGGTAGGCCGCCGCTCTACGCGTGGGCCCCGCGAGCGGGTGGCCAAAGCGGACGTGCTCGGGCGTCTCGATCTCCGCTGTCGTGTCGAGGGGCGCAGTGACGACCGCGTCCTGCGTGGGCTGTGCCGCTGCACCCATGGACACCCCCAGGTTGGACGCAGGGTGTGCGCCAGTCAAGGTGAAGTGCTCGCCACCAAAACGAGAAGGTGACCGCATGGGTCACCTTCTTGTGGTTCAGCCGGGAAGCACCCCGCCGCTCGGCGTGTTCGATGGGGCTTGCCCGCTCGACGACTGGCTCGGCTACTGGCTCGGCTACTGGGCCCGGACCCGCTCGATGAGCTCCATGTGGCTCTGGGTCGCCTCGCGGATCGAGGACAGGCGCTCGAGGATGGTGTCGGCGTTGGTCGTCTGACCCTGGTGCGCCGCCGAGAGCTGGCTGACCTGCTCCGAGATCTCCTCGATGGCTTGGGTGATCTGTCGACTCCCGCGGGTCTGCTCCTGGGTGGAGCGCTCGACGTGGCGGGTGATGGACTTCATCTTCTCCGCCGACTTCATGATCTGCTCGGCGCCGCGGGCCTGCTCGGAGGTCGCCGTGGCGACCTGCTGCACGGTGGTCGCGACGACGTTGATGGCGTCGGTGACCTGCTTGGAGCCCTTGGTCTGCTCGACCGTGGCCCGGGCGATCTCGCGGACCATCTGCGTGGCTCGGCGGGCGGCGTCGGAGATGCGCTTGAGGGAGTCCTCCGCCTGATGGCTGACGCGCACGCCGTCGTCGACGGACTTGCTCGAGCGCTGGACGGCCTCGACGGCGTTGTAGCTCTCGCGCTGGACCGCCTTGATGATCTCGGCGATTTCCTTGGTGCTGGTCGCGGAGCGCTCGGCCAGATCCTTGATCTCGTCGGCGACGACGGCGAAGCCCTTGCCGTGCTCGCCGGCCTGGGCGGCGATGATCGCCGCGTTGAGGGCGAGCAGGTTGGTCTGCTCGGCGACGTCGTCGATGACCGAGAGGATGCCCCCGACCTCGCCGATGCGCTGGCCCAGGCGGCTGATGACCGACACGGCGTCCGCCGAGTAGGTCTTGATCAAGTTGATCACCTCGATGGTCCGGTTGATGGCGTCGACGCCACCCTCGGCGGCCCAGACCACCTCCTCGGACAGCTGCGCCGTCTCGTTGGCGTTGTTCTCGACCTCTTGAATCGAGATGTCCATCTCGTTCATCGCCGAGCTGGTCTCCTCGGCCGTGGTCGACAGCGCCTCGATGTTCTTGGCGACCTCCTTGACCGAGAAGGTCATCTCCTCGATGGAGATCGCCGTCTCCTCCACGGACGAGGCGAGGTTGAACATGCTCTCGGCGACCTCGTCGTTGGCCGCCGCCATCTGGAGGATCGAGCTCGAGCTCTCCTCGGCGTTGCTGGCGAGCTGGTCCACGGAGTTGGCGATGCTCTCGAGGCCCGAGCGCATCGAGGTCAGGGCGTGGAGGGTGCCGTCGATGTCCGGCGCGACGGACAGTATTCCGCCCTCGAGCTCCTTGAGCATCAAGGTGCCCTGCTCGCCGAGGCCCGAGGCGTTCTCGAGCTCGACCCGCGCCGTGGCGACTTGCTGACGAAGATCGTCGCACTCGCTGCGGATGCTCGAGCCCTCCTCGCGCAGGCGCTTGACCTCCTGTCGGGCCTCGTCGCGGTCCGCCCGCGCGTCCCGAAGATCGGCGCGGACATCCTTGAACTCCTGTCGCAGATCCGCGAGCTCGGCCTCGAGCTCGGCAACGCGATCGTTCTCACCTTCGCCGTTATCCTTTTTGGCCTTCGCCATCTGGCCGCGATTTTACGGACTACCGCGCCCAGCGGCCAGCATTGTGACCATTTGGCCCGACTTCCTGGTCCGGTCTGGTCCGCGTGAGGCCGATCACTGTCCGTCTGTGCGGCATGACGAGCGCTCGGTGGCCTCGATGAAGGCGTCGAGCTGGCGCAGGGCTCGGGCGAAGGTCTGCGGGCGCGCGCGGGTCGAGCTCAGAAATTCGATGGCCGAGCTCAGGTCGACGAGGGCCGCCGCCTCGCGCCAGCCCGGCGGCAGCTCGAGGACCGAGGACAGGGCGTCGGCGAAGGCCCGGGGTGGGACGGCGCCGCGGGTGGGATCGCGGCGAGAGAGGTTGCCGAGGTCCATGGCCGGGTCGCCAGCGTGGGCGAACTCCCAGTCGAGGATGCCCGTCAGCGCGCCGTCGTCCGCGACCAGGAGGTTGGTCGGGTTGAGATCGCCGTGGACCAGCCGGGGCGTGGGAGCTCGCGCGGGTGAGGCCGCCTCGGCGATCGCCATGCACCGCAGCAAGGCCGCCGAGCGCTCGGGGCCGAGGCGTTCGCCAGCGGGCGTGTTCGCCAGGGCGTGCGCGACGTAGCCCCGGACCCCACCGTCCCCGCCGTCCCCGCCGTCGAAGTCCCAGGCCTCGACGCGCAGGGCACCGCTCGCGTCCCCGCGCAGATCACCGTGGGCCGGGAAGCTGCGCCCGTGGATCCGCGCCAGCGCCTCGCCGAGGCTCCGCCCAGCTCGCGCCCACTGTTCGTCGTCGAAGTCCTGGCCGCGGGTCGCCAGCGGGCGGCCCGGGAGGAACCCGAGCACGACCGCTGGTGCCCCGCCGGCCTCGCAGCAACCGAGCAGCCGCGGCACGGGGAGCTCGCTCAGCGTGGGCAAGAGCGCCGCCTCCTTGTCCCGGACCCGCGCTCCCTCGCTTCCGCCGTAGACGCGCAGCACGAGCACGCCCGTGTCGGTCTCGACGCGGTAGCAGCTGTTGCTCGCGCCGCCGCTCAGCGGCGTGGCCGAGATCAGCCTCGCGCTCGATGCGACCTGCGCGAGCGCAGACACGATCGCGGCCGCGTCGAGGGTGATGAAGCTCGAGCGCCGCTCCACGCTCGGTCGTTCAGGGCACGTGGACTTCGGTCAGGTACTCGCGGGTGACCTCGAGGCTCTCGGAGTCGACCATGAACACCTTGGCCTTGCCGACCTGCCCGTCGAACTCCACGACCAGCCAGATCTCCACGGCCCACGCGGTCGAGTGCGCCAGGCAAGGCGGCACCCAGCCCACGACCACGGCGGAGCCGAGGGCGTCGTTTTGCCGGGCCTTGTAGGCGGCCTGGTAGCTCTCGAGGCCCTTGACGGCGGACAGGGCGGCCCGGGCCACGGGCGGGCGGACCTCCTTGCGCCAGTCGCTGAAGAAGCGGAATTCCTCGAAGCTGGTCGAGCCGGGGCGGAGCACGGCGATGTAGGTCTCGCTCGCGTCGAGCTCGCCGTAGTCGGGAAGATCGAACTCCGGGTAGACGTTGTCCGAGGCGATGGCCTGGTCCCGGGCGCGGATCTGGGTGTCGAGCAGGCGGGCCTCGTGGCGGCTGTAGGCGGTGTAGATCCGCAACAGCATGTAGTCGCTCGGCAGGGAGTGATCCCAGTCGAGGATGGCCCGGACCGCGGCGTACTGGTTGGAGCCGTAGGGCACGAGCTCGGGCACGGACTCGTGCAGCTTCTCGTGGACGTCCGCGCCGACGCCGAGGCCCTGATCACTCAGGCGCACGTGCACGCGCAGCTCCTTGAAGGCGCGCTCGACGAGCTTCGCTGGCGGCTCGCCGGGCGGGGGCTTGCCCTTGTTCTTGTTGCGCCCAAACAGACTCACTGGCTCGCTGCCACCTTTCGTGCGCGCTCCTCGACCGTGGTGCGCAGGCCATGGATGATCCGCGAGATCGCCGGCTGCTTCAAGCGCAAGCTGGCCGCGTTGACGATCAATCGGCTGCTGACCTCGAAGATGGTCTCGACCTCCACGAGCGCGTTCTGGCGCAGGGTCTCGCCGCTCTCGACCAGATCGACGATCTGGTCGGCGAGGCCGGTGATGGGCCCCAGCTCGACGCTGCCAAAGAGCGGGATGATCTCGGGCTGGATGCCCTTGGCCCGATAGTGGCGGAGCGCGCAGCGGGGGTATTTCGTCGCCACGCGCAGGGTCATGCCCCGGCGCAGGCCCCCGGCCGTCTCGCGGGGCTGGGCCACGGCCATGCGGCAGCGCCCGATGCCCAGGTCGACGGGCTCGTAGAGGTCGCGGCCTTGCTCGAGCAGGGTGTCGAGGCCGGCGATGCCGACGTCCGCGATGCCGTGCTCGACGTAGGTCGGCACGTCGACGGGCTTGACCAGCAGCACCCGCTCACCGGTGGGGAGGTCGAAGAGGAGCTTGCGCCCGACGCTCTTCAGGGCCGGGGCGATCTCGACACCTGCGGCTGCGAGCAGCGGCGTCGCCTGTTCGAGGATGCGACCCTTGGGGAGGGCCCACGTGATCTGTTCAGGCACCGGCCCCATGATACCTCGCGATCTGGGCGCCGAGGGGGCTAAGGCGCGCTTCGATCGCTTCGTAACCACGGTCGAGGTGGTAGACTCGCCGGACCTCCGTGGCCCCCTCGGCGACGAGCCCCGCGAGGACCAGGGACGCGCTCGCGCGCAGATCCGTGGCCATCACGGTGGTGCCGGAAAAGCGCGTCGGGCCGCGGACCACGGCCGTGTTGCCGTTGACGACGATGTCCGCCCCGAGCCGGTTGAGCTCGGGGACGTGCATGAAGCGGTTCTCGAAGATGGTCTCGCGAATCACGCTCGCGCCGTCCGCCATGCACGCGAGGACCATGATCTGGGCCTGCATGTCCGTGGGGAAGCCGGGGTGGGGGCGGGTCGCGACGTCGATGGGGCGAATGCGCTCAGGCCCGATGACCCGCAGGCCCTCGGCCTCGACCCGGCACTCGACCCCGGCCTCGATGAGCTTGTCGATGACCGCGCGCATGTGGTCCACGGGCGCGTGCTCGAGCAGCACGTCCCCGCGGGTGATCGCCGCGGCCACGGCGAAGGTGCCGGCCTCGATGCGGTCAGCGAGGATCGCGTGATCGATGCCCTCGAGCCGGTCGACGCCCTCGATCTCGATGGCGTCCGTGCCCGCGCCGCTGATCTGCGCGCCCATCTTGTTGAGCAGCACGGCGAGCTCTTGGACCTCGGGCTCGCGGGCGACGTTCTCGAGCCGGCTCGAGCCCTTGGCGAGGACCGCGGCCATCATCACGTTCTGCGTGCCGCCGACGGTGACCTTGTCGAAGTGGAAGCGCCCGCCCTCGAGGCGGCCGTGGCTGGCCTTGGCGCGCACGTCGACGTAGCCGTGCTCGAGGGTGACCTCGCCCCCGAGGGCCTCGAGGCCCTTGAGGTGCTGATCGATGGGCCGGGCCCCGATCGCGCAGCCGCCGGGCAGGGACACCCGCGCCTGGCCGTAGCGACCGAGCAGCGGGCCCATGACCGTGACCGAGGCGCGCATGGTCTTGACGTGCTCGTAGGGCGCCTCGAGGCTGCCCGAGCCCACGCCCGTGGGGTCGATCTCGACCACGCGCTCGTCGACGTCGGCCGAGACCTCGCAGCCGAGCTCGCGCAGGAGCTTGTTCATGGTCGAGACGTCGGTCAGCCGCGGGACGTGGCGCAGCCGGGTCTTACCGTCGGCGAGCAGGGCCGCGCACTGGATCGGGAGGGCCGCGTTCTTGGCTCCGCGAACGGGGATGCGGCCGACGAGGCCGGTGCCGGGGGAGGCGGGGGGCTTGCCAATGACTTCGAGCTTGTCCATGTCGGTCGATGTACGCCTGGCTCCGGGCTCGCCTTCCGCGGGGTCCCGGGACAGCCCGACTGATTTGGGCCGCCGGAGCCTCGCACGAATCCCGGGGATTTGCTCGATGGACTGGCACCGGAGGCCGGGCCATGTGCGGCCTTGGCTCCGGCCCGAATTCCGGCCTGGGAAACCGGCGGCGATCACGGACCTGGAGTCGAAGGGCCGAGATCTCCCCGCCGAACCAAATTTTTCACGGGTGTCTGGGCCGGCCCGGCGGCGCGGGAAAATTTGGGCTTGGGCCAAAAGTGATCGATCGCAAGGGCATGCAAGGCTTCTCGCGCATCCGCCACGCCCTCCCCCTCGCCGCGCTCGTCGGCGCCGCGACCTTGGCGTCGCCGGCTCTCGCCGAGACCCCCGGGGACAGCTTCTCCCGCCCCATGTTTGGGGATCGCAGCGAGGCGCTGTGGCCCCTCGAGGTCGGTCTCGAGATCGTCGTCCATGAGAGCAATCCCGCGGGTCTGTCGGCCTCGGGCCGGGGTCAGGGGCCGGCGAGCCACACGCGTATCGTGGTCCCTCGTCGCGCTCTGGTGGTCTCCGACGGCCAACACACGACCTTCACGGAGGTCATCGCCACCCCCTCGGGGCAGCGCGTGTTCGAGATTGAGGTGGTCGCCCGGCACCACGACGGCCGCAAGGTCGAGCTGGAGTACGACCTGATCGTCCGCCAGGCCCGCTTCGCGGAGCTGACCTGGAGCGATTACGTGCTCCACCGCCTGTCGCTGGCGCCCCGCCCGGAGCTGGGCCCCCAGGTCCTCGCTGCGGCGCGCGCGGACATCGTGGAGACAAAGGGCGAGGTTCACAGCCAGCGCGTTCGCGTCGACGGCGATCTTTACGAGGTTCGTCTCCACGCCCATAGCATGCGCGGTTGACACCGATTCCGGGCCCAGCTAATCCTTCTGCCAACTCGCTCGCCCGACCGGGGCGCGAGTTTCTCGGAGTCCTCCTCGATGTCGACGCGCCTCTTCCCCGCTCGCCTCTCCCGCCTGTCCCTCCTCGGCCTCTTCGCCCTCGGCTCGCTCGCCATGTCGACCACGGCGTGCAAGAAGCCCGAGTACCCGCTGTGCAAGAAGAACAAGCACTGCAACCAGGAGATGGGCGAGCGCTGCCTCGATGGCACTTGCCAAAACTGCGTCGAGAACAGCGAGTGCGCCGCCAAGGGTCCCAACGGTGAGGACTACGTCTGCTTCGAGTACCGCTGCGTGGATCCCTCGGAGGCCTCGGCCGGTGGCTCGGGTCAGGGCTCGCCGTGCACGAGCAGCCTCGACTGCACCGGCGGCTTGGTCTGCAAGTCCGGCGCTTGTGACTTCTGCGCAGAGGACATGGACTGCCCCGCCGGCACCTGTGACCTCGGCACTGGCCTGTGCTCCGACGGCATGCCCGGCGCGCCCGGGGCCTGCACCGTCGACGACGACTGCGCGATGGACGAGATCTGCGACGCCGGCATGTGCATCTTCTCCGGCGACTACCAGGGCGACGGCGAGGTGCTCTGCGACCTCCCGGCCGTGTTCTTCGGCTTCGACAGCCCCAAGCTGAGCCCCGACACCCAGCAGCAGCTGCAGGCGGCCGCCCAGTGCATCGCCGACCAGGGTCGCCTGGTCTACCTCGAGTCCCACGCCGACCCGCGCGGCACCGAGGAGTACAACATCCTGCTCACCGACAAGCGCGGCCAGGGCGTCAAGAAGTTCCTCGTCGACCTCGGCGTTCCCCCCGAGAACATGCAGGTCATCTCGAAGGGCAGCCTCGAGGCCCGCGGCACCGACGACTCGACCTACGCCGACGACCGCCGCGTCGAGTTCGTCTGGCAGTGATCGCCGTCGACAACCGTTCTGACCTCGGCGCGAGCGCGCGCTGAGGTCCCCCACGACCCGCCGCCTCGGCGGGTCGCGCGATCGGAAAGTCCATGTCCACGACCCGACCCCACTCGTTGACCCTCCTCGCCGTCTTCGCTTGCGCCCCTTTGTTCTCGGGCTGCATCACCATGAAGGCCGACCACGACGCCCTCGAGTCCGAGGTCATGGCGCTGCGCAAGAAGGTCGCCGAGCGTGACATGCAGCTCGAGGAGACCCTGGCCAAGGCCCAAGAGCAGATGGCCCAGGTCGAAGAGCAGCTGGCGGCGGCGGAGAAGATCCTGCGCTCGAACCAGGCGACCATCGGCGTGCGCGTCGACGACCTCGAGGTCGACCTGGGCGAGGTCCGGGGCGTCGCCGAGGACAGCCAAAACGAGGTCGCCGCCCTGGCGCAGAACATCTCCGAGTCGCGCACCGAGGTCGACCAGCGCCTGGCCAAGCTCGAGACCCAGCTCAACGCCGAGACCAACATCCCCGAGGGCAAGTCCGACCTCATGCGCGCGGCCGAGTCGGCGCTCAAGTCCAAGGACTTCGGCCGCGCTCGCCGGCTGTTCCGCACCTACTTGTCGCGCTACCCGGCGGACAAAAAAGAGGCCGAGGTGCGCTTCAAGATCGGCCAGACCCTCTACTCCGAGCGGGACTATCGCAGCGCCCTGGGCGAGTTCTATTGGCTCGTCCAAAACGCTCCGGAGAGCGAGGTCATCCACGACGCCGTCTACTACTCGGGGCTCGCGTTCGCGAACCTCGGCCAGTGCGACAAGTCGATGGCTTACTTCGAGGCCATCGTCAAAGAGGACTCGGGCGCCCCGGATCGCTACAAGAAGCAGGCGGCCAAGCAGATTTCGACCCTCGAGGCGGACAAGGGCAAGATCTGCGCGGATCGCCGCTCGAGCGAAGAAGAGACCGACCCGGCGGCTTGACCGGTCGTTCGGGCTTGGGCTCGAGTTTGGCAACGATCCGCCGCGAGGGCGTTCGAGGCCCTTGCGGTGGGGAGCGCGCATGAGGCAGCATGAGATTTGGCGCGGCCAAGTGTCACGCCCGTCGCCCCGCCATGGCCGAGTCGGACAAGCCCGAAGACCCACCCGTCGATCCCGAAACTGGTTCCAAGGCTGACTCGGCCGCGGACAGCTCCGAGGGAGGCGAGGCTGAGGGCGGCGAGGCCGAAGCGCCCGAGCCGGAGGCGAAGGCCGGGAGCTCGGTCGGCGAGGGCTGGGGCGATCTCTTTGGTGAGCCCGCGCCCGCGCCCGCGCCTGGAGCCGGCGCGGCGAAGGGATCGCTGTTCGCTCCGCCGGCCCTCGGCGGGCTGAACGAGAGCAAGGGCCCGACGAAGATCTTCATCCCGCCGATCGGCTCGCCGTCTCCGCGCAGCTCGAGCGACTCGAGCTCGATCGCGGGGGCGTTCTCGACCGCGCCGCCCAAGGTGCCCTCGGTCGCGCCTCCGGTCGCGGCGCCGGCTCCTGCGGAGTCGAAGGATGACGCGGCGCCGGCACCTGCGAAGTCGGATAGCGACGAGAAGTCGGATGGCGACGAGAAGTCGAAGGACGACGAGAGGCCGGAGCGCGACGAGGAGTCGGGCGACGAGAAGTCGGATGGCGACGAGGAGTCGGGCGACGAGAAGTCGGATGGCGACGAGGAGCCGGGCGACGAGAAGTCGGATGGCGACGAGGAGTCGGGCGACGAGAAGTCGGATGGCGACGAGGAGTCGGGCGACGAGAAGTCGGATGGCGACGAGGAGTCGAAGGACGACGAGAAGTCGGTTAGCGGCGAGGAGTCGAAGGACGACGAGAAGTCGGGTAGCGGCGAGGAGTCGAAGGACGACGAGAAGCCGTCAAAAGACGACGAGAAGCCGAAGGACGACGAGAAGGTCGTCGCCTTCGAGCGCCCGTCCAAGTCCCGCGAGACCCCCGAGCCCGCGAAACAGACCCCGGCCGCCAACGACGGCGGGACCTCGCCCGCGATCCTCTACATCCTCGGCGGCGTCGGCCTGATCCTGGCCTTCGTGGTGTTCATCGCCAGCGGCAAGAACAAAGAGGCCGCTCACAACGACACCAAGGAGCCGCCGCGCACGAACACGGCCAAGGACGAGCGCCCGAGCGCGGGGCCCAGCGCCGAGGAGGCGCTCGAGGGGCCCAAGCCGCGGGCGCCCGACGCCCTCTCGGCCCACGGCAACCGCGCCGAGGTGATCGTCCCGGAGACGGGCGGCAGCGAGGAAGGCAGCGACGAGGTCGGCGAGAGCACGGACTCGGAGTCGGGCGGCGGCGAAGAGTCGGGCGAGACCGGAGAGCCCGCGGCAGAGACCGAAGCTGCGCCGGAGCCTGCGCCCATCGACCCGATCCCGACGCCGGCCAAGGTCGACGACCCCCGCGATCCGAGCGTGATCCCACCAGGGACGCCGGCGGCGAACGCAAAGGCCTTCAAGAAGCTCCCGGTGTCGATCCACGACGGCCCGCCGATCGGCGCGATCGGGGCGACGGGGATCCACATCGACCTGGCGCAGATCGGCACGGCCTACGAAGGCGGCAAGTGCACCGGGACGGGTCAGAGCTTCCCCATCGAGGGGACGGACATCATCAACGTGTGCTTCCGCGTGGTCCACAACCGCATGGAAGAGACCGTTCGGATCTTCTGGGAAAAAGACGGCGTCGTCACGCGTCGAGGCAAGGTCACGATCCGGGACATCCACGCCTACAAGACCCGCGCCTACCTCAAGCTGCGCCCCGAGTACGTCGGGGACTGGCAGGTGCGCATCGTCCCCGAGGGCGACGAAGACGCCGAGCTCGCCGTCGTCAAATTTCGAATCACCGAGTAGGTCGAATAGGATGCTCAGGCCCCCGTCTCAGGGGAGCCCCCGGCGCCGAGCCCGTCCGTCATGCCTGCTCTGACTCGTCCCTCCCGCCCGTCCTCTCGCCGCTTTTCCACCCTGCGCAAGCTCGTCACGGGGTGCGCCCTGGGCCTGGTCTGCGCGGCCCTGGTGGCCAGCCCCAAGGCTCAGGCCGACGAGAACGAGAACGCCAGCGCGGCCTTCGAGGGGGAGGAAGAGGAGATCGGGACCTGGCGCTTCAAGCACGCCGACAAGCCGGTCAAGGTGCTGATCCTCGCGGGCTCCGTGGGCGCCTGGCAAAAGGGCCCCTACCCCGAGCACATCCAGAACATGTGCGCGAACGTGGAGGTCAAGAACCTGTCCAAGACGGGCTACGGCGCCTACCAGCTGCGCCAGCGCTTCATGGCTCAGGTCGTCAAGAACGGCTACATCAACCTGCGCAAGGAAGGCTACGAGCACTGGCTCGTGTTCCAGGGCGGGCTCAACAGCATCGCCACGCCCGAGCGCACCAACCGGGAGCTTCGCCAGATGTTCCTCTCGGCCCACAAGCGCGGCATGAAGGTCGTCGCGTTCACGCCCATGCCCTGGGGGGCCGAGAGCGACAAGCGCTGGCGGGGCTACAGCGGGCTCAAATACAAGGACTTCACCGAGACCGTAAAGGAGTTCATCCTCGGCTCGGCCACGCCCCAGCGGGCCCTCGGGGTCTACCGGGACCGCCGCGACGACCCCACCGGTCCGTGGTTGCCCGAGGAGATCGCCGACGTGCCGATCAACCTCTACGACTCGGACATGCGCGACAAGATGGCCACGCCCCGCGACGTCGAGAAGATGAAGGCGCTGCTGGCCAAGGACAAGGACTGGAAAAAGAGCGTCGCCGAGCTGTCCGAGGACGAGCGCGCCGCCAAGCTCGAGGCCGACGCCCAGGCCGCGGCCCTGATCCCGCAGTACTTCATGCGCCAGGAGCTGCACGCCTTCGACCACATCCATCCCAACGAGGATGGCCACCGGCTCATCGCCGAGACCGCCTGCCCCGAGCTGCCGCGCAGCTGGGGCTGCGACTGCCCCTGACGCCTGCGCGTGCGCTGGATCGTCGGCGACCTCCAAGGCTGCGTCCGCGAGCTGGAAGACCTGCTCGCGGCGATTGCCTTTGACGAGCACCGCGACGAGCTGTGGGCCGCGGGCGACGTGATCAACCGCGGGCCGCACTCGCTCGAGACGGCCCGGCTGTGGCGGGCCCTCGGCGGGCGCGGGATGATCGGCAACCACGAGGTCTACGCCCTGTGCGCGCGCTCGGGTCGATGGCCGCGCAAGTCCGACACCCTCGACGCGCTCTACGACGCCCCCGACGGCGAGGCGCTGCTCGGCGCGCTGCGGGATCTTCCGGCGCTCGCCTTGTTGCCCGGGGACGGCGACGGCGTCCCGGACACCTGGCTCGTGCACGCCGGGCTGCACCCGGAGTGGACGGACCTGCACGCGCTGGCGCCTTTGCTGGGCGGACCCGCGCAGACCGGGCCCCACGACGACGACTGGCTGCTCAGCGAGGCCGTGTCCTTTGCGACGCGGGTCCGCTGCTGCACCGAGACCGGCGCGCGGACCCGCTTCGATCGCCAACCCGAGGACTGCCCGCCGCCCTACCAACCCTGGGACGCGCTCTACGCCGGCGCGACCCGGGTGGTGCACGGCCACTGGGCGTGGCGCGGGCACTACCGCGGGCCCAAGACCATCGGCCTGGACTCGGGCTGCGTCTACGGCGGGCCGCTCACGGCCTGGTGCGTCGAGGAAGACCGCGTCGTGCAGGTGCCCGCGCGGGGCTAGCAGCCCGCTAGCTCAGCCCGGGGGCAGCCGCTTGATCAGGATCTTGGGATCGCCGTCGACGTCGATGTGCAAGATCCACGGGTGGGTGCTGCTCGGGTCCGGGGCGATCGAGCTGGTGAAGTCCGCCGCGGGGAAGGCCTCGTTGTTGCTGCCCCCGGGAAACCACAACCCAAAGGATGCGGGGTCGAGGGTGACCCCGACCTTGCCCGAGCGGTCTGGCGTGATCACGGGAGGCAGGGCGAGCCAGCCCCCGTTCGTGCCCTGGTAGACGGTCGCGGTCGAGCTGCTCATGAACGCGAGCTGAAAGACCTGGACCACGGCCCCCGCCGAGGTCACGGAGAGTTCGCTGCCGCTCGCAACGGAGTAGGTGTAGGGCCCGGATCCCTGGGCGCTCAGGGGGGCGCCCCCGTCGACGGTGACCGTGGGCTCGCCATCGTCGGCGTTGACGGTGACGGTGTTCGAGCTCCCGACGATGACGTAGGGGCTCGCGGTGCTCATGTCGAAGCCCGTCGTCAGCGCGCTCTGCTGCAGGGTGACCTGGTTGTAGGTGTAGGTGATGTTCGTGACCGAGCCGATCTCCGTGAGCGGGTCGCCGTGGTAGACGACGTAGGTGTCGATGGAGTCGTCCCCGGCCAGGAAGGCCGAGTAGGTCGTGCCGTCGCCCGTGGGCTTGGGCAGGTGCTTGGTGTCCTGGTAGACCACCGCGCCGCCCGACTTCCCCTGGATGGTCACGTTGAGGTCGTCGCTGCTGCTGTTGCGTACCTCGAACCACCCCTTGGCGACCTCCCTGTTTAGGATGGTCAGCGTGTAGCCGCTGGAGCTGTCTCCTTCGATCTGTGCGTTGTGACTGTTGCTCATCGGTTTTCCTCTCGATCGTCGTCGGTTGAACTGGGCGGCCTGAGGGCGGCCTGCCACGCGCGGATCTCTCGCTCCCAGCGCGCGCCGTCGTCCATCGAAGACAGCCCCGCGAGGGCGGCGTCTGCTTCGCGGACTCCAGCCTCGCGATCGCCCTGCTCGACCAGCACCTGGGCCAGGAGCCAGCGCGCCTCGAGCTGCTCGCGCGAGCCCTCGGGGGACAGGCGGACCGCGAAGCGCAGGGAAGCGTGGGCCTCGTCGAGGGCCCCGCTCTCGAGGCATACCGCGCCCAGGGCCTTGCGGGCGATGGCGAGCTGCGGCGAGTCGGGGCCCAGCTCGGCCTCGAGCACGGCCAGGGCCCGACGCAGGCGCGCGTCCGCTTCGGCCGTGCGCCCGAGGGCGTGCAGGGCCTCGCCGAGGTTCGCGTCGAGATCGGCCAGCTCGACGGAGTCGGGCGGAAGGTGGCCCTCACCCACGAGCCGGGCTCGACGAAAGCTGGCCTCGGCCTCGGCGAAGTCCTCGCTGCGAAAGGCCAGGGTGCCCAGGGCGCTGAGAGCATAGATGAGGTCGGGGTGGCGCGGGTCGATGGCGCGCAAGGTGGCGTCGGCCAGGCGGGCGTGTTCGGCCCCTCGCTCGAGGCGTCCCTGGGCGTCGAGGATCGCCGCGAGGGCGACGTGCGCGTTGGCGAGGTCGGGGCTCACGCTTCCGTGCTCGATGGTCAGCTCCTCGACGGCCAGGGTCATCGCGGCCTCGGCCTTGGCGAGCTCGCCCGCCTCGAAGGCCGCGAGCGCGTCGTCGTAGGCGCGCCGACCCGGCTCACCGAGCGGTCGCCCCGCCTCGACGCCGAGTTCGAGGGCGCGGGCTTGGGCCCGGAGGGTGTCGGCCCCGGCGAGGCTCGGCGTCGCGCCAAGGGAGGACTCCAGCTCGGCGAGCTGACGCAGGGCGATGGCGCGGCGAAAGTCCTGGGTTGGCCCCAAGGCCTCGAGCGCGGCGACGGTCTCGACCAAGGTCGAGCGCGCCGCTTCGCGCTCGCCGACGAGGACCTGAAGGCGGGCGCGATCGAGGGCCAGGGCCGCGCGCCGGACCCGGGCCTCGGGGACCTCGGCGAGGATCTGGGCCGCGCGCCCTTCGAGCCACGTGGAGCGCTCGGGATCCATCTCGAGCTCGAGGGCGACCGCGAACAGGCCGGCGAGGGCGTCGGCGCGGAGCAGCAGGTCGTTCGACAGGGCGGCCTCGTCGAGGGCCTCACCGAGCCAGATCTGGGCTGCATCTGCGTCCCCGCGGGCCCGGGCCAGGCGCGCCCGGGTCAGCGCAGCGCGGCCGATCGTGGGTCCGTGGTCGAGCTCGCGAGCGTCGGCGTGGAGCCGCGCGGCTGCTCGCTCGCGGATCTCGATCGAGCGCTCGCCGATGCCCCAGCGCGCTCGGAGGAGCCCGCGCTCGATGGCGTCGACGGCTTCGCGCTGCGCTGCGGACACAGGGGCCTCGTCGAGGCCTTCGCGGGTGCACAGCTCGACCTCGCCGAGGACCTGCCCGCCGCGCGAGAGGCCGCGCGCGCCCTCTTCATCGATGAGCTCGAGGGCCAGCTCGAGCTCCCCGCGTCGCGCGCTCAGGCAGCGGTGCCGAGGCGCGAGCGCGGACTCGGGCAGCAGGTTCTCGACGTGCACCGCCTCGCAGCTGGCCTGGGCGACGCCGCGCCAGTCCTCGACCCAACTCTCGAAGGCTCCGGCGACCCGCGGATCCAGGGCGCTCAGCTGCTCGCTGCGCGCCGCGGTCCACACCTCGTCGATGCCCGCGCTCGCGCGGGCGCAGGGGTCGGGTGGGTCCTCGAGCGCGGGTCCGAGCCACAGCCCCGCGCCCAGCCCGCCCGCGAGGGCGAGGCCGACGGCGGGCAGGATCCACCGACGGCGCCGCGGGGGCGCGAGGGCGAGCAAGAGCGCCTCCATCTCCGGGAAGCGCTCGCGCGGATCGGGGGCCAAGCCGCGCTCGAGGGCTCGACGGACGCGCTTGGGGATGCGGCGCTGCTGCTCGGCGCTGGTGTGCCGGGGTCGCGCCCCCGCGAGGCACTCCCACACGCTGACGCAGTAGGCGTACTGATCGGCCCGGGCGTCGACGGGTTCGCCGGCGAGCTGCTCGGGCGGGGCGTAGGCCGGGGTGCCGGCGAAGCCCTCGCGCCGGGAGACCGACTCGGTTTGGGCCGACGACGCCGAAGCGTCGAGGGTCGCGGCGTCACGCTCGATGGGCGCTTGGGCGCTCAGCTTGCGGACCAGGCCAAAGTCGATCAGCCGCGCGCGCCCGTCTTCGCCGAGCATGGCGTTGTCGGGCTTGAGGTCGCGGTGAACCAGCCCCGCCCGGTGCACGGCGGCCAGGCCCCGGCCGACCTCGAGCCAGGCGTCGAGGATCGCCGCGGGCTTCGGGTCGTGCTCGGCGACCCACTGGCGCAGGGTCAGCCCGGGGATGAACTCCATGGCGATCCACACCCGCCCCTCGCTGTGGCCCGCGTCGTAGACCGGGATCACGTTGGGGTGCGAGAGCTTCGCCAGGGCCTGGGCCTCGACGAGCATGCGCTGCTCGCTGCGGGCGTCGCCCTCGTCGCGGCGCAGAAACTTGAGCGCGATGGTCCGGTCGAGGCGCTCGTCGACGGCGCTCCAGACCATGCCCATGCCGCCCGCGCCGAGCTCTCGCTCGAGCACGAAGCGGTCGACCCGGCGGGGCTGCAGGGCCTCGCCGAGGAGCTGGGCCCGGACGCGCTGGCGGGCCAGATCCATGGCCAGAGAGTCCGGCTCGGGCAGGTCGATGGCCTCGAGCCCCGAGTCATCCGCGGACGTGGCCTCTGCGGAGGCTGTCGATGGCGGCTGCTCGGACATGCTGGGGTGGTCAGGGCTGGCGCGGGTTCAATTCGAAAATTTCGATTCTTTCAGGCCCAAGCCTCGCGCAGCTGCTCGGCCCAGTCTTCGAGCCCCGCGACCGTCGACTCGAGCTCTTCTTTGGTCCGCGCGAGCAGGTCGAGGTTGGCCCGCAGCCCGGCCTTGGCCTTGCGCAGCAGGTTGCGGGTGTTGGCCTCGGTGGCGTCGATGACCGCCCCGATCTGTTTGGCCGTGAAGCGCTCCCAGTAGGCCAGCTCGAGCACGACCTGGTGCTCGAGGGGCAGGCGGCGCAGGGCCTCGAGCATCAGCCGCTGCTCCTGGCGCTTGGCGAAGGCGGCGCTCGGGCCCATGCCCAGGTCGGCGACGGACAGCGAGCCCGAGCCCAGGTCCGCCTCGCGGCCGCGCTTGCGCGCCTGGACCTCGATCCACTGGCGCAGGATGTTGCGGGCGATGGCGAACATCCAGGTGCGCACGCTGGCGTCGCCGCGGAAGCGGTCGCGGCTCTCGACGGCGCCGGACAGCGTGCGCTGGACCAGCTCCTCCGCCTCTTCACCTCGGCGGACCTTGTTGATGAAGAAGCGATAGAGGGGCTGGAAGTAGCGATCGATGAGCTGGCCGCCGGCTCGCTTGTCGCCCTGCTTCCACGCCTCGAGCAGCGCCCGCTCATCCACCTGCGTCATGTTCGCGATGGTAGCAAGCCGGGGCTCCGAGCGCGTCTGGGGAGATTGTCGGACTTTTTCGAATTGCTCGCGGGGCTCGCCTGACCGTCCCCATGCGTCGCCCAACGAGTCCCGCGACGCCGGAGACACCAAGCCATGAACACCCCCAAGCTCCCCCTTTCCGCCTTCCTCCTCGTCAGCTCCCTCGCCGCCCTGATCGCGCTGCCGAGCACGGGCGCCGCCGCCCCCAACCGCGACATCGACGGCGACGGCCTCGACGACCTCGTGGTCGGGATCCCCCGCGACAACGACGACGACGACGCCAACACCGGCTCGGCCGCGGTCTACCTCAGCAGCGCCGCCGGCTTCGACCCCATGGAGCTCCTGGTCCCGCGGGTCCACGGCGGCGAGCGGGCGGGCTTCTCCGTGGCCCTCGGCGACTTCAACTGCGACACCATCCCCGACGTGGCCATGGGCGCGCCGCTGGATCAAGTCTACAACTTCGAGGAGGCCGGGCGCGTGTTCATCTACAGCTCGACGCCGGACGCCGAGGCCCCCGAGGGCTGGAGCTACACCCGCAGCTCGCTGATCCGCTCGGACTTCTACGCCCCCGAGGAGGCGGGCGACCGCTTTGGCCGCTCGGTCGTCGCCGCGGACTTCGACGGGGACGGCTGCGACGACCTGGCGATCGGCGCGCCCGGGGCCTCGGAGCAGGGCACCACCGACAACACCGGGCTCGCCTACATCGCCCGCGGCACTGCGGGCGGCCTGACCTGGTGGCAGAACATCCGCCCCGACGTCGCGGGCGGCGAGGACGCCCGCTTCGGCTTCTCGCTGGGCCGCGGCGACATGAACGAGGACGGCCTCGACGACCTGCTCATCGGCGCGCCGACTTGGGTCGTGGACGGCGAGACCGTCGGCGCGGCGCAGGTCCGTACCTTCGACGGCAACGCCTTCGTGCACGAGCTGGCGCTGGTCACCCCCTGCGACGACGCGGCCTGCACCAACGACGAGAACTGGCACTGGTTCGGCTGGTCCCTCGCCGCGGGCGACTTCGACGGCGACGGCCACCCGGACCTGGCCGTGGGCTGGCCCGGCAAGAACCCCCAGCCCGAGACCGGGACCGTCGAGATCTTCGAGACCGACGGCGCGGGCACGGTGATCGACAACCGGGCCGTGTCCTGCGGCAGCGGGCCCAACCGCTTCGGCTACGCCATGGTCAGCGGCGACGTCGACAGCGACGGCGTCGACGACCTGGTCGTGGGCGCGCCCTACCAGACCCAAGTCGGCGGGCCGAACCTGTCGGGGGCGGCCTTCGTGCTCTACGACGGCCTCATCCAGCGCCAGACCCTCACGCCCATGGACTACCCGGACATGGCCGACAAGCAGCGCTTTGGCAACGCGGTGTCCCTGGGCAACTACCTCGGCGGCGGCACGGACCTGGTCGTGGGCGCCAAGCGGGCCAAGGACGGCAACATCCGCGGCGGCGGGGCCTACACCTACGGCAACGTCAACGGCGTGATGGTGACCTCGCAAAAGCTCGGCATCACAGATTTTGCGGGCGAGCCGGCCCTCGCTGGCGCCCACTTCGGCGGCGCTCTGAGCTTTTGACTTGGACCCCCGCGGGCGCTTCCGGTTGGCGTCCGCTCGCTTCGCTCGCTCCCAGGCTGTAGGGCTTGGGAGGCCTTGCTGCCCCCTAGAAGGGGGCTCTTTGTCGTGTTGGAGCTGGCTGGGGTCGGGGAGGCCCGGTGGAGTTGGCTCGATTCGGCTCGGCTCAGCTCGGCTCAGCTCGGCTCAGCTCAGCTCGGCTCGGCTCGGCTCGGCTCGGCTCGGCTCGGCTCGGCTCGGCTTCAGTGAATCCACGCCCCCGCTTGCGGGGGCGACCACCGGCCCTCTCCCAGGCACGAACCCCATTGAGGACAAGCCAAAGAGGAGGAGCGGCAGCGACGAAGCGTCCCCGGTCCCGCGACCTCTGCGGGGGCAAAGTTGAATTCAGCCGAGCTCGAAGAGCAGCGAGAGATCGACGTTGGGCGCCGAGTGGGTCAGGGCGCCGACGCTGACCAGGTCGAGGCCGAGGGTCGCCAGCCGGGGCAGGCGCTCGATGGTGATCCCGCCGCTGACCTCGAGGATCACCCGGCGCTCGCCCTTGGGCCCGACGATGGCCACGGCCTCGCGCAGGGTGTCGTCGTCCATGTTGTCGAGCAGCAGGATCTCGGCCCCGGCGGCCACGGCCTCGCGCAGCTCGTCGAGGGTCTCGACCTCGCACTCGATGCGCGCGGTGTGGGGCGCGTGGGCCTTGGCGGCCGCGACCGCGGCGGTGACCGAGCCGGCGCAGCGGATGTGGTTCTCCTTGATCAGCACGCCCGCGCCCAGATCGTTGCGGTGGTTGTGGCCGCCGCCGCAGCGCACGGCGTAGCGATCGAGGGCGCGCAGCCCCGGCATGGTCTTGCGGGTGTCGACGACGCGCAGCTCGGGGCCGGCCGCGTCGACGTAGCGGCGCGTGGTCGTGGCCACGGCGCAGGCGCGGCCGAGCAGGTTCAAGGCCGTGCGCTCGCCCGCGAGGATCGAGCGGGCGTCGCCCTCGAGCTCGGCGACGACCGTGCCGGGGGTGATCGCCGCGCCGTCGTCGACCTGGACCCGGACCTGGACCGCGCCGCCGAGGCGAGCGACGGCCGCGAACACCTGGGCGATGACGGGGGCGCCGGCGAGGGTCAGCGCTTGCTTGGCGACGATCCGCCCGCGCGCCTGGGTGTTCGCCGGGACGGTCAGGCGCCCGGTCAGATCACCGGAGCCCAGATCCTCGGCCAGCGCCGCCGCGACGATGGCCTCGATGGCGCCGAGCTCCGAGATGCCACCGCCGCCGCCGCTCATCGAGCACCGCCCGCGGCCCGGGTCGAGCGCTCCATGGCGTCGCGCGTGGCCTCGAAGCCCTGAGCGTGCCACAGCTCGAAGGCCATGTCGCGCTGCTCGGCCCAGCGCTTGAGCCGGGGATCGGGGTTGATGACCCGCGGGTTGCCGACGCGCTCGAGCATGGGCAGGTCGGAGTAGCTGTCCGTATAGAAGTAGGAGCGGTCCAGATCGATGCCGTGGGTCCCGGCGAAGGAGGCCCCGGCCTGGAGCTTGCCCGGGCCAAAGCAGCTCGGCGGGAGGTGGCGACCGGTGAGCTTGCCGTCCTCGATCTCGAGGCGCGTGCAGATGAGGTGGGGGATGTCGAGGAGCTCCTGCAGGGGCTCGACCGAGAGCGCCGTGCCCGAGGTCAGCAGCACCAGGGTGTGCCCGCGCTCGCGATGCCACTCGACCCGCTCTTTACCCTCGACGCAGATCTCGGGCTCGATGTCCGAGCGGAACCAGCCCTGCAGCTCCGACACGAGCTCGGCGACGTCGCGGCCGGCGTACTCGGCGACGACGTCGGCGGTGACCTGCTCGTAGTCGAGGATGCTCATGCGGTACTTGACCAGCCACCACACCGAGCGGACCGCGGCCGCGATGGAGATGGCGTCGTTGCGCCACAGGTACTCGACGTACTTGCGCCCGGAGTTGCAGGCCAAGAGCGTGTGGTCGACGTCGAAGAAGGCGCCGACGCTGGGGTCCCGGGTGTTGCCCGCGTCGTTCACAACGGCGGAAACGTACTCGCCAACAGCATGTCCATCAACAGGTTCGAGGCGACGTGGAACAAGGCCGGCGCCCACAAACTGTCACTTCTGCGCCACAGCCATGCAAACACCAGGGCCGGGAAGAAGGTCCCGAGGCGCGCGGTGTTGGCTACGGTCACGAGGTGGCCCAGGGCAAACAGGGCGCTCGAGATCACGGCCGCCCAGCCGAAGGGCACGCCGAGCACTTCGCGCTTGGGCGGGAAGCGCTGCTCCAGCGCGCTCATCAGGTAGCCGCGATGGAACACCTCCTCGGGCAGGGCGACGGCGAACAGGCCCACGGCCACGGCGCGCAGGAAGCCCAGGCCGTAGTACTGCGCCCACTCGCTCGGAACGTAGATCCCGCGGGGCCACAGCCCGCCGGGGTGCAGGCGGCACTGTCGGGCGAAGAAGCGCTCGAGCCCGCCCGCGCCCGGGGTCCACGACTCGACGGCGATGACCGGCGCGAGCAGGGTCAAGTCACCCTGGCACACCCGCCAGTAAAACAGCCACGTGCCCACGGCGAAGACCGGGAAGATCAGCGCGCCGGCGATCAGGGCGAGCCGCCAGCCGCTGCGCCGCCATGGTGGAATGGGCGAGTCGGGCCCCACCTGCCAGCGAGCGGCGAGGTCGGGGCGATCTCGGAGCATCCAGCCTGGCAGCAGGAAGAAGCCGGCGATCAGCAACAGGCCGATCGACTCGGCGATCACCGGCGGCCACGGCAGCTGGCGGATCAGTCCATAGCCGAGGTAGAGCCCGACGGTCGCGAGCACGGCCCGACGCGCGACGCGGCGGGCTTGTTCTGGGCTGAGCTCGACAGCCTCGGTCGAGGCAGGCTCAGCCGCCTCGGTGTCGCTCGCGCTCACGACCAGAACTTAGCCGCCGGAGGCCCGAGCGAGAAATGCGCATTTTCGATGGCGAGGTGAGTGAACCACGCTCGCGGAGCTTTCAGGTCAGCCGACGGCGCTGGCCAGCCGGGCCATCCGCCGGCGCAGGCTCTCGAGGCTCTCGTTGAGCAGGTCGACCTGGTCGAGGACGCTCACGTCCGTGGCCAGCTCCTGGACCTTGGTCCCGTCGATCCGCTGGCCCTCGAGGATGTCGAGGGTCGAGATCAGGTAGCGCTCGATCCTCTCCATGGACAGGGCCGTCTCGCGCAGATCGTCATCGATGAACAGCAGCAGGTTCTCGATGTGCTTCATCTTGGCGACGGCCGAGCTGGGCGCGTAGTCCGAGCTGGCTCGATCCATCAGTCGATCGCGGGCTCGCGCGCGGCGACCGCTGAGTCGACGCTCGGAGTCCGACGGCTCCTGCGAGGGGCTGTTGTCGTGGCTTCCGGTCATCCGCACGTGGACCATGCACCACCGGTGGCACGGCCCGGCCGGAGTGGGCAAATTTCCGGCGAGTTTGGCCCCGGGAACGCCCGCAGGCCCACTTGGCCCCTTGGGCGAGCCTCGTACGATCGGTCAGCTTGCGATTTTCTCGATTGTGGGGATCCTTGTAGTTGGGCCGGGCGGTCGCCGTGTTGGGGCGGTGACTGGAGTGATCCGAGCGCGCGAGCGCGATGGCGGCGATTCCAGACCACATCATCGAGCAGATCCGCGAGGAGACGGACATCGTCGAGGTGATCGGCAGTCACGTCGGGCTCAAGCGATCCGGAAAGAACTTCAAGGGGCTGTGCCCCTTCCACGACGAGAAGTCGCCGAGCTTCTACGTGGATCCGGTGCGCAAGAGCTTCAAGTGCTTCGGCTGCGGGGTCTGGGGCGACGCCTTTAGCTTCGTGCAGAAGATCGAGGGCGTGGGCTTTTTGTCGGCGGTGCAAACCCTCGGCGCGCGCGTCGGCGTGGCCATGCCCAACCAGAGCAAGGGCGACGTCCGCCGGGCCGAGGTCCGCGAGCGCGAGCGCGAGCAGGCCTACCGGGTCAACGCCGCCGCCGCCGAGGTCTACCGCACGATCTTGCTCAGCGAGGCCGACGGCGAGGCCGGCCGGGTCTACCAGCGCGAGCGCGGCATCGACGAGGAGACCAGCGAGGCCTTCCGCGTGGGCTATGCCCCCGCCCCCGAGGAGGCGGGCTGGGACACCCTCGTGCGCGCCCTGCAAAAGCGCGACCTGTCCCTCGACGTCGCCAAGAACCTGGGGCTGATCGCCGCGAGTAACCGAGGCGGGAGCTACTACGATCGCTTCCGGGGTCGACTGATGTTTCCCATCATCCAACCTGGCGGTCGGGTGCTCGGTTTTTCGGGTCGAGTGTTGCCCCGCTTCGCCGAGACCGAGTCCGGCGACAAGGCGCCCAAGTACGTCAACTCGCCCGAGTCGGTGCTCTACAAAAAATCCAAAACGCTGTTTGGGTTGCACTCTGCGGGCTCTGTGATGCGAAAGGCCGAGCGGGGGATCCTCGTCGAGGGCCAGATCGACGTGGTCTCGATGCACCAGCGCGGCTATCGGGAGACCGTCGCGCCCCTGGGCACGGCGCTGACCAAGCACCAGTGCGAGCTGCTCGCTCGCTTCACCAACCAAATCATCTTGTGCTTTGACGGTGACCGCGCGGGCGCAAAGGCAGCCTACGCGGCCATGCCTTTGCTCCTCGAGGTCGGCATGGACGTCCGCGTGGCCGCGCTGCCAGAGGGTGAGGATCCCGACAGCATCGATCCGGAGCACCTCGACAACCTGCTGCGCGCCCCCGGCTCGGGTTTGGAGTGGCTGATGCGGCGCATGGTCGCCAAGGGTGCGCGGCAGTCGATCGACGCCAAGGCTCGCGCTCTGCGAGCGCTCGTCCCGCTGCTGCGCTGCGTCAAAGGCCGAGACGCCCGCGGGGACTACTGCAACCTCGCCGCCGAGATGCTGGACCTCCCCCCGCGTCGGGTCTGGTCAGCGGTGGGTGGTGACCTCGCCCTCGGTGGTGGTGGTGGTGGTGGGGGCCGAGGGGAGCGAGGTGAGGGCGGGCGCGGTCGTGGCTCCAAGCGCGGGCGCGCCGTGGGCGGGAAGCGGAGCGATCGGCGAGGCGGCGACCGAAATCGCAATTACCGCGGGTCCAAGTCCAAGCCTCGAAAGGCTTCGTTCGAGCAGGGTCGACCCGCTGGAGACA
This sequence comes from Plesiocystis pacifica SIR-1, assembly GCF_000170895.1. GTDB lineage: Bacteria > Myxococcota_A > Polyangia > Nannocystales > Nannocystaceae > Plesiocystis > Plesiocystis pacifica. The sequence goes on along the minus strand of NZ_ABCS01000102.1, from coordinate 2,874 downwards.
GGTCGTGGGGCGCTGCGCCCCATCGCGCACCGCAACCGGCTGAGCGGTCTTTTGAACACGGGGCCCACGCCACTGGCCCATCTGGTGGGCCCCCTGACTGGCCAGAGCCGCCGCTCGACATGCAATTCAACGCGGCGGCACCGGCCGAAGGATCAGCGCCGTGGGCTCCTCCGCCAGACATGCCCAACGGCGAAGCGACGGCGGGCGCGGGCTTTGGCGACGAGCCGGACGTCGGCTTCGAGCCTCCGGGCGAGGCTTCGCCCTTCGAAGCGGGCGCGAGCGCAGGGCCGCCACCGGCCGATGCACAGACCATGCCCCAATCGCCACGCCGCGCTTCGCCCTCTCCCCGAGCGGGATCCAAGCCTCCCCCGAGCCCCTCGCAATTTTCTGGTGGTGTGCCACACTCGGCCGCCATGCGCTCCGTTTTGCCTTTGCCCAGCGGCCAGGCGAGCGTGACGGCACTGTTGGTCGACCGACCAGAGCTGGCCCGAAACGCAGAGCGCAATGGCGTCCTCGACCACGTGACCGACCAACGTCTGCAGCCCATCTTGGCCCGCGTCATCCAGGCCGCCCTCGACGGCGAGACCATGCCCAGCGAGGGCGAGCTGCTCGATCTGGTCGATCCGAGCCAGCACCGCATGCTCCACGATCACCTGTTCGGGCACGAGTTCCTCGAGGACGAGGACCCCCAAGCGCGCCTCGACGAGGGCCTGCAGATCTGCCGGCGTGATCGACTCGAGGGCGAACTGCACTCCCTGGAACACCAGATCGCCGAGGCCCGGGCTACCGGTCGCCTCGACGTCGTCCGTGAACTCATGGTCAAGCGCATGGCCACGCGCTCGGCCCTCGCCGAGCTGGTTCAACCGCGTCGCTGAGCCAGCCGCCCCCCGCACCCCTGAAGTCCTGACTTTACTCCGCAGAGGTCCAACACCGATATGTCCGTCAAGAACCCAGCCGTAGACGTCGACAAGATCAAACAGGCGATCGTCGCCTTTGGAAAAAAGAAGGGACACATGACCGTGGCGGAGCTCCGCGAGCTCCTGCCCCCCGACGTCATCGATCACGGCAAGCTCGACGAGTGGAAGAGCATGCTCGAGTCCGAGGGCGTGAAGGTCCTCGCCAAGTCCCTCGAGAAGTCGCCCAAGCGCAAGGCTCGGACCCGCAAGGCCAAGGACGAGTCCGACACCAGCCGCACCAACGACCCCGTGCGCATGTACCTGCGCAAGATGGGCTCGGTCTCCCTGCTGACCCGCGAGGGTGAGGTCGAGATCGCCAAGCGCATCGAGCAGGGCGAGCTCCAGGTGTTCGAGATCGTCCTCGCCAGCCCGGTGGCGGTCCCCTACGTCCAGGACATGTTCGACAAGATCAAGCGCAGCCAGCTGCGGATCAAGGACGTCGTCACCATCGCCACGCCCAACGACGGCCCGCAGCCCAAGAGCAAGGCGCCGGTCAACCAGGACGCCGCCTTCGAGAACATGCAAAAGCAGCTCGAGAAGGTCCGGCGCCACCACAAGGACATCGAAAAATTGCTCGCGGCCCAGGCCGCGACCCCGGACAAGCCCGCAAAGGAGCGCGGCAAGACCGTCGAGCAGCAGGTCGACGATCACCAGATCGCGATCGTCGACGCGATCCGCGAGATGTACCTGTCGCGCAGGCCCGTCGACGGCATGGTCGATGAGCTCAACTCCATCGTCGAGCGGGTCCAGCGGGCCACCCAGGACCTGACCACCTGCGAGCGCCGGGCCGGCATGGAGCTCAGCGAGCTGCGCGGGCTGTTCCGGGACGTGCGCCTGAGCGAGGAGGAGGAGTTCAAGCTCTGCCGTCGCCTGGGCCTGCACCCCTCGGAGCTCCACGAGATCGAGGCGCGGATGAAGCTCGCGACCAAGCGCATCCGCCAGGTCGAGCAGGAGACCGGCATGGACGCGCCGGACCTCATCGAGCTGCACACCCGCTTGATGAAGGCGCGCCGCCAGGCCGACCGGGCCAAGGCCGAGCTCGTCGAGGCCAACCTCCGCCTCGTCGTCTCGATCGCCAAGAAGTACACCAACCGCGGTCTGCAGTTCCTGGACCTGATCCAGGAGGGCAACATCGGCCTGATGAAGGCCGTGGACAAGTTCGAGTACAAGCGCGGCTACAAGTTCTCGACCTACGCCACGTGGTGGATCCGGCAGGCGATCACCCGCGCCATCGCGGACCAGGCCCGGACGATCCGCATCCCGGTCCACATGATCGAGACCATCAACAAGCTGATCCGCACCAGCCGCTCGCTGGTCCAGGAGCTCGGCCGCGAGCCGACCCCGGAGGAGATCGCCGAGAAGATGGAGCTGCCCCTCGACAAGGTCCGCAAGGTCCTCAAGATCGCCAAGGAGCCCATCTCCCTCGAGACCCCGATCGGCGAGGAGGAGGACTCCCACCTCGGCGACTTCATCGAGGACAAGAACGCCGTCAGCCCGGCCGAGGTGGTCATCAACATCAACCTCGCCGACCAGACCCGCCGCGTCCTCGCCACGCTCACCCCGCGCGAAGAGAAGGTCCTGCGCATGCGCTTTGGCATCGGCGAGACCTCCGACCACACCCTCGAGGAGGTCGGCCAGGACTTCTCGGTGACCCGCGAGCGCATCCGCCAGATCGAAGCCAAGGCGCTGCGCAAGCTCCGCCACCCGAGCCGCTCCAAGCGCCTCAAGGCCTTCGTCGAGAGTTCCTGATATGCCCCCGCAGGCAGGGGAGGACCGGGGGCGCTTCGTCGCTCCGCTCCTCCTCTTTGGCTGTAAGGCAATGGGGTTCGTGCCCCCTCAGGCCGCATGTGGTCGCCCCCCAAGGGGGGCGTTTGTTTGGCGGGGGTGAGGGGGCGTTTGTTTGGCGGGGGTGAGGGGG
>NZ_ABCS01000103.1 GCF_000170895.1 Plesiocystis pacifica SIR-1 | reverse complement strand
AGGAGCGGCGACACAGCCATTCGGGTTCCAGTGCCGCTCCCAAACCCGGCACGGACTTCGGACACGCGGTACTAGGCCCGCCGAAGCTCACAGCGGGTTGTGATAGCCGACGTCGAGGGGGTCGGCATCCGCCGTCGCCCCGTCCACCGACCAGTCCGGCCCGAGGTAGAGGTTCGCCGGCAGCGCGTAGCTCGGCGAGGGCTCGAGGACGTGGACGCGGTAGAGGTCGGCGTAGGGCCCCATGAAGTGGGGGAAACCAAGCATCGCGTCCGGCGTGACCGCCCCGGGCATGGCGTGGGGGTCCCAGCCGTGGCCAAAGCCCGGGTCGCAGCTGGACGGATCGACGCCCACGCGGTTGTCCCACAAAAAGGAGTCGTGGTTGATGATCGAGGGGCAGCCCGGGTAGTAGCTGCTGGTCGAGAACACCTTGCCCCAGTTGTTGGCGAACACGGTGTGGTCGACGACGATGCCGCCCCCGCCCGCGCCGTCGAGGTTGATCACGATGTCGGTCTGGTTGTCGATGATCGTGCTCGCCTCGAGGCTGACGAGCTTGGAGCTGCCGTGCTCGAGGATCCGCCCGGGGGTGTTGTGGCACGAAGGACCGCCGCCGCAGGCCGACCAGGGCAGCAGCACGCCGGGGTTGGGGACCGAGTCGTTGTCGTAGATCAGCGCGTTGCGCAGGCTCAGCGAGGCGTGGTCCTGGACGTTGAAGACCTCCGGGTCCGTGGGCGAGCCCGGCCACATGCGCAGGTTCCCCGCGACGATGGTGTGGTCGAACACGGCGTCGGACTCCCCGCGCAGCTCGACGCCCTCGACGTTGGACACGATGTAGTTGTGCATGGTCGGGCCGAAGTCGCTGCGGACCTCGAGCACGGGGCCGGGGGAGCCCTCGCTGAACACGGCGACCTCGTTCCAGGTCGCGGCGAAGCCCTCGGCGAGCACGTGGGGCGCCCCCGAGTGCGTGCCCTGCAAGCTCATGCCGCGCCCGCTCTCGGTCACCGCGACCCAGACCAGGTCGAGGCGCGAGTCGCCCTCGGCGTAGATGCCCGCGCCGTGGCCCCCGATGTCGGTGTAGCGGCCATGGGCGTGGGAGCCGATCACGATCACCCGCGAGTCGATCACCGCCACGCCGACGTCCTCGCCCGCGATCTGAGCGAAGCCCTCGAACAAGATCTCCCGGCTGTTTTCGATGGACACCGCGGCGCCCGAGTAGCTGCTGGTCAGGGTCGCCGGGCCGTAGCCCCACAGCTCGGCGGAGAGCACGTAGATCTGGTCGAGACCGTGGATGGTCGTGCTGCCCTGGGAGCAGCCCCACGCGGGGCAGTAGACCTCGATGACCGAGCCCGGCTGGTCGCAGCCCCCGGAGCTCAGGGCGTCGTCGATGCTCGGGTGGGGCATGCCGAAGCTGCCCGTGGGGTCGACCTGGCAAGTGGCGGCCTGCGCCAGCGCGGGCGCGGCGAACAGGGTGATCAGGGCCGGGAGGACGAAGGTGACGGTAGACGGGAGTCGCATGGCTGGCTCTCACTCCCGTGAGTCCGGGCGGGGCCCGGAGGGATCGCGGCGATCGAGATTTTTTCTCGCGTCGTTCTCAACGCGCGAAAAAAGCCGTAGCGTGCCCCCGTGGTGCCCTCCCTGCTCGCCGCTGGCCCGGACTGGAGCGCGCTGCTCGGCGGGCTGAGCCTGACCGGGAGCCCGGGCCTCGACGTCGCGATCGTGCTGCTCGTGGGCGCCCTCGCTGGGGTGATCAACTCCATGGCCGGCGGCGGCTCCTTCCTGCTGATCCCGACCCTCGTCGCCCTGGGCCTGCCCGCGACCACGGCCAACGGGACCATCCGCGTGGCCGTGCTGGCTCAAAGCGGCGCCGCGGTCGCGACCTTTCACAAACGAGAAGTCCACGACTACCCGCTGACCAAGCGCCTGGTGCTGCCGATGATCGTCGGGGCCCTGCTCGGCTCGCTGCTGGCCACGCGCCTCGACGACGCCGTGTTTCGCCCGGTCATCGGCGTGTGCCTGCTGATCTGGGCGGTGATCTTGCTGGTCCAGCCCGACCGCTTCCTCAACCCGCCCGAGCAGACCCGCGAGCCCGACGCTCGGACCGCGGCCCTGGCCGCCGCCGTCGGGCTCTACGGTGGGTTTTTGCAGGCCGGCGTGGGCTTCCCGCTCATCGCCCTGCTCAGCGTGCACCTGGGCTGTGACCTGGTGAAGTCCAACGCCATCAAGGTCGCCCTGGTGCTCGGTTACACCCTGATCGCGCTGCCGGTTTTTGCCTTCGCCGGCCAGATCGCGTGGGTCCCGGCGGGGGTGCTGGTGATCGGATCGATGGTCGGCGCATGGCTCGGCGCGCGTTGGCAGGTCGCCAAGGGCTCGTCCGTCGTGCGCTGGTTCGTGCTGATCATGGTCGCCCTGGGCGGCGCGCTCATGCTCGCCCCCCTGGTCCGCTCCCTGTTCGGCTGACGGTCCGGAGAACTTGGGCTAAAACTGGCGACCATGCGCCGCTCGGAGCTCGCACCCTTCGCCGCCCTCGCCCTCGCCGGAGCCCTGCTCGGCTGCCAACCCGTCGAGGACGAGGCCGCCAAGCCCGACGCCAAAGCAGACGCCAAAGCAGAGGACTCCGGCGCGACCAAGAAGGAAGCCGGGGTCGAGGCGCGCCCGGCCGACCCCGCCGCTCAGCCCGTCGAGACCCCGCCCGAGCCCATCGCCAACGGCACGACCCGCGAGGGCGAGCCGCCCAAGTGGTACGACGAGTCGCTCTACGCCGACGCCAAGGTCGTCCGCAAGGACCGCACCGAGACCATGCTGTCCGGGGGCTACGCCTCGGCCATGGTCCTCGAGCTCGCCGAGGGCACGAGCACGCAGCAGTGTATGGCGCAGGCCCTGGCCGAGATCGCCAAGGAGATGGGCAAAGATCCCACACAGCTCGACGCGCCCGAGGGCAACGACGAGCGGCTGATGGCCAAGGGCACGGGCAGCGGCTACGAGTACGTGGTGGTCTGCGGTGAGGCCAAGGGCAAGCAGACCATGTACCTGAGCTATACGCGAAGTTAGAGCACTTCGTGCTCGAACTTCGCTCTGGTTTTGATGGCGGGACCGTGGCCGGTCCCGCCCTCGGGCCGGGCGGACCCGTCCCGAGCCTCCCACCCCCTGCCCGGCCCCCTTCGGGGCCGTTGGTTTGGCGGGGGTGAGGTCGGCTTGGCGGGGGTGGGGTCGGCTTGGCGGGGGTGGGGTCGGCTTGGCGGGGGTGGGGTCGGCTTGGCGGGGGTGAGGTCGGCTTGGCGGCGAGTCGCGGGTGCGACTCAGGGAGTGTGAAGTTTTCACAGTCCCTGTCCATTTTAGCCGTCGTGGACGACGCCACGCCCTCCCTGCCCCACGTCCACGACTCAGTTGGGGACGGGGACCTTCTTGTAGGCACAGAATGCCTCGAGGGTGTCGGCGAGCAGCGCGGGGTTGTTGACGAACTCCCACATCAGCGTGCTCGTCGGCGTCTTGCCGTAGTCGTGGCCCGGGTAGACGCGGGTCTCCTCGGGCAAGCTGCCGAGCTTGCGCTGGAGGGTGTGGACCATGGCCGCCGGGTCGGAGCCGGGGTAGCTGACGCCGCCGCACGAGCCGACGAAGAGCACGTCGCCGGTGATCAGCGCCTTGGCCTCGGGGCCGTACCAGCACACGCAGCCGGGGGTGTGGCCGGGGGCGTAGACGGCCCGCATGCGCCCGTCACCGATCGCCACGTCCTCGCCGTCTGCCACGGGTACGATCTTGGCCCGATCGACGAACGCGCTGGCGACCTCGACCTCCGCGGGGTGGCAGCGCAGCGTGGCCCCGGTCTCGGAGAAGGCCTCGTCGAGGCCGGCGACGTGGTCGTCGTGGGTGTGGGTCAGCAAGATCGTGTCGACGGTCCAGCCGCGCTCGCTGGCGGCGGCGAGCAGGCGGTCGACCTCGAAGGCGGGGTCGACCAGGGCCGCGCGCTTGGTCTGCGGGCAGCCGATCACCTCGCAAAAGTTCTGCAGCAGCCCGACTTCGAGCTGCACGACCTCGAGGGTGGAGAAGGAGGCCTGGGCGGTCACGGGCGCAGCACAGCAAAAGCCCGCGCGGATCTCAAGCCGGCGCTAGAATGGATGCGTCGTGCGCGTCCACCCGGAGTCGCCGGGCCGCGGGTCGCCGCCGGGATCCGCCAGCGCCGTGGCGGTGATCGGCTCGATGCGGATCGCCGCCCAGCCCGAGTGAGTTCGGTCCAGGCCCCGCGCCGGGCTTCTCCGAGCCTCCCCAGGCCCGGACCCGCCCTTGCCGCGGCGATCGCAAACCCGTAATTGTCCTGGCCGCGGTCATGGATCTGTCCAGCCTCAACCCCGCCCAGCGCGAAGCCGTGCTGCACACCGAAGGCCCCCTGCTGGTCCTCGCCGGGGCGGGCTCGGGCAAGACCCGGGTGATCACCCACCGCATCGCCCGGCTCATGGAGCTCGGCACCCAGCCCGAAGAGATCGTCGCGCTCTCGTTCACCAACAAGGCCGCCGAGGAGATGCGCGAGCGCCTGGCCAAGATGGTCGGCCGGGCCAAGGCCAAGGCCCTGGTGCTCGGCACCTTCCACAGCCTCGGGGCCAGGATGATGCGCGAGGACCCCAAGGGCTTCGAGGTCCCGCCGCGCTTTCAGATCCTCGACCAGGGCGACGTCAACGGCATCGTCCGGGCCCTGCTGCGCGAGTACGGCTTCCACGGCGGCAGCGCCAAAAAGCGCTGGGACATCAACGCGATCGTCCAGCGCATCAGCCTGTGGAAGAACGACTTCCTGAGCGCCGCCGAGGTCAAGCGCAAGGTCTCGTCCAACGACTACGACGAGATCGCCGCGGAGCTCTACGAGGCCTACGACGACCGCCTGCGCGCGCTCGCGGCCGTGGACTTCGACGACCTGGTGTGCCGCATCGCCTTGATGCTCCAGGACAACCCGCTGACCAAAAAGCGCTGGCGCCGGCGATTTCGCTACCTGCTCGTCGACGAGTACCAGGACACCAACACCGCGCAGTTTCAGATGCTGCTCGAGCTCCTGGGCGAGGACCAGAACCTGTGCGTGGTCGGGGACGACGACCAGGCCATCTACGGCTGGCGCGGGGCCAAGGTCGCCAACATCCTCGGCTTCGACCTCTACTTTCGCAACGCGAAGGTCATCAAGCTCGAGGCCAACTACCGCTCGCGGCCGCCGATCACCACCTGCGCCAACGCGGTCATCGCCCACAACACCTCGCGCCACGACAAGGAGCTGGTCCCCCAGCGCACCGGCGGCGAGAAGGTCCAGCTCGTCGTCACCCGCGACGGGCCGTCCGAGGCCAAGTGGGTCGCCGACAAGATCTACCAGCTGATCCACGAGCGCGGCGCGAGGCCCAAGCACTGCGCGGTGCTGTACCGCTCGAGCCGCCAGGCCCGGGCCGTGGAGCAGAACCTCCAAGAGCACGGCCTGCCCTTTCGCATGCTCGGCGGGCAGCCCTTTTACGACAAAAAGACCGTCAAGGACGCGACCGCCTACCTCAAGCTGCTGGTCATGCCCAGCGACGACATCGCCGTGCGCCGGGCCCTGGACACGCCGGCCAAGGGCATCGGGCGCAAGACCGTCGAGCGCATGAGCCACTGGGCCGAGGTCCACCAAAAGCGCCTGGTCGACGCCATCTACCACGCCAAGGAGATCGAGGGCATCACGGGCCGCCCCCTCGAGTCCCTCGAGCGCTTCCACAACCAGCTGCGCCACGCCCAGATCGCGGCCAGCCGCGGCTCGGTCAAGGACGCCCTGCGCGGCTTCCTCGACAACGTCCGCCTGCGCGACAGCGTGCTCAAGGAGACCGGCTCGGGCGAGGCCACGAAGGTCCGCTGGGACTCGGTCCAGTTCCTGCTCGACAGCGTGGGGCGCTTCGAGGAGCGCGCCTGGAACCAAAAGGGCAAGCCGCGCTGGAGCGACTACCTGGGCAACCTCGACCTCAAAAAGAAGGACGAGGACGAGGCCGTGCCCGACGCGATCACCCTGTCCACCTTCCACTCGTCCAAGGGCCTCGAGTGGAGCCAGGTGTTCATCATCGGCGTCGAGGAGGGCACCCTGCCCCACAAGCGCACCGACGCGCCGCGGCTGTCCGACGCCATCGCGGGCGATCTGGAGGAAGAGCGGCGGCTGTTCTACGTCGGCATCACCCGGGCCCGGGACCGGCTGTGGATGACCCGCGCCGCGACCCGCGTCGACCGCGGGCGCGAGCTGGAGATCAAGCCCAGCCGCTTCCTCGACGAGCTGCCCGAGCCGGACAGCGGGGTCATCGAGCACAACGACACCCGCGAGACGGAGAAGCTGACCACGGAGACCATGGAGGAGCTCGCCTCGGCCTTCATGAGCCAGCTTCAAGCCACGATCGCGCCGCCCGAAGACGCCTCGTGAATCGCCGGCTGAATCGCCAGCTGCGTCCGGCGACCGACGCGGTGGTCGTGCGAACGTCGCTCAGCCCCAAACAACGTTGATTCCCCGCCCATTCGCGCGATTGGGTCGTGTACCATCGAGATCCGCGTCGCCCTGGCGGCGCCCTTTCGAGGAGTGATCGACATGGCCCTACCTTCGAGCATCAAAGCCGCGACCGCGCTGAGCGGTCTCGGCGTCATCGCCTTCGCCCTGACCGGCTGCCCCGACCCCGAGGCGCGCTTCAACGAGTTCCTCGACGCGACCGAGGACGACCGGCCCATGGCGGACGACGGGGACACCGGCGAAGACACGGAGACCGGGGACACCGGCGGCCCCGAGGGCCTCCCGGACATGACCGGCACCTACCTCTTCGCCCTGGTCACCACCCTCGACCCCGAGACGCCCCTGCAGTTCGTGACCACCGTCGACATGACCGTCGCCGAGGACGGGCTCAGCGGCGAGGCCGACTTCACCTTCCAGCCCCTGAGCCTCGACGTCGGCTCCAAGACCGCGCCCCGCGAGTTCGTCGGCGACCCGCTCGTCTACGCCGGCATCCCGATCGACGCCAACGGCGGCTACACCATCGACATGGGCACGGTGCAGGTCACCGGCGCCGCCAACCCGATCACCGGCAGCGACATCGAGGCCACCTTGCAGGTGCTCGGCGAGATCGTCCACGCGAGCGCCTTTTGTGGCGACCTGAGCGGCGAGGTCACCAGCCCGCTGCAGTACGACCTCGCGGGCTCGACCTTCGGCGCGATCCGCCTGGGCGACGACGGCTCCGACCCGAGCGCCCTGCCGATCGAGTTCCCCTACCGCTGCGACATGGTCCCGCCGGCGGACCCGACCTTCCCAGACCTCAACGGCACCTTCCTCTACGCGATGGTGACCACCCTCGACCCCGAGACGCCGCTGCAGTTCGTGGCCACCGTCGACTTCACCTACAACGCCGACGGGACCGCGGGCACGGCCAACATCTGCTTCCAGCCCCTGAGCCTCGACGTCGGCTCCACGACCGCGCCCCGCGAATTCGTCGGCGACCCGCTTTGCTACGAGGACATCGAGCTGTCCGCCGACGGCACCTACGACATCGACATGGGCACGGTCATGGTCACCGGCGCGGCCAACCCGATCACCGGCAGCGACATCGAGGCGACCTTGCAGGTGGCCGGCGAGATCGTCCACGCCGACGCGGCCTGCGGCGACATGACCGGCGAGGTCACCAGCCCGCTGCAGTACGACCTCGCGGGCTCGACCTTCGGCGCGATCCGCCTGAGCGACGACGGCTCCGACCCCGCGACCTTGCCGATCGAGTTCCCCTACCGCTGCGACATGGTCCCGCCGGAGGGGGGTTGAAGCCGCTCGAGCACCCGACCCGCTCCCGCTGAGCTCAGCCCTTCCCGCTCCGACCTCTCCGACCTCCGACGACCATGACCAAGCTCTCCTCGACCCCCCGCTCTCTGCCCCGCCCCCGGCTCGCTGTCCTCGCCACCGCCCTCGCCCCCGCCGCCCTCGCGGCCGGCTTGGGGCTGTGGTCCGGCGACGCCGAGGCCTCGGGCATCGCGACCGCGCGCTTTGGCGGTGAGCACGGCCACCCGACCACCGAGAACGCGACCGGCATCTACTACAACCCCGGCGCCATCGCCCTGTCCAAGGGCACGCACATCTTCGCCGACGGCATCATCGCCCTGCGCGGGGTCACCTACACCCGGCCCGAGAGCGCCGTCGACACCCAGAACAACCTCGACAGCTCCCCCAACGTCTCGCTGATGGAGGCGGCCGGGGCCAACGACGGCTCGGCCAGCCTGTTCAACGTCGCCGGCGCGCCCTTCTTTGGCGTGACCTCCGACTTCGGCACGGACTTCATCTACGGCGGCGCGGCCTTTTACTACCCCTTCGGCGGCGGCGCGACGTGGAGCAAGAACGAGGCCTTCCAGGACAGCGAGCAGTTCCCCGGGGCCTACGACGGCCAGCAGCGGTGGTTCGCCATCGACGGCTCGCTGCGCTCGGCCTACATCACCGGCGCGCTCGCGTTCAAGATCAAGCCCGCGCGCATGACCATCGGCGTCAGCGGCAGCGCGATCTACAGCTCCCTCGACACGGTCCGGGCGCGCAACGCCGACGGCACGGACAACCTCGTCTCGGGCAGCAACCCCGACAACTACATCCTCAAGGAGGGCCGCAGCTGGCTGCAAGCCGGCGGCTGGCAGGGCGGCTTCGCCGTCGGCCTGACCGCCGAGCCCGTCGTCGACAAGCTGTGGATCGGGGCCTCGTACACCAGCCAGCCGGGCGTCGCCGGCGGCATGACCCTCAAGGGCACGCTGACCAACATCTTCGCGTCCGCCCCCGGCCCCGACGAGACGGAGATCGAGCTGACCCAGTCGATGCCCGACATCGTCCGCCTGGGCTTCCGCTACCGGCCCATCCCCCGCCTCGAGCTGCGCCTGTTCGCCGACTACACGCGCTGGTCCGTGATGGACAAGCAGTGCGTGCTGATCGCCAACACCGAGGGCCGCAAGTGCGACTTCGACAACACCGACACCGCGCTCTCCGACCCGGAGAACTTCGGCGCCTCGGGTGACGGCACCGTGGGCGTCACTCAGCACCTGCCCCGCTTTTGGAAGGACGCCGGCGGCGTCCGCCTGGGCGCCGGCTACTTCGCCATCCCCGACGAGCTCGAGGTCTACGCGGGCGTCGGCTACGACAGCTCGGCCATCCCGGCGCAGACCGTCGACCCGGTGCTCTTCGACATGGACAAGATCAGCGTGTCCCTCGGCGCGCTGTGGCAGGCCCACGAGCACTTCGCCATGGGCGTCACGCTGACCCAGATCATCTACTTCACCCTCGACACCGAGGGGCAGAGCGCCTTCGACGACTTCGCCCCGCCGACGCGGCAGCCGAGCGCGGACGGTGTCTACGAGCAGTGGCTCAGCGTCGGGAACCTCTACTTCGACGTCTCCTTCTGAGCTTCGTGTTGCGCTCTTTTGGCGGAGGTGAACACCCGCGAAGGTGTTCGTCTCCGCCAACGTAATTCTGCTTCGGCGCTGGACTGCGATGCTTGGTTGACTCCGACGGTGCAGTCGGACTGCGGTGCGCTCGTGGCTCCGGCGGTGCAGTAGGACTGCGATGCGTTCGTGGCTCCGACGGTGCTCCGCGGCCTATTCGGCGGGCTCCTCCCCACTCCTGCGCTCGAGCCGAGCCACACCTCATTGCTCTTCCAAGGCTGTAGGCAGCTCGGTGCTCGTCGCAGGGACCCCTCCCGCCGAGCGGCCTGCTGTGTATGCGCCAGAAAAATGCCGGGCTAACCAACACGAGGTCCGCGGCCGCCGGTTGCATCCCCACCAACCTCCACAACCAGCAAAGTCCCAGCAACCATGGTCTTCACCCCCGCCAAAACATTTCCCCTCGCCGCCCCGTGACCGGAGCCGCAGCGAGCGAAGCGAGCGTGAGGTGGATGAATCGCGCGCAGCGAAGCGAGCACGATTCATCGTCGGGGCGGACGCTGTCGAGGGCCTCCCGATAGCACCTCATGGGGAAAACCAGCCTGCTCTCCAACCCGGGCTGCACGCAGCAGTGCTTGGACAACCCCGCCGCACGCAGCACGCCTGCAGCAGTGCTTGGACAACCCCGCCGCATACAGCACAGTCTCAACAAACCCCAGAACCATGCAGCACGGTTCGACCAACCCAACAACCACGCTGCCCGGCTTCAACCAACCCCACCGCACACAGCCCAGTCAAACCAACCCAACAACCACGCTGTCCGCCTCAACCAGGCCCCCACGACTCCCCCCAATTACTTCAGCGGGTGACCAGCCCAACGCCAATCACCCGCCGAATCGACGATCTTCGGTGCAGCCTAGAACTTGCCCGCCACCGCGACACCGCCTCCGCCGCGCATGAAGGTCGGCGCGACGGCGGCCTTCTCGGGCGTCCAGTTCTCCCACTTCTTGTACTTGGCCTTGTTGCCGACGCCGACGCCGATCAGCAAGAGACCGAGCGCGGTGGTGGTGACGGCGGTGGGAACCAGGAAGTCGCGCTGGTCGCCGTAGCGGCAGGCCAGGCCCGACTCGAAGTCACACTGGGTGATCATGATCGAGGTGACGATGAAGCCGACGCCGAGGCCAGTGACGATGCCGCCGCTGATCAGCATGCCCTTGCCGTTCATCGGGTACTGCTTCTTGGGGCCCCAGGCGGGCTCCGGGGGACGCTGCGGGCCCTCGGGCATGAGGTCTTCCTCTTCCTCGCCCTCGCCCTCGGCGGCGTCTTCTCCCTCGCCCTCGGCGGCCTCGCCCTCGCCCTCGCCCTCGGCAGGCGCGTCGTCGGTGGCTTCACCCTCGGCTTCGCCTTCGGCAGGGACCTCGCCCTCGGCGCTCTCGCCCTCGGCCGGAGCGTCGCCCTCGGCGGCCTCACCCTCGGCAGGCGCGTCGCCTTCCGCGGGCGCGTCTCCCTCGGCGGCCTCACCCTCGGCAGGCGCGTCTCCCTCGGCGGCGTCCCCTTCGGCGGGCGCGTCTCCCTCGGCGGCCTCACCTTCGGCCGGGGCCTCGCCCTCGGCGGGCGCGGCAGCATCCGTCGCGCCCTCTTCGGGGGCAGCGAGGGCGCCGTTGACGGGCGCGACGCACAAGGCGGCGGCGAGCACGGGGGAGGTGAGACGAAGGCCGATCTTGGACGAGTTCATGACGCGAGTCGGTGCGCGAAGAAGCGCTGGCAGGGGAGTATGGCGTGGCAGGCCGTGGGCACACAACCCCTGGGGCCAGGGGAGCTTACGGCGTTCGCCCGATGACGCTCTCGACCCACGATAGGGGCTTTCCGTCGGGTTTTGAAGGGTGTCGTGGTGGAACCGGCTCCGCACCTTCGAGGACCGGCGGGGGAGCGGGCTGAACACACGGCCCGATCGGGCGCGGTGCAGCATCAGATCGCGCGAAAGCCCGGGCCGGGGCCCCCGTTGACCCGCGGACTATACTCATGCCCATGCCCACGCTCGCCGACATCGATGACCCCCGGCCCTCCCGCGTCCGGGGCTTCGCGGTCGGAGCTGCCGTCGCGGTCCCCATCGGCGCCGTGTTCCTGTGGTTCGCGATCGGTGTGCTCCCCCAGCTGATCCTCGACAGCGCCGTCGAATACGACGCTCGCCTGCGCCAGGAGGACGCGTACATGCAGTCGCTGTGCGCCAACATCAGCAAGGAGACCATCGATCGCGACGAGCAGCTGTGCGAGTGCGTCCTGGCCGTCGAGTACCCGGCCCTGGACTGCCGCGCGCCCTTCATGGACTGGAGCCTCGAGCGCATGGACGAGCGCTGCGCCGACGAGACGACCCACCGAGAGGCCCTGTCTTTTTGCAGCTGCGTCGACGCCATCGGCGACCAGCTCGAGGGCCTCGACCGCGAGGGCAAGGAGGCCCGGGAGATCATCCAGCGCTACGAGAACTGCACGGCCCTCGACGACGCGCTGTACTTGCCGGAGCTCACGGAGCTCGTCCCCGATGCCTGAGTCGTGGACGCGGGGCGAGGCTGAACCAGACGCCCAGTGCATGAGTCAGCACACGGGCTAGTGCGAGGTGACCGCCGAAATGGGCACGCGGTCCCGCCGTTGACGCGGCGCGGCGGCGCGTCCTACATTCCGCGCCACTCGCCGGTCGGGCGGACCCTTGCACCGCCGCCTGCCGAGGAGCCCTCGAGGAGCCCCCGATGTTGAAAAAGTTCACGCTCGCGCTGTCCCTGTTGCTCCCCCTGTCGCTGACCACCGCCACTGGTTGCGACACCGGCTTCACCATCCCCGACAGCGCCCTCAAGCCTGGCGGCGCCTACATCACCTACGTCCAGGAGACGGAGTGCGACGGCTGCGGCGCGCTCGAGCGCGGTGACCTCATCCAGGCCGTCGACGGCAACCCCGTAGCGACCAGCGCGGACATCCGCGGCATGAACCTGACCGACGGCCAGCCCCACGAGCTGACGGTCTACGACCGCAACGACAAGGCCGTCACCAAGGTCACGATCACGGCCAACCCCAACAACGGCATGCCGCCGCTCAAGGACGCGCCTCCCTTTTGGGCCGTGGGCGCCTCCGAGCTGATGGAGACCCCGACCTGGGCCCGCCGCCGCCTGTTCGGCCACGCCTCGCCGCAGCTGCTGCTCGTCAACGTCGACGGCGGCTTCGTCAACGGCCGCGACCTCTACGGCAAAAAGCGCCTGATCGTGTTCTTCGACTGGTCCGCCGCGACCGAGCGTCAAGACGGCGCGCTGATCATGCAGGTGCTCCAAAAGGCCCAGGCCGACCTCAACGCCGCCGGCGTGGACCTGGTGTTCGCCCAGATCCGCCACCCCAACGAGCGCGCCCGCGCGCCGATGAACGACACCGACCTGCGCCAGTTCTTCACGGACAACCAGGTCAACGAGCCCGGCGTGGGCCAGCTGCCGCCCCCGCCCATGTACCGCATGCCCAACAAGACCGAGGACAACCCGACCCGCGTCCTGGGCATGGAGGGCGCGTTCACCTACCTCGAGGCCATCGGCGAGGCCCCGAACATCTTCGTGATGGACGAGGGCGGCGTGATCCGCTGGCACTCCGCCGGCAAGACCCCCGACCCTTCGGGCGAGATCAAGAACGAGACGGTCTACACCATCAACGAGGCCGTGCTCTTCGCCCTCAAGAAGCTCTGAGCCGCGCGCGAGCGCCCCTCGCCAAGGAAGGCCGCACCGGTTCGTGCGGCCTTCCTTGCGTTTGTTGGGGGCGTCGCTCGCAAGCTCGGCCCGGGTGGGTCATGCCTTTGGGGTGGACCCCCAGCGCCGCGCCCTGCTCGCCCTGCAGCTGACCGCCGGGCCCCTCGTGCTGGTCAGCTACGTCGTCGGCTTCGTGGTCTGGCCCGACGCGACGGCGATGATGTGGGGCGGCGTGCCCGAGTCCCTGCGCGGGCTCTACACCGCGTGGATGTTCGTCGCGGCGGCGGGCTACTTCGCCTACTCGATCCCGCTGACCTTCCGCGCCGAGGCATCGGGCGCGCGCATGCTCGGCGGCCGCGGCTACCCGAGCTTGCTCGCCGCCTACGCCCTGATGCTGGTTTGCTCGGCGCTGTGGCTGCCGCTGACCAAGTGGCACCTCGGCGATCCGAGCGCGCTGCGCTTTGCCGTCGTGTGTGTCGATCTGCTCGCCGTCGCGCTCGGCTCCCTGGCCATCCTGGGCGCGACGCTGACCCTCGAGCCGCGCCTGCCTGCCCGCGCCCGGATCCTCAGCGTCGCCGGGGCGGCGGCCTTTTGCGTGCAGACCGTCCTCCTCGACGGCCTGCTGTGGCCGGCGCTGTGGCTCGCGCGCGGGCCCGGGCTGTGACCCGCCTAATTGGGCTCTCGTCCAGGCTTGATTCCCCGCGCTCGAGCGCCCCTAATGGGGGAGTGAAGGCTTCGCTCCCGCTCCTCGCCGCGCTCTCGCTCCTGCTGCTGCTCCCGGCCTGCAAGGTCGGCAAGGCGACGACCGTCGCCGGCCACGAGCAGCGCTGGGACGAGCTCCCGCGCGCCGACAAGATGGCCTACATGGTCGACGTGGTCGAGCCGCAGATGCGCGAGGCCTTCCAGGCCCACGACGCGACGCGCTTCGCCGAGTTCGACTGCGCGACCTGCCACGGCGAGGGCGCGAGCGACGGGGGCTTCGCCATGCCCAACCCGCAGCTGCCCCACCTGCGCGAGGCGGGGCTGTTCAAGGAGCACCGCAAGGCGCACCCGGACATGGTCAAGTTCATGTGGAAGGGTGTCGAGGTCCCGATGGCGGAGATGCTCGGCAAGACCGCGGGCGGCGGGGGCGAGTTCAACTGCCACAGCTGTCACATCGTCGATGACGAGTAGCGGGTACTGCGTCGCTCAATTTGGCGAGTCGCCTCGCCTCTGGGCGAGTCGCGGTGCTCTGTTTCCGGTTTGGCGAGCTGCTTCGTCTCTGGGCGAGTCGCGGTGCTCTGGATCTGGGCTTGGCGAGCTGCCTCGTCTCTGATGGAGAGCGGGCACGGGTCAAGGGGGTCGGATCCCCCGCTGTCGCCTTTAGGCGTGGGCTGCTGTGGTCTCGAACGCCGAAGGTTGGCGAAGGGGCTCGGGTTCCTCGAACGCTGGAGCGGCTCCTTGCGCTGGGGGACCCGACCCCCTTGCCCCTTTTGTGCCCGTCATGGTGCAGAGGTCTGTGGCTCCGACGCCCTTTCGACGAGGCTTTGCTTGCTCGTCGAAGCTCGGAGTGGGTGCGGCCTCAGCCCTCGGGCTTGGGCGGGGCTTCGGGCTTGGGCGGGGCTTCCGACTTGGGCGGGGGTGCTGGCTCGGGCTCGGCGGGCTCGGTGCGTGCCTCGACGCCGCACTCGCCTCCGCGCGTGAAGGCGCGGAAGAAGGCTGCTCCGCGTTCGGGGCCCCAGCGTTGGACCTCGGCTGCAGGGTCGATCCAGACGCCTGCCGCGCTGCCGTCGAGGACGACGCAGGGCGGGCCGCTGGTGTGTGGGCGCCACAGCGCGACCATGTCTTGCGCTCGGGGGGCCTGGGGCTCGGAGCCGGCGTGGCGGCTGCTGGCGCTGCGGTCGGCGACGTGGATCTCGAGGAAGGCGTCGTCGCGCAGGCGGTGCAGGGTCAGGCCGCGCTCGTCGAGCTCGACGAATACGCCCTGGCTGCCGTCGCCGAGGGCGGCGAGGCTCCATACGCGGCCGCCGGCGCCTGCGTGCAGGATGCGGACGGGCATGGGGTTGGGCTCGGCGTCGGGCGAGGGGGCGCGCGCGAGCTCCTCGGAGCCCTCGAGCAGGGCGCCGATCGAGCCGTCTTGAAAGCCGATCACGAGGGAGCCCCCGACCCAGGCCAGGGCGGTGGCGGCCCCGGGCAGCTCGACGCGGCGCACTTCTTCGCTGGCCTCGACGCCCTGGAACTCGGCCTGCTCTCCCTCGAGGGCCGCGGGCGGAAACAAGAGCTCGAGCTCGCCGCCGCCGAAGGGTTGGACGAGGGCCAGCACGCCGCCGTCGCCGAGGGCGGCGATGAGGTCGTCGCCGCTGCGCCGGCTGTCGCCCTCGAAGTGGCGCGCCCGCGAGGCCCGGCGGTTGACGAGCTCGCGCCGGGTCCGGCCGACCGTGGCCGACCACGCCCCGTTGCGCGAGAACAAGGGCAGGCCCGCGACGGGGGTGACCCCCTCGGCGTGGCTCAGGGTCGCCGCCTGGCCGCCCAGCCACACGCGCAGCTGCTCGCCCAGGGTCCACGCCCGGAGCTCGGCGCCGTCGGGGCTCAGGCCCAGGTGGAAGCCGTCGCTGGTCGAGCCGTGGTGGAGCACCGTCGCCGCTCCGGTCTTGGCCGCGACGCTCCGGATCGCGCCGTAGGCCAGGCCGCCGTCGTCGAAGGTCCAGCCCGAGGTCGCGACCTCGCCGCGGTCGTCGATGACCAGGTCCGCGGGGAACACCGCCGGCGTCGGCCGCCCGTCGGCGCGCTCGGGCAAGACCTGGGCCGGGCTCTCGACGCGCAGCAGGCGATGCAGCCCGCTGGCCAGCTCGAACACCCGGTAGCGGGTCCGGGCCCCGAGGGTCGCGGTGACCACCACGGGCTGGGTCGCGGCGACGCCGAGCAGCGCCGGGCGCTCCTCCCCGGGCACGGTCCAGCTGCCGGCCTTGCCCGACAAGGGCGCGACGACGAGCCCGCCCTGGCCGTCGCCGATCGCCGCGTGCTCGTAGCCGACCCCCAGCTCCCGGCGATCGGCCGCGAGCCAGCCCGTGCTCGGGGGCTTCGCGCTCCAGTCCGCGTGGTGGTCGACGACGACGAGCTCCCCCGCCGGCCCGCGGAGCACGTCCCCGACCGGGAGCCCGCGCTCGTCCGCCCCGACCTCGCCCTCGGTGATGAACGGCCACGGCTTGACCAGGGGCTTCCAGACCCGCTTTTGGCTGCGCAGATCGACGGCGGTGACCCAGCCCTCGGCGCCGCTCCAGACCTCGCGGAACACCACCAGGCCGCGGCCGTGGGCGTCCGAGGGGTCCTCGAGGATGAGGTCGGGGTCGATCGGCACCCCCGGATAGATCTCGCGGTGGCGCGGGCGGGTGAGGTCCCAGGTCTCGACGAAGTCGGCCCGCGCGCCCGGGAAGTCGCGGGCGGCGAAGCGGCGCAGCTCGAGGGCCTCGGAGGGGTAGCCGCCCGCCTCGAGGGGGGCGAGGGGGTGGTCCGCCCGACCCTTGCGCAGGGCCAGCGGCGAGAGCCCGGCGGCCGCCACCAGCTTCCCGCTCGGCGACAGGCTCAGCCCGGTGACGAAGTGCTTGGCCGAGCGGCTCCACAGCAGCTCGGGCGTGTCGCCGCGGCTCCACACCTGGACGTGGTAGCCGTCGGAGATCGCCATGCGCGAGCCGGCCACGGCGAGGGCGGTGATCGGCGCGGGCTCGGGCGGCGGCCCCGGCTTTTGCTCCGCCTGCTCCGCCTCGTCCCCCTCGCCAGCCT
This sequence comes from Plesiocystis pacifica SIR-1, assembly GCF_000170895.1. GTDB lineage: Bacteria > Myxococcota_A > Polyangia > Nannocystales > Nannocystaceae > Plesiocystis > Plesiocystis pacifica. The sequence goes on along the minus strand of NZ_ABCS01000103.1, from coordinate 17,506 downwards.
CGCTGGCTCGAGCCGCGACGTGGGTCATGCCCCACGCCCGCGCCGGCCGGGGCACGCCGTCCTTGGGGCTGTCGCGCCACTCGAGCACGCGACCGTCGAAGCCCGCGGTGATCAGCGCGCCCTCGGGGCTGGCCAGGACCGCGCTCACGCCTCCCGCGTGCACGGGCGCGGCGAACACCAGCGCCCCGTCGGCCCACACCCGCACCCAGCCGTCCTCGTCGCCCGAGGCCACCCGCCAGCGCTGCCCGGCGGCGGGCGGCAGCAGGGCCACGTCGACGATCGGCGCGCGGTGGAAGGGCAGCGCGACCGCAGGCGCGCGCACCCGCGTGGAGCCCGGTCCGAGGGTCGGCGGCGTCGTGGTGATCTTCGAGGACGATCCCCCCTCGCTCGCCGTGGCGCAGGCCCCCGTCAAGCTCGCCAGGGTCAGGGTCAGCGCGCCCAACAGGCACCGACGTCGCACGCTCGAGGTTCCTCGCTCTGCCACCACCGGCGTCGAGACTAGCAGTCACTCAGGCCCGGGAGATCCGGAGGATCCCCGGCACCCATGGGGGTTCTTCCCCTCTGCGGGACTCGCAGGGCATCGGAGAAGTCGTCGCGGCTCCTCGCGCCGTGGACAAAGAGCTCGGCGAAAAGACCAAGCGAGGTGTCGTGAGGACTTCTCCGATGCCCTACCGAGAAAGGCAGCCGCCCACGGGTTCAGCGCCAGCTGAGTCCGTGGACGATGCTTTCGTGGATCATGGGTCCCGGCGCGGCCGGGGTGGGCGACTGCTAGTCCTCGGGCCACTCGTCGTCGTCGACGGCCTCGACGGTCATCCGCGAGCGCGTGCCCATGGGTCGGGCCGTCCCCCGCTTGGGGCCGCTCGCCTCCCGAGCCGCCGCGCGAGGACCCGAGCCCGAGCCTGAGCGGGCCCGGGCGCCCGAGGCCGACCCCGACCGCGAGCCAGACCCGGAACCAGACCCGCTGCGCTTGCGCGGGACGGGAGCGTCGGCCTCGGCCGCGGGTTTGGGCTTCGCCTCGGCCGCAGGCTTGGCCGTTCCCCTCGGCACCGGCCCCGACTCGTCGAGGTTCAAGTCGGCGAAGCTCGCGTCGTCGTCGTCGTCGTCGTCGGTCAGGCTGGCCAGGGCGTGGTCGAGCTCCTGCGCCGTGGGCCGCCCGAGGGTGGCGTCTCGCTTCCGCTTCGCGGCCGCGTCTGCGCCGGGCCGCTTGGGCTTGGCCCCCGCCGACAGGCTCTTGCGCCTGGCCGCCGCCGCCGCCGTCCGCCCCTCCTTGCGCGCCTTCTCGTCGTCGAGCTCGACCAGGGCCTCCTGGTCGAAGTCCGTGCGCGGGAAGCCGTCGACGCCGATGCCGGCCCGGGCCATCTTGGCGCGCTCGCTCGCCAGCAGCCGCTCTTGTTCGAGGGCGCGGGCCTGCTCGGCGGCCAGCAGGTTGCGGGTGACGTCGAGCTCGTCGAGGAGGGAGTCGACGGTCTCCTTGTGCTTTTCGAGCTGGGCCAAGGACGCCGCGAAGCGGGCCGCGTTGCGGTCCGAGGCGTCGGTCATCTCCCAGATCTTCTGCTCGGCGCCGTCGAGGCGGGCGAGCATGTAGCCCTGCTCGGAGGTCCGGACCGCCAGCTCGAGGCGCAAGCGGGCGAGGCGCTCGACCTCGGCCGGGCCCGCGGCGGCGGCGTTCATGCGCGCGGCCGTCAGCTCCCGGATGTGCTCGCGGGTCGACTGGGCCAAGGCGGCGCGCAGGCGCTCGACCTCGCGGCGCGCGGCCTCGGGCCAGCTGCCGAGCTCTTCCTTGCTCGGGCCCTCGGCGGTGTCGCCCCGCTCGACGCGGTCGGCGGTCTCCGTGGCCGCCTCGAGGTCGCGGCGCAGCTGCAGGAGCTCGGCGGAGCTGGTCCCCGTCTCGGCGCTGAGCCGGTCGAGCTCCTGCTCCCGGTCGCGCAGCTGTCGGCGCAAGCTGTCCCGCGCCGCCGCGGCCTCCTCGAGCTGCTCTTGGATCGCCTCTTGCTCGCTGGTCCGCCGGGCGGCGACCTCCTTGGCCTCTTCCAGCTGACCCTGGAGATCCGTCAGCGAGGTGTTGAGCTGCTCGATCTCGACGGCCTTGACGTCGAGCTCACCGGTGGCCTTGGACGCCGCCTCGGTCTGGGCCTCGACGTCCGCCTGCAGCTTGGCGATGGTCTCGCTGGCGGTCTGGAGCTCGCGCTCGCGCTTCTCGGCGACCGCCCCGGTCTGCTCCCCGCGGGCCTCGAGGGCCGCGAGCGACTCGGACAGCTTGGCGATCTTGGTGTTGCGCTCTTGCAGCTGCCCGCGCAGCTCGTCGACGTCGGCGGACTGTCCCGCCAGCGTGGTGGTCTCCTGCTCCAGGCGGGAGATCTGCTCATCGCGGGCACGCAGCAGCGCCGTCGCCTCGGCCTTGGACACCTCGAGGGCGCGGAGCTCCCGGCCCAGCTCGCCGACCTCCTGGATGCGCCGCTGCTCCTCCGCCCGGGAGCGCTCGAGCTGCTCCTTGAGGCGCTCGACCTCCCCGGCCACGCGCACGCCCTCGAGGCGCTCGCGCTGGAGCTGCTCGCGGACATCCCAGAGTCGGCCCTCGAGCTCCTCGAACTGGCGGTTGCGCTGGCCCAGCTCGTCGCGCAAGCGGTCGCGGTCGACGGCGACGTCGGCCAGCATCCGACCCTGCTCCACGCCCTGGGCCGCCGTCGCCGACAGCTCTTCGGCGCGGGTCCGGGTCTGCGCGAGGCTCTTCTCGGCCTCGTCGAGGCGCTTGCGCATGGCCTCGAGCTCGCCGGCGAGGCGCGAGGCTTCTTCGATCTTGGCCGCGAGCGATGCGTCCTGTTGCTGGGCCCTGCGGCTGGCGACGTCGAGCTCAGCCTCCATGCGCTGGGCGAGCTTGCGCGCCCCCTCGCGCTCGGCGACGTAGACCTCGTTTTGCCGGCGCAGCTCCTCGCGCTCGGAGTCCAGGGAGTCGAGGCGCTCCCGCAGGGCCCGCTCGTCCTCGCGGGCGGCCTCGACGGCCTCGCGCTCGGCCTCGAGCTGCTGGGTCAGGCGCTGGACGGCGCGGTCTTGCTCGGCCGAGGTCCGGGTCAGGACCTGGAGATCGGTCTCCTGCGCGCGCAGGTGCTCTTCGGCCGTCCGCGCCTGGTCCTCGGCGTCCCGGGCCCGCGACCGCGCCTGGTCCAAGGCCGCGCGCAGCTCCGCCTCGACGTGGGCCACGCTCGCGCCGCGGCTGTCTTGCTCGGTGCGCGCCGACTCGAGCTCGCTGAGCAGGTCGAGGCGCTCGTCCTCGAGGCGCGCGAGCTGAGAGCCCTGCTCTTGCTCCCGCGCCCGCAGGATGCTCAGCTGCGTCTCGGCCTCGGTCAGGGCGTCGCGCAGGCGCTCGACCTCGGCGACCTCGACCTCGCTCGAGCGCGCGCGCAGGCTCTCCATCTGGCCCTCGAGCTCGCGCACGCGGCCGTGGGCGGCGGCGACCTTGGCCGCGCGCAGGCTCAGCTCTTCGCGCAGGCGATCGAGCTCGTCGCGCAGCTCTTCGATCTCCGCGTCGGCCCCCGCCCGCTCGGCCAGGGGGTCGAAACCGAACACCTGATCCCGAGGCAGGGGGATCAACAGACACTCGCGCGCGAGCCCTGCCGGGACCCGCGACTTGCTGGCCACGGCGAGGTAGTGCGAGGCCTCCGGGGCCTCCTCCAGGAGCTCTTCGCGCAGGGCCAGGACCGGGTCCTCGGGCTCGCCGTAGCCCGCGTCCTCGTCGAGGATCGGCGCGAGCGAGAAGCCCTGCCAGGGCATCTGGGCGAGCATGTCGACCCGAGGAAAGATCGCGCTGATCTGGTCCTCGAGGCCCCAAAAGTCGACCTGGGACGAGCCCGCCAGGGTCCGGCCGAAGGCCTCGGACTCGCGCTGCTCGATCCACGCGCAGAAGATGCCGTCGCTGCGCAGCACTCGGCTGGCCTCGCGCAGCAGCTCCCGACGATCGGTATTGCGCAGCCCGCCGTAGGCCTCGACGCAGACCACGATGTCGACGCTCCCGTCGCGCAGAGGCAGCCGCGCCCCGCTCGATGGCCTGACATCCATGCTGGGCTCGGAGGGAAAGTCCGCGCCGATCACCAGGACCTGTCGGGCCCCTGCCGCGAGCATGCGCCGGGGGCCCTCGGGCCCGCTGGGCTGCACGACGACCACGGTTCGGGCGAGTACCCAGCGCTCGAGCGCGAGGTATGCGGGCAAGTGGTACACGCGGACCGGGATGATACCGATTTTGAGACCAGGCGACAGCGAGATTGGCGTCGTCACGGCGAGGGCCGCCGGCCTATACTCGTCAGGCCGTGACGGAACCCGTCAAATACAAGAAGCCGCGGACCTTCAACCTGGTCGTCATCTTGTTGATCGCTGGCGCGGTCGTGGGCTCCTACCTCATCTACGTGTTCGTCCCCCTGTCGATGCGCAAGTCCGAGGCGACCCGAGTGCTCGACGAGACCTCCTCGACCTTCACCGGCGCCGCCTCCCGGCACCTCGCCGACAAGGACGTGCGCAAGAAATTGAAGCGCGACATGGTCTCGGGCCTCCAGAGCGTCGGCGTCGACGACCCGAACGCCGAGTACTGGATCGAGGTCGACAGCGACGACGAGGTCCGCTTCGGCGTCCTGTATTCGGACTGGATGCACTTCGGGTTCGGGATCGAGTCCAAGGAGGTCGTGCGCGAGCTCGAGATGTTCTGCTCCCGGCCTGGGCGGGGCTCGGGTTGGAGCTGCGAAACGCGCGATCTGACCCTCGACGGGCCGCCCCAGGACGAGATCGTCGATCGCTGAGCCCCCGCTGACCCCCACCCACGACCCGCGCCCACGAGCGCAATGACACGAGGCGGTCACGGGCAGTTGGCGCAAAGAGCGTGGCTCTACGCCGCTCTCCCCCCTCGCGCAGGACCCCGCATTTGGGAAGGGGGCACACGCCGACCTCCGCGGTTGATCTCGCGGGCGTCGCTGACCTACGATCCGACTTCGGGGTCGACCGTCGTCGACCCGAGACGACCCAGAGCCGAGCCGACAGGCGAATGTCCGCCAAACTCATCCTTCTCGGGGAGACGCCGATCGAGTACCCCCTGATCGCGTTCAACACCCTCGGTCGCCACCCCGACAACACGATCCAGGTCCTCGACCGCATCGTGTCCAAGGAGCACGCGCGGATCACCCTCGGGCCCCAGGGGAGGTGGGTGATCCGCGACGCCGGGAGCCTGAACGGGACCATGGTCAACGGCGAGCGCGTCGGCGAGGCCGCGCTCAACGACGGCGACGAGCTCCAGCTCGGCAACACCACCTTCCGCTTCCAGCTCGCCGGCCAGCAGCGCCGCGCCCAGGTCCAGGCCCGCAACCAGGCCCGCGTCACCATGATGCCGGGCCAGGTCCAGAGCGAGGTCCGCAACCGCATCGACGCCAGCAAGCGCTTCATGCCCGCGGCCGAGGTCCACGACATCGCGACCCTCAAGGCCGACTACGAGAAGCTGCGCATCGCCCACGAGCTGTCCCAAAAGCTCGCCCTCGACACCGACCTCGACAAGCTGCTCCAGCAGATCGTCGACGAGACCTTCCAGATCATCCGCGCCGACCGGGCGGTGATCCTGCTCTACGACCCCGACTCGGACGAGCTGAACCCCGCCTACGTGCGCCAAAAGCGGGCCGACGAGCAGATCCGCCTGAGCAACACCATCCTCGACGAGGTCAAGCGCAACAAGGCCGCCGTGCTCAGCTCGGACGCCATGGTCGACGAGCGCTTCAAGGCCGCCAAGAGCATCATCATGCAGGGCATCCGCTCGACCATGTGCGTGCCCTTGCTCGTCGGCGACCAGCTCGTGGGCGCCTTCCACGTCGACTCCATGCTGGCCAGCGGCGCCTTCCAGGACAAGGACCTGCTGCTGTTCTCGGGCATCGCCACCCAGGCCGCCGTCGCCATCCAGAACTTCCGCCTGGCCAAGAAGTTCGAGCAAGAGGCGGCGACCCGCGCCGAGTTCCAGCGCCTGCTCTCGCCCAACCTCGTCGACGAGATCGTCTCGGGCGCCCTGACCCTCGACCAGGCCGGAGCCGAGCGCGAGGTCACCATGTTGTTCGCGGACATCCGCGGCTTCACCTCCATGTCCGAGCGGCACACGCCGCAGGAGATGGTCGAGACCCTCAACAGCTACTTCGAGTTCATGGTCGACGTGCTGTTCAAGCACGGCGGCACCCTCGACAAGTACGTCGGCGACGAGATCATCGGCCTGTTCGGCGCCCCCGTCGAGATCCCCGAGGCCCCCGTGCTGGCGGTCCGCTGCGCCCTCGACATGCTCAAGGCCCTCGACGAGTTCAACCGGGTCCGCATCGCCGCCGGCCAAGAGCCCGTCTACATCGGCATCGGCATCAACACCGGCCCGGTCATCGCCGGCGCCATCGGCTCGAGCCAGACCCTCCAGTACACCGTCATCGGCGACGCCGTGAACGTCGCCGCGCGCCTGTGCAGCGTGGCCAAGGCCAGCGAGATCATCATCTCGCCCTCGACCATGCGCGCCGCCGCCCCGCACATCGTCGCGGAGCAGCGCGAGCCCGTGCAGGTCAAGGGCAAGGGCGAGCCGATTCAGATCTGGAACGTCCGGAGCATGCGGGACGCCGTGCCCCAGGGCTCGCCGCGGCATACGGCGCCCTTTCGGACGACCCAAGAGCCCGGGTGAGAGCGAGGCTGGTCGAGCCCGTGGGCTCGGCCTGGGCTCTCCCAGCCGCTGTGCTTGGCTTCGTGCTGCCTGCGATGCGCAGCGCTCAAAAAGAAAAGGGCCCCTCTCGGGGCCCCCTTCGCTTCTGAGTTCGGCCTGACTCAGCCGACCTGCAGCCCGATGCCCCGGCGGGCGTCGAAGTAGTCCTCGGAGATCGAGTAGAGCACCAGCTCCTTGATCTTGTCCTTGGGCGTCATCGTCGAGCCGAGCAGGTTCTGCTCCTGCGAGACCATCAGCGCCGCCGTCTGGAGGTCGCCGCACATCAGGAAGCCGACGCGGTAGGTCGTCAGCTCGACGGCCGCGGCCCAGCGCTTGACGTCGGTGGACCCGCCGGCGTTGATGAACTTCTTCATCAAGCTGCCGAGCTGGTCGACCATGCCGGCGCTCATCCGGCCCTTGATCTCGCGGGCGATGGAGTCGAGCGCCGCGGCGTTCTCACCCTGGACCTGCATGCCGCAGATCCGCATGCAGGCCTTGAACACCTGCTTGAGGCTCTGGGGCGAGCGGTCGATGGTCACGTAGGCGTAGTGGGGCGGGTAGAGCTCCATCATCGACTTGCCGAGGGCGAACACCAGGTGGTGCTCCTTCTTGCCGCGCAGCAGGTTCGAGTACACGACCATGGTCGGGTGCACGGCGCCGTCGCGCTTGACGTTGATGATGGCGACGTCGCCGGGCTCGTTGGGGCGCAGGTAGACGTCCGGCGCGCCGACGTTGAGCACGTCCTTGACGTACTTGGCGACCTGGGCAAAGGGCGAGGGATCGAGGGTGATGTCGGTCCGGGTCTCGGCCTTGATGGTCGGCGGGAGCTCCTTGGCCTGCCAGGCCGCGAGCGGCTGGGCGACGATGCCGAGGATGCCGGTCAGGTAGGCGTCCTGATCGGGGTGGAAGACGTGACGGCGCATGACCGTCTCGCTCAGGCGCTGACGCGCGCGCACGAAGCCGTCGCGGCGGTGCTTGGTGTAGAAGTCCTGCTGCTCGTCGTTGGCCTTCTTGAGGAAGTTCAAGGCCTGCGCGACGCACCAGGCTTTGTCGGTCTGCTTGCTCGCGCGGTAGATGTTGAACAGCGCGTGGTAGCTCTCGATGCGGTAGGGCTCCTGGGCGATCAGGGCCTGGTGAGCCGCGACCGCCTTGGGCGCGAACTCGGTGGGGTTCTGATCGAGCAGGCGCTCGTAGAGCTCCGCGAGGACGATCTGCCACTTGGGGTTGTTCGGGTCGAACTGCGTGGCGACGATGTTGTAGACCTCCGCGGCCGACTGGAAGTTGTTCAGTCGGGTCCGGTAGATCTCGCCGAGGTTGCTCCACAGCGCGAGCGCCAGCTCCTCCTCGCCGGTGGCCGGCAGGCGCTTGATCATCTTGCGGTAGGAGCGCTCGAGCGACTTCCAGTCCTTGGTCTTGGTGACCAGGGCGTCGATGGCCTGGAAGGCCTTGAGGTACTTCGGGTCGTCGTCGAGGACCATGTTGAAGCGATCGATCGCCTCGTCCTGGGCCTGGAGGTTGTCGCGCAACACGACCGCGGCCGAGTAGTTGTAGCGGCTCCGACGCAGGCCGTTGTCCTCGATCTCGACGATGCGGTCGATGATGCTGATCAGCTCGTCCCACTGCTTGGTCTCTTGGTACAGGCCCAAGAGGGTGTGCAGCATCGGGAAGTCCGTGGGCCGCAGGTCGAGGGCCTGCATGTAGGCCTCGCCCGCCTTGGTCTTGTTGTCGAGCTTCTCGGTGTAGAGCTCGCCGATCTCCTTGTAGAGATCGAAGCGCTCGTCGTCCGACTCGACGACGTCGACCAGGGCCCGCTTGGCCTGGATCACGCCCTCCCAGTCGTTGGCCGCGGACTGCAGCTCGATGACCGCCTCGAGCACCTGCCGGTTGAAGGGCTGGACCTCGAGGGCCTTCTCCATGTAGTTGAGCGCCTTGCGGGGCTCGTTTTGGCGGCGCTTGACCGTGCCCAGGCGGTAGTAGACGAGCACGGTGTCGTCGTCGCTCTGGCTGTCGCGGTGCTGGACGAGGATGGTCTGGTAGAGCTTGAAGGCCCGGTCCCAGTTCTCCTGCTCGAACAGCAGGTCGGCCATGCCCGTGAGCACCTCGTGGTTGGTCGAGTCGATGTCGTAGGCCGACTTGTAGCGCTTGAGCGCCTTCTCCCCGAGCTTGAGCTGGCGCGCGGTCTTGGCCGCGTTCAGGTAGAGCTCCCGGAGCTCCTCGTCGTCGAGCTCGAGCTGATCCGACTTGCGCGAGAGCATGTCGAAGATCGGGTCGGCGGCCTCGTAGTTCTCGCCCTCGAAGTAGACGCGCGAGAGCACCTTGCCCACGCGGACGTGCTCGGGGTCGATGGCGATCGCCGTGCTGAACAGCCCGGTCGCGCTGCCCTCGTCCTCGAGCTCCTCGAGGAAGATGAAGCCGGCCTCGGCCGCGAGGTTGGTCTTCTCGAAGTTGTTGTTCGAGTAGTCGGACGCCGACTGCAGCGTGCGCGCGGCCTTGAGCCAGTCACCGCGGGACTTGTAGATCTCCGCGAGGATGATCAGCGCGGGCACGTGGCCCGGGTCGAGGGTCAGGGCGTCGTTGAGGCGACGCTCGGCCTCGGGCTGGTCGTCGAGCTTCTGGAAGAACACCCGACCCATGCGGGTGAGCAGCTCGAGGCGGGCCTGCGGGTCGTCGTTGAGCCCGACCAGGCGATCCATGGTCTCGACGGCGCTGGGCCAGTCCTCGATGGCCTCCTGCAGGCGGCTGAGGGTGTTGGCGGCGTCGAAGTGGTTGGGATCGAGCTCGAGGATCTCGCGGTAGCACTCGATGCTCCGGTCGACGTCCTCGACCTGCTTCTCGAACACCTCGCCCATCGCCAAAAGCAGGGCGATCTTGGTCGGGACGTCCTCGATGGCCTCGACGTGGTTGCGGTAGGCCTCGACCAGCTCCGTCCACCGCTCGAGGGTGAAGTAGATCTCCTCGAGCTTCCGGTAGGTCTCGTCGCGGGTGTAGTCGAGCTCGAGGATCTTCTCGAGCACGTCGGCGGCGCGCTCCTTGTCGTCCGCGTGCTCGACGAGGGCGACGGCCATCTTGTCGTAGATGGCGATCTGCTCGTCGACGTCGGCGGTCGCGTCGAGCTCGGCCTCGAGGGTCTCGAGGTACTCGTCGATGTTGCCCTGCGCCATGTACAGGCGCTCGAGGGCCTGGAGCGCCTCGCGGTCGGTCGCGTCGGTGGCCGTGATGTCCTTGAAGGTCTCGATGGCCGCGACGGCGTCCTGGAGGTTGACCTCCTGGACCGAGCCGATGCGCTTGCGGATGACGAGGATCTCGTCCGGGTCGTCCATGATCATCGCGCGACGATCGAGGACGGCGACCAGCTCGTTCCACTGGCCCTGGGCCTCGTGCAGGCGCGCGAGGGAGTCGAGGGCGGTGGTGCTCTCGCTGTCGATCTCGAGCACCCGACGGTAGCTCTCGATGGCCGCGGGCAGGTCACCCAGGCCGGTCTCCTGGACCTGGGCCAGGTCGAGCAGGGTCGAGGCCTGGACCTCGGGCTCCTGCTCGAGGGGCACGATGCGGGCCAGGGTCTCGGCGAGCTCGGCGGACTGGCCGGCGCGGCGGTAGAAGTTCGACAGCTCGCGCAGCGCGTTGACGCTCTCGGGGTTCAGCTCCAGGGCCTTGTGCAGCGACTGGATGCCGTAGTCCGGGCGGTCGAGGTGCTCGCCGTACCAGCGGCCGATCTTGACCCACAGCTCGCAGCGCTCGAGGGGATCCTCGATCTCGTTGACGATCGAGTTGTACTCGTTGAGCAGCTCGCCCCACTTGTTGCCGATGGTCGCGATGCGCTCGAGCTCCCGCGAGGTGTCCTCGTTGGAGTAGTCGACGTTGAACGCGACCTGGAGGATGGCGAAGGCGCTGTCGAGGTCGCCCTGCTGCTCCTCGTTCACCTTGGCGGCCTGCTGGAGGTACATGACCTTCTCGTCGACGGCCTCGTCCTCGGTGACCTCCGCGCGGGTGATCAGCAGCTCGCCGAGGGCGTCCCACTGCTCGGTCTCGCGGTAGATCGCGTCGAGGGCGTCCGCGGCCGGCGGGTGGCCGGGCGCAGATCGAGGATCTCGATGTAGGCCCGCTGGCTGCATCTTGTTCTCGAGGTTCTCTCGTAGATGGTCGCGACTGCATCAGGACGTCGATCTTGCCTCCTCGTCCTCGACCACGCTGGCCTTGCGCTCGAGGACCTGGATGGCCTCCTCCCAGCGCGCCTCCTGCGTGTAGAGCTCCTCGAGGGCCGCGAGGGCCTCCATGTCGCCCGCCGCGATGGCCAGGACCTGCAGCCACGCCGCGATCGCGTCGTCGGTGGCCATCAGGTACTCGCCCTGGATGCTACCGATCTGCGCCCACAGGTCGCGCAGGCGCTCGGCGAGGAGCACGCCCTGGGGCAGCTGGACCATGCGGCCGAGGATGTCGATCAGCTCGACCCAGGCCTGGCTCTCCTCGTACAGACGCTTGAGGGTCTCGAGGGTCTCGAGGTTCTCCGGGTCGATGTCGAGGGCGTTGATCCAGGCGTCGAGGGCCTGGCGATCGCGCTCGAGCTTCTCGCCGTAGGTCCGACCCAGGCGCTGGTAGGCGTCGACGCGCTCGGTGGGATCCTCGAGCACGTAGACCATTCGCTCGAGAATCTCGACCAGCTCGTCCCAGCGCTCGGCGCCCTCGTGCAGGCCCGCGAGCTCGCTCAGCGCGAGGGGGTCCTCGCCGCGTAGATCGAGCACCCGGCCCCACAGGTCGACGGCGTCCAGGGGACGGTCGAGGGCGTCGGAGGCCAGCTTGGCCATGCGCTGGTAGCAGCCGGCCATGTCGTCGTCGGTGTTCGCGACGTCCACCATCTTTTGGTAGTTGTCGTAGAGATCCGACCAGCGGTGCTGGCTCAGGTACAGGGCCTCGAGGCGGCCGAGGGCCTGGGCGTTGTCCGGCGCGTTGTCGAGCACCCGGGTGTAGGCCGCGATGGCCTGCTCGAGGTTGCCCAGGTAGGACTCGTAGGTCTGCGCCAGGCGCAGCTCGAGCTCGACGAGCAGGTCGGAGTCCATCTCGACGCCGATGCGGCGCTGGAGGATCTCGGCCAGCTCGACGTGCATGGACGCGCCGTCGTAGATGCGGTCGAGGGCCGCGAGCGCGACGACGTTCTCGCCGTCGAGCTCGAGCACCGCGCGGTAGTAGTCGATGGCCCGGCCGTAGTCGCGCAGCTTCTCGTCGAGGACCCGCGCGCTGCGGGCCAGGACCTGCTGGCGAACCTCCGGGGACACGCTGTCCTCGGCCTGGAGGATCTGATCGCCGACGTCGACGAGGGCGCCCCACTCCTGGGTCGCCTCCGCCAGGCGCTCGATCTCATCGGTGATCTGCACGCTGGTCGGGTCGTCCATGTAGGCGCGCAGCCACCACAGGTAGGCCTGACCGATGTCGCCGAGGTTGCCCTCGCAGATCTCCGCCACGCTCTGGATCACGGTGAAGCGATCCGAGGCCTCCTCGATGGACTCGAGCCGCGCCTCCCCGAGCTTGACCAGAGGCTCCCAGCGCTCGGCGGCGTAGTAGATGGGCTCGAGGATCTCGGCGATCTCGTGCTGATGCTCGCCCTCGTAGAAGATGAACTCGAGGGCCTGCTGGCTCGGGGTGTGCTCCTGCGAGGTGTTGAGGATCTCGCGGTAGGCCTCGATGGCCCGGGGCAGATCGTTCATGTTGATCTGCAGGGTCTGGCCCATGCGGTACTGGAGCGCGATGGCGTCGTCCTCGTTGTCGGTGATCGTGATCTGCCGCTGGAGGTTCTCGACCAGGTCGCTCCACCGCTCGAGGTGGCTGAAGATGGCGTCGAGGGCCTCGATGGCCTCGCCGTCCTCCGGGTCCTCGTTGAGCACGGCCCGGTAGTGCTCGATGGCGCTCTCGACGTTGGACAGCTGGTTGAGCTGCACCGCCGCGACGCGCTTGAGCATCTTGGCCTTGACCATCGGGTCCATGATGTTCTCGGCCTGCTCGTCGAGGATCCGGGCGTACTTCTCCCAGTCCCCGGTGACCTCGGCCAGGCGGGTCATCTGGTCGACGGTGGTCTCGTCCTCCTGGTCGATGGCCAGGGCGCGGGCGTAGGTGTCGAAGCCCTTGTCGAACTCCTGGAGCTGGCGCTCGTAGGTGTCGGCGATCTTGTGCAGGCGCTCGATCTTGGCGATCGGGTCCTCGGTGTGCTCGACCATGACCTCGTAGAGGTCGATGAGCTTCTCCCACTCGGCGAGCTGCTCGTAGAAGGGCTCGAGCACCTCGGCGGCCATCATCGGCTGGGTGTCGCCGTGGGCGATGCGGTCCAGGGCCTCGATGGTCGGCTCGTGGCTCGGGTCGTGGGCCAGGACCTCGCGGTAGGACTCGACCGCGCGCACGGGGTCGGCCAGCTGGCCCTCCCACAGCGCGCCGATGCGGTGACGCAGGGCCGTCTGCTCCTCGTGGCGGTCCGCGACCTCGACGGCCTGCTCGAGGATCTGCAGCTGCTCGTGCCAGCGCTCGGCCTGGCCGAACAGACGATCCAGGGCCTGGATCGCCACGTAGTCCATCGGGTCGATGTCGAGGATGGCCTGGTAGGTGTCGATCGCCCGCTCGACGTCGCCGAGCTCGCGGTCGTGGACCTGGCCGAGGACGTGGAGCGCCGCGCGGCGGTCCTCCGGGGTCTCGGCCAGCTCGGTCTTGCGCTGGTAGACGTCGCGCAGGGCCTCCCAGTTCTCGAGGCCCAGGTAGAGCTTCTCGAGGGCGTCGAGGGCCCGGGCGTCGGCGTCGTCGAGGGCGAGGACCTGCTGGTAGAGCTCGATGGCCCCCTCGGCGTCCTCCATCATGGTCTCGCGGACGTCGGCGGCGTAGAGCAGCAAGGCCTTGCGGTCCTCGGGCTCGTCGACCATCTCGGCCTTGCGGGTGACCGCGCCGACCAGCGCCTCGAAGTTGTTCGTCCGGCGGTGGACCTCGATCAGCGCGTCGATGGCCGCGAAGTTGCCGGGATCAATCTCGAGGATCTTGTTGTAGCTCGCCGCGGCCTGGGCCGCGTCGTCGAGCACCGTCTCGTAGATCTTGGCGACCTTGTCGAGGATCTGGATGCTCAGCTGGTCATCGACGACGTCCTCGATGGCCCCCTCGTAGAGGGCGACGAGCTCGGCGTAGGTGCCCATCTGGTTGGCCAGGGAGTCCAGGCGGTGCTGGGTGTCCTCGTTGGCCGGGTCCTCGTTGAGGGCGCGGCCGATGGCCTCGAAGGCCTTGTCGGGCTGCTCGCCGGCGATCTCGTAGAGCTCGCCGATCTGGTGGAGCAGGCCGATGCGCTCGGCCGGGTCGAGCGAGCGCGCGACCATGATCTCGTAGGCCAGGATCAGCTTCGACCACTCGTTGGTCGTGCGGTAGATGGGCTCGAGGATCTTGGCGACGGTGAGCTGCTGCTCCTCGTTGTCGAGCAGGGTCTCGAGGGCCGCGAGCGCGTCCTCGTTGCCCGGGTCGTAGTCGAACACCCGGCGGTAGATCTCGACGGCGAGGCCGGCCTGGTTGAGCTTCTGCAGGCGCACCGCGCCCAGGCGCAGGCTCAGGGTGATCATGTCGTCGGGGTCGCCGGCGAGGGCGAGCTGACGATCGAGGATCTCGGCAAGGTCGGCCCAGTTCTCCTGGACCTGGTAGAGCTTGTCGAGGGCCGTGATGGCCTGCATGTTGGTGTCGTCGTCGGCGAGGATCTCGTTGTAGGTCAAGATCGCCTCGTCGTTTTGCTGGAGCATCTCCTCCTGCAGGTAGGCGATCTTGAAGCGCAGGCTCTGACGCAGCTCGGGCTCGTCCTCGACTCGACCTTGCGGCGGTAGACCTCGAGCAGCTCGGCCCACGCCTCGGCGCGCTGGAACAGCTCCTCGAGGGCGTCGAGGGCCTCGCGGTTCTCCGGATCGATGTCGACGGCGCGCTGGTAGCAGCCCACGGCCTTGTCGGCCTGGCTCAGCTGGGTGTCGTAGACCCAGGCGAGCTTGTGGAGCAGCTGCTTCATCAGCTCGCTGGGCAGGTCCTTGGCGACCGCGCCCTCGTAGAGCTCGGCGAAGGCCTCCCAGCGATCGTCGAGGCCGGCGAGCTGCTCGAGCGCGGCCTGGGCCGTCTCGTCCTCGGCGTCCTCCTTGAAGCCGCGGGCGTAGGCCTCGAACGCGGCCGCGCTGTCGCCCAGCTGCTGCGCCTGGATCTCACCGATCTTGAGCAGCAGGACCACGCGGTCGGGGGTGACCTCCTCGGCCTCGGCGAGGATCTCGAGCACGCGGACGAGCTGCGGCCACTCCTCGCGGCGGTGGTAGACGCTGCGCAGGATCGTGGCCACGGTGACCTTGAGGTCCTCGTGCTCGAGCCAGCTCTCGAGGCGCTCGCGCGCGTCGGCGTGGTCGGGGTCGTACTCGAGGACCTCGCGGAACAGCTCGACGGCCTCGGGGGCGTCGTCGAGGTGCTCTTGGAGGACCACGCCGAGGCGGTGGCGGATCGTCGCGCGGTCGGGCAGCTGCATGCCCGGCTCGCTCTCCTCGCCGTGCTCCTCGACCACGGCCAGCTCGCGGCGCAAGATGTCCGCCAGCTCGGCCCAGCTCTCGAGGCCGACGTAGAGGCGGTCGAGGGCGGCCAGGGCCGAGGGCACCTCGACGCCCATGTCGAGCACCGCCGTGTAGGCCGTCACGGCCTCCTTGGGGTGATCGAGCTGCTCGTGGATCGAGCCGATGCGGCTTTGGATCTGCCGGCGCTCGTCGTCGTCGCTGGCCAGCTCGAGCTGGGTGCTGAGCACCTTGAGCAGGTCCTCCTCGCGGCCCAGCGCCAGGTACAGGCGCTCGAGCGAGGCCAGGGCGGTCTCTTGCTCGGGGTCGATCTCGAGGATCTGCTTGTTGACCTCGAGGGCCTTCTCGAGGTCGGCGAGGCGTTTTTCGTAGACCTCGGCGACGGTCAGCCGCAGGGGCAGGCTGTCGACGTCGGGGCCGTACTTGTCGTAGGCCTGCTCGAAGGAGCCGACCAGCTCACCCCACAGGTTGGTCTCCTCGGCCAAGCGGCGCATGTGCTCGGCGGAGTCGGCCTGGGTGTGGTCCTCGTCCACGGACATCTTCCAGTACTGGAAGGCCTGGGTCTGGTCGGAGTGGACGCGCTCGGCCAGGTCGGCCAGGCGCGCGAGCAGGGCCTGGCGCTCGTCTGGGTCCTCGTTGTGCGAGAGCTTGATCTGCAGCGGCGTGGAGATGTTGCGCTCGTCCCCGGCCTCCTCGTAGAGCTCGAGGAGCGCCTCGGCCATGGTCAGGTTGTTCTCGTCCTTGCCCAGGGCCTTCTCGAGCGAGCGGATCGCCCGATCGGGCTTGCCGATCTGCGTCTTGTACAGGTTGGCGATCTTGAGCGTCAGCGTGGTCGTGCGCTCGCTGTCCTCGGTCGAGTCGGCCTCGCGCTCGAGCACGCGGATGAACTCGGACCACTTGTCCTGCTTGGCGTAGAAGGACTCGAGGGAGTCCATGTCGCCCTCGGCGAGGTAGAGCTTCTTGAGCGCGTCCGCGGCCCGCCGGTTCTTGGGGTCGAGCTCGTGGAGCTTCTCCCAGGTGCGGATCGCCGAGGGGTTGTCGTCGAGCTTGTCGGCGTAGAGCAGGCCGAGCTTGACCAGGTACTGCGACTTCTTCTTCTCGTCGTCGGTGACCTCGCACAGGGTCTCGAGGGTCTTGGACAGGGCGTCCCAGTCCTTCTCGCGCTCCTGCATCTGCTCGAGGTGCCCGAGGGCCTCGACGTTGGTCGGGTCGCCCTCGACGACCGCGCCCCACAGCTGGATCGCGATCGCGGGCTTTTTGATCTTCTTGCCGGCCGTGCGCGCGACCTCCAGCAGCTGGGCCTGGCGCTCGACCGGATCTTCGATCAGCGACAGCTCCTTTTGCTGGACCGTGATCATCTTCTCCCAGTCGCGGCGGCGCTGGTACAGGCCCTTGAGCTTCTCGAGGGCCTCGGCGTTGTACTCGTCGCTCTCGAGCACCGCCTCGAAGCTCTTGATCGCCTCGGCCTGGTTGTTGAACTTGTCCAGGAACAGGCGGCCGGCCTCGAGGTTGAGCTCGGTCTTCTTGGCCGGGTCCTCGTAGAGCTCGGCGCGGCGGCGGATCCGACTGATGAGGTCGGGCCAGCGCTTCATCTTCTCGAACTGGGCCTGCTGGGCCTCGACGACCTTGAGCAGCTCCTCGGTGTCGCCCTGGGCCTCGACGAGCTTCTCGAGCTGCGAGAGGGTCGTGACGACCAGGCCCGGCTGGCGCAGGCGCTCTTGGTAGAGCCCGAGCAGCTGCCAGTTGAGGGCGATCTTCTTGGAGTCGCTCTTCGCCCGCTTGATCTGCTCCTTGTACAGATCGGCGACGTTGCTCCACTTGTTGTTCTGGACGTAGAGCTCCTTGAGGCGCTCGCGCGGCATGACCTTGTCGGGCATGGCGTTGTGGGCCGCACGCCAGCCGTCGATGGCACGCTTGCCGCCCTTCTTCTCGAGCTCCCGGGCCTTGTCGATGAGCGCCTGTTGCTCGTCGGTGTAGGTCTCGTCGCTCGCGTCCTCGTCCTCGTCCTCGTCGGCCTCGGGCTCCTCGGCGGGCGCCTCTTCGGCCGCCTCTGCGGGCGCCTCCTCCTCGGCCGGAGCGTCTTCGGCAGGCGCTTCTTCGGCCGCTTCCGCGGGGGCTTCCTCGGCTGCTTCGGCCGGAGCGTCCTCGGCGGGCGCCTCCTCGGCCGCCGCGTCCTCGGCGGGCGCCTCCTCGGCTGCCACCTCTTCGGCGGGCGCTTCTTCGGCCGCCGCTTCCTCGGCGGGCGCCTCCTCGGGGGCTTCCACTTCGGCTT
>NZ_ABCS01000104.1 GCF_000170895.1 Plesiocystis pacifica SIR-1 | reverse complement strand
ATCCAGCTGCCCCCACGCTCGACGCGGCTCACCCTACCGGAGGGTCGATACCTGAGCCCGTCTCCCATTCGAGGCGCCACCGAGTAGCTCCCGTAGCGATCTTGGACCCACTCCCCGACGTTGCCCGCGACATCGTGGAACCCAAAGCCGTTGAGGTCCTTCGTCCCGACCCGATGAGGGCGCCCGTTGGCGTTGCGCTCGACCCAGGCGAACCGTGCCAGGTCCTCGACCTCGTCTCCAAACCAGTAGAGCGCACGCTCACCGCCGCGCGTCGCGTACTCCCACTGGGCCTCCGTGGGCAGCGTCAGCCCAGCCCAGTCGCAGTAGGCCATGGCCTCGAACCAGCTGATGCCAACCACGGGCTGCTCCGGCTGGTTGAAGCGCTCGTCGTCCCAAAACGCCGGCAGGGGCGCCCCCGGGTTGGCCTCGAGGTAGCGCGCGTACTGGGCGTTGGTGACCTCCGTGCGGGCGAGGTAGAAGCCGTCGAGCTCGACCTCGTGGCGCGGGCGCTCTCGGATCATCCCCTCGCCATCGGAAGAGCCCATCAAAAACCGTCCGCCAGGGATGTAGACGAGCTCGACGCCATGAACAGTGAGGGGCTGCCCGGGGCTGGGCTCTCGGGTCGTCGGCCCGAGGATGACCCGCGGACTCGACCCCCCGCGGTGTCCTGCGACGGGCTCTGGCGGGGCAGGAAGGTCGGCGCAGCGCGTCGGCGAGTGCAGCGTGTCCACGTCCAGGGCCGAGAGCGCGCTGCATCCCCAGGCGTACCAGGTGTGCGGGCGAAGGTCGTGCACGCGAACCCTCCCCTCGCGCCCCGCGGTGATCAGCTGATCGCCCTGAGCGGAGAAGAGCAGGTCCAGGGCGCCTGCTCGGGGCAGCGAGACGATCGTCTCGCCGCTCGCCAGGTCCCAGACCCGCACGCTGTCGTCTTCACTCAGGCTGGCCAAACGCCTGCCATCCGGGGAAAACGCGAGACCGATCACGGGACCGGTGTGGCCCTCGAGGGCCGGCGCGGCTGTCGATGTGGGCGAGGTCAACGCACGCAGCTGGATCCGGTTGTCCCGCCCCGCGAGGGCGAGGTGCGTGTCCCCGGGAGAAAAGGCCGCGGCGGAGATCGTCGGCACGCGCTCGGGCTCGTCTTCCGTCAGGGGCAAGGCCCAGAGCGAGAGCGCTCCGTCTTCGTCGAGGGCGAGGAGATGGCCCCCCTCGGGAGACACCTCGACCCTGCGTGCGGGGGCCTCGAGCTCGAGAACCTCGTCTCTGTACGCGCCCGCAGTCGACCAGATCTCGGCGGTCTTGGTGACGTCCCGCGCGAGGACGAGGCCCTCGCCCCCGGGCATGAACGCGAGGTCTCGAATGCGGCCCTTCCCGAGCACGAGCGCCCGCTCAGACACATCCACGTCACCTTCCGGGTCGGTCCGCCACAGCCGCACGACGCCGTCCCAGCCCGCCGTGGCGAGGGTGCTCGAGTCGGGCGAGAAGGCCACGGCGTCGAGGTCGAGGTCGTGGCCGCGCAGGACCGCCCGCGGGGTCCAGGTCGCGGCGTCCCACCAGCGCGCGTCGTTGTCCCCGCCGGCCGTCGCCAGGTGACGGCCGTCGGGAGACAGCTCTAGATCATAGATGGGCTCGCCGTGCCCCTCGAGCTCGACGAGCGCGGGGCTGGGGTCGAGCCCCCAGACGCGGCCGCTCCCGTCCCAACTCGCCGTGCTCAGGTGGCGACCCGAGGGAGAAAAGGCCACGCCGACGACCGGCCCCTCGTGGGGGAAGCTCCGCAGGTGACGCTCCGTGGCGAGCTCCCACAAGTGGCCGGTCTCGTCGTCGAAGGTGCCCGTGGCCAACAGCTCCCCGTCGGGAGAAAAGGCCACGGTGTAGACGACCTGTCCGTGCGCCAAGGTGCTCCGCGCCTCCCCCGTGACCAGGTCCCAGACCCGCACGGTCTCGTCCTCACTCGCGCTCGCGAGCAGCGTCCCGTCCGGCGACAGCGCGAGGCCGCGGACCGGGGCGGTGTGGCCCACCAGAGGACCTCGCCGCTCGCCCGTGGTCGCGTCCCACAGTTGAACCTGCCCGCCCTCGTCCGCAGTGATGAGCTGGGTGCCGTCTTCGGAAAAACGCGCGGCCCGGACGGGGTGGTCGTGGTCCAAGACCAACAGCGCCTCGCCGCTAGCGGTGCTCCACACCGTGGCCTGCCCCGTGTGGCTCGCCGTGATCACGAGGGCCCCGTCCGGGCCAAAGGCCACGTCGTGCAGGGCGCTCACAGTCGTTCGCTCGGGGCCCTCGGGACGCAACACCACGGGCGACGACTCCGCGCTCAGGTCCCACACCCGCGCGCTCCCATCTCGGCCCGCGCTGGCGATGCGCGTGCCGTCGGGGCTGAAGTCCACGGCGAGCACGGGGCCCTCGTGGCCGTCGAGGCGCGTGCGCTCGACGGCCGTGTTCGCGTCCCAAACGCGGAGGCTTCCGTCGGCGCTGGCGGTGACGAGGGTCGCGCCGTCGGGGCTGTAGGCCAGATCGTGGAGCTCGCGTTCGTGGCCCAGGAGCCCCAATCCACCGCGCACGCTCTCCAAAGCGTGGGTCAGACCCGTGAACACGGCCTCTGGAACATCGCGCTCGTCGGGCTCGTAGGCGCCCACGGCCGTGACGAGCGCTTCGATCTCGTTGCCGGGAATGCGAGCGATGTCGGCGGCTAGGGCAGCGTCGCGCGCCCGCCGTTCGCGGTCGAGGGCGACGTTGCCCGCAGCGATCGCCTCGATCTGCTCCTGGAGCAGGGCGTCTTGGGCTGCGAGTTGACCGTTGATCCCCAAGACCACGACCACGACCACGGCCGCCGCCACGAGCAGACCCACGACCACCGCGGCGCCCACGCTGCGGCGGGCCCGAGCGGCCCGCTCCCCGGCGCGCAAGAACCCGTCTTCGCGGGGACCCAAGAGCACGCTCGAGCCCGCGAGGATCTCCCTCGCCAACCCGAGGCGCTCGTGGTCCCACAAGAACTCCCGGTCGCGCGCCGCGGCGTAGCGCTGGGCGTCGGCGGCGATCTCCTCGCGCAGGGCCAGCGCCCGGCGGTCGTCTTCGAGCCAGCCCCGCAGCGTGTCCCAGACCTGCACCAGCTTTTCGTGGGCGAGCTCCATGGTGTCCCGGTGCAGCACGAGCACTCGGGCCTCGACCACGAAGGCCTCGCGCACCCGGGTTGCGAGGGCGCCCTGGGCGAGCTCGGCCACGGGCACGGGGCGCCGGGTGAAGGGCGCGTTGCCGGGGCTCACGTGGACCAGGCGCGTCATCAGCTGACGCACAGCCGGCTCGGCTCGCGCTCCGTGCTCGAGCCGGAGCTGGTCGAGGGTGCGCTCCGCCGTGGCCGCGAGGGCCCCCTCGAGCCCGCCCAGCTCCTCGTAGACCGCGGCGCGCAGGGTCTTGTGGGTCTCGTCGCGCCGCTCCCACAGCTCGCCCAGCACGTACTGAAGCAGCGGGAGCCGCCCGGGCTCGGACGAGGCCAGCACGAGCTTGTCGACGAGGGCTGGCTCGATGCGGTAGCCCACCCGAGCCAGCGGCCGCTCGATCGTCGCGCGGACCTGGGCGGCGTCGAGGGTCGCCAGGGTGGCCCGGGCGCTCTCTCGCATCACCTGGCCCAGCCCCCCCGCCTGGAGGGCGGGCTGCAAAAAATCTGCCCGCAAGCTCGCCACCACCCACACGCGGCTGTCGAGTTGAACCTGGGGCTGGGTG
Source organism: Plesiocystis pacifica SIR-1 (assembly GCF_000170895.1). GTDB lineage: Bacteria > Myxococcota_A > Polyangia > Nannocystales > Nannocystaceae > Plesiocystis > Plesiocystis pacifica. The sequence continues at coordinate 30,533 of NZ_ABCS01000104.1, read as the reverse complement.
GCCTCGACGAGGTTGGCCACGAAGGCCCTGGCCTCGCGCGCGGGCGCTGCTGCGTCCAGACCCGCCATGGTGAACAGCTCCTCGAGCTGATCGATGACCAACAACAGCCGGCCCTCGCGGCGGCTGAGGCTCGAGAGCAGGGACGCCGGGTTGTCGAGGAGCGCCGCCGCGCTCGGAGCACCCTCGCAGTGGGTCGCGAGGGCCCGCGCCAGCGCCTCGCAAGGTCGCGCGCCCGGCCGGAGGTAAGCCACGGACCAGTCCCGCGCGCCCAGAGCCCCGCACCGCAACGCCGGGCACAGCCCCGCCATCAGCAAGGAAGACTTGCCCGAGCCGGAGGCGCCCACCAGCGTCACGAAGCGCTCGCCTCGCTCGAGGGCCGCGAGCAAGCGGCTGACCTCCGCGCTCCGGCCAAACAGCCAGCGCGCGTGGGCTTCGCGGAAGGGCTCGAGGCCGCGGTAGGGGCTGAGCGCCCGCCCCTGGTCAGGCAGCGCTCCAACCGTCGTCGGGACCCCGCCCGCCGACGACGACTCCGCGGCGATCGGGCCGCGCCCCGTCTCGTAGGCGAGCCAGCGGCTGCGCTCGCGGTCGACCCCCACTCGGCGCGCGAGGGCCAGCACGTCGTCGGGCCAGCTCGCCTCGCGCATCCGCGTGGCGCCCCCAGGCGCTGGCGGGCTGACCGTCGACGGCAGGATCGCTCGGTAGACCGTCGCGGGCTCCCGCCGCTCTCGGGCTCGCACGGCGGCGTAGTAGCTCGCTCCGCGCGGGTCGTGACACGAGAGCAGCGCGGGCGCCTCGAGGATCGCGGCCTCGAGGCGCAGCGACCAGTCTGCCCCGGGCTCCAGCTCCCACAGGTCGATCCACGGCCGCACCCCGAGGGAGAGCAAGTCCTCGCACAAGCGCTGCGCTGCCGGGCGATCGCGGGGGTCGTAGAGCACCACGACGTGAGAGGGTGGCTCTCGCCCGTCCTCGTCGTGCTCGAGCTCGCCCACGACCAGCGTGCTCAGCAGGGCCTGCATCGAAGCGTGGCGCTCTCGAGGCTCGGGCGCGAGGCCCCGGCAGACCAGCTCGCGCAGCCACGCGGGGACCTGCGCGTCCACGGGCGGCTCGCGCAGCAGCCCCTTGGTCACGGCCTCGACCAGACCCTCGCGGGTGTCCGCGGCGAAGGGTCGCTCGCCGTAGAGGGCCTCGTAGAGCGCGATGCAAAAGCTGAACTGATCGCTCGCCGCCGTCGTCGCGCGCCCCTGAAACTGCTCCGGGGACATGTACGCTGGCGTGCCCAGGATCGCCCCGGTGCGGGTCAGCGTGGCCCCGCCTCCTCTACCCCGCGGGCGCCCCACCTTCGCCAGCGGCCGCTCCACCCCCAGCTCCTCCCCCTGGGTCCAGGCCAGGCCAAAGTCGAGCACGCGGACATGATCGCTGGCGTCGATCATCACGTTGTCCGGCTTGAAGTCCCGGTGGACCAGACCCCGCTGGTGCGCCGCCGCCAGCCCGCGCCCCGCCGCCTTGAAGGCCGTGAGCCGCTCGCGCTGCGAGCAGGGACCCTTGAGCCAGTCGCGCAGGGTCTGCCCCTCGACGTACTCCATGGCGATGTAGGTCGAGCCCTCGTGCTCCCCGATGCGATAGATGTCGATGACGTTCGGGTGGTCCACCCGCGCCATCGCCAGGGCCTCGCGCTCGAGCCGGACCTGGTGCGTGGGGTCGTCGCTCGGCTGGATGCACTTGAGGGCCGCCGGACGATCGAGCTGGAGGTCGTGCGCCAGGTAGACCGCCCCCATGCCGCCCTGGCCCAGCCTGCGCTGGAGCTCGTAGTGGCCCACGCGGGGAGGCAGCGCGCCCAAGCCCAGCCGGGCCTCGACGTGATAGCAGCTCAGCGCGAAGGCGAAGGGATCGGAGCGCTGCCTCGCCCCCACGCGGCGCAGCTCCCTCTCCGTGAGGGCGGACAGCCTCGACGGCATGGGCGGCACGTTCATCGGGCCTAGTGCCTCAGCTACCAGAAGCTCAGAGGGTGAGCTCGGAGTCCCGCGTGGTGGGCTCGGGGTCCACCTCGGAGTCGTCGTCCGGGCTCTCGAACAGGCACTCGCTCAGGTCGACGGCCCAGTGTTCGACGGCCTCCCTCGACTTCGCAACCGCCGACGGCCCCAGCTCGAGGGCAGCGATCGCTCTGCGCAGCTGCTCCCGGTAGGTGTGCATGCGCCCCCGCATCGTCGCCACCTCGGCGAGCCCGTAGGCGTCTGCGATCTCTCGGTAGGACATGCCCTCGATGTAGTAGAGCTGCAGCGCCGTCTGGCTATCGAGCGGCAAGCTCCTGAGGGCTTGGAGCAGCAGCTGAGCGTCCTGTCGCCCGCGCAGCTCGGTGCTGATGCGGGGACACAGGTCCAAGACGGAGTGCGTGAGGGGGTCGAACTTCCGCCGCTTGGTGATCGCCCGAAGGTGCTCGTAGAGCTTGAACCGCGCCGTCCCGTACACGTAGGCGCGGACCGAGCACGCCTCGCGGATCTTGCCCCGAGCGCTGACGAGGTGCATCAGCGTGTCCTGCACCAGATCGTGGGTGTCGCCCTCGAGGTGCGAGCGAAAATAGCGGATGAGCCCCGGGCTGAGCAGTCGAATGAGCTGAGAGCCTGCGTCCATGTCGCCGGCTTGCCAGCGAATGAGCAGCTGTGCCTCGTACTTCCGGGGGTCCATCGAATCATCCACCGCGCGAGTATATGGCCCTGTGGGTGGTCGTTCACAAACTAGAGGGCGTGATCTTTGAGAAATTCTCAAAGATCCACAAGGCGAGCGTCACTACGAACTCGGGAGACCATGTCAGATGGATGTGGGCTCCGAACCCCAGCTCGAGGGGCCCGTTCTCCGACATCACCATGCAAGTGCCGACCGCCATGCCCAGCTCGAGGTCGGGGGGCTGCGCGAACTCGTGGCGGGCCGGGGCTCGGTCACCGCGCGAGATGGCGATGGCGCCAATAAGCTGGCTACTCCGTCGCGCGGCCGAGCAAGCTCTCGAGCCCATCAAAGCCGTCGACCAGCAGGTGCCGGCGATGCGAGGGCGGGCCGAGGCGCTCGCGCAGCAGCTCGATGAACTCGCGCTGCTCCCTGGAGTTCGCCGCGGGGCCGTGGGCCAAGCGCGCGAGCAAGCGACGCGCCCGCTCGTGCTGGCGCAGCTGAAAGCGCTCCGCGGCGCCGACGACCTCGGCGTAGGCCTGCTCCCGCGGGAGGATGTCGCAGCACCACGAGGGCTCGCGCAGCAGCTCGACGCGGGCCCCACCAGGAGAGTCGAGCTCACCGCGGGCCGCGGCCTCCGCGTGCGCGCGCAGGGACTGATCGAACTTGGCGACGACCGCCCAGCCCGGGTAGCCGAGGGTGCCGACGACGAGGTGGGGGAAGGCCGCCCACACGCAGCGCTCGTCGTGGTAGTCGGCCTCGTCGACGAAGCGGGTCGAGAGCATGGCCTCGCTGCAGGCGTCGAGCAGGCGCTGCGCGGGCGGGTTGCCGGCGAAGGCGAGCTCGGTCCCGGCCATCCACACCCCGCCGTGCAGGGCCTTGGCCGGGCCGCCAAACTTGAGCAGGATGCGGACCAGGTTGAGCTTGCGGCGGTGCTCGGGGCGGAGGCGGCGGTGGGCGTGCAGCAGCGGCCCGGGGACGATCCAGCGCGCCGGATCGTGGTCGTGGCAGATCGCCATGTGCAGCCCGCCGTAGCCGTTGCTGCGCGCGAGCACCCCCGAGGCGCCGCGCTGGTCTCGGGCCAGGGCGCCGAGCTCAGGGAAGCGCTCGCCCAGGCCGACGCCGTCGACCCCGCCCATGGTCGCCACGCTCACGGAGTGCACGACCAGCGGCCACGAGTCGGCGTAGTGCCCGGCCGCGAGGGCGGCCAGGGTCCGGCTGTCGCGGACGTGGCCGCGGGGAGCGGAGTGGCGAAAGTAGGCCCGGCTGCGGACGTCCTGACCCGCCAGGGCCTGGTCGAACAGACGCACCGCCGCGCCGCCTTGGCTGTAGCCCGAGACCAGCAGCCGCGGGGGCTTGCCCCTCGCCTCGAGGCCCTGGGCCCGCCGCGCGAGCTCGAGCTCGAGCCGGCGCGCCTGGGCCAGCGCGACGTAGCGGGCGATGTTCTCGGCCCCGTCGATGGGCCAGCAGCGCGTCATCGCGATGGAGCGCACGCCGTTGGCGTAGGGCACGACCAGGGCGAAGCGCAGCCCGCCCGCGCTGAGCTCCTTGGCCAGGTTGACCCCGTAAAAGCGCGTGTAGGTCTCGGCCCGCACCGACCAAAAGCGCCGCGCCGTCCAGCTGCCGTGGCGCGGGCCGCTGGCGCTGATCAGGCCCTTGAGGCCCTCGCTGACGTTGTCGTCGCCGGTGCTCGCGGGGAACAGGTCGAAGGTCAGCACCGCGCCGGGGCGCGCCACGGCCACGCGCACGTAGGCCTCGATGACCACGCGCTCGAAGCGGAGCAGCCACTCGGGGTCGCCGACCAGCGCCGAGGCGCCCCGGGACGCGCGGCGGAAGGTGAACACGAAGTCCTCGATGCGCGCGGCGTAGTGGGCCCGAGCGCGGGCGCGCAGGGCCGCGTCATCGCGCTCGCACAAGCTCGCCGCGAGGGCCTCGATGGCCGCCTCGAAGCTGCCGAGCTCGACGGCGTCGCGCACCGCAGACAACGCGTGGTCGTAGACGAAGAACAGCAGGCCGTCGTCGGCGATCAGCTGCATCTCCCAGGCCGCGTGGGTCCGCGGCAGGCCCATGGCGCCGTAGAGGTTGCGGCGATCTCCCAGCACGCAGGGGAACAGGTGCAGCGCGCTCGAGCGCGGCCCGCCCTTGCGACCGTGGCGGAGCGCTTCGAGCCAAGACGAGAGGAAGGCCCGCAGCTGCGAGCCCTCGACGCAGGGGCCGTCCATGGTCCCCACTCTATCAGCTCGTCAGGCGCCGGCGCCCAAGCTCAAGCCCTCCTGGGTCGCCCACAGGGCGAGGATCCGCCGGGGGAAGCCGCGGCATTGGCGATTCGCATATCCCCGGACCTGGATGATCCGCCGCGTGCTTGGGATCACCTCGATCGTATAGCGCCGCTCGAACGCGCCGTCGCCCTCGCGCCGGCGCAGGGACCAGATGCTCGAGATGCCCGCGATACAGCGATCCGCGTAGGTCGCCACGCAATGGCGCAAGGCCTGGCCCTCGATGCTCAGCTCGACCGAAGAAGTCAGCTCGGTCAGGCACCACTGCACCGCCGACCCCCCGGCGAGCGCCGGGAGCTGGGGCGCGGCCACACCGGGGCGTTGCTCCAAGGTCACCGAACGGTAGCCCGACGCCCCCCAGTCGCCGCCGCGCAGGCGTCGACGCCGGGCGCGGCGGCTCTCGACGCCGCCCCGGAGCAGACGAATCATCGAGCCGAGGGTCCGCCCGGCGATGGACCAGCGCGGCTGCGGCGGGCCCATGCTCACCTCGCCGCCGAAGGTCCACACCCGCGACTCGCGAAAGCGGAGCGCCACGATGAACTCGAGCAGCTCGCCGATGAGGGTCGCGTCGAGGCGCGGGTCATCTTCGTTGTTGACGAAGAAGTGCATCACGCCGCGCCAGAACGCCTCGGCCTCTGGGGTCCACACCCGCCGCAGCCCCTCGAAGGCGAGCACGGCGTCGGCGAGGGCCTCCGAGCCCCCCAGGCCCAGGATCTCGGCCCGGCGAATCGCCGCGCCCAGGCGCAGGTGAACCGGCGACGTCAACAGCACGCGCTCCATCTTGCGGCTAAAGCCCGGCGGGAAGCCGGCGAGGCGGCGGACCGCCGTGCCCTTGCCGTGATCCACGAACCACTGCTGCTCCTGGGCGCTGCCGCCGAGCCACGCCGAGGTGAAGCAGCGCGGGACGGGGTAGCGGGCGAGCAGGTGCTCGGCCAGGGAGTGGATGAGCCCGTGCATGTCCTCGCACTCGGGCCGCCACTCCCAGGTCTCGCGGATGAACGCCTCGCTGCGCCGGGCGAGGGCCATGAGGGCGTCGATGATCCGGCGGTAGCGCGTCCGATCGCCCACGGGGCGCAGCAAGTCGCTGCGCTCGCGCACGGTGATCAGCAGCTGGGTGAAGGTCGCCTGCGCGAGCCAGTCGGTGCCGAGGCGGAGGTAGCCCCGCCGGACCTGGCGATCGAGGAATACGCGGTTGCGACGATGGAAGGCAGAAGCGATGAGGGTGGTCGAGGTCGAGGTCGACGCGGACATGCGATAACGAGCCATGATGATCTCCCGGGCGAGGCGAAGCTCCGCCCCTCCGGCGCGGCCGTCGATCATCGATGCGTGGATCGAGGGTTCGAGCGCGGAAGCGGGCGCGAGCCGAGCTCACGGCGAGACCAGGTGGCTACGCCGCGACGTCGTGAACGCACGCGGAGCCCCTCCGAGCGCAGCGACGGCCTGGCCACACCGACCGGCCTTCGCCCCTCACTCGAGATGGGTGTTCGCTCCGCGTCGCCGCTCAGGAGAACATGCACACGGTCTGACGCAGGTCCCCGGTCGAGTCAAGGCAGAATCTTCGACGGCGCGAGGTCGCGGTCTCACGGCTCCGCGAGGTCCCCAGTCACCCAGTTTCGCTCGGCCTCGCCCTCGACCTCGGCGTTCGCCGACTGTGCACATTCACATTCCCCATTTGGATACTTTGGACTTCGATTCAGTCGCGCCCAACCGCGATAGGCTGACGCCATGGACTTCGAGGGCGCATTCGATGAAGAGCTCGGTGAGATTCTCGCGTCGAGGGGGGAGCCGGACGCCGACGAGGCCCGGCGCCGGGAGCTGGCCCGCGATCTGGTCGGGCTGTGCTTCAGCGGCGGCGGCATCCGCTCGTCGACCTTCAACCTCGGCATCGTCCGCGGCCTGTACCGCTGGGGCGTGCTGCAGACCGTCGACTACCTGAGCACGGTCTCGGGGGGCGGGTACATCGGCAGCCACGTCGCCGACGTCTACCGCCTCGGCGAACAGGCCAAGCTGCTCGCGCCGGGCAACCCCGAGGGCGTCGAGCGCCTGCGCAAGCGCGGCCGCTTCTTGACGCCGACCGGGAGCCTGGGCGAGTGGCTGCAAGGCTTCGGCGGCCTCGGGGCGGGGGTGCTGTGGAACGCGGCGGTGTTCGTGATCCTGGCCCTGGTCCTGGCCGCGACCTTCTCCTTCTTTTTGACCCCCGCGGGGGCCTGGCGCTTCGACTTCCCCCACGGCTACGCCTCGGCGAGCGTCGTGGGCCTGGCGGTCCTCGGGATCATGCTCTCGGCCCTGGGCGAGCGCACGCCGCCCGCGGGTCTGTTCGTCGGCCTGCTCGTGGCCACGGCGCTGGTCGCCATGATGGACGGCCTGCCCGCCCTGCTCGACTACTTCCTGACCCGCGACGAGGGCCTGACCGTCGCGGCGATCGGCTCCGGCGCGGCGGCGCTGGTCGGCCGCGTCGGCCTGGGCGGGGACACCAAGCTGCCCCCGGCCGTCTACCTCACCCTCGCGCGCGCGGTCGCCTTCTTGCTCGCGGTGTTCTTGCCCCTGTGCCTGTTCCTGCTCCTGCTGTGCAAGCTGCTCCCCGCCCCGCCGACCACCGTCCTGATCGGACAGCTGGCGTGCTTCGGCCTGCTCGTGGTGTTCCTGGTCGTCGACTTCAACCGCGTCTCCTTGCACCCCTTCTACCGCGACCGCATCGGCGCGACCTTCCTGGCCACCGAGCGCGGGGCCGACGAGCAGCCCAAGCCGCCGCCGAAGCTCAGCGCCTTCGCCGGCAAGCCCGGACCCCTGCACCTGATCAACGTCGCGCTCAACGTGCCCGCCGACGACGACCTGCACCTGCGCGACCGGCTCGCGGACTTCTTCACCCTCTCGCGGCTGCACGCGGGCAGCGAGCGGACCGGCTACGTGCCCATCGCCAAGCTCCAGGCCGCCCACCCCGAGTTCACGGCGGCCAGCGCCGTGGCGATCAGCGGCGCCGCGGCCTCGCCCAACATGGGCTCGTACACGGACTCGCTGCTGCGCCCGTTGATGACCGCGCTCAACATCCGCATGGGCTATTGGCTGGCCAACCCCAAGCGCCTGCGCGAGGCCACCCGCAAGCCGTGGCGGTGGGTCCCGCGCTTGCCCACCCTATTTTTGGAGATGGCGGGCTCGCTGACCTCGAAGGGCCGGCTGGTCAACATCTCCGACGGCGGCCACCTCGAGAACCTCGGGGCCATGGAGCTGCTCCGGCGCCGGTGCACCTTCATCATCATCGGCGACGGCGGGGCCGACCCCGAGGCCAGCCTCGGCGAGCTGGCGATCCTGATCCGCTTCGCCGCCCGCGACCTCGGGGCGACCATCGAGATCGACGTCGACGACCTGCGCCGCGACGAGCGCGGCTTCAGCACCAAGCAGGCCGCCCTCGGCATTGTGATCTACGCCGACGGCAGCGTCGGCCGGCTCCTCTACCTCAAGTCGACGGTCACCGGGCTCGAAGCGCCCGACGTGCGCTACTACCAGATCGCCCACCCCGACTTCCCGTCCGAGTCGACCGCCGACCAGTGGTTCGACGACGCCCAGTTCGACGCCTACCTGCGCCTGGGCGAGGACGTCGTCGACAGCCTGTTCCACCAGCTCGGCTACGTCGACCCAAGCGAGGCCGCGATCACCAAGGCCAGCTTGCCCGAGCGGCTCGCGGCCCTCGGCGTGGTCCTGGCCCCGTGCTCGCGCAGCCAGTCGACCGAGCTCATGAGCCAGCTGCGCGCCGTCCAGACCGAGCTCATGCGCCCGGAGTTCGCCGCCTACCGCCTCGAGCTCACCCCGACCATCCACCGCGACCCCGCCGGCATCCCCGACCGCGAGCTCAACCGCTACACGCCCCTGGTCATGATGCAGCTCCAGCTGATGCACGGCGCGGTCCTCGAGCTCGGCCTGATCGACGCCGAGAAGCGCCAGGCCCTGGCCAACCGCGGGTGGATGAATCTGTTCCAGCGCTGGGCCCAGAGCAGCGCCTTTCGCCGGCTCACCCTCGTGTGCCTGCCCTCTTTCGGAGCCAGCTTGAGCCACTTCGTCGACGTCGCGCTGCACCTGGGCACGACCTACACCTGGGGCCCGCTCGAGGGCGAGGACGGGATCCTCGGGCTGGTCGAGGCGACCCCGGAGCAGCACGGCATGCTCGTGGGCCTGGCCCACTACGAGGGGGCGCTCGACGCTGGCCCCCGGGTGAAGCGCCTCGTCATGCGCGGCGGCCTCGGCGGGCGGGACCGCGTCGAGCTGGCGATCGCGGCGCTGCGCGAGACCCATCCTCGGGTCGAGTTCGTCGGCGCGGCGAAGAAGATCGTCGAGCGCCTGACCCCGGACGCCTACGCCAACCGGGCCCACGAGCGCGAGTGGACCGCGGACGACGAGGCCCTCCTGCTCGCGTTCACGCGCCGCTACGCCGAGCCCGAGTCCAAGGCGCAGAGCCCAAAGCCGAGTCCAACCTTGCAAGCCCGGACGCAAGCCCAGGCCACGACGACGCCCGAGCCCCCCAGGGTCGACGAGCGACCCGAGGACGACGAGTTCGGGCCCCCGCCCAGCCCCTTCGGCGCCATCAACGTGATGTCCTTCGGCGTGACATCCCAGCGCAGCCCGACCCACGACGACGATGACGATGACGACCGCTCATGAGCGTAGCGCTGCCCGTCGCCAAGGCCGGTCCCCGCCCTCCCCGCCCATCTGGGCGCTCCCCCTCGACGCGGCCGCCCTTCGCAAGGCAGGATCCGCACGATGGCCACCGCTGACTCGCACCCAGCCGCCCACTTCGTCCACGCGTTTCACGAGCAGCTGACGCGGTGGTTCTCGGGCAGTCACGAGCGCGAGGCGACCCTCGCCGCGCTCGCGGCCACCTGCCCCCCGACCATGAGCCTGGTCTACCCGAGCGGGCTCGAGCTCAGCGGCGACGCCTTCATCGACAGCATCGCCGGGCTCCACGGCAAGAGCCCAGGCTTCGAAGCCACGATCACCGACCTCGAGCTGCTCCACGCCGGGCCCGAACACGCGGTGGTCCGCTACGTCGAGGGGCAGACCGGGGCGAAGCAGTCGGCGGCCAGCAACCGGCGCTCCGCCTTTGCGCTCATCGAACGCAGCGAGGGTCGCTGGCGGTGGCGCCACATCCAGGAGACCCCGATGCCGTCCGAGGCGGGGGAAGCGTCGGCGTGAGCGCTGCGAGCCCGAGCCCCGACTCGAGCCTGGCCCCGTGGTCCGAGCGCCTGCTCGCCGCCAACCCAGGCCTCGCCCGCCACCCCAGGGCCGAGCTGCTCGCCGCCGTCGCGGGCGCGGCCCTCGAGGCCGTCGATCCGCAGACCTGCGTGCGACGCCACGTCCACCTGCTGCGCAAGCCCAAGGGCGCGTCGGTGGTGGTCGGGGAGTTCGTGTTCGATCTCGCCGACGACCCCGCGCAGCCCGGCCCGGCGGAGCACGGTCGGGTGTGGATCTTTGGCGCGGGCAAGGCCAGCGAGCGCACCGCCGCGGCCCTCGTCGAGCGCCTCGGAGGGGCCGAGGCGGGCCGCGTCGCGGGCGGCTTGGTGATCGCCAAGCACCGCGACCCCGAGCTCGCCGACGCGCCCGAGCGCCTCAGGCCCGTCGAGGTCGTCCTCGGCGATCACCCCCTGCCCGGCCCCAAGAGCGCGGCCGCGTGCGCGCGTTTGCGCGAGCTCGCGCGCCAGGTCCAGCCCCGCGACCTCGTGCTGTGCCCGATCAGCGGCGGCTCCTCGGCCCTGCTCAGCGATCCGGTGCTGCCCGCCGAGGAGTGGTCGGCCATGGTCGCGCACTTCCTGAGCCGCGACGTGCCGATCCACCCCATCAACTGGCTGCGGCGGCGCTGCGACGCCCTCAAGGCCGGCGGCCTCGCCCGGCTGTTCGCCCCCGCGGCCGTGGTCTCGCTGATCATCTCCGACGTGATCGGGGACGAGCTCGCGCTGATCGGCTCGGGGCCGACGATCTACCCCGACAAGCGCGAGCCCGAGCTCGACACCATCCGCCGCGATCTGGGCGACGCGCTCAGCGAATTCCTCCGCGACCACCCGACCACGCGCGCTTTCCTCGACGACCCCCCGCCCCTGCCCGAGCCGCCCCGGGACGAGTCCGGCGCGGCCCAGCAGGTCCACCACGTGCTGCTCGCGCGCAACGGCGACGCGCGCGAGGCCGCCTGCGCGACGGCCCGCAGCCACGGCCTCGACGCCGTGGTCTTGCTGCCCGCGCTGAGCGGACCCGCTGCCGACGAGGGCCGCCGCCTCGGCCAGCTGCTCGTCGACATGCCCGAGGACCTCCCCGTGCGCAGCCCGGCGTGCATCGTCACGGGCGGCGAGACGACCGTGAACCTCGAGCTCGGGGCGAGCGGCGCTGGCGGGCGCAACCAGGAGCTCGCCCTCGCCGCGGCCGCTCCCCTGGCCACGCTGCGCGCAGGACGAGATCGGCCGCGCGAGCGCGCCGTGCTCCTGACCCTCGCGACCGACGGCGAGGATGGGCCCACCGACGCGGCGGGGGCCCTCGTCGATCCGAGCACCGAGGCGCGGGCCCAAGCCGACGGCCTCGATCCCGAGCAGGCCCTGCGCGCGCACGACAGCCACACCCTGCTCGCGCGCCTCGAAGACACCCTGCGCACCGGGCCCACCGGCACCAACGTGTGCGACCTCGCGCTGTTGTTTCGCTTCGACTAGTTTCGACCCCCGCCCAAATTGCACGTGGGAACTCTCCAATCAGCGTACCAATGGATGGTGATAGGGTCTCCGCGTGCGCAGTGATCGCGAGCTCTACGCCGATTGGAGCCAGGGCAACAAGGCCGCTGGCGCCGAGCTCTTCGATCGCCACTTCCCCGCGGTCTACCGCTTTTTCCGCAACAAAGTCGGCGATGACTTCGAGGATCTGGTCCAGCAGACCTTCACGGCGCTGCTCGAGTCCAAGGACCGCTTCCGCCAGGACAGCAGCTTTCGAACCTTCGTGTTCGCCATCGCCAACAACATCCTCCGGGCCTACTTTCGCGAACGTCGCCGCGACCGCCTGGAGTTCACCGACATCACCGCGCACGACCTCCACCCCGGGCCCTCGACCATCGTCGCCCGCGCCCGCGAGCAGCAGCTGCTCGTCGAGGCCCTGCGCCGCATCCCCCTCGAGCACCAGGTGATCCTCGAGCTCTTTTACTGGGAGAGCCTGACCGCTCGGGCCGTCGGGGAGATCATCGGCGAGAGCGAGTACACCGTGCGCAACCGCCTGCGCCGGGGCAAGGAGCTGCTGCGCCGGCACATCACCGAGCTCGAGACCAACCCCAAGGTGCTCGAGAGCACGCTCGGCGGGCTCGACCGCTGGGTCAAGAGCATCCACGAAGGCATCGAGTAGCGCGGATTTTTCCGCGCCCGCGCACGCCCTGCTGCCGAGCTCGCAGACCGAACGAGCGCGCGCGCGAGTTCGCCACCTCCCGCGCCCATCGGCACACACCGAGCGCAGTGGATGTTGTTAGGATGGCCGCATGCTCGAGCGATTGCAGGCTGCGGCCGTATCCACCGCGCTCATCCTCGCCCCCCTGCCCGCGCTCGCGGCGAGTCCCGAGGCAGCCCCCGCGGAGACGGAGCCGGCGGCCGCTCAACCTGCCCCGGCCCAGCCCGTCGCCCAGACGCCCCTGGCTCAGGCCGAGGCCCTCTACAACGAGGGCCGCACGCACTTCGAGACCGCCGAGTACATCCAGGCCCTGATCGCGTGGAACAAGGCCTACGTGCTCCTCGACAGCTCCCCCGAGCACCGAGGCACGCGCACGGCCCTCGCCTACAACATCGCCGAGGGCCACAAGCACGCCTACGAGGTGTCGCGCAACCCCGAGCACCTGCACGAGGCCAAGCGCCTGCTGACCAGCCGCAAGACCGAGCTCGCCGGCCTCGACCAGAACGACCCGGCCGTGGCCACCGACCAGGCCCAGACCGACGAGCGCATCGCCCAGCTCGACGAGCTCCTCTACGCCGCAGGCGCCCGCGGCGAGGTCTCTCAGGTCCTGCCTCAGGGCACCACCTTCGTCTACGACGAGCCCGCGACCGCGGCCCCAGCCCACACCACTCCCGCCGCCGCCCCGGCCAAGCCCATGAGCCCCAAGCAGCAGTGGGAGCACGAGGTCAAGCAAGACCCCGAGCTCGGGCCCAAGTGGGCGAAGAGCAAAAAACAGTTCAGCGGCGGCGTGGTGATGCTCAGCGTCGGCGGCGGCCTGGGATTGATCTCCGCCGGCGCCTTCGTCCTGGGCGCCCCCTTCAGCCCCTTCCAGTGGTTCCTGATCGGCACCGGCGCGGTGTTTGGAGCCGCGGCCATCGGCCTGCTCGCGGGCGGCGGCGTGTCCCTGTCCCGGGGCATCAAGGGCAAGAACGAGGTCTACGCAGCCAAGCCCCGACCCACGACCTGGCTCGTGCCCATGCCGATGATGACCGCGGCCGAGACGGGCGAGGGGACGCGCGTGGGGGTCGGCGCCGGGCTCGGCGTGGTCGGTCGGTTCTGACTTCTCGGGACGTACTCAAGGAGCGCCAAGCAGTGCCGCCACGACACCGACCTGCACGCCCTCGTCGGGGAGTGGACCACCATCGCTCTCTAGCCGCAGGACGTAGTCTCCGGGCAGCACATCCGGGAACAAGATGAGTTCTGGCGCCATCGCCTTGGCGTCGAAAGTGCCCTCGATGTGGTAGTCCGAGGTCGAATTTACCCGCGCACAGCTCCGCAGCTCGACACGAAACACGGCGTCGAGTGAAGGCGTGAACTCGAAGCTGTAGCTGCCACCTTCGACAATCTGGAGGCGTTCCGTGAGACCGACGCCCGTGTCTAGGCTCCCCTCGACCCGCGAGTTTGAACAACTCATGTCCATCGTCCAGGCGCCAGGCGTGGGGAGACCCACCTCATCGAGCTCGCACGCGAGCTCCTGGCGAAGCGCGGAGGCCCCTCCCCCTGGCCAGTCGTTGAACTCACTCCACACGCCATCGAAGCTCTCGTTCAGCGCACCTTCGACGCCCTGTTGGAAGTCGGCGAAGGTGTCCATCGACTCGCCACACAGCGCCCGAAGTCCGCTCATACCCCGAGTATCGATGATGAACGCTACGAAGCGGGCCGCGAGGCCATAATACTGGCCCCCGAGGTAGCCTAGCTCCTGAACGGAAGCGAGGGCCTGTTCGAGAGAGTCCTGTGGAGGTCGATGGGTGAAAGGATCTCCGTAGAGCTCAGCCCATCCCTCTTCAATGAAGAACGACGCGCACTGGAGCCCCCTCGCGGCATGGCTGAGCTCGTGCCGGTCCGGAGTCTTCGTCGTCCACAAGAGGTTCTCCGTCGCACACCCAGCCACCCCCCCTGGCTCCCCCACGCACGACCAACACTCGGACTCCTTGGATGCGAAGCTCTGGTATTGAACATCGGGCAGGGCTGCGGGCTCATCGAGCCCCTCTGCCCACGAATCCGCGACCCACTGGGCGTGCGCCTGTGCAGCGGCAAAGCTCCCAGGGCATTGACGGGCGTATGAGTCTTCGTGCTCGAGAAAAGTGATCCCCTCCGCCTCGATCGGGTCAGCATGGTCACACTGTGGGTGTGCCGAGTCACCGCAAGCGCTCATGACAACCATACCGGCCATCATGAACGATGCGGAGTGAGCGACACGCATGCACCCCCCAGAGCAGGGCCCCTTCGAGCTCTCACGCCTCAGAGCTTCAGCCACTCCGTCTCCGGCACAGCGATCGTCCAGGCGTCCAGGTTTCCGTCTTCGTGCATCAGCTCGAAGCGCTTCGCAAACCACTCGTCCCCCATCTCAGTGATGGATATCGCTGAGCTGCCAACGGCGGGAAGGGTGACCCACTCCCCCAAGCACTCGCCGACGATCATGAAGCGTGCCTGGCCGGGGTTCGAGCTAAAGGTGTTCACACCTTCGCCATGATACCACGACCCCGCTGCGGAGCCGTAGAGTTCGATCCGCGGGTCATGGACCTCGACCTTCTCACCAAGGATGGTGAGCGTGACCGGTTGCGCGGGGTACAACTTCAGCTCCTCCAGGTACAGCTCCCCCCCACTGGTGGGAGCGAAACTCATCCTGGAACACCGGCCTGGTCGGCAGCTCGACAGCAGCGATGCCATCTCGAGTTGCCCCGGAAAGGTGTAGGCCCCAGACGTCGGACCTGCCGCGAGCGCCATGCCGTCGACCAAGCTCAAGATGTGGGCGTCACCAAAAGGTGGGTCTACGGGCTCGAGAAACTCGTCTCCGTTCTCATGGAGGCTTTCGCAAATGGTCGGAGAGTCGGGCTGATCGATGTCGGTCACCGTGACGACCATCTTCATCTCGATCGTCTCCACACTCTGAACACCCCAGAGACCAGGGTCCATCAGCCACTCCGAAGAGACAACCATCGGGCTCATCTCATCGTGACCCTCACCCATGCGGTCGATGCACTCGGTTTGCCCGCTCTCAGAGCTCAGATACCCTCTCAGATTTTCGAGGGCCTGCTCCTCGTCGTTCGGTAGGTCATTCGAGCCGATGAAGTGGCCGAGAGCGCTCGCCATGGAGCTGCACGCCAGCTGGCGCGCATCCATCATGCAATTGTGTGCAAAATGAGGCTGCTCTGCCAGCGTCTCGTCGTTGTCATAGGGAGCGCAACAGGCCATGACCTTCGCGTCTTCGTAGCTCTCGTAGTCGTTCCCAAACCCTCCGCCTCCATCGGACGGAATGGTGAAGAACTGCGGGATGCCGTTGTGTGTCCAAGCGAGCGAAGTCAAGAAGAGTCCCTCGCACTGAGCTTTGTAGCCATAGGCACCCGGCTTGATCGAGGTCAAGCACTCCTGCCCCATCAGCGGGCCTGGGCCCAAGTCGTAGGGGGAGAAGCCCGTGTCCCCGATCTCGTCCCCCGAGTTGGGGAAGTTCCCCGTCGCCGGATCGACGTCGTCGGAACAGCCGAGCATGCCAACGATGAAGCAGATGAGGCTGCCGAGTCCGGAGTTTCTAGTGCTAGAGGTTCGACTGGACATGTTCCTGAATGGCTCAGCGCCAAATCGGACAAAGGCGCCCGTTGATGGCCCATGAACGTGGCCAGTATCGGCCGTTCTGAATGAAAAGCCCAGTCAAACAGGGGCTACATCAGGGAGCGCTCAGCTCGCCTGCATGAACACCAGCACTTCGGAGCCCATGCCGGCGATCAGCCCGTTCGGCGCGAGCATGAAGATCAGGTGATCTTCAAACACGTAGTCCGAGCTCCGCTCGAACGCGAACGCCTGGCTCAGCGCCGGCCCCCCCACTCGAGCTCCCCCGCGCCGCGAAGCAGCATGTTGGGGTCGTCGTCCCCGCGGGCGTCCTTGGTCATGTGAATGATGATCTCGTCCTCGAGGATGATGATCTCACCGAGGCCGCCCCCCGGTCCGCCCTCGAGCATCGCCGGGGCCTCGTCCTCGAGCAAGCTGGCGAGCTCGGCGAGCGCCAGGCACTCCTCGAAGGCGACGCCCTCGATGGTCTCGCACAGCGCCTGGGGAGAGTCGGCGAAGCTGCTGGTCTGGTCCTCGCGGCCCAGGCCGAGCCAGCCCTTCGGCTCGACCTGGGTCTCGGGCGAGAAGCCGTCCTCGATGCGGACGCCGGACTTGGTGCTCGTGCAGCGCTCGCGGCCGAGGGCGAGGGCGCACGCCTCGGGTGAGAGCTCGGCGCAGCGCATGGCCTGATAGTCGAGGCAAGAGTCGAGCTCGGAGTCGTCGACGGGATCGTGGAGCACCCAGTCAGGCATCGCCTCGCCGCGAAAGTCGTCGGCGAACTCGGCCTCGGGCGCGCAAGCGATGGAGGTGCAGGCGAGGAACAGGGCGAGGAGCGTGGGTCGGTGGTGCGTGAACATGGTCGTGGTCCTGGTGCGACCCTTGGTTCGAGATGCGTCGATGGGATCCAACGCAGCCACCGTCGACCGCGAGCAAAAACACTCGAGGGCGGCGAGTTCCAACTCACCGAGAGAACCCGGAACCTTTCAGTCCGTTGGCCCTCTCCGCCACCTCGACGCCATGACCCCGAGATCCGCACGACTCCCCATCGCTGCGCTGTGCTGGCTGACAGCCTGCGCGGCGCCCTCAGCCACCATCGCCGCCGAAGACCCAGCCTCGCCCTGGCTCGAGATCTCGGAGTCTCAGCCCGTCCACGAGCCGCGCAGGCCCTCGATCGAGCGCGGCGAGTGTCCCGCACAGCTCGGCACCGCTCCCGTGGCGTATTTCGAGGGGCGCGTATGGATGCACCTGCCCAAGGGCATGACGGAGGACAACTTCGTCGAGTTTCAGCCAGCCTTCGCGCGCAGCACCGTGGCGGCGGAGTCCACCAACTGCCACCCCGACATGCCCGGCGCCATGATCAACTTCATGGCCCTGACCATGTTCGAGGATGACCCCAGCAAGCGCCTGGCCGAGCTCCGCACCGACATCCTCGAAGCCCTCGGCTACCCCGCGGACAGCGTCCTGGTCGAACGCGCCGAGCTCCCAGACGCGCGCGCGGGGCTGTGGGTCTACGAGGTCCCGGCCATGCCCGACACCGGAACACCCGAACCCGCCAAGATGCTGCTATCGATGCGATCCGCCCACGGCAACATGTTCGTGATCGTCTACGAGGTGCACCCAAACGCGTGGTCGGTGATCGTCAACACCCTGGTCCAGTCGGCCCTGTCGACTGGCTATACTTCGGGCAGCTCGGGCAACACCACCGAGAAGTGAATTCAGGCGACCGCGCCCATGCCGGCTTCGCGCGCGGCGAGCTGCTCTTCGAGCATCGTCGCCCAGGTCTCGATGTAGAGCACGACGTGGTCGCGCTCGTTGCGTCGCAGCTCCCGCGGGCCGCCCTCGCGGACGACCCGGGCGTAGACGCGATCGTCCCCGAGGTACTCGAGGTCGGCCAGGTCGCTGGGGCTCAGGCCGTAGGCGAGGAGCTCGCGGACGATGCCGTCGATGGGCAGGCCGCTCGTCGGGCAGTAGTCCCGGGCCCGGTCGCGCCACTCGCCGCCCCGAGACATCGCCGCCTCGTGGATCTCTCGGTGGCCGCGCTGGGTGATGGTCTGCGCGAGCTGCCCGCAGTTGCACTGCCCGTGGTGCCCCCACTGGTAGGGCGCGCCCTCACGCATGCGCGCGGCAGTGGTACGCAGGGCTTGGATCAGCCGGGTGTTCGCGTAGGCCATCGCCGCCGATGGTAGCAGCTCGGCCCTCCAGCCCCGCTCGACGCCCCGTGAACCCGCGCCGAGACGCAGCCGCACAGACATCACCGAAAAAAACGCTTTTGTCGCCGCGAGCGCCCTGCTACAAGGCCCCCGTGGACACGCTCACGCTCCTGCGCCCCGATGACTGGCACCTCCACCTGCGCGACGGCGATCGGTTGTGCTCGGTCGTCGCGGACACGGCGGCGCGCTTTGGTCGGGCCGTCGTCATGCCCAACCTCAAGCCGCCGGTGACCACCGTCGCCCAGGCCCAGGACTACAAGGCGCGCATCGTCGCGGCCATGGACCGATCCAAGGCGCGGGCCGACTTCACCCCGCTCATGACCCTCTACCTCACCGAGGGCACCACGCCCGCCGAGGTCAAAGCCCTCGCGGCCAGCGAGGAGGTCCACGCCATCAAGCTCTACCCCGCCGGCGCGACGACCAACTCCGAGGCGGGCGTCACCGGCCTCGACCCCCTCGACCCCGTGTTCGAGGCCATGGCCGAGCACGGCGTGCCCCTGCTAATCCACGGCGAGAGCACCGACCACCACGTCGACGTGTTCGACCGCGAGGCGCGCTTCGTCGAGGGCCCCCTCGACCGCCTGCGCGCCCGCCACCCCGCGCTCAAGATCGTCCTCGAGCACATCACCACCGCCGACGCCGTCGCCTGGGTCCGCGCCCAAGCGCGCAACACCGGGGCGACGATTACCGCCCACCACCTGCTGCTCAACCGCAACGCGATCTTCCAAGGCGGCCTGCGCCCCGACTTCTACTGCCTGCCCGTGCTCAAGCGCGAGCGTCACCGCGTCGCCCTGGTCGAGGCCGCGACCTCCGGCGACGCGCGCTTTTTCCTGGGCACCGACAGCGCCCCGCACCCGACCACGGCCAAGCACAGCGCCTGCGGCTGCGCGGGGATCTACACCGCCCACGCCGCCATCGAGCTCTACGCCGAGGCCTTCGAAGACGCAGGCGCCCTCGACCGCCTCGAGGGCTTTGCGAGCTGCTTCGGCCCGGACTTTTACGGGCTGCCGCGCAACACGGACACGATCACGCTGGTCCGCGAGGACTGGGCCGTGCCGGAGACGCTGGACTTCGGCGAGGGCGCGCTGACGCCCCTGCGCGGAGGCGAGACGGTGCGCTGGCGCGTGCAGGGCTGAGCCTACCGAGAAAGGCAGCCGCCCACGGGTTCAACGCCAGCTGAGTCCGTGGACGACGCTTTCCTGGATCATGGGTCCCGGCGTGGCCGGGGTGGGCGACTGCTAGGGGCCGACCTTGGCGAGCAGCCCCGTCAGCAGGGTCTGCGCGTGGGCCTGGACCGCGGCCTCGAAGTCGACGCCCATGCCCTCGAACTCCGGCCGCGTGTGGAGCTCGGCGACGGCCTCGGGGGGATGGGCGATGGGCCAGCAGCCAGCCACGAAGATGTAGAAGAAGGTCATGAAGCCCCGGGTCTGCTCGGCGTCGAGGCCTGGGAGCGCGGCGTCGATGGCCTCGATGGGTCCGTCCATCAGGGCGTTGAAGCGGCGCTTGAAGTCGGCGATGACCTCGGCGCTGACGTTGTGCTCGAGCACGGAGCTGAGCACGGTGATCAGCCGGCACAGGCGGGGGCGCGCGCTCGTACAGGCCGCGAGCTCCCGGGCGACGGCCTCGACGTCCCCGCTGCCCACGAGGGGCTCGAGGCGGCGGGCGAGGTCGGCCGTCCAGTCCTCGGCGTCGGCGAGGGCGATGGCCAACATGATGGCCTCCCGGCTCTCAAAATAGCGGTAGGTGTTGGCCTTGGAGATGCCCGCCCGGCGGGCGATGGCCGAGAGCGTCGCGCCGACGAGGCCGTCCCCGTCGAGGAGCTCCACGGCCGCTGTCAGGATCGCCGCGCGGCGTGCTTCCTTTTCTTCGGGACGGCGCGCCCGAGACCACCGGCGCCTACCACGCGGTTTCTCTTCGCTCGCCTCGCTCGGCCCTTCTTCGGCCTCAGCGCCCTTCCTGCACCGGGTCACGAACAAAACGATACGCCGCTCCTTGACAACAAACCACCGGTCGCTAAATAAAAGACCGACGGTCGCCAAATAACAGACCGGCAGTCACCAACTGACTGAGAGCCCCGAAGCCGGGGCACAGAGAGCGAGAACGGTCATGAGCAACAAAGCCTGGACCCACGACGACATCCCCGATCAAGCCGGCAAGGTCGCCATCGTCACCGGAGCGAACAGCGGCATCGGCCTCGAGACGGCCCGCTACCTCGCGGTGCGCGGCGCACGAGTGCTGCTCGCCTGCCGCAGCGAGAGCAAGGCCAACGCGGCCATGGAGGAGATCCGCAAGAGCGCGCCCTCGGCCAAGCTCGAGTTCGTGCGCCTCGATCTGGCCGACCTCGACCAGGTCCGGCAGTTCGCCGAGCTCATCCTGGCCAAGGAAGAGCGCATCGACCTGCTGATCAACAACGCCGGCGTGATGGTGCCGCCCGAGAGCGCGACCAAGCAGGGCTTCGAGCTGCAGTTCGGCGTCAACCACCTCGGCCACTTCGCGCTCACGGGCCTCTTGCTCCCGCGCATCCTCGCCACCCCCGACGCGCGCATCGTCAACGTCTCGAGCCAGGCGCACCGCTTCGGCAAGATGAACTTCGGCGACCTCGACTTCAAAAAGCGCGGCTACAAGGCGGGGCCGGCCTACGGCCAGAGCAAGCTCGCCAACTTGCTGTTCACCTTCGAGCTCCAGCGTCGCCTCGACGCCGCGGGCGAGGGCGTCATCGTGACCGCCGCCCACCCGGGCTGGACCGCGACCAACCTCCAGCAAAACGCCGGCTTCGTCGAGCGCCTCAACCCCCTGTTCGGCATGACCCCGCCCGACGGCGCCCTCCCGACCCTGCGCGCCGCGACCGACCCCCGGGCGATCGGCGGCGACTACTTCGGCCCCAGCGGGCTCGGCCAGATGCGCGGCGCGCCCAGGAAGGTCGGCACCACCAAGGCCGCCAAGAGCCTCAGCGACGCCGCCAAGCTGTGGGAGGTGTCCGAGGAGCGCACCGGCGTGCGCTTTGACCTGAGCCGCGCCGCCGCGGCCTGAATGGGCTCGATCGCCCGACTCGCAGGGCTCAGAGGGTCGGCCAAAACGAGTTTGGCCAACCCTCTGTCTACTTTAGCCGTCGTGGACGACGCCACGCCCTCCCTGCCCCACGTCCACGACTCAGAGGGTCGGCCAAAACGAGTTTGGCCAACCCTCTGTCTACTTTAGCCGTCGTGGACGACGCCACGCCCTCCCTGCCCCACGTCCATGACTCAGAGGGTCGGCCAAAACGAGTTTGGCCAACCCTCTGTCTACTTTAGCCGTCGTGGACGACGCCACGCCCTCCCTGCCCCACGTCCATGACTCAACCCTCGTCCGCGGGGATGCCCTCACTCTACGCGCGCGCGCAGGCGCAGGTGCACCGGGCTCGGCGACATCGTGAACCCGAACACCTCCGCCGGCTCAGCCCCAGGCGCGCGCAGCTCCGGCCCGAGCTCGAGCTCGAAGTTGCGGGCGGTCATCGCCGCGACCAGGCCCAGCTCGAACATCCCCAGAGCGCGCCCCGGGCACAGGCGCGGCCCGTAACCAAAGGTCAGCAGCGACTTGGAGTCGTGGGGCTCGTGGCTGGCCTCGCGCTGGTCGTCGATCCACCGGCTGGGGGCGAAGGCGTGGGGGCAGCCAAAGTGCGCCTGGTCCAGGGCGCCGACCCGCGTCAGCAGGCACACGCTCTGGCCCACGGCGTAGTCGAGGTCGCCGATGCGCCCGGGCTCGAGGGCGGTCAGGAAGGCCAGCGGGGCGGCCGAGCGCAGGCGCAGGGCCTCGCGCACGACCCCCTGGGTGTAGGGCATGGCGTCGAGGGTCTCGAGGTCGGGGACCCGCGCCGAGCCGAGCTTTTGGTCGACCTCCTCGCGCAGCCGGGCCTGGAGCGCGGGCTCGCGGGCGAGGTGGTAGAGCATCCACGCCGCGGTGTTCGAGGTCGTGTCCTCGCCGGCGACGAGCAGGGTCAACGCGTTCGCGTAGATCTCCTCGTCGTCGAGGCGCAGCTTGGGGTCGTCCTCGTCTCGGGCGAGGATCATCGCCTCGAGCAAGCTCTCCGGCGCGCGCTCGGGGTCGGCGTCGAGGCGCGCCCGGGCCTGGGCGATGCGCCCCGTGACCTCGGCGCGCAGCGTGTCGATTTGCCCCTCGACGGTGCGATCCTGAGGCAGCCGGAAGTAGCGCCAGTAGGGCACGATGGCCATGAGCCGGCGGTGAAAGGTCGGGAAGATGCCCTCGAGGTTCTCGAGCAGCGGGTGCGCCCCGCCCTTGCGCAGCAAGTCCACGTCCTCGCCAAAGGCCACGCGGATGGTCATGTCCGTCGCGTAGGCGCGCAGGTCTGCGTGCACGTCGAAGACGGCGCGCTCGGGGTCGGCGGCGCGCTCGAGCCACAGCCCGCGCAGGCGCTCGGTGATCTCCACGAGCTCCGGCGCGAGGGTCCGCAGGTGCTTGGGCACGAAGGCCGCGGTCATCAGCTTGCGCTGCTTTCGCCACTGCGCCCCCTCGGCGGTGAACAGCCCGTCGAAGCGCATCTCCGCCGCCTTGATCTTCATGTCCGAGTCGCGCTCGAACTGATCGGGGCGGCGCTTGAGCACCTCGCGGACCAGGGCCGGGTCGGAGATCACGACCATGTCCTTGCCGCGCAGGTTCACGGCGTACATCGGCCCGTAGGTCCGGGCCCAAGCCTCCAGGTCGAGGTGAAAGCGGTCCAGCTCGATCTGCAAGCTATTGCCCACGAGCGGCCAGGGCTTCGGCCCGGGGAGGTCAGCGAGAGTTCGCGGCATTGGGGCCCAGCTTAGCGGGCTTTCGTGCTAAGTCGCGGACATGGTCCGGCACTCTCTGACGCCGCGGGCCGCGGCCGTGCTCTCCCTCGCCACGCTCTGCCTCGAGGTGACCCTTGGCTGCGACAAGCCCAGGGCTTCGGCGACGCCGAACACCGAGGCCGAGCCCGCCCGCGTCGCCCCCGTGTTCATCGAGGCCGAGGCCGAGCCCAAGCCCGAGCCGGTCGCCACCGCCGGGCCGCTGTCTCCCGCGATCGCCAGCATCTACCGGTGCTGGTTCCGCTCGCCCTACGGCTACATGTTCGAGGTGCGCGGCGACCCCCTCGAGCTCCCCCACGGGGACTTCGGCACGCTCATGGGCGGCATCAACGGGATCCTCGTCTACGGCGCCGTCAACGACTGCGCGGGCGAGGTCGTCGACCAGCGCCCGCGCTCCTTCTCGGATCTCGGCCCCCTCGAAGCGCTCGCCGGCGTGCCCACGGCCCTCGACTACGACACCGAGGGCTCGCGCTACTCGACCCTCAACCCCGCGTTCTTGGCCTGGGCCAGGGTTGCGATGATCCCCCAGGCCCACGAGGCCATCGAGGGCGTGCCCGTGGCCCTCGCCTACCAAAAGGTCTTCTCGCGCTTTTTCCGGCTCATGGTCGAGAGCGCGGTCTACATCCACGAGAACCTCGACGCCCGCGGCGAGGCCACCCGCTACCTGCAGGCCGTCTACGCCGACGGCGACGCCCTCGAGTGGCTGCACCTCAACTACTCCGGGGTGCTGACCGAGTACGGCGGGAGCTGGGACGGGACCACGTGGACGCCGGCGATGTCCGTGGGCTTTTGGCTGCGGCGCGAAGACGACGGCACGCGCACGGCGTGCTGGTATGCCCTCCTCGACGTGGTCCGCCGCTTCGACCGGCCCTGGGTCGTCGAGCTCGCCGAGCGCTACCCCAAGGGCTGGGCGGCGCTCACCGTCGAGCCCGATCCCCTGGGGACCCTCGACCCGGCGCAGCTGCTCGCGACTCCCTAGCTGTCGTCCTCGGGGAGCACCGAGCCCAGACCGCGTCGAGGTCCCCGTCCATCGCAGCCCGGACAAACTCGTCGATGTCTGCGCGCATGCCCCCCTCTAGCACGCGCGGACGACGGTGTCTTTGCGGGCTCTTCCAGGCCGACCCGCGTGGTAGCTTTAGCCATGCCTGCCACCTGGCGCCACTGCAGCCGCTGCAAGACCGCCATCGCCTGCGGCGCGCCTTACCTGGTGTGCAGCGTCTCGACCTGCAACCGCAAGCGCTCGGCGATGGTGTTCTGCTCCATGGACTGCTGGGATGCCCACGTGCCCATCGCTGGACACCGGGAAGCCCACGCCGAAGATCGCGTCGCCCCGGCGACCCCGGGCGCCGAGCCGCGCTCCGCCGAGCGCCACAAGGACAAGCCGCGCACGGGCAGGCGGCGCATCGCCCCGGTCAAGCGCCGGGACCCGAGCTTGCCCAAGGACACCCTCGTCGTGACCAAGGCGCTCAAGGCCTACATCGCCGCGGCGGGCGAGCTGCGGACCTCCGACGCGGTCATGGACGTACTCTCGGAGAAGCTGCGCGACATGTGCGATCGGGCCATCGATCGGGCCAAGAAGGACGGGCGCAAGACCGTGCTCGACCGCGACTTCCTGCCCAAGTGAGGGCCCGATGCGCACGACCGCCGCCCCCCTCGTCCTCGTGCCCGAGGTCCTGCCCCCCGACTGGCTCGCCAGCGTGCACGCGGCCGCGGACGTCGGCGCCTTCGAGCTCCGCGACGACCTCGACGCGGTCCTGGGCCTCGAGCTCGAGACCCGCCGTCGGGTCGTCGGGCTGCTGACCTTGCTGACCCGCCCCGTCGACGCCGCGCTCCTCGACGCCTTCCCCGAGCTGCGCGTGGTCAGCAACATGGCCGTGGGCTTCGACAACGTCGACGTGCCCGCGTGCACGGCCCGCTCGATCCGCGTCGGCAACACGCCGGGGGTGCTCACCGACGCGACCGCCGACCTGGCCATGGCTCTGTTGCTCAGCGCCGCCCGCAACCTGCCGGCCGCCAGCCTCGACGCCCGCGAGGGTCGGTGGCAGACCTGGAGCCCCACGGGCTGGCTGGGCCTGGAGCTGCGCGGCGCGACCCTGGGCGTCGTCGGCCTGGGCAAGATCGGCCTGGCCGTGGCCCAGCGCGCCCGCGCCTTCGGCATGGACATCCTCTACACCCGCCGCTCCGACGCCCCCGCGCCCCCGGAGCTCGGGGCGACCCGCGTCGAGCTCGACGCGCTGCTCGCCCGCGCCGACGTCGTCAGCCTGCACGTGCCCCTGCGCCCCGACACCCGCCACCTCATCGACGCCGCCGCCCTGGGGCGCATGAAGCCCTCGGCGCTGCTCGTCAACACGGCCCGAGGCGACGTGGTCGACCAGGTCGCGCTGCAAGCCGCGCTCGAGGCCGGACAGATCGCAGGCGCGGCCCTCGACGTGACCTCGCCCGAGCCGCTGCCGCCCGAGCACCCCCTCTACCAGACGCCGGGCTGCTTCATCGTCCCGCACATCGGCTCGGCCACCCGCGCGACCCGCCGGCGCATGGCCGAGCTGGCCTGCGCCAACTTGCTCGCGGGGGTCCGCGGCGAGGCCCTGCCCCACGCGGTCAACGGACCAATCTGATGAGGGGCCCGAAGCCGAGCCTCCCAACCGCGGCGAGTTCAACGGTCCGCTAGCCGTTGCGGCGGCGCAGCCCGAAGGCGCCGACGAGCAGCACGATCGCCAGGCCCATGTTGCGCAGGCTCCCGGCGTCTTCGGCCGAACAGCTGCAGCCCGTCTCGTCGAGCTCTTGGCCGCCGCCGGTCCCACCGCCCACCGTCTCGCCCACGTCCGCGGCTTCGTCTGCCGCTTCGTCCGTCCCCGCGCCGTCGTCCGTGCTGCCCCGCCCCTCGGATCCGCCGCCGTCCGTCCCAGACTCCCCCGAGCCGCTCGTCGAGCCGGCGCCCGTCGAGCCGTCTTCGTCCGCCGCGTCGTCGCCTTCGCCCGAGTCGGCCGTGCCCCCGCCCGTGCCCGTGGTCCCCTCGCCCCCGCCCGTGTCCGTGTCGAGCGGGCCCCCGCTGTCTTCTTCCCCGAAGGTCTCGAAGCCTTCCTCACCGAAGGTCCCGCCGCCCGCGGTGGTCTCGCCTTCACCGCCGAAGGTCGTCTCGCCTTCACCGCCAAAGGTCGTCTCGAAGCCCTCCTCGCCGAAGGTCTCGAAGCCCCCGGTCGTGCTCTCGCCTCCCCAGGACTCCGACTCGGACTCCGACTCCACGCAGCCCTCCAGCCAGCTCTCGCAGATCTCCATCAGCTCGGCCTCGCTGAGCCCGTCGAGCAAGCCCCCGCCGGTCGTTCCCCCGTCCCCGCCGCCCTCGCACAGGCAGAAGATCGAGCCGAAGCCCTCGTTGGAGACGGTGCATGAACCGAAGTCGTTGGAGCACATGACCTCGGCGGCCGTCGCCGTCGCTGGCGCCAGGCTGAGGGTGGCTGCGAAGGCAACGCCCATGGCGAAGGTAGTCCGAAAAAGTGAGTCGATCATCGATTGGGATGTACCCGCCGCGCCCTCAACCGATCAGGCGGTGCGAAGCTATTTTTGAGGTGGCCAACCCAGAGCGAGGCGTAGTGAGAGATCATGATTTGAAGGCGCTTGGGCGTCTGTCCTCCAGACGGCGGATACGCCGATCGGCGTATTGCCCCGCGCGACGCCCCTGGCGTACTCGGGCCACGCGGCCGGCAAGGAATTCCCAGCCGCGAAGCAAAGACCATGAAGACCCACATCGCTCCCCTCACCTCCATTGCGACCCTCCTCCTCACTCTGGCCAGCACCGCCTGCGTCGAAGACGTCGAGTCCACCGCCGACCTCGACATGGCAGGCGTCGATGTCTCGGACGTGGAGTTCAGCGCCGTCGAGCCCGTCGGCGAGCTCCGCGTCGAAGAGCGCGCAGGACCCGACAACGTGCGTGAGATCGTCAAGAGCCAGGACTTCCTCGGCTACACCGAAGACGGCGAGGTCGTCCCCTTCAACAAGAGCTGCATCAGCTCTTGCGCCAACGGCTGCACGGGGACCGGCTGCGCGCCTTCGGGCGTGGGCTGCAGCGCGCACAGCTGCAGCGGCAAGGCGTGCCACTCGACCGCCGGCATGTGCAAGCCCGGCAGCTCCATCTCCATTTCCATCGAGTAGCCCGCGCTAGAGCGCGAACTCGTCGCCCACCGTGGCGACCCGAAAGCCCCTCGCCTCGATCGCCGCGCGCTCGGGCGAGCGCGGATCGAGGGCGGGGTTGGAGTGGTTCAGATGCACGAACCACACCGCGAAGTCCTCGCTGAGCCGCCCCTCCAGCAGCGCCATGGTGTCGACGACGAGGGGGTGGCCGATCTTGGTGGTGTCGCGGCCGGGGAGCTCGTCGCCGGAGTAGAAGGTCGCGTCGACGAGGAGCAGATCGACGCCGTCGAGGACCGCGTCGAGGTCGAGGCCTGCCTCCGCCGTCCATTGCGGCCAGGGGTTGGTGTCGGGGACGTAGAGGGCCTTGGCCCGGGCGCCCTCGATGTACCAGGCGTAGGTGTCGGTGTACTCCCCGCGGTGCGGCACGCTCAGCGCCGTCGCGCGCACGCCCAAGCTCGTTCCGTCGCCAGCGCGCAGCTCGATGGCCTCCCCCGGGGGCGCGACCGCGGGCGCGATGTTGGCGAGGGCGACGAGCTGGTCCCAGGGCGCGTTGGCCCGCAAAAAGTCGACCATGCGCGCGCTCGCCAGCACGCGCACCCCCGAGGTGCTGCCCGCCTCGAAGCCCAGGTGCGCCAGGCCGAGGTAGTGGCCCATGTGCGCGTGGGTCAGGGCGATCCCGTCGAGGGGGCTGCGATCGACGCGGCCGAGGGTCGGCTGGCCCTCCGAGCCCGCGGCGTGACGGCGCTCGAGCACGTCGCCCAAGAGCTCGAGCTGCGCGGGCAAGTCCGGGGTCGCGTCGATCAACCACAGCCCGCGATCGTCGGCGCCGATGATCCCCAGGCTCGCCACGAAGCTGGCCCGCGAGGGTTCGACGCGCGCGGCCTCGCAGCGCACGCAGTCGCAGGCGACGTGGGGCAGGCCGCCATCTTGGGCGATGCCCAGGACGCGCAGGCGCGGACCCGTCGCCTTCCGCGGGGCCGAGTCGGCGCGAGGCTCGAGCGCGGCCTTCGTCTCGGCCTCGGCTGGGGCGGAGACTGGATCCGAGACCGGGGGCGGAGCCTTCGAAGGCGCCCCGCCGTCGCAACCGAGCAGCCCGACGAGCGAGACCAACGAACCAAATTCGATACTCGGACCAACACGCGCGCTCGGGCTCACCACCCGACCATGCTACGTCGCGCCCTAGCACGCGGCGCACAGGCGGCGGGCGTCGCTGACGACTTGGGCCCGAGCCAGGCGCAGGCGCGAGTACACCGTGTTGATCCCCACGCCCAGGCTCTCGGCGATCTCTGGTCCCGAGCGACCGTCCTCGCTGGCCATCTCGAACACCCGGCGCTTGTCCCCCTCGAGGCCCTCGATCGCCCGGGTCAGGGCCCGCTGAGCCCGCTCGCGCTCGACCGCCTCGTCCAGGCCCAAGGCCGGCTCGGGCGACGGTACTCGGAGCATCCGGTGCGTCCGGCGTCGAGCCCCGCGGCGCTGGGTCGAGGCCACGCGACGCGCGATGCCGTAGAGCCACGCGCGCACCGACGCGCCGTGCTCCAGGTCTGCCCACCGGCGGTGGGCGACGATGAACACCTCTTGCGCCGCGTCCTCGCGCATCGCATCCGGGACGCCGTAGCGCCCGAGGATCAGCAGCACGTAGTCCCAATGCTCCCGGTAGGCCCGGGACAGCTCCCTCATGTCACACACTGGTTCCCGCATCCACTGTCGAAGTGTCGAACCAGATAAAAGTGTCCAAGCAGATTCCGCTTTTTCCCAGGCGCCGCGAAACAGCCTCTGGACCCGGTGAGTCTCCCCTACTCGCGCTCGGGCTCGCCGGTGGCGGCGCGTCCCCCAAGGCACGCTATGCTGTGCCTCCGTGACGGCGAACTGGCAGCTCGATGCACAGCTCTTGGGCCAATGGCGCGGCGGAGACAACTCCGCCGGCGCCCAGCTCTTCGACCGCCACGCCGACGCCGTGGGCCGATTCTTCGAGAACAAGGTGCGCTCGGGCACCGACGATCTGATCCAGCAGACCTTCCTGCGCCTCGTCGAGGGCCGCGAGCGAATCCGCGACGGGGTCGCCTTCCGCGGCTTCGTGCTCGGCGTGGCCCGCAACGTGTTGCGCGAGCACCTCCGCCGGCTCACCCGGGGGCGCGAGGTCGATCCGGAGGTCGAGTCCATGGCCGAGCTCGCCCCCGGGCCCTCGACCCTGCTGGGCGCCTGTCGCGAGCAGCGGCTCCTGCTCGAGGGCCTGCGCCGCCTGCCCGTGGAGCACCAGGTCGCCCTCGAGCTCTACTACTGGGAGGGCCTCAACGCCGCGCAGATCGCTGAAATCATGGAGATTTCCCACTCGGCGATGCGCAGCCGGCTGACCAAGGCGCGGGCGCTCCTGCGCCAGGCCATGGTCCAGCTCGCGGAGTCCCCGCAGCTGCTCGAGAGTACCGTCAACGGCCTGGACGACTGGGCCTCGCAGCTGCGCCAGCAGCTCGAGCAGCGCCTCGGATGACGATCCTCCCCCCGAGCTTGGACACCCCGTCCGCGAGGATCACTTCGAGAGAGGACGGCCCTCTACCCGGAGGTTGCCCGTCGAGCCCTTTGTCGTCGAGGCCACCCTGTCCCGAGCCACCGCCATGAACGCGACCCGCGAGCCCAGCCTCGGGGACACTCCCGAGTACGCGCCCACGCAGGACTCGGCCGAGCGTCGCACCGACCCGCCGCACCGGCCCGAGTCGAGCTTCGAGCATCGGCGCGCCGTCGCGGCGGCCCGCAAGGCGCTCTTTGGCCAGGCCCAGGAGCTGTTCATCGGCCGCTACCGCATCCTCAACCGGATCGGCGCGGGCGGCATGGGCGAGGTCTACCTCGCGCAGGACGAGAAGCTCGAGCGGCGCGTGGCCATCAAGCGCGTGCTCGGGGCCGGCGTCAACGACCGGGCTCAAGAGCGCCTGCGCCGGGAGGCCAGGGCCCTCGCGCGCCTGTCTCACCCCAACGTCGTCCAGGTCTACGAGATCGGCGAGCACGAGGAGCGGACCTTCCTCGCCATGGAGTTCGTCGAGGGCCAGACCCTCGCGGCCTGGCTCGAGTCCGAGGCCCACGACTGGCGAGCGATCCTCACCCAGTTCATCGACGCCGGCCGGGGCCTGGCCGCCGTCCATGCGGTCGGCGTGGTCCACCGCGACTTCAAGGCCGAGAACGTGCTGATGGGCAAGGACGGCCGGGCTCGCATCGCCGACTTTGGCCTGGCGATCGACGACGGCGCCGCCCTGCCCGAGGCCCCCCAAGGCCCGGAGGCTCCCGAGAACCCCGAGGCCGCGCGCGCGGACGGAAGCGAGAGCTCGGCGGCCTCGGGACCGCGCCCCCTGCCCTCCCTCGGCGAGCGCCTGAGCGTGACCGGGGCCATGGTCGGCACGATCCGCTACATGGCGCCAGAGCAGATCCGGGCCGGCCACATCGACGCGCGCTCGGACCAGTTCGCGTTT
>NZ_ABCS01000105.1 GCF_000170895.1 Plesiocystis pacifica SIR-1 | reverse complement strand
CGGCAGGGGCAGCGCGACGAGGTTGCCGATCATCGAGTCGGGCGCGGCCGCGTCCTGGCCGAGGGCCTCGAGCAAGCACGCGCGCCCGGCCAGGGCCAGGGCGCGGTTGCGTCGGCGGATCTCCGCCCAGCCGCCCGGCACGAGCTTGGCCAGGTAGTCGATCGCAAAGGGCACGCTCAGCCACGCGCTCGGGTCGAGGGTCCCCGGCCAGTCGAACTCGTCTTGCAGGCGCGAGTGGTCCGCCCGCGGCATGTTGGCGCCGTGGCTGATGACCGACGGTCGCAGGCCTTCGCGCCGATCCTCGCGGACGTGCAGGAAGGCCGAGCCCTTGGGCGTGCACACCCACTTGTGCAGGTTGCCGGTGTAGTAGGGCGCCCCGAGAGCGCCGAGCTCCAGGTCGAGGTGACCGGGCGCGTGGGCGCCGTCGACGAGCACGTCGACGCCCCGGGCCGCGCAGCGCTCGAGGATGGACTCCATGGGCAATACGAGGCCCGTGGGGCTGGTGATGTGATCGATGAGCGCGAGCGTGGTCCGCTCGCTGAGCGCGGCCTCGATGGCCTCGACGGCCTGCTCGGGGCGCGCGATGGGGAAGGGAATGTCGGCGACGACGACCCGCGCCCCCGCGCGCTCGCACACGTAGCGGGCGACGTTGTTGCACGCGTTGTAGCCGTGGTTGGTGATCACCAGCTCGTCGCCGGGGGCGAAGGACAGCGAGCGGAGCACGGCGTTGACCCCGGTGGTCGCGTTGGGCACGAACACCAGCCCGGCCTCGTCGCAGCCGAGGAACTCGGCGAGCCTGGCCCGGGCGCGATCGATCTCGGCGTGAATGGC
Source organism: Plesiocystis pacifica SIR-1 (assembly GCF_000170895.1). Lineage (GTDB taxonomy): Bacteria > Myxococcota_A > Polyangia > Nannocystales > Nannocystaceae > Plesiocystis > Plesiocystis pacifica. Next base: position 33,218 of record NZ_ABCS01000105.1, on the reverse strand, counting down.
CCGAGCCAGGAAGGCGACGGGCTCGCGCTCCATGCGGTCGCGCCAGCTTTGCTGGTGCTCGAGGACGGCCCGCGGGCAGGCGCCGAAGGAACCGTGATTCAGGAAGCGGACCTCGGGGTCGAGGGTCCACAGCGGGCGCAGCTCGTTGGGCACGGCAAAGAGTATCCAACGGCGAGGACACGTCATGACACACACATGTGATCCAAAGTGTGGCTGGTAGCTTCGCGGCACCGGCGGATGGGCCTGTGACGCAAATCGTCAGTGCGCCCTCAGCGGTGGGGCTTTTGTCTCCACTCGTCTGAACCGTGAACAAAAAATCGCATGGACACTTTCGCTAGGCCCCTCAAAAAGTGTGGTCATTCGCCCCAGCAAAGGCGGAGTCGAGCGAAAACAAGCCCGATCAAATCGGCTCTACGTGCCCAATCTCCGTGAAATAATGGTGGCCAAGGTGACATGGCGCCGCTATTGTGATCGCGGGATGGGCGTACGGATGAGCACCGACGATTGGCGCTTGAAGCAGCGCTCGACGCTCTCCCATCGTTATACTTTTCTCGATCAGTTGGAGCGCGGCCCCTTCGGCCAGTGGATCCAGGGCGAGGACGCCGTCACCGACGCCTGGGTCCAGATCCTCGAGCTCGACCGCGCCCGCTTCCCGCGCGAGGCCCTGCCGGCCCTCGCCTCGCTGATCGCCAGCGACGACGAGCTCGAGGTCCACGACAACATCGAGTTCTCCCGCACCCTCGCCTGCGACGAGGACGGCCGCGCCTACCTCATCACCGTGCCCAGCCCGGGCGACAGCCTGCGCGCGCGCTTGCAGGTGGACTCGGGGTGGTCGTGGGCGGCCTGCCGCGCCCTGGTCATCGAGGTCGGCGAGGCCCTGGCCCACGCCCACGACCTCGGCCGGGTCCACGGCGGCCTGTGCCCGGAGGTCATCCGCATCGACGGTGAGCAGCTGCCCCGGCCCCAGCTCACCATCACGGGCTTTGGCCTGGCCGCCATCGCCGATCGCCACGACCAGCGAGAGTGGCGGGGCTCGAGCCCCTACACCGCGCCCGAGCTCCACGGCGGCTACCCGGCCCACCACGGCTCCGACGTCTACGCCCTCGGCGTCCTGCTGTGGGAGCTGGCCGCCGGCCGCCGCCCCTTCCGCCCGACCCGCGTGCCGATCTTCGACGCCGAGCGTCGCCGGGCCACCCTGCTCGGGCGCGACTGCCCCAGCGAGCTCGACGCGCTCTTGGACCTCGCCCTCGCCCCGGACCCGGACGAGCGCTTCGCCGACATCCACGAGTTCCTCGACACCCTCCAGGCCCTGACCGAGCCCTGCGAGTTCGGCCAGCTGCCCGCGGCCAACACGGGCTGGGAGGGCGGCGAGCTGCTCTCGGCGATCAGCGGGCTCGAGCCGGCCGCGCTGCGCCTGGTCCGACGTCACATCGACGCGCTGCTGTCCGGCGAGCATTGAGTCGTGGACGTGGGACTGGGAGGGCGTGGCGTCGTCCACGACGGCTACACTCCGCCGCGTGACCGCCCTTCGCCTTCGCCTTCGCCTTCGCCCTGGCGCGCAGTTCGACGTCGTCGACCTGCGTCGCGCCTACCTCGAGTCGAACACCGCGCCCCTCGACGGCATGTGGCTCAGCTTCGCGCTGGCGGCTGAGGTGACACTCATCGAAGCGGGCGACGCCCTCGTCGGCTTCGCCACCGTCGACGCCGAGCGGCGCGTGCTCGAGTTCTTCGTCCGCCGACCCGAGCTCGCCCGCGCGGCCTTCGGCCTGGTCGCCGCCGAGGCCGACGGGGCGATGGTCCCGACCACGAGCCCGAGCTTTCTATCGCTCGCCATAGACCGCCAGCAACGCGTGGCCGTCAACGCGCACCTCTACCAAGCGCGCGACGAGGCCTACAGCCGCGAAGTGAGTCCCCCCGAAGGCACCGCGCTCCGCGAGCTCACCGCCGGAGAGCTCGCGCTCGCCCTCGACTTTGGCGAGCTCGCCATTCCAGCGCCGCGCGACTGGCTCACGGGCTACTACCGAGCGCGCATCGCCAAAGGCGAGCTGTATGGGCTGTGGTCGGGGGCCGAGCTCATCGCGGCCGGCGAGCTGCGACCCAGCCCGCTGCAGCCCGGCGTCGCCGACCTCGGCATGGTCGTCGCCGAGCGACACCGCCGGCGGGGTCTGGCCACGCGGATCCTCGAGCAACTGATCGTCCGCGCGGGCGCGCGCGGGCTGCGTGCGATCTGCTCGACCGAGGCCAGCAACCCGGGCGCGCAAAAAGCCATCGAGCGGGCAGGTTTCACCGCGCAGCACCGCCTGCTCGAGGTCGCCTTCGACCGCGCTTAGAGGGTCGGCCAAAACAAGTCCTGTCCGCCCCTCTATCTATTTTAGCCGTCGTAGACGACGCCACGCCCTCCCTGCCCCACGTCCACGACTCAGGTCAGCCATCACCGAAGCGAGGCTTCGGCCTACCAAGGATGAAGCGAGCCCTCGCTGACTACCGAGTGGTCAGTTTCTTATCAGCCATCACCGAAGTCGAGGCTTCGGCCTGCCAAGGATGAAACAGCCCCCCGCGGACTACCGAGCGGTCAGTTTCGTATCAGAGACTGTCAAGGAATCCACGCCCCCGCTTGCGGGGGCGACCACCAGCCTTCTCGAAGGCACGAACCCCATTGCCCACCAAGCCAAAGCGGAGGAGCGGACAGCGACGAAGCGCCCCCGGTCCCCAAACGCCTGTGGGGGCAAAGTAGAACTCAGCTGGCGTTGAACCCGTGGGCGGCTGCCTTTCTCGGTAGACGGTCGAGGAATCCACGCCCCCGCTTGCGGGGGCGACCACCAGCCTTCTCGAAGGCACGAACCCCATTGCCCACCAAGCCAAAGCGGAGGAGCGGACAGCGACGAAGCGCCCCCGGTCCCCAAACGCCTGTGGGGGCAAAGTAGAACTCAGTCCGGCTTCGACGTCGCCCCTGCCGCGCGGCGACGCCAGACCAGGGCCGGGACCAGCGAGAGCACGAACACCACGCCGAGACCTCGGAGGACCCGCCCAGTCATCAAACGCGGGACCTCGGTCTGCCCCGGCCCGAGCCAGACCAGCGCCTCTTGGGCCCACTCGTGCTCGATGGGCACCGGCTCCCGACCGGGCCCCAGCTCGATGCCGTGATCCTCATAGGCGAAGAGCAGCAGCTCGTCGCCGGGCGCCAGATCGCGGAAGCCCTCGCCACAGCTGCTGTCGTCCGAGTAGATCGTGATCTCCCGGGTCACCGATCCTTTCCAGACCTCCTCGACGCGCAGGGTCGCCGAGACCCGGGGGCGCAGGGTCTTCCAGACGACGATGTTCAGGGGGTACGGGAGGCCGTACCAATCCGTGGCCAGGGCCGGCTCGTCATAGGAGAGGACCGTCGCCCGAACCACGACCGTGGACCACTCGAACTCATGCTCTGCCGAGCTCCCCGTGATCGGCCCGACGGGCGCGTCGCAGGCCAGGGACGATCCTGGCGATAGATAGACGACAGCGGCGAGCAGCCCGCCCAGGAGCGCTTCGAGCCAGGGAGTTCTAGAACCAGCAGACGAGCAGAGCACCTTTGAAGCTAGCACGCGTCGCAGAGGCGAACACGCTGAGCCGCGGACGTAGGGCAGGGAGGGTGTGGCGTCGTCCACGACGGCTAAAATCGACAGCGGACTGGCCAGAGCTCGTTCGGGCCGCCCCTTAGGGGGCCGCTCAGGCGTCTTCGAAGATGGCCTCGAGCAAGGCGGCGAGGCGCACCCCGGCCTGGCTCAAGCGCTGCTCCGCGGTCGACGAGTTGCGGCGGTACCAGTCCGCGCCGAGGGTGTCGCCCGAGCGAACGGGGGTCAGCCCGTCGACGTGCAGGTAGGCCTCCGCGGCCGCGAATCGACGCGACTCCTCGAGCCAGTCGTAGATGGTCCCGCCCACCCAGCGCGCGCGCGCGTCGGCGTCGATGCCCGCGTCGAGCGCTACGGCGTAGGCCTTCCAGTCGACCCCGCGCTCGGTCAACGCGAGCGCGACCAGAGCCCCGTCCCAGGCCGCGTGCAAGTTGGTGGTCTCGCCCTTCGCCGTGTAGCCCGGGATCGTCAGGCGATCGATGTCGTTGCCGCCTCGATCGCCCCGCCGACCCGCGTGCAATGGTTGGTGGGCGTCGCCGACGAAGTGGACCAAAAAGCGCAGCGCCTCGGCGCGCTGGTCTTCGCTCGCGCCCTCGCTGCGCAGGATGTCCGCGTAATAAGGAACGGCCGTCGCCAGACAACCAGCCCGCTCGAGGCACTGCGCGTGGAGCTCTCGCGGGCTCGTGGGGCCGTCTAGGTTGACGTAGTGGCTCGACGCCGCGAACGCGAACTCGGGCGACTCGCGGGCCTCGTGATCGGCCCAGATCGACGCCGTCGCCAGGCTCCCGTCGCCTTTTCCATCGCTGCCCTGGAGCAGCGCGCGGACCTTCGCGCGGGTCGCGGGTGACAAGTTGCGCTCGGCGATCTCACCGACGATGCGGTGACCGTCGTCGTGCCACGCGAGGGCCTGCGGCGCATGCACTGCGGCGATCACCGCGATCCCAAAGGCGATCATCACGCAGCCCCTCGAGCGCGCTCCACGGGACATGGAACATTCACCAAACACCCTCCGCGGCCCTGCGACTCGCGCTGCCCAAACCGTGAGCTGGCCCCTCATCGGATCGGGGCTGCTCGGTCGGTGGGGCTCGGCGCTCATTGCGAACAGGCTATCAGTCGAGGGCGGCTGGATCGCCGCTTCGGCGACGGCCCGGTCTGGGCCCGACTCACGGATGGCCCGCGCGCCGACCCCTGGGTGTGCGCGAAAGCGCGTCACCGATGGTCGTTAGCGGTAACGATCCGCCCGGATACGGTGACGGCCCCCGTCAATTCGGTGACACCCTTCCCGTGGACGGGCTGTGGCGAAAGCGCGCAGCCGCCCGGCCGATGGGGTCAACCCCCCGCTAACACGCCAGGTTGACGGTGCTCTGCCCGGCCTGGGTGCCGGCGGGCTCCCGGCGACTGGGCGGGCAGGCGAACGGTTCGCGTCCGTTGGCTCGGTTCGGATCGGTGACCCCCAGGTTGCATCAGCGTCCCTGACGGTCCGGGTCCTGGCGTTCCAAGGTGATGCCACGGCGACGCATGGCGCATCGCCCAACCACAACCGCCGATGATGTTCAGCCACGAAAGCCCGAACCATCCCGCCGATCAGGTTTGGGATCAGCCCACCCGACCTCCGACAGGGGTCTGTTTCGTCGCCAGCTTCGAAGGTCGCACGCTCTTGTGTCTGGAGATGGATGGACGGCCATGCTGGTTCGCCAGCGAGGTTGCCGCGATCTTGGGGCTCGGCCTGGAGCACGGCGCCTCGGACCTCGCGCGTCGCATTGCGATGGACTGGGTCGACGAGGCCCGCGAGGGCGAGCACTGGCTGCGCATCGGGGAGCTCGAGCTCGCCGAGCTGCGCGCGGTGCTCGAAGAGCGCGGCGTGGTGTTGCCCGCGAGCCTGGTCGAGGCCAACAGCGCCCTGCTCTTGCTCGAGTCTGGCGTCGCGTTGACCGTCGCCGGCCTCGCCCGCGACGAGCCCTCGACCCGCGACGTCGGCCTGCGCCTGCTCAAGCACATCAGCGAGCGCGTCGTGCCCGAGGCCGAGGCCTTCACCCGCCGGGCTCGCTACAGCTCCGCCGTCGAGAGCGAGGCCTCGCTGATCGCCCGCGAGCGCCTCGACTTCGAGCGTCGGCGCTGGGAGTACGACGCCCTCGAGGGCCTGTGCGACGTCCTCGATCAGGGCGCCGAGGTCGACGCCGAGGTCGTCCAGGCCTACCGAGTCACCGCCGCAGAGATGGCCCTGGACGGGTCCCTGTGGCAGCTCAAGCCGAGCATCGAGCACGGCTGGTTGAGCCCCACACAGATCGCTCGACGCCACTTGGGCGTCACCCCCCAACGAGTTGGACAAGTCATCACCTTGCTCGGACTGCGCGACAGCAAGATCCACAGCAAGGCCGTGTTGAACAAGGCCGTCGGCCGCGAACGCGCCGTCGTGTCTCACCTTTACAGCCCGGCAGCCGTCGGGCTCATCGAGCGCGAGCTCAGGAGTCGAGGATACCGTCGTGTCGAATGAAGTGATTGCCAATAACGCCGCTACCGTTGCCAACTGTGAAGTCCGGATCTGGGTCGAGCGCGACGAGGATGCCTCGCGCATCAGCGCCGTCCTCGAAGCCCTGGGCTACACGGTGCTCCGCGAGCTCGAAGAGGGCGACGGGCCCGCGCGCCTGCGCTGGGCCGTCAACCGCCTGTGCCACCGCCACAAGCTGACCGCGCGCGAGCGGGACGTGCTCGAGCGCGTGCTCGCGGGTCGCAACAACGAGCAGATCGGGAAGGATCTCGAGATCAGCCGCGCCACCGTCAAGTGGCACATGCACAACATCTTCGCCAAGACCAACACCGGCAACCGCGAAGCCCTGCTCCGCCTCGCCCTCCAGCTCGGGGGCAAGCAGCAGGTCCGCGAGGGCGGCGAAGAGGACGCTCCCGGCGAGCCCCAGTCCGAGCAGCCCACCCAGCCCATCGAGGTCCCCGCCAAGCCTGGCCCGAACTTCCACCCCGCCATGGTCCGCGAGATCATCGCGGCCGAGGACGTGCCCTCGAAGTCCTGGGGCTGAGCCCAGCCTTTTAGACAACCCCAAGAGAGAGTCGGAGCGAACGCTCCGGCTCTCTCTTTTTGTGCACCTTTGGAGCCACTCCCCCTGCCCCCTGCTCGGGCCCCCAGTTTGGTTGCCTCGCGGCGAACAAACCAATGAACCAGGCGACGGGGTTGGAACGGTGACGAACGGTGACGCTTGGTTCGGGATGGGTGTCGACCCGTCCCCGAGGTTGTCTACCCACCGAATTCGCAGGCCTGTGGGCGGTCTGCGGCAAGTCTCGTCACCGACTCTTGGTTCGGCCTGGAGACCCGCCGGTTGCACTGCGGTCCCTGACGGTCCGGCCTGCGGGGGTGCATGTTGTGTGTGCAGCCGACGGGGGCAGCCGCCGCTCCCCGCCAACGTCGAGACTCCAAAGCTTCTCCAGACCTCCCACACACCCGCGAAATCAGGACATCACCATGACCATCACCAACGCCTCCGCCGTCTCCACCGCCCCCGCCTTCGCCAGCAACGAGGTTCACATCCGCGTCGCCCGTGACGAGGACGCCGCCCGCATCAGCGCCGTGCTCGAGGCCCTCGGCTACAGCGTCCTGCGCCAGCTCGACGAGGGCGACGGTCCCGCTCGCCTGCGCTGGGCCGTGACCCGCCTGGCCCAGAACCACAAGCTCACCGACCGCGAGCAGGACATCCTCGAGTTCGTGCTCCGCGGCCGCAACAACGAGCAGATCGGCCGCGAGCTCAGCATCAGCCGCGCGACCGTGAAGTGGCACATGCACAACATCTTCGCCAAGACCAACACCGGCAACCGCGAGGCCCTGCTCCGCCTCGCCCTGCAGCTCGGCAACGGCGGCAACGCCATGCGTCGCCCGGCCGCGCCGAGCACCCCCGCCGCCGGCCCGGCGCAGCCCGTGGCCAAGAGCTCGGCGAGCGGCTCGGCCAACTGGGCCGGCTCCGAGGAGGTCACCGCGCGCATCGACTTTGACCAGCCCCGCGTGCCCTCGGCCGAGTCCGTCCCCAGCAAGCGCCTGTTCTGATTTGCCCCCGGGCGCGCTCCTTTTCTCGCAATCTATTTGACGGCTCTCGTTATTTTCTTCGAGCTTGCCTTAGGGGAGGTCGCACGCGACCTCCCTCTTGCCCGTGGTTGCCTCAGCTGCCTCAGCCCGGCCAGTCGAGCGCGTGGAAGATGTCCGCCTCCGTGCCCGCGCGCACCTGCAGCTGCGTCTGCGTGTCGGGGCCACGACAGACCACGCGCCCGTCCGAGCCGCCCACGCACGGGCCGTCCTTGGTCGACACGCCGGTGAGCCGGGCGAGGGGACGAAGATCGACGCGCGGGTGGGTCTCGTGCTCGCAGCTGAAGGTCGCCGAGCTGAGCGCGGCGCAGCTGCACGCCCGCGCGGCGCAGCCATCGAGGCGGCGCAGGGTCCCCTCGGCCGCGCACGCCCACGCCTCCGAGCGGCCCTCTCCCGTGCGCGCGCACAGCCGACCGCTCCAGTCCTCGAGGGCGCTCACGGGGCCGTCCAGGCCTGCCAGGGCGGCTCGATCGGCGGCGGAGTAGCGAGCCTCGGCCTCCCCCCAGCAGGCCGTGCCCGCACCGGGGACCCAGGCGCAGCCGGAGCTCGCGCTGCTGCCGTCGAGGACGGCCTCGACGCCCTCGACGCCCTCGACGGCCACGAAGGACTCGGGGGCCAGCCTCGCGTCCCCGGGGGCACACAGCACGCGCCCCTCGGCCTCGAGCACGAAGCAGCCGTCGCTGAGGCGACGGACCGGGCCGAGCTCCGCGAAGGACACGGGCGCCAGCGTGGGCCGCCAGCACCAGGCCACGCCCTCGGCGTCGCGGATGCAGCTGCGCCCAAACTCGCACGCGAGCTCGACCGCCGGCGGCAGGCCCTCGACGCGCTCGAGCGCGCTCCCTTCGGTCTCGCCGCAGTAGATCCCGCCGTCGCCTCGACGCGCGCACACCTGCGTCCGCCGAACGGGCTGAGCCGTGCACAGCTCGACCACCCCCGCGCCCGCTGGTGGGCTAGCGAGCGTCGCCTCGCCGACGACCTCGAGGGACTCGAAGGCGCCCTGGATCGCACCCCAGCCGCCGCCCTTGCGGGAACCCCGGCAGTGCACGAGGACCCGCGCGTCCGGGCTCGGGCCAGGGAGCTCGCGCGCCCGCCCGCGCAGCGGACCGCGGGTGTAGTCGAGGGTCCCGCCCTCGCGCTTGGCGACCCGAAAGGCCTTGCCCAGCGCGCCCAGGCCCTGGCGACGCAGCTCGATCGAGCACACCGGCGAGTGCACGGCGCCCGCCTCTGGGCCCACGGCGAGCAGGTAGTTCGGGTCGGCCGCGGAGCTCGGGTCGACGGTCCAGTCCTCGGGCAGGGTCATCCGCACCCCCGCCGCCTCGACGGACTCGCCTTCGACCTTCGCCTTGGCCTCGCTCTGCCCCGCCTCCGCCAGGGCGTCGCGTTCGCTGGCGTCGAGCTTGCGCGCCTGCGTCGAGTCCAGGGGGTCCGTGGCCTGACACGCGAGCCCCCCGAAGGCGAAGCACACGAGGCCAACGAGGGAGAAGGCAGAGAACGAAGCGGCGTGCGCGAGCGGGCGCATGCCCAGACTCTACAAAGCCCAGCTCACTCGCCCAAGGCGTCCGAGCTGCGCGCCTCGAGGGACAGGTCAGCCCCCGCCGGGGGCAGGTTCTGCGCGGGCCGGGAGGCGCCGCGGAGCGTGGGCCCGGGGAGGTTGTAGCGCTGGCCCACGAGGCGCTGCAGCACGCTGCGCGTGCGCCACGACAGGTAGGTGCTGACGAAGGGCACGACCAGCTGGGGGTCGAGGTAGGGGTTGGGCAAACGACCCAGTTCGACGAGGCTGAGCACCTGCTCGGCGACGCTCACCGGGCAGCCCGGCATGTCGATGACGTCGGCGTTGCGCAGGCGCCGGAACTTGCGGCGGACGTGCAGGGCCTTGGCGACCAGATCGTCGTGCTTGGCCGCGAGCGGGCTGAGCTCGCTGCGGTCGCGGTAGAGGCTCTCGCGCTCGATCAGGCGGTCGCCCACGGGCCCGCGGTACTCGGCGCAGTCGCCCATGAACAGCACCTTCTCCCCGGCCTTGACGTCGAGGGGCTCGTCCCACTTGCCGAACACCACGTGGGTCACCGGCACGTTCTCGCTGGCGTTCTCGTCGTAGAGGCGGAGGATCTCGATGGCCTCCTCGAGGGCCCCGGGGCAGCCGCCCCAGCAGTAGTCGTGGCCGCCCTCGGCCCGGCTCGGCCCCGGGGGCCGCCCGCCGTAGGCCCGGATGTTGGTGCCCGCGAAGTAGTCCTCCACGCGGATCAGCCCGACCTCGAAGTTCGCCGCGCGGACCCGGGCCTCGGCCAGGCTGACGTCGCCCTCGACCTGGATCTGGTCGAGGGCCGTCGGGCCAAAGCCGCGCTCGTGGGCCATGCGGATGTGGTCCACGCTCATCGGATCGAGGCCGATGATCTGGCAGCACACCGAGTCGACCGCGACCTGGTTGTCGCCCATGATCACCAGCCCGAGCTCGTAGGGCCGCGGCGTCAGCATGCGCCCCTCGCCGGCCGTGATCGCGTCGATGGCGATGAACTTGGGCTGGATGATGTACTGGAGGTCGGCGACCTTCTCGTTGAGCGAGTGGTCGTGGTCGATGAGCCGGTGGCGGTCGTCCTGGATGCCGATGTAGGCCTTGAGGCTGAAGGTCACCGTCGTCCACGGGTGAGCCTTGAACTTCGGGCAGTTGACGAAGAAGTCGGCCTCCGCGACGGTCCGCGGCGTGAACAGGGAGTCGCGCAGGCGCCCTTGGTGGTAGAGGGGCACCTCGACCTGGGGCACCTCCTCGAAGTGCACCAGCTCGGCGCCGACGCGCTTGGCCATGCGCGGGTAGCCGGCCTCGCGAAAGGCGAAGCGCGTGGGGATGGTGATGCCGCAGCGCTCTCCGATGCGCAGCGCCGCCATGCGCCCGTCCTCGCGGTCGCGCATGGCCAGGGCCACGCCCTCGGTGAACTCCGGGCGCGTATAGGCGTGGGGGAAGCGGGGCCCCGACATGACCACGTTGGGCTTGATCAGGGTCTGGCCGTAGGGGCGCAGGTCGAGGCGCTCGAGGCCTTCGCGGACGATCCGGCGGATGCGCTGAGGGTCGTAGACCTTGCAGTCTCGCAGGATCACCGTCGGACGCTCCACCATGGCGGCCACAGTAGCAGCCACGACCGGCGCGGGGGGCGTGACCTTGGGACTCGGTCCTTGGACCAGCCATCCACATTCGCGTCTGCGAGTGGCATCGAAAAAAGTCGATATTTTCTCCTTGACCCATTCGGTAGCGGCGACTAGTTTTCGCAGCGTTCGCCGCTGTGGGAGAGCGCCGGACGCTTCGCATTCACTCCCTGAGATCCACGTCATGAAACGCTCCACGCATAGCGATACGAACTGGCCCACGGCCAGTCGTCGCGCGCGAGGGATCGCATCGGGACCGTCAGCCCGAGCCGGAGGCATCGTCGCCACAGGCTTTGAACGACTTCCCGGCTTGGGTGCCCCCCAAGGCGATACCCCCCTGGCTACGGCCGCGTGTTGAGCATTTCCGGCGTGTTTCGATGAACACGAGGCGCCCCCCGAGGGGGTCGCCAGCGAGGGCGCCGGAGGCCCAACCCGCGAGCTGGCAGGGGGGCACCCCCGAGCCGGCGGGGTCTCTTGCCCCCAGCGCTCGACACATCTCGCTGACGAAGCTCAGAGGCAGAGCACCGCTGTGGTAAGGCGGAGGCCACGGGTTCGAGTCCCGTCGTCAGCTTCACGAACGCGCGAATGCGCAAACAAAAGGATAGAGCATCGACATTAAATCGCTTCACCCCACACGCATGCCGCATTGGTGTAATGGTAACACACGGGATTGTCTATCCAGTACCGGGGGTTCGATTCCCCCATGTGGCGCTCGGCTTCGGCCGTAGGTGGTAGCGAGGTAGTCGTTGGTAGTTGGTAGGTAGTTGGTAGGTAGCTGGTAGTTGGCTGGTAACTAGGTAGACGTAGGTAGTTGGTAGATAGACAGGTAGTTGGTAGCTAGATAGGTAGCCAGGGTCAGTAGGACGCCTGGACACCCGACCCCGAGGACCCGACCCCCTCGGGGTTGTTTTTTGGTTGTGGGCTCACCGTGGGGCCGACACCCCCCGCCGGCTTCAGCGGCCCAGGGGGCGGTAGACGACACCGCGGGAGAGCAGCCAGCAGCCGGTCTCAGCGTCGCAGTCGATCTGGCCGCCGTCGACGTGGGCGGAGCTGATGACGATCCGCTCGCTCTCGCCCCCGGCCTTGGCCTTGTGAAGGACGAGGAAGTCGGGGCTGTCGTAGCGCGAGCGCCGGGTCATGGTCATCCCCGAGCCGTCCTCGAGGGGCTCGCCCGGCAGCTGGCCCTCGACGGCGCGCCAGGTCTTGCCCTGATCCTTCGACTCGAGATCCCCGTGACGGATCGCGCCGTCCACGACGCGGAGCTGGCCGTAGCCCACCGTCGCGCCGACGACGATGAAGTGCGCGCCGCCGTCCTCGCTGCGCAACAAGAGCTCGGGGCCCCGGCGCGGGGCCGCCGTTCGAGCCCACACGATCTCGCCCTCGCCGGCCATGTCGACCACCGGGGCGCTCAGCCCGGTCACGAGCGGTGTCCACGCGACCCCGTCCTCGCTGCGGAGCAGACCGCCGCGCAGGTCCGCGGCGTAGAGCGCCCCGCCCACCTCGTGGATGGCGATCCAGTCGCCCTTGGGCAGGTCCTCGATGGTCAGCCAGATCGAAGGATCGGTCCTGGACACCAAGATGGTGCCCTTGCCCACGGCCAGGCGCGGGCCGATCGCCGAAGCGTGCACGGCGTTGATGCGCGGCCGCCCGACGAGGCCCCCCTCGACCCAGGTCGCGCCGCCGTCGATGGAGGTCGACAGCCGGGCGCCGTTGGTCGCCACGAGGGTCTGGCCGCGGACGGAGAAGTCCGTCGCGCCCTTGCGCCCGTAGCCGAGGCCGTGGGCCGTCGCCCAGCTCGCTCCGCCGTCGTGGCTCACCGCCACGAGGCCGTCGTCGCCCATGGCCAGGCCCGTGTCGCCGGTGAAGGTCAGCGCGCGGACGTTGGGGCTGCCCTCGGGGCTCGTGATCGTCGCGGCGTAGCGGCAAGACTCGCCCTCGGCCGGCTGCCCGCCGTCGAGGTCCGCGCACGCGCCAAACTTGCCCGGGAGCTCGATGGCCTCCTCGAGCACGGTCCACTCGGCCCCGTGCTCGCTGGCCAGGAAGGTCCGCCCGTCGCTGGCGATGAACTCCCCGTCGAGGCGGCCGACCCAGTTGAAGTTGCTGCCCGCCGGCGCCTCGGCGAAGTCCCAGCTCTGCGCGCCGTCGTTGGAGTAGATCAACGCGCCGCGCGAGCCGACGATGACGACGTCGCTGCCCGCGACCACGCCGTCGGCGAGGTTGGCCGACTCCTCCCAGCGCTGGTCGACCCAGGTCGCGCCGCCGTCCTTGGAGATGGCGATGTTGCCCCCGTTGCCGAGGGCGTAGTAGGCCGAGGCGTCGCCGAAGATGCTGTTGGCGCCCCTGAAGGGCAGGGCCGCGGTGGTCCACGAGGCGCCGCCGTCGGTGGTCAGCGAGACCACGCCGCGGTTCTCGACGGCGAAGGCCCCGTCCATGCCGAAGGCCGTCCCCGACACCGAGCAGGTCACGCCCTTGGCCTTACCCACGCGGCCGAGGGTGCAGGTCCCGGCGCTGGTCAGGTGGGTGCGCGCGTCGGGCATGGGCGGGACGAGCTCGAGCTCGGTCCAGTCGGCGCCGTTGGTGGTCCCGTAGCCCGACTTGCCGGCCCAGGCGAGCACGGCCCCGTTGAGCTCGGTGAGCGCCTTGGCCTTGAAGTTGTTGGGCAGCTGGCCCGCGGCCACGCCCACGCCCTGCTCGTCGAAGTGCACCCAGGCGCCCGCCTTGCCGATCGCGACCAGCCCGATGCTCGCGGCGACCACGTCGACGAGGCGGTCCGCGGTCCAGCGCGGCGATCGAGACCAGCGCAGGCCGTCGCTCGACACCGAGATGGCGCCCTCGTGGAGCGCGACGTAGGGCCCGCCCGGGTAGCCCGTGACGTCGACGACCGCGTCGCCGGCCTTGGTCCACCGCCAGCTCTCGCCGCCGTCGGTGCTGACCCCGACGTGGGCGTCCCCCGTGGCCACGATCAGCTCCGTGTCGGAGACGACGTGGCCGCGGACGACGGGGGCGTTGATGAAGGCGTGCTGCGGCGACCAGTGCTCGAAGCGCTCGATGCCCTCGGGCAAGTCGGCGCCCTCGGGCTCGGGCTCGGGCTCGGCGGCCGGCTCCTCGACCGGCTGCTCCTCGCCCTCGTCCGCGGCGGCGTCGGCCTGGGCGGCCTCCTCCTCGCTCGCGTCGTCGCCACAACCGGGCGCGAGGGCGAGACCAAGACCAAGCGTGAGGGCGAAGGGGAGCTCGAGTACGCGGCGCATGCGGTGTTCCAGGGGTAGGGGGCTCAGCTCACTGGCTGAAGTCGAACCACTCGCGCAGCTTCTGGAGCGCGCCGGGGTCGTTGGTCTTGATCTTGCCGCGGGCGATGTCGATGGGCCCGGGCAGCTTGCCGTGCAGGACCATGTTCAGGAAGATCTTGTCCGTGGTCTTGAGGATGACGTTCGCGTTGTCGACGGTCTTCCCGTTCTCGACCTCGCAGGTCTCACCGAGCTTGACGGTGTACTTGTTGTCGCCGACGGAGAAGTAGTAAACGGTGGGCTTGCTCGCCGCGCCGCCGTTGTAGCGGCTGGGCATGATCTCGAAGATCTTCTTGACGTCCATGGGTCCTCAGTGGCGACAATCCTATCCCGGAGCGCCCCCCTGGACCCAGGCCCGAGCTTCCCTCTGAGCCCAGAAGGAAGCGGCCAATCAGGTGAGCCAGCTCGCGGACGGAGAGCCTCGAGACCATGGATGCCAAGCACGACGAAGCGATCGAAGGCGCTGGGGAGGCCTTCGCGGCGGCCCTGCGAGCCGGCGGGATCGAATTTGCCACGGCCTTCCCCGGCTCACCGACGACGAGCCTCGCCCAGCGCCTCGAGGCCGACGGCGCGCGCTGGGGCGTCGAATTTCGCTGGGCCATCAACGAGAACGTGGCCCTGTCGCAGGCCTTCGGCGCGGCCATGGGCGGGCGCGGGGCCGCGGCGCTCATGAAGCACGTGGGCGTGAACGTGGCCGCCGATGCGCTCCACGCCATGGGCGTGGTCCACGGCCTGCCCGCGCCCTTGCTGCTCATCGAGGGCGCCGACGCCAAGCCAGGCTCGAGCCAGTCGGCCCAGGACAACCGCTCGCTCTACGCCTCGAGCCCCCAGCTGCTGGTGATCGCGCCCACGACCGTGGCGGAGATCGTCGAGCAGGTCCAGGCCGCCTGCGAGATCTCGCGGCGCGCGGGCATGCTCGTGGTCGTCCGCGGGGACGCGCGCTGCTTCGCGGCGAAGGGTCGGGCCGCGCTCGCGGGTCCCGGTGCAGCCGCCCCGCCCCCCTATCCCGCGTGGCCCGAGCGCGGGCGCTCGCTGTCGACGAGCGCCCGGACCTACGGCGCCCACCTCGAGCGGCGGGCGGAGGTCCTCGCTCGACTCACCCCCTGGGTCGACGCGCAGGTCCGCTGCTGGGGCTGGACGCCCGAGGCCAGCGCGGCCGAAGAGTCCCTGCACCTCGGCCTCGTCGTCGCCGCCCACCTCGGCGCGCCCATTGCCGAGGCCGCCCGCGCCCGCGAGCTCCCGGGCCTGCGCCTGGGCCTCGAGCACCCCCTCCCCGCCGCGCCCATCCTCGCCCTCGCCCGGCGGGTCCGCGAGCTCGTCGTGCTCGAGGAGTGCACGCCGACCCTCGAGCTCCAGGTCCGCGCCCTGCTCCACCGCGAGGGCCTCGACACGCGCGTCGTCGGGCGGGCCGAGCTCGGCGATCGTCGCCCGATCGGCCGCCTCGTCGGCGCGCCCCTCGACGCGGTCCTCGACCACGCCCAGCGCCGCTGCCCGCCGGGCCTGCGTCGGCGCGGGCCCGAGACCCGCCCTGGGCCGAGCCCCGAGCTCGCCGCTGCCCTCGACGGGCTCCCGGCGCACATCCTCGACGCCGAGGCCCAGCTCGACGTCGACCGCCCGGCCTCCGGCTTCCCCGACGCGGATCCGCGCAAGGCCTTGTTCTCGGTGCTGCGCGAGCTCGGCGGGGCGCGCCCGGTGTTCATCGCGACGGACCCGGGCATCACCGGCGTGCTCGCCCTCGCGGACCACGGCTGCGACGTCAAGATGCACATGGGCGGCGCGGTCGCCATGGCCGCGGGCTGGTCCCGGGCGCGACCCGAAGGCCTGGCCGTGTGCGTGCTCGGAGACACCAACCTGCCCCACTCGGAGTGGCTCGGCCTGCTCGACGCCATCGACCACGGCGACGACTTGTTGATCGTCGTCGCCGACAACGGCGCCTCGGAGATGACCCAAAACATCGTCACGCCTCGACTCGAGGCCGCCCGCGCCCGCGCCAGCCTCGAAGCCGCCGGCCTGCCCTGCCAGCTCGCGCGCGCCAGCCTCGACCCGAGCGACGCATGGGCCGAGAATCTTCGAGCGCTCGCCGAGGGTGCAGGCCCGCGCTTGCTGTGGCTCGATTTGAGCTGAGCTGAGCTGAGCTGAGCTGCTCGCCTTCGAGCGAGCAGACTGACGAGAATGCCAGGGCGGTTCGCGACCATTCTTTTCAATTCGGCACTGCGCGCCAAACCGCTATGATCGCTGCATGCGTAGCTTGATTGGCCCATTTTCCCTCTTTGTCTCGACCCTCGCCCTCGTCGCCTTCGCGGGCTGCGGCGACTCGGCCGATCCCGGGACGACCGCGGCCGACGACGAAGCCGGCACGGGCACCGACGAGGACTGCTCCGTCGGCGCTCAGGGTTGCCCGTGCACCGACGGGGGCTCCTGCGACATGGGCCTCGTGTGCGAGATGAACGTGTGCGTCGAGGACGAGAGCAGCGAGCAGGGCAGCAGCGACTCGACCGATACGACCGATACGACCGATACGACCGATACGACCGATACGACGGACACCACCGACACCACCGATACGACGGACGCGACGGACACCACCGATGCGACGGACACCACCGGCGGCATGAACCCCCCGCCCAACTGCGGCGATGGCCAGGTCGACCTCGACGAGGGCGAGCAGTGCGACGACGGCAACAACGTCGACAACGACGGCTGCGACGCCTCGTGTCAGGTCGAGGTCGGGAACGCCTGCGGCGACGGCGTGCTCGAGCCCGGCGAGGCCGAGGAGTGCGACGACGGCAACACCACCGACGGTGACGGCTGCAGCGCGAACTGCCAGCTCGAGCAGCTCGGAGCCAGCTGCGGCGACGGCTCCGTCCAAGACCTCGAGATCTGCGACGACAACAACACCAACAACGGCGACACCTGCAACCCGACCTGCAACCTCGAGAACACGACCGCGCTGTTCGTGGGCGCGCCGGGGGTCCCCGGGCTCGTCGACGGCGTCGGCCAAAACGCGCGCCTGGGCGGCTGGTGCGTGCTGACGGCCGACAACGACTACCTGTGGGTCGGCGACTCCCTCAACAACGCCCACGCGGTGCTCCGCCGCGTCGACGTGCTCACCGGCGAGGTGCTCACCGTCGCCGGCGGAGGCCTGGGCGACCAGGACGCGGCCATCGGCCTCAACGCCCAGTTCTCGTTCATGGAGTCCGTGACCACCGACGGCCAGACCCTGTGGGTCGGCGACGGCGGCAACCACAAGATCAAGGCCGTCGACCTCAGCCCGCCCTACGCCGTGGCCACCGTCGCCGGCAGCGGCAACAACATGGTCGCCGACGGCGTGGGCCAGGGCGCGTCCTTGGCCGGCGTCCGGGCGATGACCTACTACGACGGCATCGTCTACTTCCTCGACGGACAGTTCTCGGTCCTGCGCAGCTACAACCCGCAAAACGGCGAGGTCCTGACCATCGCGGGGCAGGTCGGCCAGCAGGGCCAGACCGACGGCTTCGGCAACCAGGCCCGCTTCATCAGCCCGCGCTACATGGCCTCGGACAACTCGGGCATGCTGTTCATCGCCGACACCAACGGCAACAAGATCCGCACCTACAACGTCCTCGACACCTACGTCGGCACCTTCGCTGGCGACGGCACCGCCGGCTACGTCGACGCCGTCGGCACCATGGCCCGCGTCCACCGTCCCCGCGGCATGACCTCCGACGGCACCAGCATCTACTTCTCGGAGTTCAACCAGCACACCATCCGCCAGGGCGTGATCGCCACGACCTCCGTGAGCACCAACGTCGGCCAGCACTGCGGCGGCGGAGGCAACTGCCAGGGCGGCTACCAGGAGGGCCAGGGCACGGCCAACACCCAGCTGCGCAGCCCCGTCGGGCTGGCCTTCCACTACCCGAGCAACACGGTCTACGTCTGCGACGCCGGCAACAACGTGATCCGGGCGCTCAACTAAATTCAGAGGACCGGTAGAGAGAAGCGCTCTTGCTCCTCGATGACCCGAGCGCTCGCCTCTTCAAAGGCCAGGAACACCGCTGGCGGCGCGATCGCCAGCGGCACCAGGCGGCCATCCAGCTCCACCAACCATTTGTTGTCCACGGCCCAAGCCGCCTGCGCCCTGTCCTCCCGGGCGCCGCCCACCAGCAGCAAGCTCGCCTCGTCGTGGGTCAACATGCGCTCGCTCGGGACGCCCGGAAGTCCGCGGGTATCGACCAGGACGTACTGATCGCCAAACAGCGGGGTGATCTGCAGCCGCGGCACGCTCTCCCGGACCTGCCAGCGCGACTCCCACTCCGTACACAGGCGGGCCAGCTCCGTCACCAATGCGGGCTTTCGATCGACCGCGCTCACGACGTCGGCGTCGAAGTGGTAGGCCAGGGCCTCGATGTCCGCGTGCTCCGGGTAGACCTCGGCGTACGCCGGCCAGGGCCGCAAGTTGCGGAGGCCGTGCTCGCGCGCCTTGCTGAAGTAGGGGCTGAAGCGATCGAAGGAGACCTGGTGCACTCCGGCCGAGGGCCGCAGGTGAGCCAGGAGCGGGATCAGCTCGATCATCCCCTCGTAGTCCTCCTCGCGGTCGCCCGGGAACCGGACCAGGAGGTTCCAGACCAGCTGCAGCCCCACGGCCCGGGCGTAGCGCATGAGGGCGATGTTCTGGCTCGCCTTGATGCCCTTGTCCATGCGCCGCAGCAGCGCGGTGCTCAGCGACTCGATGCCTGGCTGGATGTGGTCGATGCCCGCCCGCTTGAGGGCCATGGCCTTGCGCAGGGTGATGTTGGCCTTTTGCTCGTAGAAGATCCGCGTCCCCGGCGGGAGCTCCTCGGCAGCCCGCGGCACGAAGCTCTTGAAGTAGCCGTGCGGCATGATGTTGTCGACCATCATCACCTCGTCGTAGGCGTAGCGCTGGTGCAGCGCGTTCAGGTCGCGGAACACCTTGTCGGCCGACTTCTCGCGGTAGCCCATGCCGCCCCCGTTGAGCCCGCAGAAGGTGCAGTGGTGCTTCTGGCCCCACCAACACCCGCGGCTGGTCTCGTAGGGGATCTTGACGGTCTCGCTCGGCTCGTCGGGGAACAGCGCCGCGCGCTGCTCGAAGAAGTCGTCGAAGCTCGTGAGCGGCAGCGCCTCCAGATCCAGGCAGGGCTGGCCATGAAAGACGCGCTGTTCGGGCCGGTGACCCCGGCCCAGGACCTCGCTCAAGAAAGCTGGGAAGGTCGCCTCGCTCTCGCCGGAGAAGATGAAGTCGACCGCGGCGTTCAAGGACAGCAAGCCTCGCGCCATCTCGTCTTCGCAGTTGGCTCCCCCCAAGATGGTGACGCGCTCGGGCGCCGCGCGCTTGGCCTCGTCGAGCAGCGCGATCGCGGCGGAGCTCTGCTCGAAGGTGGTGGTGCAGCCCAGGACCCAGGCCTCGCTGCTCAGCGCGAGCGCGACCACGTCTGTCACCCACGCCGAGATCAACGCCTGCACGGCCGCGTCGTCGCCCAGACCGACGACACCCAGCTCGCGCGCGTTCAAGCCGGACGCGCCAAAGGCCCGCGCCGCGAACACCCGCTCCTTGAACAGCTGCTCGACCTCCAGGTGGGTGATGTCGCGATAGCGGGCGCTGCCGACCCTGTGCGCGAACAGCAAATTCGCATACAGCACGCGGAGCTCGAAGCCGGCCTGTCTGGCCAGCGCTTGCAGGATGTGGGCGCCCAGGAAGGGCTGCTCGATGTCACCAAAGGGGGGGATGATGATCAGCGCGTCGCATGGGCCCAGCGGGAAGTTGTCTGGAATCGAGCTCATGACGAAATCCTGCCGACCACCCGACGCAGTCAGATGGCCGGCAGGCTGGGGTCCGTGGTCGCGCTAGCTACGAATGGCGCCGCTGGGCCCGGGCACGAAGTTGAGCGAGTGCTTCGCCCCCAGCGAGTTCAGGTCGTCGTTGCAAAAGCCGGCGCTCAGGCTTCGACCCACGAACTCTTCGAGGCTGATCTGCATCGCTGCAGCTCGCGCTTCCGCCTCCGCCTTCACGGCGGGGGACATGCTGTCAATGATACGAGCGGTCATGAGCGTACACCGTAGGTTCTGAGCATCTCGCTTGCAAGCCCCCACCCACCTCGAGACTCCCGACATTCGGACTCGACCACGAAGAACACGTTCGGGGATGCGTATGACCAGGCATGGACACGCGCCTTTCGCCTGCTCAAGAGGCTCGGCCAGGCGTCTCCCTGCCCCACGTCCACGACTCAAGCGGAGCGGTTGATGATCGTGATGATCTCGGCGTTGCTCGGGTCGAAGGCGCCCACGCTGCGCGGGTACAGCAGGATCGAGGTCGTGGTCGGGTAGCCCTGCAGCGCCGGGAAGAGCACCGACCCCAGCACCGCGTCGATGCTCGGCGCGGCCTCGGGCGGCAGGGAGTTCGGGACCGACTCGTTGCTCAAGTCGTAGGCCCCGTACTCGACCCCCAAGTTGGCGCCCTCAAAGCAGCCGGGGCCGAGGAGCGCGGGGTCCATGAATTCGTCGGGCACGTTGATGTCGCCGGCGCCGTCCCAGACGATGCTCGCGTCGAACACCAAGCCCGACTTGTCGCCCACGAAGGCCACCCCGCCGAAGTCTCCGGGCGGGGCGTAGAGCAGGTAGTGATCCTCGGTCTCGCTGAAGTTCTGTCCGCCCCAGGTGCTCATGGCCTGAGCCTGCTCGAGGGTCAGGGGCGCGCCGTCGGGGTGGCAGCGCATGGTCCAGCCGATGAACTCGCCGGTCTGGTAGTCGTTGCGGATGACCAGCGCGCAGAAGTCGTCCTCGACGTCGGTGAAGAAGGTGTAGAGGTCGTCCATGAGCGCCTCGCACTCGGGGTCGACGCCGCCCGTGCTCTCGTCGCTCGATTCCCCGTCCTCCGCGCTCTCTTCGGCGCCGGTGCTCTCGGGCGAGCTGCCCGTGCTCTCGTCGCTCGATTCCCCGTCCTCCGCGCTCTCTTCGGCGCCGGTGCTCTCGGGCGAGCTGCCCGTGCTCTCGTCGCTCGACTCGCCGTCCTCCTCCTCGCCACCGGTCTCGTCGTCGAGCTGGCCGATCTGCCCGTCGATGTAGACACAAGCAGGGAGCAGAGCGAGAGGGAGCAACAAAGCAGGCAGGGAGCGCGCGCGGATGAACGAGTATTGGAAGTTTCGCATCACACCTTCAACATGGCCGGGCGCGCTCGCATCCGTTCACGCCGGCGATCATTCGGGGAGCTCGAGGCTCGGGCACGCCTCGCGCACGCGCGCGAGCCCCAGCCGACCCCGCGCGAGCAGGGTCTGCGCCGCGGCCTGAGCTTCGCTGGGCGAGCTCGTGCACGCCCGCTCCACGGCCAAGAGCTCGCGCTCGTCGACGAGCTGCCCCTCGGGGAAGCGGCGGCGGTGCTCGGCGAGTTGAGCCAGGGCGCTCGCCGAGTCCGGGGCCTCGCGGGCGGCCTGGAGCAGCTCGAGCTCGGCCGCCAGAGAGCCCGACGCTCCCGTCGACTCGCCCTTCGCCGCGCTCCCGTCCTCTGCAGCACCCGGCAGCTCCGCCTGCGCGGGGGCCTTGGCCGCGGGCGCTTCGGGGCGCGCTCCGGGCTCGGCCCGCCCGGCGCTCGGCTCCTCTAGCGAGGGCTCGCCCCCCTCGGGCTCGAGCGCTGCCTCGGGCTCGGGCTCCGCCTCCTCGAGCGCGTGGGTCTCGAGCTCGAGCTCAGTGTCGACGGCCGGGTCTCCGGGGGCCAGCGCCTGCACGCCGAGCACGCCCAGACGCAGCGCGAGCAGGCCCGCGGCGGTCATCGAGGCCGTCGCCCCCACCACCTTGGCCGCGTAGCCCAGCTGCTCCATGCCGCCCGTCGAAGCGCCGCCATCCCCCAGGTCGGGCTCGGGCTCCGGATCGAGATCAGGCTCCGGGCCCCCCGCGAGGGCGAGCTCGGCCCACATGCGCTGGCGCGCCGCCGCGTCCGGTCCGGTCTGCGCCCGCAGCTCGGCCAGCTCGCCTTTCAACCGAGGGCTGAGCGGGGTCGCGTCGATGTCATGGTGGTCGCGCCGAGCGTTCATGGGTCGCTCCCCTCGGCCTCGGACATCGCCGCGCGGATCTTTGCGCGGGCACGCCGAAGGCGGGTGTAGATGGTGTTGAGGTTGCAGCCGAGCAATTCCGCGATCGCTGGCGCGGTCATGTCCTCGAGGTCGGCGAGCACGAAGACCTCGCGCAGCTTGGGCTCGAGGGCGTCGATGGCCGCCGCCAGGGTCCGGAGCCGCGCGCGGTCGTCCAGGCGAGCGTCGAGCCCACCTCCGCCGGCCTCCGGCCGCGACGACGAGGACAGCAGCGCCACGAGGGAGCCGTGCTTGCGCGCCCGGCGATTGCGCGTGCGCAGGTGCGTCGAGGCCACGCGGCGGGCGACCCCCCACAACCACGCGCGCATGCTCGCCTGCCCCTCCCAGGCCCCCCAGTGGCGATGCGCGACCAGGAAGACCTCCTGCGTCGCGTCCTCGAGGGCCGCGCGCTCGACCCCGTGGCGCGCGAGGGCCCGCCACACGAAGTCGACGTGCTCGCCGTAGGCCGCCTCGAAGGCAGCCCGGGGGACGGGGTGGCGCACGGCCATCGCCTCATCATGGCCAGCTCCATCCCGATCCATTCGCCTCGCCCCAATTTTTTCCAGACAGCCTTCAGGGCAGGCGCAGCTCCACCCCAAACAACCCGCGTACGCTCACGGGCGCGATCCGCTGGACCTCGGTGGTCTCGATCAAAAAGCGCCCGCCGGTCAGCGGGATCGCCAGCTGCAGCTCCCCCGCCAGCGCGACCCGGCGCCCGATCGGCACGCGCACCCCACCGCCCAGGCCCAGGGCCACCCAGTTGAGCGCGCTGGTCAGCGGGATCGGCAGCTCCTCCAGGCCCTCGCCGCGCACCCGACCCGCCTCGACGCCAGCGCAGATCGGGAGCTCGATCGCCGCTGCTCCAAGCGCCGGCACGTAGCAGCCCCGGCCGCTCACGCTCCACGCGTCGAAGCGTCCGCCGAGCTCACCCCCGTCGACCCGCACCGTGCGGGGCAGCGTCCAACCGCCCGCCAGCTCTGCCCGCCAGCCCCGCGCGCTCGGCCCGGAGCGCTCGCGCGGGCCAAAGAGCGCGGCGTAGCCACCCAGGGACCCCGTCCCCGTGTTCGTCGGCCCGTAGCCCCCGCCGCCGAACAGGCCCAGGGCCACGCCCAGAGAGGGCCTCGGCTCCCCGCTGCCCGTGCCCTCGCCAAAGCCCGATCGCCACCGTGGCGGCTCCTCGCGCTCGGGCGCTGCGGCTCGCTCCACCGGCGGCGCTGGAGCGGGTTCGGGGGCTGGCTCCGGGGCTGGCTCGGGAGCTGGTTCGGGTTCAGTCGGCCCCTCGACCGCCGGCTCCTTCGGCTCGACCTGCGCCGCGCTCGAGCTCGACACCGCGACCGCCCGCGAGGTCGCCACCGGATCGAGCAACACCGCGATCAGCAAGCTCGCGGCGCGCTCGGCCTCGCTACAGTTCTCCGCCTCGAGCTCCCGCCGCAGCTCCCCGTGGCGGTCACGAATGACGATCTCGACCGCGTACCCTCCCGCGCCCCGCGGCTCCAGGTGGACCCACGCCGTGGCCTCGCCCCCTCGCCCCAGCTCGGAGGCGTAGGCGGTGAGCTGCTCCTGGACACGCTCGACGTCGGAGCACTCCGGCGGCCCCTCCCAGCGCAGCGCTGGCTCCAGCTCCGGCTCGACCTGTGCCGCTCCGGGCCGCTGCACGGGGGGGCCTCCCAGCGCCAGAGCGCCGACCAAGGTCGCAGCGATCGAGGCCTGCCCGAGCACGGCGGTCACTCTGACACGACTCGCAGCGCCGTGCCCGTGTCCAGGCCTCACTCACCCGCGCGGGCGAAGCTCAGCACGTACTGGTAGGGCAGCAGCCCCGGGTCGTCCCCCACGCGCTCGTAGCCCGCCGCGGCCATCACCTCGGTGATCCGCTCGACACTCATGCGCATCGCCGCGGGCGGGCCCGGGGCGTCGTCCGGGTTGTCCTTGCGAAAGTCGACGATCACCACCCGGCCTCCAGGCGCGAGCTCGTCGGCGGCGGCGCGGAAGTAGGCCTCGGGATCGGCGAGGTGGTGGAAGACGTCGCACATGAACATCACGTCGACGGCCTCGCCCAGGCCCGGGCCGTCGGGCTGCCCGAGCACGGCCCGGAGGTTGCTCAGCCCCTCGGCCTCGGCCCGCGCGCCCATGTGCTCGACGAGGTTGGGCTCGATGTCGACGGCGAGCACGGCCCCCTCGGGCACGGCGGCGGCGAAGCGCACGGCGAAGTAGCCCGTGCCCGCGCCGAGGTCGGCGACGCGCATGTCCGGGCGCAGGGCGAGGTGCTCGACCACGGCCGCGGGCTTTTGCCACGCGTCGCGCTCGGGGTTGTCGAAGCGCTCGGACCAGGCCTGCGCGTCGTCGAAGCGGTGGCCGCGGTAGCCGAGCTCGTTGACCTCGTGGTGGCCGCCCTTGGCGTGGTGCCCGTGGTGGCCGTCCGCTCCGTGCTCGCCGGCCTGCTCTGCCCCGTGCTCGGGCGCCGCCACCTCGGCCTCCGTCGGCGCCTTGGTGCAGGCGAAGGACAGCAGCGGCGTCACGACGAGGAGCGATCGGAGGAGGCGGGGACGGTCGATCATCACGGGCGAGCTTGCCGCAGCTTGGCGATTTGACAAGGCCCGGAGCCAGCGCGATTCATGCGGCATGCGGTCTTCGCTCAGCTCGCTCGCCTTCGGCTGCGCCGTCGTGCTCGCGCTGCTGGGCCTCCCGGGCGCGTGCGCGGCCCCGGTCGCCCCCCCGAGCCCCGTCGAAGCCCCGGCCCCCGAACCGGAGCCCGAGCCCCGAGCCCAAGCCCCCGCCGAGCCCGAACCCGGGCCCGAGCCCGTCGCCGAAGCCCCCGCCGAGCCCGAGGCCCCCGCCGACCCGCCGCCCTTCGACGCCGAGCAGCTCGAGAAGATCGCCGCGGTCCAGGACATCGTCGCCGCAGCCTCGGCCGCCCACGAGGTCGAGCCCGCGCTGATCAACGCGGTCATCTGGGTCGAGAGCAAGTTCAACCCCAAGGCCAAGGGCCCCTCGGGCTCCCAGGGCCTGATGCAGCTCATGCCCAAGACCGCCGGCTACATGGCCAAGCTGCTCGAGCGCCAGCGCCGGTCCTACGACCCGGACTTCAACATCCACGCCGGCACCTTGCTGCTGCGCCGGCAGCTCGACAAGTTCGACGGCGACGAGGCCCACGCCCTCGCGGCCTACAACCGCGGCGCCGGGGTGGTGAAGGGCTGGATCCGCGACGGCGAGCCCATCCCCGAGCGGACCCAGAGCTACGTCGATCGGGTGCTGCGGGCCAAGTCCTGGTTCGAGCAGCTGCCCAGCCCCAAGCCAGACGAGGCGGCTCCCGTGGCTGCTGCAGAAGCCGCAATGTGAGTCGCATGAAGCCGCCCCTCGTCGAGTTGGACGAGCTGCCCGGACTCGCTGAGCCTGCTGTGCCTGTGCTGGCTGTGAGCCCTACCAGTCGAGCTTGAGCCCGACCGAGGGCAAGATCGGCAGCCCCGCCAGCACGTTGAACTGGGTGTAGTCGTAGGCGTAGGTCCGGCCCTCGATGTTGCGCCGGTTGTAGATGTTCTGGATGTCGACGTAGGCGTTGAGGCCGACGTAGCGCCAGGTCCACTTCTTGTCGACGCGCACGTCGAGCTGGTGGAAGGCGGGGTTGCGCTCCGAGTTGCGCGGGCCCTCGAGGGGGAAGGTGCCGCCCGTGGAGACGTCGTCGATGCCGTTGTAGACCGGGATGTAGGGGTTGCCGCTGACCAGGCGAAAGCGCCCGCCCAGGCTCCAGCCCCGCGGCAGCTTGTAGACGGCGATGGCCGTGAGGATGTGGGGCTGGTCGAAGTCGAAGGGGATCAGCCCCCAGCCGTCGTCGAGGTCGTAGAGGGCCCGGCTGAAGGTGTAGCTGACCCAGCCGAACAGGTTGTTGGTCAGGTTCTTGCGGACCAGCAGCTCGACGCCGGCGACGTGGCCGTAGCCGGCGTTGTCGAAGCGCTCGGGCACGATCGTCGCGCCCGCGCCGTTGTTGATCAGCAGCACGTCCGTGGGCACGGCGAGGTCGTAGACGTACTTGTAAAAGGCCGTGCCCTCGACGAGCAGGTCGATGCTGTCGAACATGTGGGCCACGCCCGCGCTGGTGTGGATCGAGCGCTCGAGGGCGATGTTGGGGTTGCCCCACACGTCGTTGAGCTCGAACACGTCGGGGTACTGGCTGAACAGGCCGACGCCGGCTTTGAAGGTGGTGTCCTCGGTGAGCTTCCAGGCCAGGCGAAAGCGCGGGTCCAGCCCGGCGCGGTTGAGCACGACGCCGTTGTAGGCCAGGCGCACGCCCGGGTAGAGGACCAGGCGATCGCTGGCGGCGATGGTCGCCGTCGAGTAGAGCGAGAAGCTCCCGAAGGCCCCGCCCAGGTCCGCGGCCAGGAACTCGCCGTTGTCGCCCTGGCCCGGCTGGGGGAAGCCGGGCGCCCGGGCCTCGAGGCTGTACTCGCCCGCGGCGACCTCCGTGCCGATGCGCAGCCCGGCGCGCTTGGACAGGCGGTAGCCCAGCTCGGCGCGCAGGTTGAACACGTCCCGGGTGACCCGGAAGGAGAAGATGTCCCCGCCCACGCCGCCGAGCTGCTCGTGGCGGTACGAGGGCGTGAACAGGAAGGACCACGGGCCCTGCTCGGCCTCGTAGACCATGTCCACGCGGTGGAAGGCGATCTGCGTGTCGAAGCCGTCGTTGGCGTCGGCCTCTTCCTCGTTGACGCTGGGCGCGACGACCTCGAGCTGGTCGTCGGAGCCGAACACCCGCACGCTGAAGTTGCCCGGGCCCACGGGGTAGTCGAACAGCGCCTGGTAGTCGTAGTAGCGGGGCGCGACGTTGAAGTCGATGCCCGAGCCCGCCGGGATCACGGCGAGCAGCAGGGCGTCGATGTAGCTGCGCCGGGCCGAGAGCGCGAAGCTGCCCTTGCCGATGGGCCCCTCCACGAGCACGCCGGTGTCGAACAGGTCGGAGTCGATGTAGCCGTGGTAGCCGTCGCGCCGACCCTTGCGCGGCTGGACGTTGATGATCCCGCCGATGGCGTTGCCAAAGCGCGCGTCGAAGTTGCCGGGGATGAAGTCGATCTGCGCGAGGATGTCCGAGTTGAACACCGAGGTCAGCGCGCCGAAGTGAAACAGCTGGGGGATCTCGTGGTAACCCAGGTAGGTCTTGGTGTCCGAGGGCGCCGAGCCGCGAACCACGATCAGTCCAGCCCCGAAGGGCGGCCGGGCCACGCCGGGGAAGTTCTGGATGCTCTTGAGGGCGTCGCCCTGGGTGCCCGGGAGCAGGTTGATCTCCTCGGGGGTGATGGTCCGGCGGGTGACCTCGGGCAGCTCGCGGTCGACGGTGACCTCGGTGCGGTAGGGGTTGCTCGGCAGGCGCCTGTCGAAGTACTCGAGCTCGAGGATGGCCCCGCCGCCGGCGAGCTCTTCGATGGAGTCGAGGCGCTCGTAGCCCCGGGACAGGGCGATGATCCGGACCCTTCCTGGCGGCACGCCGCGCAGCTCGAAGCGGCCCTCGGCGTCGGTCGTGGCCTGCACCTGCCACTGAGGCTCGACGGCCTCCTCGTAGCGCTTGCCCCGGATCTGACCCAGCGGCCAACCCTCCGGGGCGGGCACGGCGATGACCGTGGCGCCCTCGATGGGCGTGCGCTGACCGGCCTCGCGGATGCGTCCGCGGATCGCCACGGGGGCCTCGGCGTCACCGGGAGCCTGGGTCCCGTCCGAGTCGAAGGCCCCGGGCAGGGTGCCCTCGCCGGTCTCGGTCTCGGTGTCCGTGTCGGGCTCGGGCGCCGGCTCGGGCGGGCCGATCTCCACGGCCACGGACAGGACCACCTCGACCGGCTGCCCCCGGTACAGCGCCGGCTCGAACTCGAGGGCGTCCACGGCCTCGACGACGATGCGGTCCAGCTCCGGGTCGACGGACTGCAGGACCTCGAGCTCCTTGGTCTGCCCGTCCACGCCGACGACGTACTGCACGATGACCGTGCCCCCGGGGGGCTCCTCGCGCTCGAGCAGGGCCTCGGGGTACTGAATCGCGACGGAGCCCTTGGCCGTGGGCGGGACCAGCTCGCTCTCGGGGCTGGCCTCCTCCGCCGGAGCCAGCTCGCCCTCGCCCTCGCCCGCCCCGGCGTGGGCGGTGCCTGGCCCGAGGGCCGTCGCGGTGCCGAGGACGGCAGCGATGAGCGAGAGGATGAGCGCCAGGCGCCTCACGGCCCGCAGCATCGCGCGTTCGCCTGCCCTTGTCATGGGGGCGGGGTCAAAAGGCGCGAAGAACGCGCCCCCAAAGCAGAGGCGGAGTGCTAGTTTCCGCGGCGGACATGGAGGATCCCGGCGTTTACCTGTTGATGATCGGCGGCCTGTTCCTGCTCGGAGCCGTCGGCGAGATCATCTTTGCCCGCACCCAGATCCCCGACGTGGTCTGGCTGATCCTCGCGGGCGTGGTCCTGCGGGCGACCGGCGCG
Organism: Plesiocystis pacifica SIR-1; assembly: GCF_000170895.1. Classification (GTDB taxonomy): domain Bacteria; phylum Myxococcota_A; class Polyangia; order Nannocystales; family Nannocystaceae; genus Plesiocystis; species Plesiocystis pacifica. The sequence continues at coordinate 4,613 of NZ_ABCS01000105.1, read as the reverse complement.
GTGGATCCGGCGCAGCTCGAGGGCGTGCTGCCGCTGTTCTCGGCGTTGACGCTGATCATCGTGCTGTTCGACGGCGGCCGCCAGCTGGTCATCGACGACCTGGTCCGCGCCGCGCCCAAGGCCTCGGCGCTGGCCCTGCTCAGCTTCACCCTGAGCACCCTCGGCGTCGCGCTCTTCCTCCAGCTCATGGCCCTGACCGGCCTGCTGCCCGAGAGCTGGGGTTTTTTCCACTGCCTCATGGTCGGGGCCATGGTCGGCGGCTCGAGCTCGCTGATCATCATGCCCTCGATGAACCTGGCCAAGGTCGAGGGCAAGGTCTCGAACCTCGTCGGCCTCGAGTCCGCGCTGACCGACGCGCTGTGCGTGGTCGTGGCCGTGGTGATGATGAAGATCATCGTGTCCGGCGAGGCCTCGGGCTCGGCGACGCTCGTCGAGCTCGGCAAGAACTTTGGCATCGCCCTGGGCATCGGCCTGCTCGCGGGCTGGGGCTGGGTGCTGATGCTGCGCGTGCTCGCCGGCAGCCCCTACGCCTACCCGGTCACGCTCACGGCCCTGCTCTTCCTCTACGTCATCGCCGACCGCACCGGGGGCAACCCGGCCATGTGCGTGCTGACCTTCTCGGTCATCGTCGGCAACGCCGACGCGCTCATGAAGCGCCTGGGCTTCAAGCTCGGCGACCAGCCCCTGCAGCTCGACGACGACGTCGTCACCGTGCACACCCAGGCGGCCTTCATCATCAAGAGCTTCTTCTTCACCTACATCGGCCTGATGCTCGCGCCCCCGTGGAGCCTGCTGTTCCTGGGCGTGGTCGTGGGCGCCCTGCTGCTGGCCACGCGCATCCCGGCCGTGATGCTGATCGCGCGCAAGCCGGAGTTCGAGGGCCCCGAGCGCAAGATGGTGATGATCTCCCTGCCCCGCGGGATGGCGGCGGGCGTGCTCGCGACCTTGCCGGCGACCATGGGCATCGCGGACACCAAGGACCTGCCGGCGATGGTGTTCGCGGCCGTGGTCACCTCGATCGCCATCTTCGCCGTGGGCTTTCGCCAGGTGCGCGCGGAGACGGCGGCCGAGACTGTCGAAGTCAGCAGCACTGACGTGGACACCACGGCCGAGGGCGAGCTCCCCGAGGGTGAAGCGCCCCCGGCAGCCTTGCCCGAAGGCATGGTCGCTGGCGCGCCCAGCCCTGCCGAAGACGACGAGGCCGGGCTGACCTCGACCTTGACGGGCATGCCGAAAAAGCGCCCGCTCGGTCAGCTGGGCTTGCCCAGCCAGCTGCGCCAAGGCCCGGGCCCGGGCCAAGCGCCCGCTGGCAGCGGGGACGACGAGAACCTCGCCACCTTGCACGGCATGCCCCCCGGGCCGTCCGCGTCCCAGTCCACGCCCAAGGCGCGCTGGCAGCCCGCGGACGCCGGCGACGACTCCAAACCCAGCTGAAAGAGCCGCCGGAAACCACCGTACCATCGAGGTCGGTGGTGTCCGGGACCAGAGACAGCAGCGGGAGCCAGGGCGCGGCCAACCTTCGGGTCGACCCCGAGGACCCGACCCTGCTCGGTGACGAGGGCGAGTCCAGCCCTCGGCGACCTTCGCTTCGAGAGGGCCCCGGCGACGCCGGCCGCCAGCTGGGCCGCTACGTGCTGCTCGAGCGCGTGGGCGCGGGCGGCATGGGCATCATCTACGCCGCCTGGGACCCCCACCTCGACCGCAAGCTCGCCCTCAAGCTGCTCTCGCCCAAGCGCCACGCCGACCCCGGGCAGTCGCGCCACGCCGAGGCCCGCATGCTCCGCGAGGCCCAGGCCCTCGCCCAGCTCGACCACCCCAACGTGATCGCGGTCCACGACGTCGGGCTCGTCGACGAGCAGGTGTTCATCGCCATGGAGTTCGTCGAGGGCGAGACCCTGCGCGCGTGGCTGGAGCGGGACGCGAGGCCCTGGGGCGCCGTGCTCGAGGCCCTGCTCCAAGCCGGCGAGGGCCTCGCGGCCGCCCACGCCGTGGGGCTGATCCACCGCGACTTCAAGCCCGACAACGTCATGGTCGGCCATGACGGGCGCGTGCGCGTGCTCGACTTTGGCCTGGCCCGGCGCGAGCACGCCGAGCCCCTCGACGCCGCCGAGCCCCTCGACCGGCCCCAGCTCGCCCCCGCCCTCGGCGACACCGGGGCCAGCGGCGCGGCGGGCTCTGGCATTGGCTCTGGCTCTGGTTCTGGCACGAGCCCCTCGGGCTCGGCCTTCCAGGCCCTCACGCGCACCGGGGCCATGCTCGGCACCCCCGCCTACATGTCCCCGGAGCAGATCCACCTCCGGCCCCTCGACGCGCGCAGCGACCTGTTCAGCTTCTGCGTCGCGGCCTGGGAGGCGCTGACTGGGCGGCGGCCGTTCTCGGCCGTGACCCTGGGTGAGCTGATCGCGGCCATCGACGACGGGGCCCTGCGCAAGCCAGGCCCCGCCTCGGTCCCGCCGCGCTTGCTCCGGATCCTCGAGCGCGGCCTGGCGGCGGACCCCGACGCCCGCTGGCCCGACATGCCCGCCCTGCTCGCCGCGCTCCGGGCCGAGCTGTCCAGACGCCGGGCGCGTCCATGGAAGATCGCCCTCGGCCTGACCCTGGCCACCGGCGTGGGCGTGGGCGTGGGCGCGCTCGCCCGCCCCCAGCCGACCCCCGCCCCGGCCGCGGCTCCCATCGCGTGCGCGCTCGACCCCCAGCGCCTCGTCGGGGTCTGGGACGCGCCGCGCAAGCGGGACCTCGCCGAGCGCTTCGCCAGCTTCGAAGGCACGAACCCCGCCACCCGAGCGACCCAGGCCGAGCGCGTCGAGGGCCACCTCGACGCCTGGATCGACGCCTGGACCGAGCAGAGCGAGGCCGTGTGCGTCGCCCACCACCACCGCCACGAGCTCTCGGCCGAGCTCTTCGACCTGCGCATGCACTGCCTCAACCAGCGCCTCGCGGAGTTCGACGGCTTCCTCGGCCTGCTCGAGCAAAAGACCGAAGACCCGGCGGCCATCGCCTCGACCCTCGCCGCCGATCCGGGCGTGCTCGGCAAGCTCGCGCGCTGCGAGGACCCCGAGGCCCTCCGCGCCGCGCCCCGCCCCGACGATCCAGCCCTCGCCGCCGAGTACGACGCGGTCCAGCGCGAGCTGATGACCGCCTTTCAGAACACCAGCCTCGGCCGGGCTGGCGACGCGGCCGAGGGGCTCGACGCCGTCGAGGCCCGCGTCGAGGCCCTCGACAACCCCCACGTCGACACGCGCTACTTCAACGTGCGAGCGATCAGTCATCTGCTCGTCTTCGCCAACGACGAGGCCCTGGAGATGGCCTCTCGGGCCCTGGCCCGAGGCCTCCGCGCCGACCTCGCTCAGGAGGCCACCTACGCCGCGCTGATCAGCGCCCGAGCCACGCTCCACCTCGGCGACTTCGCCGAGAGCCGGCGGTGGATCGCCGTCGCCGAGGCCCTCGCCGAGGGCCAGGGGGAGCTGTTCGACAACCGCATCGAGCTGCTCAAGGCCCGCGCCTTCCTCGAGCGCGCCTCGGGCCAGCACCGCGCCGCCCTCGACACCTCCGCCGTGGTCCTCGAGTACGCCCGCGAGCTCGGCCCCGAGTCCGGCTACCTGGCGATGGAGCTGTCCAACTACGGGATCCTGGCCACGAAATTGAGCTTCGACGATGGGGAGCTCGCCCGCCGCGGGCTCGAGGCCCAGCGCGAGGCGGTGCGCATCGAGTCCGCGCTCAGCGCCCCCATGAGCCCGACCCTCCTGTCCATTCGCCTCAACCTCGCCAGCGCGTGGCTGCGGGTCGGCGACCTCGAGCGCGCCGAGGCCGAGCTCGACACCATCGACGCGATGTTGACCGAGCACTACGGCCAGGCCAGCGGGCTCCACAACTCCGTGGACATGCGCCGGGCCCTGCTCGCGCAGCTCCGGGGCGACTGCGAGGGCGCGAGCGCGCTCGCCGAGCGCCAGCTCGACGCCATGCTCCGCGGCCGCTCCGGGTCGCCCTACAACCGCGAGCTCACCTACCTCAGCGCCGCCGGGACCTGCGGGACCACCCCCGAGCGCGCCCTCGAGATCCTCGAGCTCGGGGTCGAGGATCTGTGGTCCGAGCCGCCCCTGGCCTGGAACAACACCGGCGTGCGGGTCCGCCTGGCGCGGGCGATGTTCCGCGCCGACGCCGGGCTCCTCGACGAGGCCCAGGACGATCTGACCCAGGTCACGGCCCGAGAAGGCACGGCCGAGGGCGGCGAGCTCGAGCGAGAGTTCACCGTCGCTCAGGCGCTCGTGACTCTGCGCCAGGCCGAGGACGCGGACGAGCGCGCGGACGCCCGCGCGACCCTCGAGGGCGCCCGCGGACGCTTCGACCCGATCTACGCGCCCTACTTCAACGCGCTCATCGACCGGGCCCTGGATTGAGTCGTGGACGTGGGGCAGGGAGGGCGTGGCGTCGTCCACGACGGCTAAAGTAGACAGAGGGTTGGCCAAACTCGTTTTGGCCGACCCTCTGAGTCGTGGACGTGGGGCAGGGAGGGCGTGGCGTCGTCCACGACGGCTAAAGTAGACAGAGGGTTGGCCAAACTCGTTTTGGCCGACCCTCTGAGTCGTGGACGTGGGGCAGGGAGGGCGTGGCGT
>NZ_ABCS01000106.1 GCF_000170895.1 Plesiocystis pacifica SIR-1 | reverse complement strand
GACGGCCGACTCGACGTCGCTCGAGGCCAGGGCGGCCGCGCCGAGGATCATCGAGCTCCGCGCCCCCTCGCCGTGGCGCTCGACGCAGGCTGTCGCTCGACTCCAGGCCTCGTCGAGGTCGAGGCGCCACAGCGCCAGGTGGGCGAGGCTCTCGGCGCACTCGCGGGCGAGCTCGGGCGCGAGGGCGGGGTCGTCGAGCAGGGCCTGGAGGCGCTCGCGGGCCAGGGCGAAGGCCCCCGCGTCGCGCAGGGCCAGGGCCAGGGCGACGCGGCGTGTCGGGGGCAGGCGTCGGTCGAGCTCGGGCTGACCCTCGAGCGCGGCGACGAGGGGCCCCGGGTCGCCCGCGGCCTCGGTCGCGAGCATGGCGAGCTGCAGGTCGCGCCAGATCCCGGTGCGGGCGAAGACCCGCGCGAAGACTTCGTTGGCGCGCTGGTGCTGACCGATGAGGGCGAACAGCCGCCCGGCCTCGCGCAGCTGGCTCAGATCCGTGGCGCGCTCGAGCAGCTCGGCGCCGAGGGACCACGCCTGGGCCTCCATCCCGCGCGCGCCCGCGGCGAGCATGCGCTCGAACAATCGGCCGAAGTCCTCGCCTGCTGCGTCCTCGGCCGCCGTTGCGTCGAGGCGCGCCCAGGCCTCGAGGGCGCCCTCGAGGTCGCCGCAGGCCAGGCGCAGATGCCCGGATCCCCCCGCGTCGTCAGGCGTGCGCGCGTCGAGGACACGGAGCGCTGCCGCGGCGTTTTCGGCCTCCACGCGCTGTCCGGACCCGCTCGCTCGGGCGCAGGCGGCGAAGGCTGGGGGCAGCTCGGCGCAGCGCTGGACCTGCTCGGACAGCCAGCGCGCGGCGGCTTCGGCCTCGCGCCCGCGCTCGAGCTGGCGACGGATGGCCCGGCCCAGGCGGTGGCTCAGGCGGCGGCCTCGCTCGGCGTCTTCGAGGGGCGGCTCGATGTGGACGCGGCGCACGTGGACCTTGCCATGGGTGAGGCTGAGCCGGGCGCTGGCGCGGTGCCCCGAAGGCATGGCGTAGTCGAGGTCGAGGCCCTCGGGGCGCACGGCCACCGCCGCCGGTTGGAGGCCAGGGGGCCAAGCTCGAATCCAGGCGGGGGCGTCGATGGGGATGCGCACCCCCGCGCTCGGACCTGGCACGGCTCACTCCTACCACAGCTGGGACGGCTGACCGTTCGGCTCAGACCCACCACTCGTGCAAGGCCGCGAGGAAGGCGTCGCGCTCCGCGAGCATCGCCGCGTCGGGCTTGCCCTCGGCGTAGATCCAGCTCAGCGCCGGCTCGGTCTCGGCGTAGATCCGAGTCGGCGTCTGGATCTTGTTGAGCAGCATGAGCGCGCGCATGAACGCGCGCACGCTTCGGCCCCAGGGCGAGGGCACGTCGATGACCAGCGCGCTCGCGTGGGTGTGGGGGTCGAGCCGGGCCATCTGCCAGCGCGAGCGCGCGCGGACGTCCGCCGCGGGCGAGCCGGGCAGCTGCGCGAGCCGGATCAGGCCGAGGTTGTGAAAGCCATCGGGGCTCGCGGCGATGATCGACTCGAACACCTCGCGCACGAGCTCTTGGTCGTTGGGCAGCGGCTCCCCCGACCACGCCTGCACGACGACGCTCCGCCACTGGCACATGCGCACGCTGGGACGCTCGATGAGGGTCTCGAGCTCGACGGTGTGAGGCGGCTGTGTCGGCCCATCCATCGCGGGAAATCATGCTAGCACGACGACCATCGGCTCCTCGGCTGCGCGCGTGCGGTGGGCTCGCCTCCTGTAAGCGGGCGCTCACTCGGGCTTTCGCCGCCCGTGCGAGCGGCTTCGACCCCCCAGAGAGCCTCAGGGGGTCGGCCAGAACGAGTCCTGTCCGCCCCTCTATCTATTTTAGCCGTCGTGGACGACGCCACGCCCTCCCTGCCCCACGTCCACGACTCAGCGACTGCGAGGGCCTGCCGCGGGTACCATGCGGCCGTGAGCGCGCCGAGCATCTACGAACGCGATCTCGACAAGAACCCTGCGAACCATCAGCCGCTGACGCCGCTGAACTTCCTCGCGCGCACGGCCGAGACCTTCCCCGAGCATCCGGCGATCCTCCACGCGGGCGCGCGCGCCAAGCAGCGCTGGACCTACGCCGAATACTACGCCGACGCCCGGCGCCTGGCCTCGGCCCTCGCCGCCCGGGGGATCGGTCGCGGGGACACGGTCGCGGCCATGCTGCTCAACACGCCGCCCATGCTGCTCGCCCACTTCGGCGTGCCCATGGCCGGGGCCGTGCTCAACTGCCTCAACGTCCGCCTGGACGCGCGCATCATCGCCTTTAGCCTCGACCACGGCGAGGCCAAGGCGATCCTCGTCGAGCGCGAGCTGGCGACCGTGGTCCGCGAGGCCCTCGCGCTCATGGAGGGTCCGCGCCCGCTGGTCATCGACTACGTCGACCCGACCGTCGACTACGCGGCGATCGAGGGCGCGCCCGACCCCTTCGGCGAGCTCGAGTTCGCCGAGCTGCTCGCCGAGGGCGATCCCGCCTTCGACTGGGTCCGGCCCCTCGACGAGTGGGACGCCATCGCCCTCAACTACACCTCGGGCACCACCGGCGACCCCAAGGGCGTGGTCTTCCACCACCGCGGCGCCTACCTCCTGGCCACGGGCAACGTCGTGACCACGGGCATGACCAAGCACCCCGTCTACCTGTGGACCTTGCCGATGTTCCACTGCAACGGCTGGTGCTTCCCCTGGTCCCTCGCGATCGTGGCCGGGACCCACGTGTGCCTGCGCGCGGTCCGGGACGCGGCCATCTGGGACGCGGTCGCCGACCACGAGGTGACCCACATGTGCGGCGCGCCCATCGTCATGGCCGTGATCAGCGGGGCCGCGGACGCGATCAAGCGGCCCCTCGATCGCGTCGTCGAGTTCTTCACCGCCGGGGCCCCGCCGCCCGAGGCGGTGCTCGCGACCATGGCCGCGGGCGGCTTCAACGTCACCCACCTCTACGGCCTGACCGAGAGCTACGGGCCGGCCGTGGTCAACGACTGGAAGGCGAGCTGGGACGCCCTCGACCCGGGCCCGCGGGCGGCCATGAAGGCGCGCCAGGGCGTGCGCTACCAGGCCCTCGAGCAGCTCACGGTCATGGACCCCGAGACCATGACCGAGGTCGCCGCCGACGGCGAGACCCTGGGCGAGGTCATGATGCGCGGCAACGTGATCATGAAGGGCTACCTCAAGAACCCCGCCGCGACCCAGCGGGCCTTCGCCCAGGGCTGGTTCCACACCGGGGATCTCGGGGTCATGCACCCCGACGGCTACGTGCAGCTCAAGGACCGCTCCAAGGACATCATCATCTCGGGCGGCGAGAACATCTCGTCCATCGAGGTCGAGGACGCCCTCTACAAGCACCCGGCCATCGCCGCGGCCGCGGTCGTGGCCATGCCCCACGGGAAGTGGGGGGAGACGCCCTGCGCCTTCGTCGAGCTCCGCGCGGGCCAGGAGCTGAGCGCCGAAGAGGTCATCGCCTGGAGCCGGGAGCAGCTCGCCCACTTCAAGTGCCCCCGCCACGTCGTGTTCGGCGAGCTGCCCAAGACGTCCACGGGGAAGATCCAGAAGTTCAAGCTGCGCGAGCGGGCCCGGGGGCTCGCCAGCGCTCCGTCCGAGTGAGGGGCGGACAGTCGCTAGCCGTGCGCGGCGAGTCGCTCTCAGCTGTTGGTCTTCATGCGGACTCTCGTCGATGAGCGCCCACGGGAAAGAGATGGAAAAGCGCAAGCTCACAAAGTGGGGCACCACTCGATCTGATCCACACCAGTGAGCGCTTCACTGTAGCGACGATGCCGACTTCCACCCTCATCGTCACCCGTATCAAACGAAACTCGAACTCGAGCATCTCGCACCTCAGCGGAGGTTCAGGCTCGACTGCTTGGGAGCACTCCAGCCTCGACGCCAAGCGGTTCATCGAACGCGGGACCCATCACTATCGCGTCCGTACGGCGAACGGCCCCTGCGTCGAGGTCGTCAACCTCACCAACGGCGGCTGGTATCTGCGCAGCCAACCGGATTCGTCCAAGGACAACAACCTCGAGGACCTCCCCGAGTACTGAGCGCTCGAGGGCCGGAAATGAACCTGCTCAAAAAGCTCCAGCATCGCGTCGGCGTTGCGTTGACCCCCGCTGAACACTACGAGCGCGCCTTTAGCCAGGGCGTGCTCCTTGGCCACCACAAATTCGCCGCGGCCACGGAGCTGTTCGAGCGGGCCGCCGCGCGGGCAGAGCGAGCCGGGGAGGTCGAGCTTCACCGTCAGGCTCACGCCAACGCCCTGCTCTACCGCTTCCTCAGCGGAGGCTCGCCGCAGGTGCTGAGCCCGCTACACACGGCCTTGGGCGCGCTCGATCAGATCGAAGCGGTCGGCTCGCGCAGCGATCACATGAGCGCGAGCTTGTTGCGTCACGAGGTCTCGGGTCGCCTCGCCGAGGCCACGGTGGCGGTCACCGACGAGGCGGATCACCTTCAACGGGCGAAGCTGCACCGCAGCGCCGCCCACTCCTTTCACGAGTTCGGCGGTCAGCCCCTGTCGACCTACGGTCTTCGCCCCGATGGAATGGCGCTCGATCGAGGTGACCTCCGTGGATTCTTTCACGACGGGCTGGCGCGGTTCCACGAAGCCCTCGATCGTGCGCGCCACGATCCCGCATCCGCTGCCGAGGTGATGAACGGTGCCCTGGTCGCCCTGTATCAGACCCCCGCTCAGGCCCACCGCGCGACGGCCGAAGGCTGGCTCGAGCGCCTTCAGACCCGGCGGAGCTGTTGGAGCTGCCGCCGCGAGTTCGCGGGGGCAGGCCTTCACTATCACTCGATCTCGGCGACGGTCCACGGCCACACCGTCGAAGTCCTGCGCCAAGCGGGGCACGACCTCGCCAGCGTCGACCTCGACGCCCAGACCGTCGTCTTGTGTACGACCTGCAGCTCCTCGATCAACGCGCTCGCTGATGCCCAGGCGCAGCGCCGTGTCGCTGAGCTACGCGTCGAGTTCCAGGGACACGTCGCCGCGCTCCAGCGCGAGCTCGAGATGCTCAATCGCCGAGTGACGGCGCTGAGCGAGAGGGCCTCCTGAGCCCACCCCCGCCGAGACTGTGAGTCCCCATGCAGATGCAGACCGCCGAGCTTCGCTGTCCCTATTGCCACGCCGCCCAGCCCAGCGTCGAGGCCGGGCACCACACCTGCGCGTTTTGCCTCCACGGCTTCACCGCCTTCGACGCGGCGCGAGCTCGCCAGACGAGCGCGGATCAGACCGATGCGTGGCTCCGCGGACGAGTTGGTTCGAACGCGGACTCACCAGTGGAGGTGATCGATCGAGCGAGCCGCGGCTACATCTTCAATCAGCGGATCTTCCCCGAGCTCCGCCGTGATGTGGCCCGAGTCCACGAGGGCCTGGGCCCGTGGCTGCAGGCCCCGTTGATCCTCCCCGAGCTCTCGCGGGCTCCCGGAGGCGCCCCCCATCCGTTGAGCCTCTACAGCGGCCGGATGCAGGCCTTGGTCGCGCTCAGCGGGCGCCTCGGCCACAGCGAGGTCCAGCGCTTCGCTGTCGACGAGGTCGCCAAAGCCCAGCTCGAAGAGCTCGGCGCGCCGATCGACGAGCTCATCCACCTCATCAACATCGTCGAGGCTGGACAGCGCGGCGGAGCCGACGGCTGGGGGGCCGTACGCAGCAACCTCGAGGCGATGGCCTCGCGCCCCTTGACGAGCAGCGAAGGCGATCGCTTCGCTGGGCTGCGACGGGAGCGTTGGCAGCTCCTGGCAGCGCTCACGCGCCACTACGATGACTGCGCCCGAGGCCAGCACTCTCCGAGCCAGCTCGAGGGCATCGAGGCGCTGATCGTCAGCCTCCGAGGCCTCGCCGAGCGCCTCCGGGCCTGCGTCAGCGCGCCCGTTGAGGCCCGCGCCTTTGCCCTGGCCGTGGAGCGTGAGGCCGAGGGGGCCCAGGTCCTGGCGCGTTGGCTCCGATGCCGAGAGCGCTTGCCGCGAGCACCAGAGGAGCCCCTCTCCCACCTCTACACGACCCTCGCGCCGCTCATCCCTCCCGGCAGCAGCCCCGATCATGCCGCGACATTGCTCGAGGGCTGGAGTGACCTCGCCGCGGTCTCGCGGCAAGAGATGGCGATCTGTGTCATCGAGGACTTCGCGTGGGCCGAGGCGTGGGCCGAGTCTGTCCGCGGTCGCAAGCGCCTGGGTCTATTCGGCGAGGACGAGGTCGTCGAAACGATCGAGCGCTTCTTGTTGCCGGTGTGGGTGGCTGAGCTGCGCTACTCGCAGCAACGGGGGCGTCTGCTCGGCGGGGGCGTCGAGCAGCGGACGCTGGCGCTGCTCGATGCATGCGCCGGCACGGCCGAGACCGTAGCGATCTTCGATCCCGTGCCTGAGGCGCTGCGCGCCGCCTTGAACCACCCCATGCGCGTCGGCGCGATCGACATCGCGCTGCCGGAGACAACTGCGGCCGACGCCCGGGTCGTCATGCAGCAAGCGTTGCGCTGTCGGCCAGAGTTTCAAAACGCTCGCTTTGAGGTGCGCGGCCTCGCGTTGATCCCCGCGGTCACGGTTCGCCTGCGCGCGCGCGGCGGCCAGCGCCAAGTGAGCACGGCGCTCCAGGGTCGAGTCCGGGCTTCGAAGCGCGCGCGCGAGCGCGTCGAGACGGCGCGCTGGCTCTTCGCGCGATTTGCTCGCTGATCCAAGCGCAGACAACAACAATCACAACAACGTCGCTAGACGCGAATCGAGGATATCGACATGTCGATTAGTCAATGGTTGGTAAATATGGGAGTCCGCGCCGAGGCCGGCGCGCTGGCCTACGCGACCCGCCGCGGTCGTCGTCCGCTGCAGTGGCCCGTGGGTCAGGACGACTCGATCATCCACCGCCTGCCCCGGGACCCCCGGGAGCGGGCCAGCATCTTCGCCGAGACACAGGCGATCATCGTCAACCCCGACGAGGTCGCGCTGGTCATCGAGGACGGGCGCGCCAGCGGAGACCTGCAGCCGGGCAGCTACATGTTCGAGAAGACGCGGGTCACGGGATCGCTCGACGTGATCTGGATGAAGACGGGGCAGCGCCAGCTCAAGTGGGGTCTGGGCAACGTCTGTACCCGCGACGGCATCGAGGTCTCGGCCAACGGGGTCGCGCACCTTCGCCTGGGGGACCCACTAATCTTCAACCGCGAGCTCCTCCAGGGGGCGGCGCGCCTATCCGAGGTCGACCTACAGCGCCTGCTCATGCCGCGCTTTCAAGCGGTGCTGCGCTCGGTGATCGCCACGTGCCCGACGGCCGAGCTCCACGCTCAGCGCGAACTCTTCGACGCTCGGGTCAGCCAGGCCCTGGGCGACACACTGGGGGACATCGGTCTGCTTCTCCTCGACCTCGAGGTGGTCGAGATCAACCTGCCCCAGGAGTTCAAGACGGCCATGGCCCGCGGGGCGCTCTCACGTCTGGGCGGAGAGGCTGAGATCTACGAGGCCCAGACCCGGGCCCGGGTGGCGCAGCTCGACGCACAGGCCGACCACGCTGGGGGCTTCGTGCGCGCCGAGCTCATGGCTCACATGCACGCGCGTGGCATCGACCCTGCCCAGGTCTCGGTGCTCGACTCGCTGCGCAGCATGGCTGAGGTGCCGCAGCTGCCCTTCTCTGGCGGCGCCGCACGAGCGGCGCTCGTCGGGCAGCTGGCCCAGACCGTGCTCAGCCAGCCCCCGCCTCCCCCCACGATCGAGCCCTCGCCCTCTACGAGTGAGGCGCTGCCCCCAGGGCCGGAGGACCCTCGGGCGATCGAGGCGCAGATCGACAAGCTCGTCGAGCGCCTCGCCAACGGCGAGATCAGCGAGGCGCTGTTCGAGCGCCTCAGCCAACGGCTCGAGCGCAAGCTGGCCCGCTGAGCCGAGCGAGAGACCCCTGCAAGCCCGGACCTGTGGGGACAGGGCGGGGCCGGGAAGGCCGGTGGTCTTGGTGGGCTTCGAGCGCTCTCAGCCCGCGAACATCTCGTCCACGGGCCGGATGGTCACGTTCTCGGCCGAGATACCGAGCTCGTGCGCGCCGATCACCTGGTCCTCGTCGAGGATCGCCTGGGGCTTGGGCGTGGGGTACTCGATGGTCCCCGGCGCGTCGGCGACGAGGGCGTCGCGCAGCGACTCCGCCTCGCCGGTGGCGATGGTGATCTTGAGGTTGTCGGGGTCGATGTACTTTTTGATCGCCGCGTTGACCTGCTCGAGGGTCATGGTGTCCAGGGCGGCCTGGAAGTCGGCGAGGTGGCCGGGCCCGCCGTCGCGGTCGAGGCCGTAGAAGCGATCGTCGATGGCGTAGCCCAGGCGCCCGGAGGTGGTGTCGGCGAAGTGCAGGATGTACTTGCGCAGGAAGTCCCGGGTGAGCTCGAACTGCTCTTTGGTCAGGCCGTTCTCGACGAGCAGGGTGAGCTCGCGGTGGGCGGCCCGCAACGCGAAGTGGGCGTGCTCGTTGGGCAGGGTGCGGATCCAGACCTGGAAGAGCTGGGCGCGGCGCGAGACGTTGGTCGGCGGCATGGACCGAAAGCCGCCCTCGGGGTAGGCCTCGATGTAGCTGTAGTCGCCGTAGTTGAGCCCGCGCGCCTCGCGGATGACCCCGTAGAGGTGGCTGGCCGAGTTGCGGTGCTCCCCGAGCCAGCTGTTGGCAAGCCACAGGGCGTAGAAGTCGGCCTCGCCGCGGTGCAGGTCGATGGGGTGGCCAAAGGAGATCGACGCGTCGGCGCCGGGCTTTTGGATCAGCAGGACGTGCTTGCCCTCGATGGCCGCGGGCGCGGGCGGAGGCGTGGGCGCGGCGCTGGCCGCCTCGGGCAGGGCCTTGGCGCTGGCCTCGACGGCGGCGAGCTGCTCGGGGCTGTAGCCGCCGCCCATGGCGAAGACGACGCGGTCTTGGGTGTAGTGGGCCTCGAAAAAGGCGCGCACGTCCTCGAGGGTGATGCTCTTCAGGCCCGCGACGCTGCCCTGGGGCGGGTGGGCGTAGGGCGTCCCGGCGTAGACGAAGGCCTCGAGGCCGAACTTGCCGAGCTCCTCGTCCTGGGCGTAGCGCAGGTTCTTCTCGAGGGCGTTGATGCCCTGGGTGCGCAGGCGCTCGAAGTCCGCCTGGTCAAACGCGGGCTTGGTCCACTGCTCGGTCAGCAGGGCCTGGAAGGCGTCGGCGGTCTCTTTGTGGCTGCGGCCGGTGATCGTGGTCATCTCCCGATCGACGCGCACGCCCCAGCCGGCGGCCATGGGGTAGAGGAACTCGAGCAGCTCCTGGTAGCTGCGCGACTCGCTGCCGCCGTTGGTGATGAGCTGGGCGGTGAGCCAGGCCAGGCCCTCCTTGCCGGGCGGGTCGTCCTGGCTGCCGACCTGGAACCAGGCGGCGTAGACGATGCTGGGGTCCTCGGCGACGGGGAGCTCGATGGTGCTGCGGTCGATCTCGACGGCCGCGGGCGCCTCGGGGGCGGGCCCGGTGGTGTCGGGGGGCGCCGGGTCGCCCTCGGGGCCGGGGCAGGCCGCGAGGGTGAGGGCGAGCAGCCCGGAGAGGGGCAGGGAGAGGGGCAGGGATAGGCGGCGCATCACTTGGTTCCTCCCTTGGACTCGGCGGACTTTTTTGCGTCTGGCGGCGGCTCCTGTTTTTCGCGCAAGACGGCGGTGGTCCGCTGGTTGTCGACGAGCCACAGCTTGGCGGCGGCCTGGATGTCCTCGGGGGTGACCTCGAGCAGGTTCTGGTAGTAGGCCTCGACGCGCCCGAGGTCTCCGCCCACGCCGATCATCTGGGCGACGGTCCCGGCCACGGACGAGGCGGTGTCGAGGTCGAGGAGGAAGCCGTAGCGCAGGTTGGACTTGACCGCGTCGAGGCGCCCGGGGTCGGGGAGCTCGTCGCGGTAGCGGGCCACGGTCTGCTCGATGCGCGCGATCACGGCGTCGATGTCGGCCGGGTCCCCGACCTGGGCGTAGATGCTCCACAGCCCCGGGTCGCGGTCGTTGCCCCCGCCCGCGCCGATGCCGAGCACCTTTTGCTGCTCGAGCACGAGCTCGCGGTAGATGTCGCTGGTCTCGCCAAAGGCGAGCTCGGCGAGGACCTGGGAGGCGACCCAGGTCTTGTCCTCGGGGGCGTAGGCTCCGGCCTTGTAGGCCAGCCACACGATCGGCAGGGTCCGGCCCTCGTACTCGACCTCGATGCGCTTGGCCTTGCGCTGCTTGGGCTCTTTTTTGATCTTCGGCGCGACGTAGCCTGGCTTCCAGACCCCGTAGTGCTCTTCGATCAGCGCGAACGCGGCCTCGGCCTCGACGTCCCCGGCGATCACGACCACGCAGTTCTCCGGGCGGTAGTAACGCTGGAAGAAGGTCTTGCTGTAGTCGTACTTCGTGGGCATGGCCTTGATGTCTTCGACCAGGCCCATGGTGGTGTGCTTGTAGGTGTGGCGGGTGAAGGCCGCGTTCTGCACGGCCTCGTAGAGGGTGAAAAAGGGGCTCGAGCGGTTCTTGCGGTACTCGCCGTAGACCGCCCCGGCCTCGGTCTCGAACGCCTCCTTGCCGTAGCTGAGGTTCATGAAGCGGTCCGACTCGAGCTCGACGACGGTGCGCAGGTCCTCCGCGGCGATGTCGAACTCGTAGACGGTCATGTCCGTCGAGGTGTAGGCGTTGGCGTCGGCGCCGATGCTAGTGACGATCTCGTTGAAGCGCTCGGCGGGGACCTTCTCGGTCCCGCGGAACATCATGTGCTCGAAGAAGTGGGCGAAGCCGGTGACGCCCTTTTCGTACTCGTCCCGGGCGCCGGTGCGCACGACGGTGCGGTAGGAGACCAGGCCGCCGGAGGCCATGGGGATGACGACCACGCGCAGCCCGTTTTTGAGGGTCCGCTCCTGGTAGGCGTAGGGGAAGGCCTTCGCGGGGGGCTCGGCGGGCTCGGCCGCGGGGGGCTCTCCCGCGAGGCTGGACTCGCCAGCCAGAGCCGTCGGCGCGCCGAGGCTCAGGGCCAGCGCGGGGATGGTGAGGAGGGGGATACGGCGGAGCATCGAGGCGCGATGATGCCACAGGCCCACGCGCGGGCGGGGGCGTGGGCCGCTCGCGCGGGGGGGTTTGTGCCCCGGGATTGCGGCGGGTGTTCGGCGCCGGGTGCCTGCCCACGTCCACGACTCATTCGTGATCCTTGCACAGCATCCAGATGCCGCCCTGGCCGGTGTCTTCGTCGGCGGTCGCCCAGTACAGCGCGTCGGCGTCGTCGATCATCTCGGTCGGGGCCGGGGCGAACTTGCTGGTGACGAACTCCCCGCCGAAGGGCTCGGCGTCGATGGGGATGCGGTGGATCCAACCGAGGTGGGTGTCCTCGAACACGTTTTGTGCGCTGAAGTAGACGTGGGTGTCGGTCGCCTCGATGCCCCCGTTGTCGCCCAGGCCCTCGATGTATTCGGGCTCGGCGCCTGGGGTCAGGCGGTAGAGGCTCCCGAACGAGACGATGAAGGTCTTGGACCCGACGACCTCGATGTCCGTCGGGAAGGTGGTATCCGTGAACGCGAGCTCGGGAGGGCCGCCGTCGAGGGGCATGCGCCAGATGTCGCCGGAAGACTCGGTCCACCACAGATCGGTGGGGCCCAGGTCGATGGCCACGATGAAGCCCGAGCGCTCGGCGATCACCTGGGCCGCGCTGCCGTCGGGGCGGGCGCGGTGCAGCAGGGTCGTCGAGTCGGGCATGTCGCTGGCGCGGCTGCTGTAGTAGAGCCAGCCGCCCTCGGGGCCGGGGCGGTGGCGCAGGCCGGTGGGGGCGGTCAGGTCCCCTTCGAGTAGGGCGGGCTCACCCTCGGCGTCCACCCGCCACAGACCGCCGGTCGGCGTGCCGTCGTCACCCTCGATCCAAAAGGCGGCCTCGCCGTCGCCCGCCATGGCGCGGACGGCCTGGGGGGTCTCGGTGAGGGTGTGCCAGTCGTCGGGGGCGTCGATGGGCGCCCAGCGAACATGGACGAACTCGGGACTCCACGGGTACCACTGGTCGGCCCAGTAGACGCGGTCGTGGACGCGCACGAAGGGCCCGGGGGTCATCGCGCCCGAGACGAGCTCGACCGGCCCCGTCGGGGCGTCGGGGCTCGCGCACGGGGGGGACCAGTCAGAGCCCCCGTCGCTGTCGCCGACCTCGTCGTCACCTCCGGGGTCGATGGATCTACCGTTGCATGCAGCGAGGGCCAGACTGAGAGACAGGAAGACGAGGAGCGAGCGAGTCGTGGGCACGGGGACGAATTGTGGCGCCTCGGCGGCCGCTCGGCAACGTGGAAGGGTCACCCGGGCAGGGCGTCGGACCGTGGCGCCCGCGTTGGCAGGCCTGGTAGCGTTGCGGCGATGTTGCGCCGTCGGTTGCCCGCGATCGCCCTCTCGTCTGTTCTCGCGCTCGTCGCGTGCAAGGGCTCGGCGCCCGCCGAGGGCGGAGGGGAGGAGGAGGCTCCGGTCGCCGAGGACGACGCGGCGCCCGAGCCGACCAAGACCGAGCCGGAGGCCGCCGCCGATGGCTTGAACCAAAAAGACGGCAAGGCCCGCATGGCCGAGGTCAAGGCGGCCATGGGCGGGAAGGCGGAGGAGGCCAAGAACTCCCGGGACGCGCTGCTCTCCCAGCTCAACGCCGGGCGCAGGGCGGTCAAGAAGAAGGACTACGACGAGGGCATCGTGCTGCTGCGCGGGGCCCTCGAGGCCGACCCGGTCAACCCCAAGGTGCTCGGCGAGCTGGGCTTCGCGGCCTACAAAAAGGGCGACCTGGCCCTGGCCGAGTCCTCGACCAAGCGGGCCATCGACCAGGCGCCGCCCGGGCACGAGAGCCTCGGCGCGCTCTACTACAACCTCGGGCTGATCGAGGAGGCGCGCGACGAGCCGGCCAAGGCCAAGGCCGCGTTCGCGCGCTCCCTCGAGGCCCGCCCGGGCAACGCGGCGGTCGAGAAGAAGCTGGCCAAGTTCGCCTCGGCCCTGCCCAAGCCCGGCCCGGCCAAGCCCGAGGGGCTGTGCGACGAGGTCCTCGCCGAGCTCGAGTGCGTGGGCAGCCAGGCGGCCTTCGACAAGCTGTCCGAGGCGGACCAGGAGTACTTGGGCGTGTGCGAGTGCAGCGTCCGCGAGCGGCTCAGCGAGGGCACGGGCAAGTCGATGCTCGCGGGCGCGGCCGTGCTCGTCATCGAGGGCCAGCCTGGCGTCGGCGGGATGTACGAAGACGAGCTCCACCTGGTGCTCGAGACCCGCGGCAAGGGCTGGTCGCACCACGGCCAGCTGGTCAACGGCTACATCCCCGGCGTGTTCGGGCTGTCCAACCAGGGCAGCATCCAGGAGCTCGCGTTCGCCGACCTCGGCCCCGCCCCGGGCGAGGAGCTGCACGTCCAGACCTGGAACTCCGAGCTCGACCAGGACATGGGCTGGAACACCATGACCTACTTCGACGCGCGCGAGCTGATCTTGTGCCAGGACGCGGGCGTCGAGTTCGAGTGCATCGACTTGGTGCTCGAGGGAGCCCGCGGGACCGACGTGCTCATCGAGGGCGAGGAGGTCGACCCCGACGCGGAGCTCGGCGAGGAGGCCTGGAAGCTGACCATCGCCTTCGCCGACGGCAAGGTGGACCTGAGCATCGCCTCGGGGCGCGAATTCATGTCGGACTTCGTCAAGGCGCTCGTGGGCCAGCGGCCCTTCGCGGAGTTCATGCGCTCCGTACGCGAGCAGCAGGTGGATTGAGCGCGGTCGCGGTTCACCGCGGCCGCCACCGCACCAGGACCTCCGGGGCGGGATCCGGGCGCAGGCAGATCTTCGCCGACGCACGCAAAGGACCAGGGTTGCGCGCGCGGAGCTGAAAGCGATCCACGATCGTGGCCAGGCACGCGACGGCGATGAGCACCGCCAGCGAGCTCGCGGGGCACGAGCGCTCGCCTTGCAAGAAGGGCATGTACGCGAAGGGGTCCGGCGCGGGCTGATCGGGGCCGAAGCGCCCGGGGTTGAAGCGCTCCGGGTCCGCCCAAAAGCGAGGGTGCCGGTGGAGCACGTAGAGCGGGATCGTGATCGTCTCGCCCGCCCGGACGCTCACGCCCATGAAGCTCTCGGCCTCACGGGCCTCGCGGGACACCGCGGGGATCGGCGGAAACATGCGCAGCGTCTCGAGGACGACCTGGCGGGTGTAGGTCAGCTTGGGGATGTCTTCGAGGCGCGGGAGCCGTCCGGCCAATACGCGCCGCACTTCGGCCACGAGCTGGTTCTCGACCAGGGGCGCGTGGAGCAGGCACAGGAGGGACCAGGTGACGGTGAGGGCGAGGGTCGCGTGGCCGGTGAAGAACAGCGAGCGGTACAGCGCGTGCAGCTGATCGTCGCTCATCTCGAGCCCGGTGCGAGGGTCCGGCGCGCCGAGCATGCGCTCGACGACGCTCTGCTGGTGTCCTCGCTCGTCCTCGTCGCTGGGGCGCGGGCGATCAAATCCGAACGGGCAGCCCTTGCCGAGCGACGGGGCCGCGTCCTCCCACGCCGACGGGCTCTCGCAACGCAGGGCGAGCCGGACGGCTCGATGGTGGGCGCTCGACAGCAGCGCGCGCGTCCGGTCGCGGCACTCGCTCCGGTGGATCGCGTAGCCCGTCTGGGAGTCCTCTGGCCCCGGCGCGGGCGGCTGGCTGTCGACCAGAGCCTGCACGCGCTGGTCTCGGAGGCGCCGCTCCTGGGCGTTCCGCCGCGCCTGCGAAATGAGCCCGGCGATGACTCTCGTCATCTTCTGCTCGGCGACGCGCGCCCGCACGTTGCCAGGGGTCGGGAGCCAAGGCTGCAGCAGCCCTCCGCTCAGCAGGCGCTTGGTGCTCTGCTCGAGCTTGGCGTCCATCGAGCTGGTGATGACCCCGAGCTTGGCGGTGTCGCTCTCCGAGGTGTGCAGCAGCGAGTGGCCGAGCAAGCGCAGGCTGAATTCGCTCAGCGTCTGCTCGAGGTCCAGCGCGCCCTGGGAGGACGCGCAGTCGTTCCAGGACTGGGTCAGGAGCTCGAGGTCCTCGCGCAGGGCCGGCATGTGGTGCTCGAGGTGCGCGGCGGACAGCTCGGGAGCCAGGAGCCGTCGCTGGCGGGACCACAGCTCGCCGGTCGAGACGAACACGCCCTCACCGAGGACGTCGCGGACGACCCGATACGCGCCCCCCTTGACGTAGTTGGCCGATCCTGTGGTCAGCACGTGCTCGACCAGCCGCGGGTGGCACAGGTAGAGCGTACGCATGCCCACGCGCCGCTCGAAGGCGTCGCCCATCTCGCGGTGGTAGTGGAGGGTGTCTTCGGCGTAGTTGTGGAAAAAGCGCGTGAGCCTGGTCAATTCCGTGCTCAGGCTCGGGGTGCGACGGCGAAAGCGTTGCCAACGCGGAGCGCGAGCATCCACGGGCTGGCTTGCGGTAAACTCGATGGTGGCATTCATGCTACCATGATTGCATGAGTCTGGTGACTTCGATAGTTAATATTAAAATTAAAGTGTGCATGTTGTGACCACGGGCGCAATCGAGTGTGTCGTAATTGGGTGAGTCGTTGCTTGTTCTGTACGAACAGGGAGTGGCAGATGCACGACCCTCTGAGCGCTCACGCATGGGCGGCAGGCTCGCCAGGCCCCGCGCGGAATCAGGCGGCCCCGCAGCCGGGGCTTCGGCGAGCGCACACAAAATCATGGGGGGTGTGCACGATGCTATAGGCCCCATTTTTACCTGTCTCTTTGAACAAGAGTGGTCGCAATTGAGCAGGGCGGACAAGGGAGGTAAACCTTCGTCTCACGGCTCGCCCGAGCTGGCAGCCCCTTCCCGAAGTCGTTTGCCCGATGCTCCGCGCCCGCTCCATCTCCGCGTCCCTGGCTCTGGTGGCCAGCCTCGGCCTGTTCGCCTGCAAGGGGGAGCAGCCCTGCCGTCCGATGATGTGGGACCCCGTCAGCCCTGGGTTGGCGGAGCTGGTCGAGGTGCTCCCCCTCGCCGAGGGGGACCGGGTGTGCGGAATGATGCCGGGGCAAGACCCGCCCGCGCTCCACGTGGGCCACCCCGGCAGCGACCAGCGGCAGATCGTCGATCGCTACACCCAGGCGCTGGTCGAGGCGGGCTTCGAGCGCGAGGACAGGCCCAGCTACTCCCAGGGCCACGGCGAGCACGGGGTGTTCACCCGCGGCGAGCTGCGGGTCCACCTCGACACCCTGCGCGCCCGGAACGGCTTCGCCTGCTCCGCGGTCCTCCGGGACGGCTCGGCGCAGCTCGCCAAGGGCAGGGCCGAGGAGGAGGCGCGCGAGGACGCGGCCCTCGCCCGTCGACGCGAGCACGAGGCGTTCCGCGCGGCGGTCGAGCCCGCGCTACCGAGCGCGGCCGAGCTCGAGGCCTTCGCCGAACTCGAGGGGCTCCAGGCCTGCGCAGCATCGCCTGGGGAGGCGCAGCTGTTTAGCCACGACTTCCTGCGGCGGCTCGCCGCCGACGAGGTGGAGGTCATCCACGGCTGCTCGGCGATGGGCGAGCTGACCCCCGACCTCACCGACCTCACCGACCTCACCGACCTCGACAAGATCCCCGAGGGCTACTCGATCCTCGCGGCGGACTGCAAAGCAGCGCTCGACGGGACCCGCGGGCTTGGGATCGTGTGGTGGGGCGAGGGCGGCTACGAGCCGCCAGTCTTGACCAAGGCGGGGTCGCGCTACGACGCGCAGTTCGAGTACACGGGCGGCCGCTTCTCCGGCAAGCTCGTCTACTGGTCTCCCGAGACCCGCGCCGCGCTCTGCCACAGGCCGCTCGAGGTCCGCTTTGACCTGAAGCTGGCGGGCTTCGAGGTCGACGAGCGAGGCGACATGCTCGTCGACGAGGCCCAGCGTCAGCTCAGCGAGCACTTCAAGCTCCAGATTCGGGAAGCCGCGGCGAGGGCCCTGACGACGCTGTGAGCGGCCCGTCAGGGCGCCCACGCGCGAGCTTGCTAGCGCCCGAGCTCGCGGCCGGACCACCAGATGCGCTCGCGCTCGCCCTCGCCGCGGACCTCGATGAGGCTGCCCTGACCCCGGGCCAGCCCGGCGATCCGGGCGGTGCGGTCGTCGATGGGTTCGAGCACGAGGACCACGGGCAGGGGCGGCTCCTCGAGCAGGCCGAGGAAGCTCAGGCGCAGGCGGCCGCCGCTGACCTCGATGGTGGGTTCGCGGATCGTCGAGACCTCGCCAGGCTGGCGCAGCTGCTCCCAGCGCCCGGCTCGAGCCCGCCAGGCCTCGGGGATCTTCGCGGGGGCGTCGAGGCGGACGGCGGCGCGGTGCAGCCGGCCGTCGCGCTCGATGGCCATCAGCGCGCGCTCGTCTCGCTCGAGAAAACGCAGCACGGCGCCGGGCATGGACTCGATCACCGCCGCGTCGAGGCCGGAGCTGTTGACGGTGTCGTCGGCGGGCAGGAGCTGCAGCTCGTTGTGCCCGACCCGCGAGCGCGACCACGGGGCGCCGTCTTTTTCGGTGATCGTCGACAGGCCGATGGAGGTCGCGTAGTCGCCCCCGTGGGCGCGGAGGAAGGCGCGGACGCGCTTTTTGGTCGGGGCGTCGGGCTCGGGGGGCGGGGCGCCGCCGGGGCTCTCGAGGCCGTGCTTTTCGTAGACCGCCATGAGCAGGGCCTCGGCGGCGAGGGTCTCGACGGCCTCGCCGGCGCCGAGGGAGTTGGCGGCCACGGCCACGGCCAGGCCGTGCTCGGGCAGGATGATGAGCACGGCGTGGTGGTAGAAGGTGCGCCCGCCGTGGCTCGCCACGCTGCCCAGCCAGTCGAACTCGTGGCGGTCCAGGAACCACGCGTAGCCAAAGCTGTGGCCCAGATCGAGGGGCAGCTCGAGGTTGTGGGGGCTGAGCATGGCGTCGACGCTCTCGGGGCTCAGCAGCGTCCGGCCGTCGACGCGCCCGCGGCCGAGGACCAGCCGGGCGAAGGCCGCCAGGTCGAGGACGCTGGCCCGCATGCCGCCGGCGGGGGACAGGCGAAACTGCGGGTTGGTCCGGGCCTCGCCGTGGCGGTAGGCGGCGGCGCGCTCGATGCCCGCGAGCCCGCCCGCGCCCCGGGGGCCCTCGTAGCTGGGCAGGCGCACGGCCTGGGGCTCGGGCCCGCCGACGAAGTGGGCGGTGCGCATGCCCGCGGGGCGCAGCAGGGACTCGGTGACTTGGGTCTCGTAGTCGTGGCCCGTGGCCCGGGCGAGGGCGAGGCCGGCGAGGCTCATGCCGAGGTTGGAGTAGAGCGTGCGGGTCCGCGGCGGGGCGGCCAGGGGCACGCCCTGGATCTCCTGGACGAGCTCGGGGAAGGGCGGGGGATCGGTCGACAGGCTGTGGAAGAACCAATCCGAGGGCAGGCCCGACTGGTGCGTCAGCAGATCCTCGAGGGTGATCTCGGCCTCGGCCCCGGCGTCGAGGTGGAGCTCCGGGAGCAGCTCGCTCAAGGGCGCGTCGAGGCGCAGGCTGCCAGCCTCGACGGCCTGGAGCACCGCGGCGACGGTGATCACCTTGGTGACCGAGCCGACGTCATAAACCGTGCGTGGTGAGGCGCGCAGCTTGGCGTCGACGTCGGCCTGACCCCAACCCGTGGCCCACGCGACCTCGTCCTCGTCGACGAGGGCGAGGCTCATGCCGACGATCTCTTTGTTGCCCTCGGCGCGCATGAACTCGAGGGCGTGGTCGTTGACGACCTCCTGGGTCGCCCGGTAGCGGGCCGGGCTCGCCGCGCCGCGGGTCTCGGTCTCGGTCTCGGCGTCACGCTGGCGCGCGCGACCCTGGGTGGCGTCGCAGCCCGACGCGATCAGCTGGAGCCCCATTGCCCAAAGGACCAGGCGCCGACCAAGGCCAGCGCGGGTCCGCGGGGCGGGTCGAGGCACCGAGAGCATCGGCCGATGATAGCGGCTCTCGCGAGCTCTCGGCGCGCTGCGTCGCGGCGAGCGTGTCGCGCGTGCGCGGCGATGCCCGTGTAACACCGCCTGGTTCGCGCAGGTTGTCGTCGCCGGAGAGGTCTGGGTCGCGGACGGCCTGGGCCGTGGTGCTGTAGCATCGCCCCAGCGTCGACACGGACACGCCATGAGCACGGACGATCAGGACTCGACCCCCGAAGCGAAATCACCGACCCCAGCGGCCCACGGCGGGGAGGACGAGGGCAGGCGGACCTTCATGAAGGTCGGCGTCGGGGCCCTCGGCGCCGGCTTGGCGGGCATCGTCGTCGCCCCGGCCCTCAAGTACACGCTGTGGCCCCTGGCCGAGGGCACCGAGGTCACCTCCGGCGGCGACGACTTCGCGATCGTCGGCCAGCGCTCGGAGTTTGGCCCCGAGCCGGTCAAGGTCGACATCTACGCCGACCGCGTGGACGCGTGGAACAAGACCCGCAACGTCAAGATCGGCTCGGCCTGGGTGGTCGAGCGCGAGGGCCAGCTCGTCGCCTTCTCGACGGTCTGCCCCCACCTCGGCTGCGCCGTCGACTACAGCCCCGAGGACAGCAAGTTCAAGTGCCCCTGCCACCGCTCGGCCTTTGGCCTGGACGGCGCGCCGGAGGAGGGCCCCGCGCCCCGCTCCCTCGACGCGCTCGAGCTCAGCAACGATGAGGACGGCGGCGGGCTGATCTCGATCCGCTACGAGCGCTTCAAGCAGGGCACCGAGGACAAGGTGAAGATCGGATGAACAAGCTCCTCGACTGGTTGGACGAGCGCACGGGCATCCGCGCGCTCATGGGCGAGGCCCTCGACGAGGAGGTCCTCGGCGGCGCGCGGGTCCGCTACGTGTTCGGCTCCGTGCTCACCTACCTGTTCCTGCAGCAGGTGGTGCTCGGCATCCTGCTCGCCACCTACTACAGCCCCTCGGCGACGGACGCCTGGGCGAGCACGGCCTACATTCAAGATCAGGTCGCCGGCGGGTGGTTCCTCCGCGGCCTGCACCACCACGGGTCCTCGGCGATGGTCGTGGTCACCTTGCTGCACCTGATGCAGGTGGTGCTCGCGGGCGCCTACCGGGCCCCGCGCGAGGTCAACTGGTGGACCGGGCTGGCCATGGGCGGGCTCGTGCTGGCGTTTGCGCTCACGGGCTACCTGCTGCCCTGGGACCAAAAGGGCTACTGGGCCACGCAGGTGGCCACGGGGATCATGGGCACGGTGCCCGGCGGCGAGCCCATGCAGCACGCGCTGCAAGGCGGCGATCAGTACGGCAACCTGACCATCACCCGCTTTTACGCCCTGCACGTGTTCGTGCTGCCGCTGACCCTCGCGGCCCTGCTGGGCGCGCACCTTTACCTGTTCCGCCGCCACGGCGTGACCCCGCCGGCGAAGCTGAGCGAGGAGGAGCTGAAGGCCAAGGCGCAGCCTTTTTGGCCCAACCAGCTGTTCATCGACATCGCGGCCATGGCCGTGTGCGGGGCCATCTTGGTCGGGCTGACCTACGAGACCCACGGCGCCGAGCTGTTCGCGCCAGCGGATCCTGCCTCGAACTTCGTGGCCCGGCCCGAGTGGTACTTCCTGTTCCTCTTCCAGCTGCTCAAGTACTTCGAAGGCCCGCTGTCGATCATCGCCACGGTGATCCTCCCGGGCGCGGTCGCGACCTTCCTGTTCGCGCTGCCCTTCGTCGACCGAGCCGAGTCGCGCCAGGCCAAAAAGCGCGGCCCCGTGCTCGCGGGCGTGGGCCTGGTCATGGTCGGGGTCATCGTGCTGACGGCCCTGGCCATCGTCGAGGACGCCGGCAACGAGAAGTACCAAAAGGGCCTGATCGCGGCCCACGAGGACGCCGAGAAGACCCGCGAGCTGGCCAAGAAGGGCGTGCCCCCGGCCGGCGGCATCGCGGTCTGGCAAAACGACCCGGAGTTCGCGGCCATGGAGCTGTTCAAGGCCAACTGCTCGACCTGCCACGCCGTCGACGGCAAGGGCGGGCAGGAGGCCCCGAGCCTGAGCCACTTCAACGACCGCGAGTGGCTGCGCGGAGCCGTGCGAGAGCCCCGCTCGGTGGCCTACTTTGGCGGGACCAAGGGCCACACCGACATGGAGGCCTACGCCAAGGAGGACCTCCCGGACGAGCAGCTCGACGCGGTCATCGAGTACATGATCCAGCTGCGCGAGCAGGGCGAGGCCGAGGCCGACGCGTCGACCTACGACGCGGCGCTGGCCAAGAAGGGCCAGGCGCTGTGGGAGGACGAGCTCGAGTGCTCGGGCTGCCACGAGGTCGAAAAGGGCGCGGACGGGGTCGGCACGCCGGTGCTGTGGGGCCGCGGGACCCGGGCCTGGATCGCGGACGTGATCCGCAACTCGGGGCAGGCGCACCTCTACGGCGACAACGCCGAGATGCCGAAATTCGAGGGCAAGCTCAGCGAGGCCGACATCGACACCCTGGCGGACTACGTCTACCGCCAGGGCTGGGGCAAAGCCGACGCAGAGGCGGGTGAGGGCGACGCGCATTGAGTCGCCTGGGCTGAACGTTCAGCTCGATGGCTGCCATCGACGGGGCGCGGGTGTAACTCGCGCCCCGTTTCGCGCATAATGGGGGAGATGCTTTCTCGCCAGCGCTTCGCAACGACCGCTCTGTCCTTCGCCGCCGTGGCGGCCATCGGCCTCGGCGGCGCCTTCATGGGCGCTCCCGCGCAGGCCGAGGAGGGCGAGGCGTGCACGACCAAGAAGTTCAGCTCGTCGAAGGTCGAGAAGGCCTGCAAGGACGGCGGACGGGCCGGGGCCAAGACCTACATGAAGGCGGTGCTCAAGAAGGGCAAGGCCGCGGGCGAGGAGCTCTCGTGCAAGACCTGCCACTCGAGCCTCAAGACCTTCGCGCTGGCCCCCGGAGCGGCCGACAACTTGAAGCGCATCGAAGCGCTCTGAGCTCGGCATACTTCGCGAACTCGCAGAGCTTCGTCGACCATCGCGGCAGCCATCGGTGCTGTCCACGATGGTCGACAATCGTTGGTTGCGAGGGCTTCGCGATCCGATCTAGTAGATCGGTCGACTCGCAGCCGATGTGATCCTCGGTCCAGTCCAGCACCTTTGGTGATGGACCAGGCGCTTTGATCTCCCATCGCCCATAGCGATCCATTTCGTTTGGAAATGCGCACATTTTTGTCTTGCGGCGCTCGCGCCCGACGATCAACACTGCTCGTCCGTTTGCGCTGACCCTTCCCCAAGGCGTCGCGCCAGCTTCCCCCATCTGCCCGGCGGCGCCGGGACAAGGAGCGAGCCAGTGAGTCGGGACGTCACCTTTGCGGACATCACCGGAGCCATCGACAACCGCGACCCCCAACTCGCGGATCTGATCGTGCGCTACCTGAACCTCCCGGACCCCCCGGAGGACCGCCCCGAGGGCGCGCCGGCCAGCGAGGCCAAGCCCCTGGGCCAGGACTCCTGGACCCTGGCCAAGCTGCGCCAGACCCTCTCGCCCTACTCGCTGTGGGGCAAGAGCGACGACGAGATCAAGGCGATCCGGACCGAGGCCTGGGAGTCGCTGATGGCGGCCGACAACCCGCCGCCGCGCCTGCGCCTGGGCGACCTGCTGATCGCGCTCTACGAGCGCGGGGACGAGTGGGGACGCTCGGCGCTCATCGACGTGTTTCGCCGCGCCAAGATGGGTTGGGGCATCTGGCGGGGCTTCAAGCGCATCTACAAGCTGGCCGAGCAGCGCCACGACGCCGAGCTGTTTGGGGTGCTCGCGTGGCGCCTCGACGTGTTCACGAACAAGCCCTACAACTACAACGAGGTCAGCCCGGCGACGGCCCTGTACCTGCGCCGCCGCGCCTGGCGTTACCTCCGGCAGCTGGGCGCTGCCGTGCCCGAGCTCTACCCGCAGTTCGCCGTCCAGGTCCTGCGCCACTACGAGGCCGGCTACACCCCCTACGGCTGCTGGATCATCCATCAGATCTGGAACCACCAGTCGCTGGTCGGCTCGCGCAGCGCGGGCTGGTACTCCTCGCCGCCGGACAAGCTGAGCAACCGCGCCTTCGATGCGGCCTGGAAGCTCTCGGCCGAGCCGCTGCTGCGGCTCATCGAGGACTCCAACAACGACGGCGTGCTGCGCTTTGCGACCCGGGCCCTCGAGGCCGACTTCCCCGAGACCCTGCGCGAGGTCGACCCGGCCTGGCTCGGCCGCCTGGGCCGCAAGCCCGCGGGCTCGGTCCACGAGTTCGTGATCTCCTTGCTCGAGCGCAACCCCGAGTTCCACCAGTCGAAGCTGGCCGGGCTGGGGCTGCACGCCATGGTCCTGCAGCTGCTGGGCTCGCCCAGCGAGAAGGCGGCCAAGTACGCCATCGAGTACGCCAAGAACCACGCCAAGGGCGACGACCTGTCGGCCGAGGTGCTGTTGAAGCTGCTCCAAAACGCGACCTCGCCGGCCCGCAAGTTCGCCCAGTCGCGGCTCGAGAAGCTCGACCCCAAGCGCATCGGCCTGGTCGGGCTGATCGCCCTGCTCGACACCTCGGCGCAAAAGTTTGCGACCAAGATGCTCGAGGCCGGGTTCACGCCCAAGGACCTGACCCCGGCGCTCTACCTCTCGCTGATCACCGGCGGCTGGCGCCAGCGCCAGTGGGTCGAAAAATTCTTCGAGAAGCACAAGCAAAAGCCCTCGGCGGCCCTGCTCAAGCACGTCGTCGAGAGCCCGCAGCTGAGCTACTGGGACAAGCGCCGGGTCTACGACCAGCTGCGCTCGCGCCCGGTCAAAGAGATCGGCGTCGAGTGGATCAAGGCCAAGCTCCTCGACCCCGAGTCCTCCGACACGATCAGCCAGTGGCTGCGCTCGGGGGTGCTCAAAAAGGACCAGCTCGACGTCGCGTGGCTCGAGGGCCTGGTGTCCAACGTGCGCCTTCGCAGCACCGCGCTGGCCGTGCTCGGCGACCCGGCCAAGGTCAAGCCGAAGCGCCTGCGCCTGTCCTGGCTGCTCGAGCTGGCCCGCCACCCCGACCCGGAGCTGTCGAGCTTCGCCCGCAACTACCTGCTCGAGCACTACGCCCCGGAGGTGTTCGGCGGCGGCGATCGGGCGGCGGGCGTCGACCGGCTGTGGTCCATGGCCGCGGGCAGCGACGGCGGCAAGGCCCAGCCCGAGGCCGTCCGCGTGTTCGCCCAGACCTACCTCGTCTACCACCACCCCGGCATCGGGCCCGACAAGGACGACCCGCTGCGGGGCGTGCTCGAGGCCAAGCTGAAGTCCGAGGACTACGGCCTCGACCGCGCCAGGGGTCTGCTCTTGGATCCGCGCCCGGACGTGCGCCGCTTCGCCGCGGCCGTGGCTGGGCAGGAGCTGGTCCGCTGGGGCGACCGCGACCTGGTCTATGCGCTGGCGGCCAGCGACTACAAGGAGCCGCGCAAGATCGGCAGCGAGGTGTTGCTGTCGATCGGTGAAGAGCACGACGACAAGCCCACGCCGCCCGTCGACTGGCTGATCCCAGCGCGGGTGTTCGCCCTGGCCGAGAGCGCGGTCAAGTCGAGCCGCGAGGTCGCCTCGGCCCTGATTCGCCGGCACTACCGGGCCCTCGGCGGCGCCGCGCGCTTGGCCTGGCTGATGGAGAGCCCCGACCGCGAGGTCCGGCTGTTCGCCGTGCGCCTGCTCTGGGAGCAGCACCGCCCCGAGACCATCCCGGCCTCGTGGACGCCCAAGAAGGGCCCGGGCGTCCCCTCGCGGGCGCAGGCGAAGGTCGAGGTCCTGGCCTCGGCGCCCGAGGGCAGCGAGCGCTTCGAGACCGGCGAGGCCCTGCGCCAGTTCTTGCGCACGGTCATGTTTGGCCTGCCGCCGGGCCGCACGGAGCGGCGCGAGCCCATCGCCGGCCTGCCCAAGCGGCAGCTCGCGGCGAGCGAGGGCAAGCGGCGCCTGGTCGAGGTGGTCCGCGACCTGGCCGTCGAGGACGGCGAGTTCGCGCCCATCGCCGTGGTCGTGCTCGACGAATTCATGCACTCCCAAGCTCGGGGCGAGTGGCAGGCCTGCGTCGCGGCGCTGGCCCGCATCCGCGCCACCCACTCGGGCATCTCCACCCAGCTCCCACCCGCCCTGAGCGCCTGACACTCGAGAGGACGCATTCGCATGGGGACGCAAAAATTTGGAACGCACCTCGAGCACCTGTGGGCCGTCGCCGGCTCGCGCTCTGGCCGTCAGCTGGCCGTCGCCGGTGAGCGCGACGCCGCCTCGGTCGAGAGCTCGCAGGTCCACGTCTACGCCAAGTCGAAGCTGGCGCACCTGGCCAGCTTCGAGGTCGGAGGCTCGATCCACGCCCTGAACTTCGCCGCCGGCGACCTGCTGCTCGCGGGCGGCTCGGCCGGTGAGGTCCACGGCTTCGTGGTCAGCGGCGACGAGAAGAAGGCCGTGTTCAGCCACCGCCACGGCGTGGGCGTGGGCGTGACGGCCATCGCCAGCGACGCCAAGGGGCTGCGCGTGGCCGTGGTCGACGACTCGGGCCACCTCGCGGTCTACGAGCTCGAGAACCAGAGCCTCCGCGAGCGCCTGCGCGCGCGCTTGAGCCCTCGGCCGCTGCGCTGCGCCGCGTTCGACAGCAAGTCGGGCAAGCTGGCCGTGGGCGGCGACGACGGCACGGTCCGGGTGATCGGCGAAGACCTGAAGCTCGAGGGCGTCCGCGAGATGCCTGCGGGCGAGGGCGACAAGGCCGTCACGGCCCTCGAGTTCACCGGCGACGGGCGGATCATCGCGGGCTGCGGCGACGGCTCGATCCGCGTCAGCTACCTCGAAGGCGCCGCCGACGAGGAGGACCGGTCCCGGGACGAGGCCCACACGGGCGCGGTCACGGGCCTGGTGCTCGGGCTCCAGCTGACCGACGAGGCCGGCCGCGAGCGCACCCGCCGGCTGCTCAGCGTCGGCGTGGACGGCAAGCTCAAGGCCTGGATCCACGACACCCGGCGCAAGCCCAAGACCGTCGAGCTGGGCGCCATCCAGATCCGCGGCCTCGGCTGGCTCAAGCCCTACCGCGCCAAGGACCACGACGAGGGCGGCTCTCTCGTCATGGTGGATAGCAAGCGCCGCGTGCTGGTCATCGACCTCGACGGCCAGTCCTCGCCGGCCGACGACGTCGACCGCATCGCCTCGGCCTTCGCCGAGCTCGCCGACGACCTCAAGGCCCGCAAGCAAGAAAAGCGGGTCGGCGCCCTCGAGACCCTGGCCAAGCTGCCCGAGGACTCGGCCCGGGTGCTCCTCGACCGCGCCCTGGCCAAGGACAACAAGCCCGAGGTCCGCAAGCGCGCCGCCGAGCTGATCGCCTCGGGCAAGCGCCGACGCAGCCGCCCGGCGCTGACCGAGGCCCTCGGCGACAAGGATCAGAAGGTCCGCTTCGCCGCGCTGAAGGCCCTGCGCTCCATCCAGGGGCAAAAGTCGCTGGCGCCGGTGCGCGCGGCGGCCAACGGCAAGCACGCCGACCTGCGCAAGCACGCCGTCGAGCAGCTGCCCGGGCTGCGCGAGGTCTCGCCCCTGGTCCCCGGCCTCATCGCCGACCGCCTCAAGGACAAGAAGTCCGAGGTCCGCACGGCCGCCCTCGAGGCCCTGTGCAAGCTCGAGCCCGCCGGCTCGCGGGCGCCCCTGCGCACGGCCTACGAGCAGGGCCCCGCCGACGTCCGCATCGCGGCGCTGCTGAAGCTCCTGAAGCTGCGCCTGGACAAGGTCGCGGGCGAGGGGGCGCTGGCCGACCCGACCGGCCGCGATCTCTTTGAAGACGCCCTCGACGACGGCGACGCGGAGGTCCGCGAGACGGCCTTCCTGCTGTCGATCGGCATCCACCCCGACCTGCTCGCGCGCCTGCGCGGGACCTTCAAGACCGAGCTGTCCAAGCTCGAGAAGCTCGGCTGCAAGCTCACCGACGGCGACGCCAAGGCCGAGCTCGGCCCCGCCAGCCTCGAGCCGCTGTTCGCCGCCATGGCCTGTCGCTACGCCGACACGGCCCTGCGCGGGGCCCTGAGCCTCGCGGTGCTCGGCGACGGTCGGGCCACGGGCGCGCTCTTGCAGCTCTCGCGCGAGGCCGACGCGGGCGTGCGCAAGGCCGTCGCGGGCGCCCTGACCACGGGCATCCTGGCCATGCCCCACGACGATCGCCTGGCCGCGCGGCTGCAGTGGCTGCTCGACGACCCCGACGCCGGCGTGCGCACGGCGGTGTTCGAGAACCTGCAGATCCTCGCCTCGGATCGCGAGGACGCGGGCGCCCTCGACCTGGCCGAGCTGGCCCTGGGCGCGGCCAGCCAGGACGTGCGCAAGCGGGCCCTGCAGCTGCTCGTGGAGTTCGGCGGCTCGGGCAAGCGCAGCGGCAACACCGAGCTGGCCGGCCGCGCCGACGAGCTGCTCGGCAACGCCCTCGACGACGAGGCCGCGCAGGTCCGCTCCGAGGCCTTCAAGACCCTGTGGGCCTGGCACTCGGCCAAGCCCCCGAACCCCCAGGTGCCCCTGACCCGCGGCGCGCGCTCGCGCCACGCCGACATCCGCAAGCGCGTCATCGAGGAGCTCGAGCGGGTGCCCGACAGCTGGGCCGACGAGCTGCTGCTCGAGCTCGTGCCCGACCAGGACGCGGGCGTGGGCGCGGCGGCCTACGAGGGCCTGGTCAAGTCCAAGAAGGCCAAGGACCGGGTCAGCCGCTACAAGAACAAGGCCGAGGTCTACCTCGCGGCGATGGGCTCTCCGCGGCCCAAGGTCCGGGCCCTGGGCGCCAACGGGGCCCGCAAGGCGCCCAAGGATCTGGTCCGCAAGCGGCTCATCGAGCTCCTCGATGACGAGCACGCCGCGGTCCACACCGAGGCCATCGAGACCCTCGACCGCGTCCTGCCCCGGGACCAGCACGCCTGGTCGACGGCGTTCGGGAGCAAGTTCTACGGCCTGCGCGTGCGCGCGGCGGAGCTGTGCGGCAAGCGTCGCGACGACCGGGCCCTGCCGCCCATGCGCGGCCTGCTGACCATGCCCGAGTCCGACCCGCGCCGGCCCAGCAGCGAGCTGCGTCACCGCGCCGCCCGGGCCATGGCCGACGTCGGCGACCGCGGGACCATCCCCTTCTTCGTCGAGCTCCTCGACGACGGCGAGCCCCTGGTCCGCGAGGAGGCGAGCCGCGGCCTGGCCACGGCCTGCACCGCTCAGGACACGCAGATCCTGCTCGCGGCCCTGTCCCACAACGATCTGCCGGTGCGCAGCTGGATCGCCGAGGGCCTCGCCCGCCTGGGTGACGTGCGCGCGGTCCCGGTGCTGGTCGGGACCTTGGCCCACGACCACCGCCCGATCCGCCTCGGCGCCATCTTGAGCCTGGCGGCCCTGGGCCCCGACGGCGCCCGCGGCTTGCTGCGCGGCCTCGAAGACCGAGATCGGGAGATCCTCGACCTGGTGTTCGCCATCGTCGTCGCCCGCGACGTCGCCCGGGTCCGCCGGGGGCAGCGCCCGGACCTCATGCTCGCGGCGCTGGCCTCTTCGGAGCCGGTGATCCGCTTCGCGGCCGCCCGCGCCCTCGAGGAGCGGGGCGACGCCGAGGGGTTGATGACCTTCGCCACCGAGCTCGTCGGGCCGCCCAAGCCCGACCGCGCCGGCGACATGAAGAAGTGGCCCGAGGAGGGCGAGCGCGCGGCTCGGCTGCGGATGATCGTCGAGTGCCTGGCCAGCGACGACCCCTCGCTGCGCTACGCCGCCGCCCGCGTGCTCTCGCTGCGCGCCCAGGCCCTGGCGTTTTGGCGCGAGGCGGGCCGGCTCAAGGGGCCGAAGGTCTCGACGGTCTCGGATGCTTCCGAGGGCGCCGACGCGACCGTGCCGCAGACCAACTACGAGGACCGCGAGCGCCGGGCGACGCCGCGGCGCGGGTGGATCCGCCGACTCATCGGCTCCGCTCGGGATCTGGCCGCGGCTAGCAAGGACGCGGCCGGGGACGCGGCGGGCAAGGTCACGCAGCTGCGCGACACGGCGGGCTCGAGCACGGGGGGCGCGGGCGAGGACTTCCGCCGCCTGGTGTTCGGCACTTACGCCGGCCTGGTCCGCCAGGCCCCCGCGCCGGGGGCTCACGACGAGACCCACCGCGTGCGCCGGGACAGCATCGACCGCCTGGGCAAGCTCGCCGCGGGCGAGGTCGTCGGGCGCGACGCGGTGCTGCCGGTGCTGCGCCGGGCGCTGAGCGACCCCAACCACCTCGTGCGCCGGGCGGCCGTGGCCGCGCTCCGGGGCCTCTACGCCGAGGGGGCCGTCGAGCCCCTGGGCCTGTGCCTGCAGAGCTCCGCGGCCGACGTGGGTCGGGCCGCCATCGACGAGCTGGTGCAGCAGGCCCTGGGCGGGGATGAAGCCGCGCGGGCCATGGCCCTCGAGGGCGTCGATGCGCCCAACGCAGAGGTCCGCGGGCACGCGCTGATGCAGATCCAAAAGCTGTTCGAGGCCGACAGCCTCGAGCCCTGGTTCGTGGCGCTGGGCAGCCAGCACGCGGACCTGCGCCTGTCCGTGGTCGATCGCCTGGTCGACGCCAAGGACGAGCGCGTGGCCGTGGCGCTGCTGCGGGCCATGGAGAGCGACCACGACGACCTGCGCCTCAAGGCGGCCAGCGCCCTGGCGCGCCGCGGCGACCTGCGCACCCTCGACGTGCTCGCGGCCTTCCTGCGCGGCGAAGACAAGCGCACGGCGACCCGCGCCATGGAGGCCGTCGTGTCGCTGTCGAAGGTCCGCAAGGCCAGCGAAGGCGGCGCGGAGGTCCCGGTGTCCCGGGCCAAGCAAGCCGCGGCCGAGGTCCTGGCGGCGCGCCTCGAGGACGACCCCGAGCGCACGGCAGATCGCGGCGCGCTCGTGGGCGCCCTGCGGCGGGTGGCCGATCCCGCGGGGGCGCCGGTGCTGCTGCGCTTCGTGACCGAGGACGACGCGGGCCTGCGCGGGCGCAGCTACGACGCCCTCGTCGGCATCGCCCGCGATCCAGAGGCCGAGCGCGTGCGCCTGGCCAACGGGGTGACGCGCCAGCGCTACCGCGAGCCCCTGCTGCTCGAGTGGCTGGGCGTGATCGTCAACGGCACCGACGCGGGCCTGCGTGAAAAGGCCGCCCGGCTGCTCCGCGACGTCGACGACATCGGGGCCGAGGCCCTGCTGGCGCGGCTGCTCGAGGACCGCGAAGAGACGGTGCGCGTGGCGGCCTGCGAGGTGCTCTCGTTCCGCGCCGAGTGGGTCGAGGGCGCGACCCTCGACGCGCTGAAGGCGACCCTGGAAGCGGGCCGGCGCGAGCTGGTGCTGCCCGCGGCCGAGGGCATGGCGGCTCAGGGCAAGGGCGAGGCCTTCCAGCCCCTGCTGCTCGTGCTCAAGGCGGGCTTCGACGCCGAGCGGCGCCGAGCCATCCTCGCCCTCGGGCGCCTCGGCGATCGCCGGGCCCTCGAGGATCTCGAGCTGCTCTTGGACCCCGGCCCCGACGTCGAGCTCAGCGACGAGGACCGGGCCCTCGCGCCGACGGTGCTCGAGGCCCTGGGCGCGATCTTGCCGCGGCTCCAAGAGCCCGACGAGCGCGACCGGATCCGCGAGACCGTCGAGCGGGCCGCGGCCCAGGGTCAGCAAAACGAGCGCCTGGGCGCGCTGGCGGGCTTGCGCCGGGCGGGCGACGAGCGCAGCCGGGCGCTGATCGAAGGCGTCGCCAAGGAGCGCCTCGAGCCCGAGGCCATCCGCCTGGCGGCCATCAAGGAGCTGGGCGAGCTCGGCACGGCGGCCGCGGCTTCCGAGGCCGTGCTGGCGGAGCTGCTCTCGGATAACTCCCAGAGCCTGGCCAAGGCCGCGCACGAGGCCCTCGAGCAGGTGTTGCCCGGGGAGCAGACGCGCACGGCCCTGGTCGCGCTGCGCAGCAAGCACGCGGCCCTGAGCGGGCCGGCGGCGTCCTACCTGGCGACCCACGGCGATCCAGAGATCCTCGTGGCGCGCATGACCGAGATCCGCCAGGACGAGGTGCGCCAGCGCCTGCGTCGGGGTCTGGTCCGGCGCGGCGAGTGCCCGGCGAGCCTCGAGGAGCTGCTCACCGGCGAGGCCGCGGCCCAGCGGGCCGACGCGGCGTGGATCGTCGGCGCGGCGGCGGGCAGCGGCGAGGAGGGGACGCGCGCCAAGGCGGCGGCCCTGGCCGAGCCCATCGCCCTGGCCGTCGATCGGGCGGCCAAGGGCTGGCGCGGCGCCTCCAAGGAGGACAAGGCCGCGCACGAGCGGGCCTGGGGCGCGAGCTTGTGGGCCGCGACCCAGGCCGGCGTCGAGGTCCACGGCACGGTCCGCGGGCTGCTCTCGGGGAGCGGCGAGGTCCCGACCTCGGTGCTCGCCAAGGCCCTGCGCTACCTCGGGGCCCAAGGCGGCGCCGACGACATCGCGGCCATCGAGCCGAGCCTGAGCCACCGCGACGCGACCGTGCGCTCGGCCGCGGGTGCGGCCATCGCCGCGCTGCTGAGCAAGGGCGGCGACACGGGCGAGTCGGCCCGCGAGGTCGTCGATCGCCTCAGCGTCGCTGACCAGGTCGCCGTCGCGCCGGTCATCGAGGTTGCGATCCGCGGCGCCGGTGGCCAGCAGCTGCTCGAGACCGCCGAGCGCCGCCGCTTGGCCCTGCCGGTGCTGCTGGGCGACGCCCGCTTCGACGCCCTCGTGGCCGTGGCCGAGGCCGCGGGCAAGGACCCGGCGCGGCTCACCGCCATCGCCTCCCTCGGGCGCCTGGGCACGGATCAGGCCGTGACCACGCTCCAGGGTCTGCTCGAGCGCGACGGCGAGGACGAGGCCGTGCGCAAGGTCGCCTACAAGGCCCTGCGTCGGGCCCAGCGCGGCAAGACCACGACCGCCAACGCCAAGGGAGCGCCCGCGTGATGCACCACTTCGCCGAACTACTCTCTCTGGACTCTCTGGGAGGACAACGATGAGCGCCAACGATGTCGCCGCCGTCAAGCTGCGCTACGCCGCCGCTTCCGAGCCCGTCACCGACGACGAGAGCTTCCGCCTGCACCTGCCCACGGACGGCCTGCGCGAGGCGGGCCTGGTCGCCAAGCTCACCCGCCCCGGGGTCGCGCGCGATGCCCTGATGACCGTGGCCGACGTGCTCGCCTCGGACCTGCGCTTCAAGGCGCGGGACCGGGCCGACTACCTGGCCTACCTCATCGCCCAGGGCAAGCGCGTCAGCAACGAGGTCTGGGACGCGCAAAAGCGCTTTTTGGCCGAGAAGTACGGCGGCGAGTCCGGGGACGACGAGGAGGGCAGCGGCCGCGGGCCCCTCGATCCCGTGCTGACCGTGTCCGAGGCCGGCGTCGCCATCGAGGTGTTCTCGACGGATGAGTCGGCCTACGCCCGGCTGTTCATCCGCAGCGGCGAGGGCTACACGGCCGAGTCGGTCACCCCCGGTACGACCCACCTGGCCATCGACGAGGTCCTGACCCGGGGCATCGGGCGCATGCGTTCGTACCGCGAGTCGACCCTCGAGATCGGGGCAGGGGCTGCCGCGGCCGAGTCGGGCGAGGGCGTGACCGAGCGCGAGCTCGAGGTCCCGCTGCGCTGGCTCCGGGCCTTCGGCCAGGTCCAGGCCGCCTCGACCCTGCCGGCGCGGGAGTTCGAGCTCTCGCCCATCGACCTCTACAACGTGTTGCTGACCCTGCGCATGCGCCGGGCCAAGACCTCGCCCCGGGCGCTGCGCTTCGAGCTCGTCCCCGGCGAGGCGCCGCGGATGATCCTCGAGCCCTGGGAGCAGCTCATCGAGGGCACGGGCCCGGCCTACCAGGGCGCGACCCCGGTGGTCGTGCGCACCTGGGGTCGGCGTCGGCTCAGCGTCCTCGCCCGGCTCTTGCCCCACTGCAAGTCCGTGCGCGTGCGCCTGGTCGGCGCCGGGCTGCCGGCCTACTACATCCTCGATCTCGGCGACGCCGAGCTGACCCTCGCGCTCTCGGGCTGGACCGACAGCGGCTGGGCCGGCATCGCGACCTTCGACCTGCTGGTCGCGGGCGAGGTGAAGGCCAAGCTCGCCGAGGCCGCGCTGACGGCCCTGCAGGGCGCGGACGCGGGCCTGACCCTCGCCGAGCTCCAGGAGAAAATGGGCGCAGACGTGGCCGGGGCGCGCCAGGCCATCTTGCATCACATGCAGCGCGGGACGGTGGTCCACGACCTGGCCAACGGCCGCTTCCTGGCCCGCTCGCTCCTCGCCAACCCCCCCGACGCCGAGGCCCTGCGCTACCGCGACGCCCGGGAGGAGCAGGCCCACCGCCTGCTGGCCGAGAAGCAGGCCGTGACCCTGACCAAGGTCCACGAGCTGGGCGGACAGGGCACGCGCATCGAGGGCGAGGTCGTCGACTCGGCGGCCCACCGGACCTACCGCAGCTCGTTCACCATCGACCGCGAAGGTCGAACGGTCGACGCCACCTGCACGAGCCCGCAGTTTCGCCGCTCGGGCCTGCGCGAGGGCCCGACCGTGCCGATGATCGCCCTGCGCTTGCTCTTTGCCCGGCGCCAGGCCGAGCTCGAGCGCGCCCGCGGGACCGAGGAGGGGCGCAAGCTCATCCGCGCCGAGACCCGCGTGCTGGTCCGTCGCCAGGCTCCGCGTCGGGCCGCCTCCGACAACAAGAGCGGGGCCGCGAACACGGGCTCGCTGACCTACCGGGTGTCCCTCGACGATCGTGAGGTCGTCGTCCGCTGGGGCACTCACCCCCAACACATGCGCATGCACAGGCTGCGCTTCGCCTCGGCCGACGACGCTCGCGACGAGTACTTCGGTCGGCTCGAGGCTCTGGGCGACAAGGGCTTCATCGACGCCTCCGCGGCCGAGATGGTCTGATCACCAATTCTGCATCCGCAGGGCAAACAGAGATTGACAGAAAGGAGCGCGACGACTAGCGTCGAATCACGAGCGACATAGACCAGCAGCTAGGGGTGGAGGAGCCGGGATCGTTAGCCGTGCTCAGCACAGGGCGGCGCCGCGCCGTCCGGGCACTTCACTCCGACACTCTCCACAAGGTAGGCTGTTCGTGGTTTGTCTGGCGCA
>NZ_ABCS01000107.1 GCF_000170895.1 Plesiocystis pacifica SIR-1 | reverse complement strand
GCGGCTCGCGCGGACGCGCGGGTGAGGAGGGGCCTTTCGGGGCCCCTTTGTCGTGTGGGCGTCACCGAAAGGGGACGGGCTCGATGGGGGCGGCGGGGGGCGGCGCGGGCTTGGCTGCTGGCTCTGGCTCGGGCTGGAGCGGGGTGCCGACGGGGTCGTTGGCGATGGTCCGCTCCGGGGAGCCCTGGGGCCAGCGGGCGTACTGGTAGAGGAGGTTCAGGTCCTCGCCCTTCAAGATCACCCGACTCTCGGCCCAGGTGATGCCCATGGCCACAGAGCCCAGCACGCCGGTCGCGGGGACGACGATCACCGCCAACGCGCCGGTGACCACGCCCAGGGGCACGAGGACGGCGGTGACCAGGCCCATGCTGGCGAGCCAGACCTTGGCCTTGGGGTCGGTCTGGACCGTGGCCCGGCGCAGCTCGGACCAGGCCCGGGTCTCGACGATGCCCTCCTTGGTCTGGACGGCGACCTCGAAGCCGGGCTCGGCGAACAGCAGCTCTCCGACGAGCTTGTCTCGGTCGTGAAAGCGCAGCCACACCCAAAAGCCGTGGACGGGGACCTTCTCGACCTCGGCCCAGGTCGCGGGCGGGCC
Source organism: Plesiocystis pacifica SIR-1 (assembly GCF_000170895.1). Classification (GTDB taxonomy): domain Bacteria; phylum Myxococcota_A; class Polyangia; order Nannocystales; family Nannocystaceae; genus Plesiocystis; species Plesiocystis pacifica. The sequence continues at coordinate 32,677 of NZ_ABCS01000107.1, read as the reverse complement.
GGAGCCGTAGCCCTCGGCGCGGTCCTTGGCGTGGACGCAGCCGCCGAGGCCAAGGCCGAGGCTCAGGCCAAGGCAAAGGGCCCGGGCGAGCAGGCGACGGGCGCTCATTGGGGCGCCCCCTCGACCACGCCGCCTTCGAGGGGCACCGGTCGGATGCGGGTCTTCCAGAACACCGGCTCGAGCTCGCCCTCCATGGCGGCGAAGTCCGGGGCGAGGCGCCGCAAGGTCGCGCGCGGGTCGGCGAAGAAGCGCGCGGCCTCGAGGGCGCTCTGCTCGGCCAGCCAGTCCTCTCGGGTCCACTCCCAATAAAAGCCCTCGGAGGCGAGGAACAGGGCCTGGCTCCCCGGGGGCAGGGCGTAGTCCAGGGTCCACACGTCGCCGGGGTAGCTGATCAGCCGCCGCTGGGGATCGAGCAAGGTGGCGAGGCCTTCGGGGTCGGCCTGGCCGCGGCCGTCCCGGGAGTGGACCAGGGCCACGGGCTCGAGGGTCACCGCCGAGGGCACGGCCACGCGCTCGCCGAGGCTGGCCTGGTCGAGCTTCCACCGGCCCCGGGTCAGGCGCAGGCGCAGGCGCAGGGGCTCGCCGTCGTCTGCGTCCGCGCGGGCGCGGGCGGGCAGCTCGATGGCCTGGGTCTCCTTCGCGATCGGCCCGTACTCGTAGAGGCCGCCCGCGGGGACCCACGCCCCGCCTTGCCACAGCTCGACCTCGACGCCGCCGAGCACCTCGTCGAAGCCGCGCAGCAGCTGGGCGAGGGGGCCGTCGCCGCCCTCTCGGTCGGCGCGGAGGATCCACCGCGCCACGTCTTCGCCCATGTAGGCGAGGCCCTGGTAGAACAAGAAGGTGTCGAGCAGGGTGTTGCGGGCGCGCAGGACCACGACGCCTTTGGTGCCCGCGGGCAGATCGGGGAACTCGAGCTCGATGTGCTCCTCGGCGGCCAGGTCCACGCCGTCGGTGGTCGAGGCGTACTCGAGGGCGTCGGCCTGGGCGACGGCGTCGAGGCAGTCGCCGCCCGCGGACCGGCAGCGCGTCGGGCCCGCGCGCCCGCGGACGCCGAGGAAGCGCGGCAAGATGGCGCGCTCGCGGACGCGCCCGCCCGCGTGGAAAATCTCGACCGCCGGATCGGGCCGGGCCACGCTGAGCAGCTCGACGCTGCGCAGGAAGTGGGTCTCGAGGGCCTCGTTGGCCATGATCAGCTCGAAGCGCTGGCCTTGCTGCGGATCGTCGAGGGGGTCGACGACCCCGAGGTGATCGACGTCGCGCTCTTCGAGGGCCTCGGCCACCGCCGAGGAGAAGCCCTCGGCGCGCAGGGTCAGCGCGCCCTCGCGGTCCTCGACGTAGAAGGTGGGGCAGGAGCCAAAGCAGGCCTTGGGGTTGATCCCACAGTAGATGCCCACGCCGGTGACGGCCCCCACCGCCACGCCCATGATCGCCAGGGAGGTCGCGTGGGTCAGCTTCTCGGGGGTGTTGCTCTCGACGAGGGCGACCTGCTCGTAGGCGATCTGGAACTCGCTGCGCTCGAGGACCTCGCGCTGCGCGGAGTAGCGCATGCCGTGGCCGTAGACGACGCGCTGGGCCTCGTCGAAGCGCCACTGGTCGAACACGTAAACCTCGCCCGTGTGGGTGTGGACCTTGATGAAGGGCGCGGCGGCGGACGGCTGCGCGGGCGCAGTTCGATCCGTCTGCTCGGCGTCTCGTCTGGGGAGCTCGTCGTGAAAGCGGGCTCGGTAGCTCGTCGAGCAGCTGGTCAGGGCGAGGAGCGCTGCGATGGCGAGGACTCTAGGTCGCACCTGGGGATCATCCGGCTTCTTCGCGCGGCGGACAAGCGTCGCGTCAACGCGTGCTCTCGGGCCGGCCCTCGACCGCGCGGGCCAGCTCGGGAAACACCCCGGAGATCTTGGCCCAGACGAAGTCCCCGTAGCGGGTCCCCGGCGGCACGGAGGCCAGCTCGAGGCCGTCCCAGCGGCGCCGACCAGAGCCGGCCGAGGGCCCGCCGAGGGCGGACAGCTCGGCGCGCGGGATGGGGTCGAGGGGTTGTCGCCAGCCAGGGTCGAAGAAGTAGGGCCAGGACAGGCGCTCGCCCGCGAGGGCGTCGTTGCGGACCCGGTGGGGCGTGGCCCGGTACACGCCCCGGGTCCACACCTCGAGCATGTCGCCGACGTTGACCACCAAGCGCCCGGGCTCGGGCCGGACCGGGAGCCAGCGCCCGTCGAGGTCCTGGACCTCGAGGCCGGGGCTGCCGTCGATGAGCAGGGCGGTCAAGAAGCCCATGTCGGTGTGCTCGCCGACGCCCCACGCAGCGTCTGTAGCGTCTGCAGCGTCTGGGTCGGCCTCGCGCCGGGGCGGGTAGCGGAAGATTCGAAACAGCTCCGTGGGCTCGTCGCCAAAGCGCCGCGCGAAGTAGTCGGGGGCCAGGCCGAGGCCGCGGGCGACCAGGGACATCAGCAGCTCGCAGACCCGGCGCATGTGCGCCATCCAGGCCGCGACCACGGCGGGGAAGCGCTCGAACGCGGGCCCGGGCGGCCAGGGGTTGCGCCCGTGCATGGGCGCCCCGGCGCGGACGAGGGGGTGCGCGTCGGGGTGCTCGACGCCCAGGTAGTAGCCCTCTTTTTGATCGCGCAGGCCAGCGGTGAGCTCATCCCCGAGGGCAAACCACCCGCGCCAGGCCAGGCCGGAGTGGACCATGGCGAGGGCCTGCTTTTGCGGCGCGGGCAGGCGAAAGAGCGCGCGGGACAGGGCCCGGAGCTCGGCGGCGAGCTCGAGCTGCGCGGGCTCGAGGGCCCCGGCGACGGTCACGAAGCCGACCCCCGACAGGGCCGCGCGCAGCTCGAGGGCGAGGGCGTCGAGGGCCTCGGGGCTGCAGCGCTCGGCCAAGGCGTCGCGTAGATCGAGCTCGGGAACACGGCTCGGCGTCGAGGGGTGCTGCGAATGACCCACCCGGGGATGGTAGCGCGAGCGGGCTCTCCCGAGAGGATCAGGGGCTCGCGCGATGACGAGGGGAGGGGAGATTGAGACCCGATGATAGGGACTGAAGTCCCGCTGGCGGTGAAGCGCACCTCGACCTCGGCTCGGGCTTTGGCGGCCCCGCTCGCCTGCTCGCGCGCCGCTTTGGCTGCGAGGTCGTCGGGCTCAACATCAGCGCCGTCGAGAACGCCCGCGCGCGTCGCCTGACCGCCGCCGCCGGGCTCTCCGATCGGGTCGAGATCGTCGACGGGAGCTTCGAGGCCATCCCCTTCCCGGCGCACGGCTTCGACGTGGTCTGGTGTCAGGACGCCATCTTGCACAGCGGCGACCGGCCGCGGGTGTTCGCCGAGATCGCCCGGGTGCTGCGCCCCGGCGGCGAGCTGGTGTTCAGCTCACCGACCAGCTCACCACCCACTACCGCCGCGTGCTCGAGCAGACCCGGGCCGAGCACGCGCGCCTGGGCGGGGTCAGCCCCGAGTACATCGAGCGCACGTGCGCGGGCCTCGGCCACTGGATCGAGGGCGGGGCCCAGGGCGACCTGTGCTGGGGGCTGTTCCACATGCGCGAGACCGGCGAGGGCGCGGGCTTGGGCTGCTAGGCTTCGGCGAGGAGCCATGGCAGCGCGCGAACAGGCAGTCGAGGTCCGGGCGGCGGCGGTCCGTCGCGGGACCCTGGCCGCCATCGCGCTGGCCTTGCTCGGGGTGTGCCTGGCCAAGGAGCTGGTCCGCGCGGTCTTTGGCCGATTACAGCTGCTGGTCGTCACGCACCTGGGCTGGTTCTACGTCGCCTCGCTCTCCGCCTTCGTCGTGCTCGTGCTGGGGATCGCGCTGAGCCCCCACGGGCGGCGGCGCCTGGGTCCCGAGGGCGCAGCGCCGGCCCACTCGCGGGCGGCGTGGCTGGGCATGTTGCTGTCGGCGGGGGTGGGCTCGGGCTTGCTGGTGTACGGCGTGGCCGAGCCGGGCCTGCACCTGCGCACGCCGGGTAGCCCCGCGTTCGCGGACCCGCGGGCGGCGGGGGGCTTGAGCGCCTTCCACTGGGGCTTGCACGCCTGGGCCGTGTACGCGCTCGTCGGGCTGGCCTTTGCCTGGGTCTGGCGGCGGCCAGGCGAGAAAGGCGAGAAAGACGAGGAAGACGAGGAAGACGAGGAAGACAAGGGGCTGTGGAGCATGGCCGAGCTGCTCCGTCCGCTCTTCGGCGCGCGCGTCGAGGGCCGGGCGGGTCAGCTCGTCGACGTGCTCGCGGCCTCGAGCACGACCTTCGGCGTGGCGACCTCCCTCGGCCTGGCCGCGACCCAGCTTCGCTCGGGGCTGGCGGGTCTGTTCGTCGAGTCGCCCGAGCACGGCGTCCTGGTCGCGCTGCTCGTCGCCCTCGTCGCGGGGCTCACGGGGCTCACGGCCTGGGCCCTCGTGCGCGAGGAGGTCGGCATCCGTCGGCTCAGCGCCGTGGGCCTGGGGCTGTCGGGCCTGCTCGCGCTCACGGTGCTCGTCCTCGGCCCGAGCGCCGAGCTCGGGCGCTCGCTGCTCGAAAACCTCGGGGCCTACCTCGAGATCTTCGGGGCCCGCGCGCTCGAGACGGGGCGCTCGGCGACCCCAGCCGAGCGCGCCTGGCTGGGGGAGTGGACCGTCTTTTATTGGGCCTGGTGGGTGTCCTGGGCGCCCTTCGTGGGCTTGTTCATCGCCCGCATCTCCCGGGGACGGAGCGTGCGCGAGCTGCTGCTCGGGGTGCTCTTGTGCCCGAGCGCGGCGTGCCTGGTGTGGATGTCCGTGTTTGGCGGCGCCGCGGTGCTCACGGGCGTGGAGGTCCCGGCGTCCGACCCCGGCGCGGCCTTGTTCGAGTTGCTCGCGCGCCTGTGCCCCAGCCCGGCGCGGGTCGGCCTGACCTTAGCCAGCCTCGCGTGCTGTGCCTGCCTGGCGGCGGTCTCGGTCGCCTCGGCCGTGCTCGCGCTGGCGAGCCTGGGCGCGGGCGGGGGCGCGACCAAGCTGGGGGCCAAGCTCGCCTGGCTGTTCGCCTTGAGCGGGAGCGCGCTGGTGCTCTTGCTCGCGGGGGGCCTCGACGCGCTCCGGGCCGTGGTGCTGGTCGTGTCCTTGCCGCTGTGCGCCGTGCTGGTGCTCGTCGCCGTGGCCCTGCTTCGGGTGCTCCGGACCCCAGACTGACTTGTTTAGCCGTCGTGGACGACGCCACGCCCTCCCTGCCCCGCGTCCACGACTCAGAGGGTCGGCCAAAACGAGTTCTGGCCAACCCTCTGACTATTTTAGCCGTCGTGGACGACGCCACGCCCTCCCTGCCCCACGTCCACGACTCAGGGACCGTGATTTTTTCACAGTCCCTGTCCATTTTAGCCGTCGTGGACGACGCCACGCCCTCCCTGCCCCACGTCCACGACTCACTTGGGCCGGAAGGGGTGGACCAGTAGACCCAGGTAGGTCTTGGGCCCAGGCTCGTCGAGGCCCAGGTCGAGGCCGTCACCGCGTTGGATCCGCGCGAGCTGCTCGTCGTCGAGCTCGCGGTGGGTGCCGAACAGCCAGTCGATCCACGGCGCGAGGTTGGCGTAGTTGCCTGGGTCGCGCTCGCGCAGGTGGTGGATGTGGTGGTGCCGCGGGGAGCCAAACACCAACGCCAAGCGCCCCAGGGGCAGGTCGACGTTGGCGTGGATGAAGGTCGCCCACAGCCCGCGGAAGGCGACCAGGCCCAAGAGCCCCTCGAAGGAGAAGCCCAGCAGCACGGCGGGCAGGTTCATGAAGAACTGGGTGTAGAGCCCGTCGAGGGGGTGCTCGCGGTGGGCGGCCATGAAGTCGAGCTTCTCGGCGCTGTGGTGCACGGCGTGGAAGCGCCACAGCAGCGGGACCCGGTGCTGGAGGCGGTGGCCCCAGTACATGGCCAGATCGCCGAGCACGATGACCGCGAGGGCGCGGACGACCAGGGGGAGGCGGCCAAAGCCCGACTGGAGCGTGGCCAGGGCCTGTGGCTGGGGCACGCGCTCGAGGGCGCCGGTGAAACACCACACCACCAGGGCGCCGAACACGAGGTGCTGGCCCGCGAAGAAGGCCAGGTCCGTGGCCAGGCCGGCCCGCAGCCGACGCTGGCCGGGTGACATCGGCCGGGCCCACTCCAGGGGCACGAAGATGGCGACGAGCCACGCGAGCACGAGGGTCGCCGAGCGCGAGACGCCGACCATGTCGCTGAGGTCGATCATGGTCGGGGCGCGGCCTGCTGCTGGGGGTTTTGGTTGGGCTGCTGCGCCGCGTCTTGGTCAGCCGCTTGGACGCCCTCGCCGATCTCACCTGGGAAGCGCGCGGCGCCGAAGTCTCCTCCGGACTTGCTCGCGGGCATGAAGGTCCGCGAGTCGCCGAGGCTGTCGGCCATCGACGGGGCGGCGTTGGTGGGCTCAGCCTTGGCAGCCGTGGGCTCGGCCTTGGCGTCGGGCATGGGCTCGGGAGCGGCCTCGGGAGCCGGCTCGGGAGTCGGCGCATCGGCCTCGGGAGCCGCGGGGGCGTCTGTCTCGGCGTCGCCCTGCTTGGGCGCGTCGCAGCCAAACTGGGCGTTGGCGACGACCAGGACGCCGAGCGTCAGGGAGCTGCACACGGCGAGCCCCCGGAGCAGGGATGGGCTTTGCTTGGACATGGCCCTCAGCCTAGCGTCGGGGGCGCTGAGGGCATGTCCGCTCCGTGTAAAACATCGGCGGCTGCCCGGCGGGTCCACCTATACTCCGGCGATGACCCGCCCCCACCTCCGCCTGGCCTCGTCGCTCGCCCTCGCTGCTTTGGTTGGGCTGGTCGGCTGCGACTTCGACGGGGGCGACCAGGGCAACGAGAGCGATACGGCCATCGGCGAGGACACGGGCGGGGACGACGAGGCTGGGACCAGCACCGAGGGCGGCACGGGCACGGGCGGCGAGACGACGTCGGCCGAGCCGAGCGGCCCGGGCGTGTTCCCGGGCGAGGGCGGCCTCGAGGCTTTTTGTCGCCGCTACATCGAGTGCGGCGGGACCTACTACGAGACCCAGCAAAACTGCATGGATCTGACCTACGACTTTTGGGGCCAGTGCCCGGCCATGGTCGACGCCCTCGACGGGTTCGGGGCGTGCATGGCCGAGCTCGAGTGCTCCGAGTACGACCCCGACGCCTACAACCCCGCGGACACGGGCTGCGGCGATCAGTGGAGCGTCGTGCTCGAGACGAGCTGCTGAGGGGCTAGTTCCGGCCCCACAGCTGACCGGTGAACACGAAGGCGATGACGATGGTCGGCATGGCCTGGCTCACGCCCACGTCCTGGCCGTCGACGATGGCCTCGCCGGTGCGCCAGCGGTGCAGGACGTGCCACTGCGGCTGGAGGATGAGGGTCGGGCGGTTGAAGCGGGGGAAGCGATCGGGGCGGTCGTAGAAGATGTAGCCGATCGAGGGGCCGATGCGCAGCTGCGGGCCGTTGGGGTTGTTGCTCGCGTCGTCGCCGTCCTCGTAGACGCTCTCGTTGTAAAAGGGCATCACCGTCGTCGCCCGGACGCCCGCGAGCAGCGAGGCGTGGCGCGGCCCCTTGATGTCCTGCAGCCACATCAGGTCGGAGTCGTTGCTGAGCATCCAGCCCTGGGTGGGCGTGAGGGTGTCGTAGCGGATGGCGTAGAAGAGATCGTCGGCGGCGCGATCTTCGGGCAGGTTGTTGAAGGTGTTGTAGACCATCACCGTGCTGCTGCGCAGCACGAGGCCCTTGTAGCGGGCCTGGACCAGGGCCTCGAGCTCGACCTGGTGACCGCCGGTCGCGTAGTTGAGGCCGGCGTCCCGGGCCGTGTCCAGCTGGGTGTCGGAGTAGTCGTCGTAGGGCGACTGGTAGGACTGGAAAAACTGGAAAGTGCCGAAGTATTGGACGTAGCTGTAGGTCGCCCGGAATCGGAACACTGCGGCCGGCTGGATCTGCAGCGTCGCGCCGACCAGGGCGATCGCCGGGCTGACCACTGGGCGGAAGAACAGGCCAATGTTGCTGCCGTTGAGGATCGTCTTTTCTTTATCGTAGAGCCGGTACTGGTAGCCGATCCACAAGCGCTCCTCGAGGCCCAGGGGGTTGATCCGCGGGGCCAGGAGGCTGGTGTAGGTGATGCTGTGCTTGTCCCCAATGTCGACGGGGAGCTGGATTTTCTTGCCGGGCGCCCGGGCTTCGCTGCCCTGGGTGGGATCGCCTCCGACGGAGGTCGTGCCCGTTTTTGCGGGGCCTTCGGTGGAATCCTCGGTGGCTGGATCGGCGATCGGGGCGGGCTCTTCGGGGGCGGTCTCGGGGGGCTCGGCCGCGGCCTCGGGGGCGGCCTCAGAGTCCCCGACGGCCTCTGAAGGGGCTTCAGCGCCCTCTTCCGGGCCATCTGCGGGGGCGTCCGCGCTGGCCTCGGCGGCCTCGGGGCCCGCGTGGGCGACCCCGGGGAGGGCGGTGAGCAGGGCGACGGAGAAGAGAGAGACGAGGATCGAGGTACGCATCGAGTTGTCCACCGGCGAGGCGTCGAGCGTCGAGCTCCCTCGCCCGCCTAGCATCCCGGTCCGGCCTGTCCGTTGTCAATGACGACCTGCGTGAATCCGGTGTCTTTGCTCGTTTCGGGGCGGTGGCTCGGTCATCGACGAGTCGTCGGGGCTGGGGCGAAAGGGGATTCCCCACGCCGCCCGTTTTTTGGGCATACTCGTCCGCGGTGTCATCGATCGGATTTGCGAGTTCAATCAAGTCGCTGCTCAAGGGGGCCAAGACCGTACTGGTGGTCGGGCCGGAGCAGGTCTTTGGAAAGAAGAAGTTCCCCAAGCTGCTGGGCAAGAAGCTCGACGCCCTCGCGGTCGAGCTCGCCAAGGACGTCAGCGTGGGCGACCTGGGCGGCGCCGCGAAGACGCTGACGGGCAGTGAACCCCGCCAGCTGGCCGTGGGCCTCCTGCCAAACAGGGTCTCGCGCTACAACACGCCCACGCGGGCGGAGTCCGTGCGTCGCGTGGTCGCGTCCTCGGCCGGGGGCAAGGGCAAGCTCGCCATCATCCTCGTCGCCGACGAGGCCGAGCACATCCTCGCCCACGCCGTCGCCATCGGGCGCTGCTTCCCGCAGTACAGCGGCAAGAGCAAGGCGCCCCGGGGCCGGCGGGTGCAGATCTTCGCGGTCGATCGTCAGGGCAAGCCCCTGGCGGCGCCCACGGGCACGGCCAAGGTCGTGCAGGCCGTGCGCGACAGCGCCGAGCTCGTGGACATGCCCCCGAGCGAGCTCAACCCGGAGACCTTCGCCGCGAAGGCGCGCGAGCTGCTCGACGGGCTCAAGAACGTCGAGATCACGGAGATCGTCGGGGACGAGCTGCTCGAGAACGGCTGCGGGGGCATCCACGGCGTGGGCCGCTGCGCCCTCGCGGCGCCGCGCCTGGTGGTCGCCACCTATACCCCCGCGCGCGCGGCCGAGGAGGAGGTCCGCCACATCGCCCTGGTCGGCAAGGGTGTCACCTACGACACCGGCGGCCTGCACCTCAAGCCGCGCGGCGCGATGGAGGGCATGAAGTGCGACATGGGTGGCGCGGCCGCGGTGCTCGGCGCCTTTAGGGTCCTCGCCCAGCGCGGCTGCGCGCACAAGGTCTCGCTGCTGCTGTGCCTGGCCGAGAACGCCATCGGCCCGGCGAGCTACAAGCCCGACGACATCCTGACCCTGCACTCGGGCAAGACGGTGGAGATCAACAACACCGACGCCGAGGGCCGGCTGTGCCTGGGCGACGGGGTCAGCTGGGCCGCCCGCGAGCTCGAGGCCGATACGGTGTTCACCGCGGCGACCCTGACCGGGGCGCAGATGGTGTCCACGGGCCTGCTGCACGGCGCGCTCTACTGCGCCGACGAGGGCCTGGAGGCGGCGATGGTCGCCGCGGGCAAGCGCTGTGGCGATTTGGTTCACCCGCTGCCCTTTGCCCCCGAGTTCTACCGCCAGGAGTTCTCGAGCGTGGTCGCGGACATGTGCAACTCCGTCCGCAACCGCATGAACGCCCAATCGGCCTGCGCCGGGCAGTTCGTCTACAACCACGTCGCCGATACGGGGGTCCGCTTCGCGCACCTCGATCTGGCGGGCCCGGCCTTCCCCAAGGACCGGGGCACGGGCTTCGGCGTCGCGGTGCTGTCCGAGACGATCCTCGGCCTGGATAGCTGAGAGTGCGGTACGCTGGGTCGTCTGCATGAGCGACCGGCACATCTCGCGTCATCACTTTGGTTGCACCCATCACCGCCGTGAACACCACGCCCACGGGCGGGGCGCGGCGGGGGAGTTCACCCTGCCGGGGGCACGGCGGCACTACCCCCCGGACCTCGAGATCGAGCCGGTCCACCTCGACATCGACCTGCGCGTCGACCTCGGGGCCCGGGAGGTCCGCGGGACCGTCACCCACACGCTGCGCTGGAACCGGGCGGGGGCCTCGCGCCTCGAGCTGCACGCCATCGACCTGCTCGAGCTCGCCGTCGAAGGCGTCGACGAGGGCGCCGGCGCGCCCGAGCTGAGCTGGACCTACGACGGCGAGCGCGTCCGCGTGTGCTTCGCCGAGGGCGCGCCCCGGGGCGAGACCCGCAAGCTGGCCCTGCGCTACCGCGTGCGCGAGCCGGTCTCGGGCCTGTTCTTCGCGAGCCCAGAGCACTACGGCGACGCGTGGGCCGACGCGCCCCGCTACGCCGCGACCGACCACGAGACCGAGCGCGCGCGCCACTGGCTGCCGACCGTCGACCTGCCCTCGGTGCGGCCAACGCTGGCCTTCCACCTGCGCGCCGACGCGGCCCTGACCATCCTCGCCAACGGGGTGCTCGAGTCCGAGGAGGCCCACGACGACGGGACCAAGACGGCGCACTGGGTCCTCGACCAGCCCTGCCCGAGCTACCTGACCTGCTTCGCCATCGGGGAGTTCGTGCGCCTCGACGACGGCGACTGCGAGGGCGTGGAGCTGGCCTACTTTTGCACCCGCGCCCACGGCCCGGCCCACCTCTCGCGCAGCTTCGGCGGGACCGCCGAGATCATGCGCTGGATGACGGCCCGCCTCGGCCAGCCCTTCCCCTTCCCCAAGTACTACCAGTTCGCGCTGCCCCACTTTGGCGGCGCCATGGAGAACATCTCGCTGGTCAGCTGGGACGACGGCTTCATCCTCGACGAGGCCCTCGCGGGCGAGTGGGGCCGGCTCGTCGATCAGATCAACGTGCACGAGATGGCCCACAGCTGGTTCGGCGACCGGGTCGTGTGCCGGGACTACGCCCACGCGTGGCTCAAGGAGAGCTGGGCGACCTACATGGAGGTGTGCTGGTTCGAGGACGTGCTCGGCCGGGACGAGCAGCTCTACGAGCTGTGGCTCAACGCCCAGTCCTACTTCCGCGAGGCCGACAGCCGCTACCGCCGGCCCATCGTCACCCGCGACTACCACAGCTCCTTCGAGCTCTACGACATGCACCTCTACCCCGGGGGCGCGGCGCGGCTGCACACCCTGCGGGGCATGTTGGGCGACGAGCTGTTCTGGGAGGGGGTGCGGACCTACCTGCGCGAGTACGATCAAAAGGTCGTCGAGACCGACGACTTTCGCCGGGTCATGGAGCAGGTCAGCGGGCGCTCGCTGGGCCAGTTCTTCGACCAGTGGTTCCGCAGCCCCGGCTACCCCGAGCTCGAGGTCGAGTTCGAGTACGACGACGCGAGCGAGCGGGGCACCTTCACCATCAAGCAGGCCCAGGTCGGCAAGGACGCGGGCAAGGGGGGCGCGGAGGTCCCGGTGTTCGCCTTCCCCCTGACCCTCGAGTGGACCGTCGACGGCGAGAGCGAGCGCGCCCAGGTGGACATCGAGCGGGCGCAGCACGGCTTCTCCTTCGACATGGGCGGCGAGCCCGATCAGGTCCGCGTCGACCCGGACTTCGCCGTGCTCCACAAGCTCGAGTTCGACCCCGGCACGGCCAAGCTCGAGACCCAGCTCGTCGAGGCCCCCGACGTGCTCGGGCGGATCCTCGCCGGGCGCGTGCTGGCCAAGCGCGGCAAGCCTGCGCAGATCGCCAAGCTGCGCGAGCGCTGGGCACAGGAGCCCTTTTGGGGCGTGCGCCTCGAGTGGGCCAAGGCCCTCGGGCGGCGGCGCTCTCAGGCCTGCGTCGAGGCGCTGGTCCACGCCGTGACCGTCGAGGCCGACCTGCGCGTGCTCGAGGGCCTGCTGCGGTCCTGCGCCGAGATTCGTGACGAGCAGCTGGCCGCGGCGGTGGTCGAGCGCCTGCGTCGTCGCCTGCCCCCGCGCGCGGCCGCGGCTGCGTGGGAGCTGCTGGGCAACCAGCGCGAGGCGGCGCCCTTCGACGAGCTCGAGGCCGCAGCTTCTCGCGATAGCTACAACGGCGTCGCGCAGAGCGGGGCCCTGCGTGCGTTGGGGGCCACCCGCGACAGCCGCGCGCTCGGGGTGTTGATCGCGCGGACCAAGGCCGGGCTCACCGACAACCGCGCGCGCCCTGCGGCCGTGCAGGCCCTCGGCGAGCTCGCGCGCCGCCTCGATCGCGGCGGGCGAGGGCGGAGCAAGCGATCGAGCGCCTCGTGGACTGCTCCGCGACCCCCCCTCCCCCGGGGCGCATGCGGCGGCCTCGGCCCTGGGCGCGGCCCGTGCGACGGAGGCCATCGACGCCCTCGAGAGCTACGCGGACAGCTGACCCTCCAGGATGCGGTCCGCGTGCGCCAGATTCTCTCGGGGCTGCGCAAGGCTGGGGAGCCGCGCCTGACCGCCGCCGAGAAGCAGATCGAGGGTCTGCGCGAGCAGCTGCGCAAGCTCGAGGCGCGGGTCGAAGCGCTCGCTGCAGCCGATGATTCCGAATGAGCTGGGGCGTGGGTAGGGATGCGGTGAGGGAGCCCGAAGGACCGCCCGCTTCGGTTTGCGGATGTGGGGACCCTGTCATGACTCGGGCTGCTTTTCATGGCTGCAGCGCAAATGGGTACTGAGTCGAGCGGGGTCGCTCTGCTAGAGTGGCGACGTGATCGACGTCGAAAGCTCCAACAGCAAGGCGTGGGAGGACTCGGGAGGGTCGGTGGTCTTTGCCCGCATCCCACCGCGCGTTGGTCTCGTGACAGGGCGCGGTCGACCGGGAGAGGGGTGCGTGGCGGCGTGGAAGGAGCACTTCCCCTGGCTCATCGTCGAGCAGGTCTCGCTGTTCGTCGATCTGTCCTTGCTCGAGTCCTGGCCGGGGCGGGTCACCCACGTCAGCACCTCGATGACCATCGAGCTCGCGGCCGCCTACGCCGAGTTCAACGTGCTCGTGTCCGATCCCATTCGGGGCATGATCGCGCGGACCGTGGGCCTGTCGATCGGCGAGCGGCTGACGGTCTATCGGGAGCGCGAGGAGTTCGAGGCGCGGCTGATCGAGGTGCTCGAGGCGCAGCGCGAGCCCATGCCGCATCCTTTGGTTTAGCGGCTGGGCGAACCGGCTGGCTTGGCGGCTGGCTTCACTTTTGGGGCCAACGCGCGCTCGAGCCAGGCGCGGGTGAAGTCTCGCTCGCGGGCGCTGTCGGCCTCGAGCTGACTTCGCAGCCGGCGCTCGAGGGTGGCGCCGATCATCGGGATGTTCAGCTCGATGCGTCCGCGGGTGTGGAGCTCGCAGGCCGTCGGGCTCAGGGCGATCAGCTCGGTCGTGCCTTCGGCCCGGACGCGGCGCTCGAAGCCGTGGATGCGCTGGGACCACGCGGCCCGCAGGGTGCCGCGGTCGAGCTCGAAGCTCATGGTCCGCCGGCTCTCGCCGCCGCCGTGCAGCGCCGGCTCCCACACGTCGACGACGACGCGCAGCAGGTGCGCCGCCGGGTCGAGGCGGCGGGCGTGGGCGCGGCGACGGGCGCCGCCGCTCTCGACCAGGGCCTCGTGGTAGCGCGGATCCCCGAGCAGCTCGACGAGCGCGGCCACGGGGTGGTCGTAGCGCGCGCAGGTGTGGAAGCCCGTGGCCATGGAGGATCCATATAGCAGCTGTCGAGGGCGGCGCCCGGCCTGCTAGGTTGCGGCCGTGTCCGTGCCACCTTCCGCGCCAGACCAACCGCCCCGCGGGGCCCTCGAGGGGCTGCGCGTGCTCGAGCTCGGCTCGCTCATCGCCGGCCCCTTCGCGGGCTCCATGCTCGCCAGCTTCGGCGCGGAGGTCATCAAGGTCGAGGACCCGGGCGCCGGCGACCCGCTGAGGAAGTGGCGCAAGCTCCACGCCGACGGGACCTCGCTGTGGTGGCGCTCGATGGCCCGGAACAAGCGCTCGGTGGCCATCGATCTGCGCACCGAGCAGGGGCGCTGGCTGATCCAAAACTTGATCGCGAGCCGGCGCGTCGACGTGCTGATCGAGAACTTTCGCCCGGGCCGGATGGAGGCGTGGGGCCTGGGCTGGGAGGCCCTGAGCGCCCTCGAGCCCAGGCTGATCATGGTGCGGATCTCGGGCTACGGGCAGACCGGTCCCAAGGCCCAGCTGCCGGGCTTCGCCAACGTCGCCGAGGCCGTCGCCGGGCTGCGCTACCTGACCGGCGAGCCCGGGCGCCCGCCGGTGCGCTCGGGGGTCAGCCTGGGCGACACCATCTCGGGCTTGCACGCGGCCTTCGGGGCCCTCGCGGCGGTCCAGGCTCGGGACGGGGGCCCGGGCCGCAAGGGCACGGGGCGCGGGCAGGTCGTGGACGTCGCGTTGACCGAGAGCGTGTTCAACATGCTCGAGTCCCTGCTGCCGGAGTACAGCGCCCAGGGCCACGTCCGCCAGCGCTCGGGCAGCAAGCTCGAGGGCGTGGTCCCGACGGGGACCTACCCCTGCCGCGAGCCCGACACCTGGGTGGCGATCGGGGCCAACTCCGACTCGATGTTCCGCCGGCTCATGGAGGTCATGGGCCGGGAGGACCTGCGCGACGACCCGCAGCTGGCTCAAAACCACGGCCGGGTGCCCCACGCCGACCGCCTCGACGCCGCCATCGCCGAGTGGACCGGATCGAAGACCGTGGCCGAGGCCCTCGCCGAGCTCGACGCGGTCAAGGTCGCCGCCGGGCCCATCCACAGCATCGCCGACGTATCTCGGGATCCGCAGTTTCGGGCCCGGGAGATGTTCGAGGCGGCCGAGCTCCCCGACGGCACCCGCCTCGAGCTCCCCGCCCACGCCCCCCGCCTGTCCGAGACCCCTGGGCGGACCCGCTGGCTGGGTCCGGACCTCGGCGTGGACACGCGGACGGTGCTCCGCGAGCTGCTGGGCTTCGACGACGCGGCCCTGGACGAGCTCCACGAGGCCGGGGTGATCGGCGGTGGGGCGGCCGAGGCCGACGCCGACCCTTCCTCCTGAGCGCCTTTTCCAAGCTTCGAGGCGCGGCAGGCCCGCACCGGCGTATACTGCGGCGAGCGCGATGGATCTGTTCACCGCCGAGGCCAAGCTGCTCTCGACCCGCCGGCTGTGGGTCGACGTCAAGCGCTACGCGCTGCTCCACGAGGTGGCGCGCAAGGGGACGATCCGTCGCAACAAGCGGGTCAGCACCGTGACCCTCGGGCTCGCGGGGATCACGACCTTGGCGGCCGTGGCCGCGGGCTCCCTCGAGGACGTCGCCCAGACCGTCGCCTTCGGCTTCAACCTGGTGTGCGCCCTGGGGACCTCGATCTCCAAGCTGATCGAAGAGCGCTCCGACGCGCCGAACCGAGCGGCCAACCACGCCAAGAAAAAGCACGACCTCGAGGATCTGCTGCTGCGCATCGACACCGTGGGCGTGCACATCCGCGAGGCGGTGCACGGCAAGCGCCAGTACGACGTCGAGGCCCTCGACCGCGCCCTCGCCGACCTGCGCAAGGTGGCCCGGGACGCCGAGCCCCAAAACGAGGTCGACGGCGACGGCAGCCTCGGGGAGGAGGCCGAGGAGGCCGTGGACGACACCTCCATCGCCGTCGCGCTGTCCGAAGTTCGACGCCTGCGCGAGCTGCCCGAGGGCGAGGCCGCGTCCGGTAAGCTCGAGGTCATCGCGCCCTCGGCGAGCGCCCGGGCGGCGCGGGAGCTCGAGGCGACGACACAGAGCGCCGAGCCGCCGGCGGTCGAGCGCAAGCGGGCGAAGGTGGCGAGGTCCCAGGCCGACGAGGCTGGCTCTTTCGCGCAGCTGCCGGAGGCCAGGCCAGTCCCGGCGCCTCCCGCGGCGGTCCCGAGCCCGACCCCCGTCCCGGCGGCGGCGCCCAAGCCCGCCGCGGCCACGGCCCCGGGGGCGCCGACCTTCAGCCGCTCGGCCGAGCTCGCGGACGCGGGAGCGGTCGCCAAGGAGGTCATCCTGGGGGACGGCGCGCAGTTCGGTCTGGAAGCTCTCGGGGATGACGACGACGCAGAGGCGTTCGAAGACGAGAGCGAGGTCCCTGAAGAACAGGAAGAACAGGGAGAGGAGGCCGCGCCGGTCGAGCTCGAGGCTCCCGCCAGGCCCAGCGTGTTCGAGACCATGGACGCGGACGGCGAGCTCCCGCCCCCGTTGGCCGGCGAGGTTCCCCTCGGCGAGGCTGGGGGAGCGAGCGGGAACCCGGCGACCGTCCTCCACGGCTTGCCCGTGCTCGACGAGGGGGAGCTCGACGTCGCCCCCGAGGGCGTCTCGGGCATCGTCGCGGTCCAGCGCCGCAAGACCGGGCCGACGCGCCGCGAGGGAGGTGCTCGATGAGCAGGCTGGACGTGACCGTGCGCAGCGAGTTCGTGCGCAGCGGCGAGGGCAAGATCCGCTACCGCCGGGTCCGCGCGGGCGGGATGGAGCACTACAACGTGCGGGTCTACGTCGACGGCAGCGACGAGGAGCTGCGCCGCGTCGAGGCGGTGACCTACGAGCTGCACCCGAGCTTCCGCAACCCCGTGCACCGTCAGACCAACCGGGCCTCGCAGTTCGAGCTGACCCTGTGGGTGTGGGGGATGTTCGACATCGAGGTCGAGTTCGAGCTCGTCGACGGCGGCCGGGCGCGGACCCGCTACTACCTGCGCTTTAGCTTGCCGGAGGACACGGGCGACAACTACGTCGAGGTCCCGGTGGCCAGGCAGCTCGAAAAATAGCAGCTCGAAAAATAGCGGCTCGAACACCGCGATTCGTTCTAGCGATTCGAAAGACCGCTATCCGCCCGAGCGGTCAAGAGACCGCGATCCGCCCAAGCGGTTCAAAAGACCGCGATCCTGGAAATGCGCTCGATGAAGGCCCGGCGCTCGCTGCCGCGGCCGAGCTCGAGGGTGGTCACGCCGACCCGGTCGAGCTTGTGGATGCTGTCGTCCCCGCCGGTGCAGGGCTCGAGGTACTCGCTCAGCGCCGAGATGGCGTAGTCGTGGCCGCCGTCCTCGCCGAGGTAGAGCATGATGTGGCCCGGCATGTAGAGCAGCACGATGCCCTCCTCGTTGGCCGCGCGGATGGCCGCGCGCTTGGCCTGCTCCCCGAGCGCGCTGACGTCTTCGCTGCGCCGGCCGAGCTTGGCCTGGGCGCCGGAGCTGCGGGGCAAGAGCACGCCGAACTGGGCGAACAGGTCCTTGAGGTAGCGCGAGCAGTCGCGGTGGCCTCCGCGGCCGCCCCAGCCGTAGGGCTGGTCGAGCTGGCTGAAGGCCTGGGTCAGGACGTTGCGGCGGCTGAAGGGCAGGGGGGCCTCGCCGGCGTGGAGCCCCGCGGGCAGCCGCGCGCGGACGAAGCCCTCGCCTCCGGCGGCGGGCAGGCGGACGGCGAGCCCTTTGTCGGGGTCGGCCTTGGCCTCGGGGTCGAGGGGGAAGCGGGCGCCCGCGCGGAGCGAGTCGTGGTCGGCGAACACGTGAGCCGAGGGCGCGTCGAGCCAGGCCCTGGCCTCGGCGAGCTCCATGGCGGGGCCCAGGGGGGCGCCCTCGTTCGCGCCGGCCACGGTCTGGACCCAGCCGACGGAGTAGCCGGCCTCGACGTAGGTCCAGCGCGTGCCGGCCTCGTCTTCGGGGGTGCTGGCGATGGCGCGGACCAGCTCGCCCATGTGCAGGGAGCTGCACTTGTTGCGATCGAAGTCCGGATCGACGGGCTCGGTGAACAGCCCGCGGGCGCTGGGGATGCACCACAGGGTGGTCTCGCGGGTCACGAGGTGGAGGGTGCCGGCGGGGGCGTGGGGGTCGTCCGCGCGGCTCCGGGCGGCGCGGATGTGGCCGCGGGCTTCGTCGAGGACCCCGGCCTCGCCCTCGATGTACTTGCCCGAGTCGACCCGCTCGCGCAGCCAGGTCATGCGCTCGCCGAGCTCGGCGTCGACGAGCTCGGCCGCGGCGACCCCGGGGTCGAGGGGGTCTCGCCACCCGCCCGGGAGCGACGCGACCTGGCGGGCGAGGGCGTCGCGGACGGCCGGGTCGAGGAGCTCCCCGTCGATGGCCTCGGGGTCGAAGCGGGCGAGCCAGAAGTCGGCGGTGTCGTATTCGGGGCGCACGTCGGGGGCTCGGGTCTCGGGGATGGGCGCGGCGGCGCAGCTCGACGCGGGCGCGGGCGCGGGCGCGACCTCGCCGTCGCGCGGCTCGGTCTCGCCGCCCTCGACGGTCAACCCCGGGGTGGTGCAGCCGCTGCCGAGCGCCCAGCTCAGGCCCAGGACGACCAGGCTCCAGGACGGAGCGAGGACGGGTGCAGGGGAGGTGCGCCGGCCGGAGACCATCGTGGGCCCAGACGCGCGGGCGAGCGCGCGGATTCCCCGGTGGTCGGCAGGCGGCACGGGGCAGCAATAACACGGCGCACGCTGTTAGTCTGGAGCCGTGCCCTTCCTCGCCGAGCTCTCCCCCGAGCTTTTGCTCGCGCTGGCCCTGGGCCTGGCGCTGCTGGGCCTGGGCTTGGGGCTGCGGCTGGCGCGGTGGTGGGCGCGGCGGTCCGAGCGGGCCCAGACCCGGCGCAGCCGCAAGCTCGGCGTGCGCGGCGAGCAAAAGGGGGCGCGGGTGCTCGAGCGGGCGGGCTACCGGGTGCTCGAGACGGAGCTCGAGGGCGAGTCCGAGCTGCTCGTCGACGGCGAGCTGCGCCGCTTCAGCGTGCGCGCCGACGCCCTCGTCGAGCGCAGGCGTCGACGCTACATCGCGGAGTTCAAGGGCACGAGCAAGGCGGGCAGCCTGAACAATCGGCATACCCGGCGGCAGGTGATCGAGTACGCCCTCGCCTACCCGGAGTGCGCGGGCGTGCTGCTCGTCGACGCCGAGGCCGGGACGATTCGCGAGGTCCGCCTGCCGCGGGCTTGAAGGGCGACTGGCACGACGCTCACCGGACATCGGGTGTCCAGCCGCTGTCCACTCCCGTTCAGATGGATGTCAAAAAGCGACTCGGGGGCCCGATCGCCTTGTCTCCCCCATGGACCGGCGCTAGGCCGGGTCGGGTGAGTCGATCTCTCGAGCTGCCAACGCTGTGCCTCGCGTCCATCTTCAGCCTCGGCCTGAGCGCTTGCGGCGTGGACGTGTGCCCCGAGGGCCCGCCCCCCGAGGGCTTTGGGCCCGTCGCGGAGCATCTACCCGCCGAGCTGGTGTTTTGCGCCGCGGAAGACAGCGGCGCCGTGCCTGATCCGGTCAACCAGGCCCACGTGAACTTCCGCGTGGACTCGAACGACATCGACGCGGGGATGCAGCGCGTCGTCGAGTGGATGCGCGCGAGCGGGTGGAGCCAGACCGACGACTGGGCCGCCGACCTCGCCTTCACCCGCGACGGGACCCTCCTGCGCTTTAGCGCCTTTAGCAACCCGCGCTCGAAGTCCTTCGGGAAGAGCGATCGCTTCCACGCCTTCGTCTCGGTCGAGCCGGCGCCGTGACGGCCACGGCCAGCCTGCTCTAGCTGCGCGCCGTGATGCGCACGCGGACGTCCTGGCTGGGCGGGTAGATGCCCAGGCCCACGCGGCTGAGGTCGTAGCTCGGGAGCGGGCCGTCGTCGACGAGCTCGAGATCGTAGCGCGAGAGCAGCAGCGTCACGCACAGCTTGATCTCGTTGACGGCGAAGAAGCGACCCGGGCACATGCTGACCCCGGCGCCGAAGGGCATCAGCGGCATGGGCACGCGCTTGCCGGCCTTGAAGAACTGCTTGACGCCCTTTTCGACGTAGAAGCGGTCGTGCTGGTAGGCCTCGGGGTCCGGGAAAATCTCGGGGTCGCGGTGGGTCAAGAAGGGGGCGATGGCGACCTGGTCGTCCTTGCGCAGGCGAAAGCGCCCCGTGGGCAGCTCGAGCTCGCAGTCCTCGGCGGCCAGGCGCAGGGTCAGCGAGCCCGAGGACAGGCGCAGGGACTCGCGGATCGCAGAGTCGAGGTGGCGCAGCTGGTCGAGGGTCGCGGTGCTGCGGTCGCCGGCGCGCAGCCCCTCGGAGGCCTCGAGCTCGGCGCGCACGGCCGCGAGGGCCTCGGGGTGGCGCAGCAGGTGCGCGACGGCCCAGAAGGTCGCGGGGATGGTGTTGGCGTGGGCGGCCCACAGCACGGAGACCTGGATGCGGCCGCGGAACTCGGGGTCCTCGGCGGCCATGATCTCGGCGCGCTTGGCCATCCACTCGCTCTGCGCCGGGGCCTCGGGCCCGGTCGACGCGGCCATCGGCGCGACCAGGAACTCGCGCCCGGCGATGCCCTCGCGGACGATGAAGTCCGGGACGCGGGCGAGCATCAGCGGGAAGGCCTGGTCGAAGTCGTCGAAGGCCTTGGACAGCGCGGGGGTGGCCACGCCCTGGCCGTAGAGCGCGTCCGTGCCCGCGGCGAACATCAGGTCCCAGATGAAGCGGTAGAGGTCGGCCTCGGCGTGGCCCTGGCCCGCGGGGGTCAGGGCGTCGACGTACTCGGGCAGCAGCGCGTCGAGCTGCGCCTCCATGCGCGCGGTCAGGGGGCTGAGCGCGGCGCCCTTGAGGAAGTCCTTGGACGCGCGCTCGAGCGCGTGGATGGCCGCGTACTCGCGGACCTTGGGCAGGGCGAAGGCCAGGTCGACGACCTCGTCGGCGACGGGGGCGAAGCTCAGCTGCTTGGCCTTGAGCAGGGCCGGGACCGCCATGGGGTCGAGGGCGAAGGTCATGCGCCGGCCGCCGATGAACACCGTGAAGAGCTCGCCGTGCTCGGCCCGCAGCCCGTCGAGGAAGCGCATCGCGTCGCGGCCAAAGGGCAGGGCGGCGCCGAGGTAGGGCACGGCCCCGCGGATCAGCGGCGGCTCGCCGGGGCGGCGCCAGCCGTTGATGGCCGCCAACGCGCCAAGGTAAGCCGCCGGAGCGGCGAGGCAGGCTGCGATCACGACGGGCAGGCCATGCTCGTTCATCCATCAGCGCGCGGTGCAGGTCAAGGCCGCCCCGCTCCTGACGGAGCGGGGGGGCAGGCGCGCTCAGCCCGCGAGCACGGCGGACATGTCCCGGCGTCCCGGGAAGTCGACGCCCATGGCCTGCGCGACGAGGCTGTAGACGTCCCCCTCGCGCATCAGCGTGCCGGGCTCCGGCGCCCCGGTCTGGCGGTCGAAGCCGTAGGTCAGCAAGGTGCTGGGGTCGACGCCTCCGAACACGCGGTTGCCCTGGAGCATGGGCGAGAGCAGCAGCGAGCCGTTGTTGAGGTGGTGGCCGGTGCCGAACATCTCCGAGCCAAAGGGGCGGTTCTTGTCCCGGCCAAAGTCCGTGGCGACGTAGATCAAGCTGCGATCCCACATCTTCCCGAGCGCCGGGTCGCCGAGGTAGTCGAAGGACTGGAGCAGCTTGACGAGCCCGTCGACGACCTGGAGGGTCCGCCCCCACATGACGCTCTGCGAGGGGCGGTGGAGCACGTGGGAGTAGTCGAAGGCCAGCGGCGCGCCGACCAGATCATCGCCCTCGAAGCTGGGGTTGAACTCGAGCGCCACGGTGTTGGCGCAGCTGAGCCCGAAGAAGCTCAGCAGGAAGGACAGGGCGCTCTGCTGCTGCCAGATGTCGCTGTCGAGCTGGGGGAAGGTCGCGCGGAGGGTGTCGAGCATGGGCGAGAGCCCGAGCTGCGCGGCCTCGGGCCCGTCCGCGTCGAGCAGCATGAGCTTGGTGATCGCGTCCATCGACTCGAGCTGCGGACCGACCTCGTCCCGGGCGCGGACGTAGTCCTGACGCAGGGGCGAGTCGCGGTAGGTGATCCCGAAGGGCGAGACCTGATCGAGGCGGCCGCGCGCGGCTCGGACCCGCTCGAAGCTCGCCTCGTCGAGGGGGCTGGTGATCCCGCGGCTGCCGTGGGTCGAGAGGGCGTAGGTGCGCGGGTTGAGGATGACCTCGGCGCGGGCGTGGCTCGGCAGGTAGCGGTCGGTCCCCGGCTCGAGGTAGCCGTCGTAGCCCATGTTGCAGTTCGCCAGGGGCATGCCGAGGCCGTAGCGCGCGCTGACGGCTTCGGCGATGGTGCGCCCGCCGTTGATCCCCGCGCCGGTCATCGCCCGCTTCTGCGCGACGTTGTGGTTGACCGAGGTCACCTCGTGGGTGAGCACCGTCATCGACTCGTAGTGCGCTTCGAGGAAGGTCTCGATGGCGTAGCCGGGGGTCAGGAAGCTGGTGTCGGGGATGGGCCGGACGCAGCGGATGGTGCTCGCGCCGGGCTGGGCGATGAGCTCGCTGGGGTAGACGTTGAGGGTCGACGCGTCGACCCCGTCCGGGACCTCGTCGACGCTCACGGGCAGGAAGCTGTCGATCAAGCTCGCGCCTCCGCTGGCGCAGACGACGAAGAGCAAGCGCCGATCCGCGGGGTCGACGGTGGTGTCGGTCTCTTCGGCCGCCGCGCGGCGAGGGGGGAGGGCGGCGCCGAGGGCTGCGGCGCCGACCAGGCCGCCGAGGCCTGCGAGCATTCGGCGGCGGGAACATGAGGTGGTCTTGGACATGGCGGGGACTCCTAGATGAAGATGAATTCGGTGGTCGTGGCGACGGCGACGCAGGCCTCGGCGGCGAAGCGCTCGGCGAGGACCGGCTCGCCCTGGTCGTCGACGAGGAGCTCGGCGAGGACCTCGTACTCGGCGTCGATGGGGTCGCGGGACAACAAGCGCTGGTAGAGGGCGTCGACGGTCTCGATGAAGGCGTCGCTCGTCGCCGCCGGGGCGGGCCCGTCGAGCTCGAGGGCCGTGAACACGGCGCGCTCGTCGTGGTCTCGGGCGACCCGCTCCGAGCAGGCCGCGAGCACCACCCGCTCGACGGCGAGGGGGGTGGTGACCATGGGCTTGGCGACGGGGGCGTACTGGCCGCGACCAAAGGGGTCGTGGCCGCCGAGGGCGACGAGGTGGATGTCGTCGACGCAGTCGTAGCTGCCCAGCTCGGTGCACAGCTCCTCGGGGGCGAGCTCGAGGGCGCGGGACAGATCCTGCTCGAGCACCTGGTAGCGCTTCCACAGCAGCTGGTTGCGGGTGGACGCGGCGATCTCGGGCTCGGCCTCGGGGTCGGGCTCGTTCGAGCACCCCAGGGCGGACGCGAGGCACAGCCCCGCGAACGCGAGGCCCTAGCGTTGGACGGTACGGTTGGGCGTGGACATCAGGGGGCTCCAAAGGCGTCGGTGTCGACGATGCGGTGGATGAGGCGGTTGGCCGAGTAGCCGTCGGCGGGGAGGCTGTCGACGAGGGCGGCGAGCTCGGACATCTCCGCGGGCGTCGCCTCGCGGCCGAGGGCGTGCTCGACGAACATGTTGGTCATGGCGCGGCGGAAGTAGACCGACTCGGACGCGACGGCGGCCCACTCGGGCACGCTCGAGACCGGCTCCCCAAACAGGACGCTGGTCACCTGCCCGGGCTCCCAGCCGTCGATGACCCCGACCAGGCGCTCCTCGTCGTACTTGCCGTTGTCGCTCGGGTACTCGATGCCGTGGTAGTTGGCGAACACGTAGGCGAGGGGGTCGAGGGTCGAGTGGCACTGGGCACACGCGGGCGCCTGCACGCCCTTGCCGTCGATGTCGGTGGGCTCGCCCTCGACCGGGAAGATGCCCTCGTGGCGCGAGATGTCCATGTCCAGGTAGGAGCGGAGGGCGTGCGCCGCCGTCGTCCGCGGGACCGGGCTGAGCATGGTGTTGATGACCAGGAACCACTGCGTGGTGATCATCCCGGCGCGGTGCTCGGGCTCGAGGGGCTGTCCGCCGCCGAGCAGGGGGTTGGGCTGGACGCCCTCGACGCGCTCGAGCGCTCCGTCGCCGCCTTCGATGACGTGGTACTGGGCCGTCAGCAGCTCGCGGAGATCGCGGTCGTCGCTGAGCACGTAGCGCCACAGGCGGTAGTCCCAGTAGTAGTCCGCGAGCGCGAGCTGGACGCCATAGAGCTCGACCTCCGTGTCCATCCCGACAGACTCGAGGGGGCGGACGCGGGGGTCCGCGAGCTCGCGCAGGCCTCGGCCGCGCCAGTAGGCCGAGTCGAGGCACAGCGCGAGGTCTTCGTGGACGCGCTCGCGCTGCTCGTCCGAGTCGAGGGCGCGCAGGGACTCGAGGGCCGCGTAGTCGGGGGACTGCCCGCAGTAGAGCGCCGACATGCGCCGATAGGCGAGCACGGGGTCGTACTCGCCGAGGGCGTACCAGGGGTTCTCGAGGCCGGTCGGCTCGGGCAGCGGCTGCCACAGCGACTCGGCGCGGCCGGGGTTGGTGCCGACGAGGATCTCGTCGAGGTTGCTCTCGCCGTCCCCGTCGGCGTCCTCGGACTCGACCGCCGCGAGGGCTTCGGACAGGTAGGTGTCGAAGTCACGGCCTGCGAGCTCGGCGTTCACGGCGAGGCCGTAGCCGTTCCACAGGACGGGGTCCGTCGAGTCGTGGCAGGTGTCGCAGGTGATCACCCGGCCGAGGCAGTCCGGGCTGCTCGGGTACTGCTGGCAAAAGGCCTGGGGGGCGTTGGGCCGGGCCTCGGCGAGGCTGGGGAAGGCGAGCACGAGGCCGAACAGGCACGCACTCGCCGCCAGCCCCTGGGCCGAGCGGATTGGGGGACTAGAGAAACGCATTGCGCGTAGAACCTGTTCTACGCGCCCATCCAAGTCAATGTGAATGTTCTATGTTTAATGACTTTGCGACATGTAGGCATTACGTGTCATCGAGAAAGCCGTCGAAGTACACAGGCTGACATTGACGGGCTCGAGGAGAGGTATTGTGAAATGTGTGGACGAGCGAAGGTGACGCCATTGAATGACTCATGCCTGTGCGTGCCGAACACTCGCAATTAGGCCAGTCGTCTAGAACTCGGTTCTATTTTGATGGGGCTAGAACCGAGTTCCATTCGTGGCGGAGTGAGGCTCAAGGCCGTGGCGTGACGTCGACGGGGAGCTTGCCCTCGACCCAGCGCAGGTGGACATGGTCGGCGTGGGTCGGCCAGTAGCCCTTGTTCTCGGCGTGCAAGAAGCGTCGACCCGGGCGGCGCTCGCCGACCTCGGCGTCGAAGGGGGTGAGCACCGTGGGGTCGTTGTGGACGAAGTAGGCGACGGCGTCGACGAGGAAGATGATCTGGGCGAGGATCCGCAAGCGCTGGCTCGAGGGCGTCTCGGACAGGGGGTCTTCGGGATCGAAGGCGGGCTCGTGGTCGCCCTTGCCCTTGGGCTTCCGGGCCCAGGTCGAGACACCCCTTTTGTAGTGGTGCCACCAGATGATGGGGCGCGGGTCCGGGGCTGGTTGGGCCTCGGACGCGGGCTCGGGCTCGGGCTCGGTCGAGGGGGTCTCCCAGTCGAGCAGGTAGAGGTCCGCGTCGACGCCCTTTTGGTGCGTCCAGTGGTCCTCGATCTTGCCGCCGTCGACGTGGCTGATGTCGCCGATGCCCAGCAGCCCCCCGGTCCGCGCGCTGTACTCGTGGGCGACGCCGACCAGATCGCGGATCACCGCCTCCTTGCCCCACTGCTTGTGCAGGGACTCGTTGCCGTTGGTCTTGAAGGGCAGGTAGGCCCGCCCCGGCTCGATGGCGTCGCCGAGGTTGACCCAGCGCTGCTTGTCGATCCACGCCTCGTGCTTGCCCCGCTCGCCCTGTGCCGCCAGACCGAAGGGATCGACGACGACGTGGAAGTAGGACTGGCTCCCGTCCCGGGTCACGACGAGGTCGTAGCGGACCAGGGGACCGGGCTCGGGGGCGGGGCCGGGCTCGATGGCGGCGAACTTGGCCAGGGCCATCCAGCGGCGGACCTGCTCGCTGCGCCCAGCGAGGTTGATGGCCCGGTGCTCGCGGTAGGCCTGGCGCAGGCCCGAGTCCGCGGGCAGGGGGCCGCGGGGGGTGTCGCGGGGGGTGAGCTTGATGTCGAGGGCGCGCAAGCTGGCGCGGGCGTCCTCGATGAGCGCGCCGAGGCCGGCCTCGTCGAGAGGCTGCGGCTCGGGCTTCGGTTGGGGAGTCGGAGCGGGCTCTGGAGCGGGCTCGGGCTCGACCTCGGGCGTGGGCGTGGGCGTGGTGGCCGGCGCGCTGGCGAGGGTCTGGACCTGCCCGCGGGACTCGACGGCCCCCGCCGACGCGTCCGCGCCGCAGGACGAGCAGGCGAGGACGCAGGCGAAAAGGCCCGTCGAGACCGTGCTGTGCCCGTCGCGCCTCAACTCACTCGCTCTTCGCGTCGTCCTTGGCTTGCTCGGTCTGGGCGTCCGCCCCGGCCTCGCCCTTGCTCTCGCCCGGGTGGTTGATGGCGAAGTAGGCCGAGGTCGCGGCCAGCAGCGGGAACACGAACCACAGCGCCTTGCCCCACTCGGGCTTGCGGTTGAGCACCGCCGGCGCGGCGCCGATGAGCACCCAGATCAGCAGCTTGGGGTGGAGCCAGCCGGGCAGCCCGGCGGACATCGGGCTGATGCGCGCGAGCATGCCGAAGCCCGCGACGAGGATCAGCAGCACGCCGACGCCGTGGGTCGCGGCGAGCAGGCCGCGGGCCTTGTTGGTCTCCTTGGTCCCGCCCGTGGCCCCGTGGAAGGCGTAGCCGCCGATGGCCATGAACACGAGGATGATGCCGAGGATGTGGATCAGGTTGTAGAGCTGGTACGAGAACATGTCGGCGGACCGAGGGTGCCCGCTGGCGCACCGGCGTGCAATCCCAGGGGCGGATTTGTGTGTTTAGACCATCGTCGCAGGGCGCAGCAGCAGGATCGAGCTGGTGTAGCCGTGCATGAAGGTGCGCCCGGCGATGGGGCCGATCTCGCCGTTGCAGAAGAAGCCGGCGAGGGGGAGGGTGGCGCCGAGGTGCTCGCGCAGGACCTCGCTGTCGTGGCCGGTGCGCCCGTAGAGGTGCTCGCCGCGGCCCAGGCAGCTGAACAAGAGCGCGACCGCGGGGGCGCGCTCGCCGTGGATGCGCTGGTGCTCGGCGGCGAGATCGTGGAGCTCGCTCGCGGCGGTCTGGGCGTCGCGGAGGTGGAACTGGACCACCGGGTGCCCGTGGAGCTCGGCCGCGATGCCGACCGCGCCGCTGCTCGGGTCGACGCCGATGAGGTTGCGGACGAGGAAGTCGCCCTGGTCGTGGACCTCGAGCTGGGGGTGCATCGACAGCCCGATGAGCAGGCTGGTCCGGGCGCGGGCGCGGTCGTCGGGCTCGAGGGTGGTGAACAGCTGCTGGAGCGCCTCGACGGCGGGGCGCCCGTCGAGCTCGTAGACGATGTTGGCCTGGCGGCGGGTCACGAACATCGGCGCGCCCACGGGGCGGCAGCCCTGGGCGACGATGGTCTCGACCTCGAGGTTGCCGCGCAGCGCCAGCCCGACCATGCCGCGGTGGTGGGTCGAGCGGTCGCAAAACAGGCGGTGCTCCCCCGGCCGCGCGCCGCCAGAGGCGAGGCCGCCGACGACCGTGCCCTGGGGGAAGGCCCGGTCGAGGCTGCCGAGGACCTCGGGCCCGGGCCAGCTGAAGGGGTCGGGGAAGAGCATGAGCAGCGGGTCGGGCCCCTCGGCGATGCCGATGGCCGCGAGCCAGCGCGCGCGCAGGTCGTCGCGTTCCGACTCGCCCGAGTCTCCAGACCCACCGACCAAGGCCTCGAGGGCCTCGGCGTCGATGTGGAAGGGCGTGCGCTCGACCCCGGGCAAGCGCGCCGCACACAGGGCGAGGCCCGGGCCGTCCTCGAGCTCCGTGCCGTTGGCGAGCACGCCCCCGGCCGAGCACCCGACCACGGCGGCGTCGGGGAAGCGCTGGCGCAGGGCCTCGGGAATCTCGTGCCAGCGCGCTTGATGGTCGCGCGTGGCGAACGCGAGGACGAGGTCGGGGCGCTGGTCCCCGAGCTGCTCGCTCAAGCTTTCTTCTCCCCGGGCGAGGGCGACCTCGAGGGTCGGGGAGTTGTCGATGCTGGCGGCCCAGCGCACGCTGCAGGGTAACAGGCGGCGAGCGGTTATGCTCCCGCGGTGAGCGAGGGTCGCCGCGAGGTTCACGTGGAAGGGCTGCCCGCATGGATGGGCCCGGCGCAATGTCGGCGCTTGCTCGGGCCGAGCAGCGCGGCAGACCTCGGCGGCGACGCGTGGGTGTTCGACGCGGGAGGGGCCCGCGCGTCGTGCACGAGCCGAGCCGCCGCCGACGTGGCCGCGCGCTTGCGCGGGCTCGTGCTCGAGGGCGAGCCTCTGAGTGTCTCGGTGGCCCCCAAGCTGAACCGGTCGGCCGTGCGCGCGGCGAGGACCGAGGACGCCCGGCGGCGCCGCGACACCACCCCCGGCTTCAGCCGTCGCGGCGCTCGCCTGGACGAGGAGGGGCGCTGGTCCTTGACCCCCGAGGTGCTCGCCAAGCGCATGGCGCGGTGGGCCGCGGCGCAGGGCGTGGAGGCGGTGATCGACGCGGGCTGCGGAGCGGGGGGCAACGCCATCGCCTTCGCCCGCGCGGGGCTCGAGGTCGTCGCCGTCGAGGCCGACGCGGGTCGCCTGGCCATGGCCCGCCACAACGCGGGGATCTACGGGGTCGCCGACGCGCTGCGCCTGGTCCACGGCGACGCCGTCGCGGACCTGCCCACCTTGCTCGACGAGCTGGGCCCGGCGCGGACCCTGGTGTTCTTCGATCCGCCCTGGGGCGGCGACGACTCCAAGCAGCGCACGGAGGTCGGCGACTTCCCCTTGCTCGCCGCGGCGCTCCCCCGCGTGCGGGCGCTCGGCTGCGCGGGCGCGTGGGCCAAGCTCCCGCCGGGCGTTCGCAGCAGCACCTTCGAGGCGGCCTGGGGCGAGGCCGTGCACCCCCGCGCCGTGTTTGGCGAGGCCGCGGGCGATCGTCGGCGGATCAAGTTCGTGCTGATCTCGACCCTGCCCTGGGTAGCGCTTCGGTCCGGGCCTCGGTCGTCTAGCTCGACCAGGTGACGGCCATCGAGCGCGGGTCCTCGGGGTGGACGCGCACGGGCAGCGTCGCGCCGGGCCGGACCCGGGCGAGGTTCAGCTCGTTGACGACCTCCTGGTGGACCACGACGTAGGCCTCCTTGCCGGGGACCTCGATGAGCATGCGCAGGCGCAGCATGGGCTGCTTGTTGACGCGCACGCCGGTCTGCTCGACGGTCAGCAGCTTGCCCACGCCCTGGACCCCAGAGGTCAGCAGGGCCTTCTTCTTGGCGTTGCCCCGGAACATCGAGCCAAAGGTCGCGACCATGGTCCCGGCCACGGTCAGCACGATCACGGCGGGGGCGACGGTGTGGCCGAGGTCGCCGGGCAGGGCTGAGGCAGCGCTCGCCCCCGCGACGCCGACCAGGCTCAGCACGATGGGCACGACGATCATCGCGCCGACGTTGATCCCCGAGCCGGTGTCGATGGCGTTCTCGTACATGTGTTTGACGGTGACCTCGACCTCCGGGAGGCTGCGCCGGCACAGGCCGAGGTTGGCCTGGAGGGTCACGATCTGGCGCACGCCGGCGAGCTGTTGCGGGCTGCCGGCGACGGCGAGGAGCTGGTCCTTGGCCTGCTCGAGGTCGCCGAGGCGCTCGTGGGCGTGGGCCCGGAACACCCCGCAGATCAGGTCGTAGGCGTCGGAGATCGGGACGTCCTCGGCGCGCAGACCGAGCACGCGCAGGACCTCGCGGAAGTCCCCGGCGTGGGTCTGCACGTAGGCCGCGCTGAAGCGGTAGCTGGTGTCGACGTGCAGGTCGTCGGAGTGGGGATCGAGCTGGGTCAGCAGCTGCAGGGCGACGTCGAGGCGCCCGAGCGCGGCGTAGTTGCGGGCGAGCAGCCCGCACAGCACCAGGTAGTGGCGCCCCCGCGGGAGCTTGGGCAGGGCCGCCTCGACGAGCTGGCCGGCGAGCTGGCGGTCGTTCACGGACGCGTAGTGCCGCGCGAGCATGAAGGTCAGCCAAAACAGGCGCTCTTGCCCGGGGTAGCCCGGCGCCACGGCGAGCTCGGACTCGGCCTGGACGAGCATGCGCCGGGCTTCGTCGACCTTGGCCGTGTCGAGGCCGCCGCCGCTGACGAGGCCCTGAAGGTTGGTCGGCGGCAGCAGGGGCTTGCCGTCTTGCTCGCGCAGTCGTTCGAAGCGCAGCGCCTCGTTGGTCCCAGTCATCGAGGGACTCTACCTGAAACGCGCGCTTCGCGGGGGCTGTCTGAGCGCGCCGCCAACCGTGGCACGCTCGAGTCGCAGCGTCGCCGGCCTACTCGAGCTTGGCCTTGAGCAGCTCGCCGAAGCTGCCCATGTCGCCGCGCTTGTTCTGGCCCTTGCTCTGCTTGGCGCGGAACTGCTTGAAGTTCGCGCGGGCCTCGGTCTCCTCCACCCGGCGCATGGAGAAGCGGGTGCGGCCCTTGTCGTCGGTGCCGATGGCGACGACGCGGACCTGCTTGCCCACGGGGTAGGCCCGGCGGGGGTCGCCGCCCGGGGGCAGGTCGAGCTCGCGGGTCGGGACGATGCCGCCGCTGGTCGCCGTCTCGACGAACACGCCGAAGGTCTCGACCTTGACGACCTCGGCGTCGACGACCTTGCGCTCGGAGCCGGCCTGGGCCGGTCCCGCGCCCTGCTCGGCCTGACGCAGAGACAGGCTGATGCGCGTGGCGACCTTGCCGTCGCCGGGCTCGATGGTCAGCACCTTGACGCGGATCTGCTCGCCCACGCTGACCACGTCCTCGACGCGCTCGACCCGGCCGTGGCCGAGCTCGGAGATGTGGATGAGGCCCTCGACGCCGCCCAGATCGACGAAGGCGCCGTAGGGCTGGATGGTCTGCACCGTGCCCGTGACGATCTGGCCCTCGGCGAGCTGCTCGAGCAGGGCCTTGCCCTTTTGCTCGCGCTCTTCCTGCAGCAGGGCCTTGCGCGACACGACCACCGAGCGGCCCTTGTCGCGGATCTCGAGCACCTTGAAGGCGAGGCTCTGGCCCTCGTAGATCGAGATGTCGGGGGTGTAGGCCACGTGCACGTGGGAGGCCGGGCAAAACGCGCGGGTCTTTCCGATCTGCACCTCGAGGCCGCCCTTGACGGCCTTGGTCACCGTGCCGGTGACGGGCGCCCCGGACTCGAGGGCGAGCTCGAGGTCGCCGATGCCCCCGCTGCCGCCGAAGCGCATGACCAGCTTGGGCCGGTCGCCGCCGGTCTGCACGATCGCGCGGAGGCGGTCGCCGACCTTGACGGTCAGCTCGCCCTTTTCGTTTTGCAGCTCATGGACGTCGATCTCGCCCTCGGAGCGCGTGCCGACGTCGACGAAGACGGTCTGTCGACCGATCTGCACCACCGTCGCTTGCACCGACTCGCCCGGGGACAGGCGTTTGCCGCTGGAGCGGTCGCCACCGCCCGACACCGACTGCTCGAAGAGTGCCGCGAAATCGTCGTCATCGACCATGGCGGGACGGTGTACCACAGGCGCCTGGAAAGTGGACCCGCGGTGGGGCGGCGATCCGGCATGGAGGGCCGCCCCAAAAATGGTGTGTTGAGTCACGACAGCTCCGTCGCCACCTGCGCCCAATGCCCAGTCGCTCAATCGCTCAGCATGCGCTCGAGCACCTGGCCGAGCTCGCCCGCGCCGAAGGGCTTGGGCAGCACGGGGGCGTCGGCCAGCTTGTCGAGGCTCTCGCGGGCGCGCTCGCTGACCGTGCCGCCCAACAGCAGGACCCGGTGGATGCGCCGAGCCTCGCGCAGACCGAGGGCGAGCTCGGGCCCGGACAGCCCGGGGAGCTCGATGGCGGCGATCAGCAGGTCGTAGTGGCTCTCGCCCGCGAGCAGCTCGCCCGGGGCGGCGAAGCTGCGGACCTCGTGGCCCATGCGCTCGAGCTGACGCTGGACGATCTGGCGAATGGCCGGATCGCCGTCGACCAGGGCGACGCGGGAGAAGGCCGAGCGCGGGCCGCTGCGTCCGAAGGGGTCGTCGGGCGGTGTCTCGTTGGGGTCGGCCTCGGGCAAGACCACGGTGAAGATCGTGCCGCCGCCAGCGAGCGCGTAGTCGATGCTGCCCCCGGCCTGGACGACCACGCCGCGGACGACCGCCAGGCCGAGCCCCGTGCCCGTCTCGCGCGTGGTGAAGAAGGGCTCGAACATGCGCTCGGCGACGGAGGGGGGGATGCCGCCGCCGGTGTCGGCGACGGAGACGAACACCTCGCCGGGGCCGCGACGGCCGGCGCTCAGGGTCAGCTCGCCCGACTCGCCCATGGCCTGGCAGGCGTTGACGACGAGGTTCAAGAGCACGCGGTGGAACTGCGCCGGGTCGACGCGGACGGGCAGGGCCTCGTCGGGGAGCACGCCCTCCACGCGGACCTCGGCCCCGGCCAGGGTCCGCCACACGCCCAGATCCTTGGCCACGAGCTCGCCGAGGTCGACGAGCTCGGGCCGGCTCAGCTGGGCGGCGGAGCTGGCCTGGAGTTGGCGGGTGATGCCCGCCCCGCGCTCGCAGGCCTGGACGATCGCGGCGATCAGCGCCTCGCGATCGGCCTCGCTGAGATCGGGGAAGGCCAGCTCCTGGGCCCCGAGGTTGATGGTCGTGAGCAGGTTGTTGAAGTCGTGGGCGATGCCCGCCGACATGCGCCCGAGGGCGGCGAATTTTTGCTGGCCGAGGAGCTGCGACTCGGT
>NZ_ABCS01000108.1 GCF_000170895.1 Plesiocystis pacifica SIR-1 | reverse complement strand
GATCTGTTGCTCGCGCGGGGCGTTGCGGGGCTCGGTGAAGTCGGGGAAGAGCTCGACCCGCCCCAGGCCCGTGCGCGGGTTGCCGCGGCTCTCGGTGTGGCGCTGGAGCTTGCCGAGGACCGCGACCTCCGGCGGCGCGCCGGTCCGCCGGATCATCCGATCGAAGCTGGGCCGACGCGCCGAGTAGATCGCCGCGCCCACCACCGTGGCCGTGGCCACGCCCGCGAGCGTGTACCAGGCCCAGGTCGGCACCCCGGCCTCGAGCGCGTCGGGCTCAGACCTCATCGGGCTCCCGGCGGTTGGCGATGCGGACCACGGCAATGGTCCCGCCGATCAGCAAGCCCGTGCCCAGGATGACCCCGCCCCACAACATCCCGCGCTTGGCGGCCTCGCTGAGCTCGGCGAAGAGCTTGTCGAAGCGCTCCTCGGCCATCTTCTTGGTCTCTTCGAAGTCGTCCCGGGCGTCGTCGATCGCCTCGCCGGTCTGGGCCAGGCCGTCCATGAACCGACCCACGAAGCCCTCGCCCATGTCCTCGGCGTGATCGGACAAGATGCCGAGCTGCTGGGCGAAGTACATGTGCATGATCGCGTCGGGCACGGGACCGGCCGACTCGCGTCGGCGAACCAGGCCCACGTAGACCGACTCGGTGTTGGTGTCGTCGGGCTCGAGCTCGTCGAGGACCTCGCCGTACTCGCGCAGACGCTTGAGGTAGGCGAGGAACTCGGCCTGGTAGCGCTTGCGCTCCGAGTCCGGGACCTTGTAGCTGGGCAGCTTCTCCCACACCGACTGCGCGAGCAGGTGGACGCGCTGCGCCTCGTCCTTGACCTCGTCGAGCAGGGCCTGAAGCCGCGCCGCCGTGCGATCGGCTCGGGTGTCGAACTCGGGCCAGATCTCGTCGAGGACTTGGGTGTAGTGGGGCCGAGCCACGGGCGGCGGGCTCCCGGGCGAGAGCGGCGCGCCCACGAAGATCGGCGTCGCCGCGGGGATCGGGTCCTCCTCGTCGAAGGCGTGGGGCGGACTCGGCCCCAGATCGAGGTCGGGCGTGTAGGTCGGCCCCTGCTCGAGGCCCTTGGTCACCACGCCCACGACCTCGGCGTCGATGACCTCGGGCTTGATGAAGGCCATCTTCAGATCAGGCATGGCCACCCCGCTTGCGCTCGCGCAGGGCCTTGAAGGCGACGCGGGACTCGAAGGCCAAGGTGATCGCGTTGAGCGTGTCCACGTCGAGCTCGCTGGTGACGAGCACGGGCTTGCTCCCGAGCAGGTTGAAGTCGCGCTGGAAGTCGGCGACGCCGGCCGGAGCCGTCGTGTAGCCGAGCTCGCGGAGCTTTTGCTGTGGCGTCATCACGTCTGCTCCGTGAGGCTCGACCAGCGGATCGCGTTGTCGGTGTAGTTGCTCAGCACCACCTCGAGGGCGTTGAGTGTGTTCTTCCCGGCGATGCCGTCGACCTGCAAGATCCCGCGGTAGTGGCGGAGCAAGCTCGACTTCTTGACGTCGCTGGGGAGCCGCACCTGCTTCTTGTCCAGCCCACGGATCACGTCGTTCCAGTCGCGCTGAAAGCGAGTGACCTGCGGGTGCGGGTTGTCCTTGGAGCTCAGCGCATCCTCGTTGACCTCGACCTTGTAGCCCTGGCTCAACATAGCCATGCGCACCGGGGCCGAGCGCGGCCACAAGATCGTGTTGTAGCCCGCCGGATCCAAGCTGATGTTCGGCGGCTTCCCGCTCGCGCGCCCGCTGGCCTTGGGCTTCGACGGGGCCTTCGGCGTGCTGCCGCCGTCGCTCGGCGTGGTCTCGTCGTCGATGACGATCGGCGACACCGGCGTCCACCAACCGTTGCGCTGCCCGAGCTTGTAGAGCCCAAAGCCCGCGAGGCCCAGGGCCGCCGTCGCGCCCAGGCCGATGCCCACCTTGGCGCCCGGGCTCAGCCCTTCGCTCTCGTCGGGGTAGTTGGCGTCGGTCAGGGTCTCGGCCGCCTCGTTGGCGTCGAGGACCTCAACCGGGCCCGTCGTGGTCGTCGTGTTGTCCACAGCAACAGCTCTCCTCGGTGTTGAACTTCGAGACCGGATCGAGCACCTCGCCGTCCTCGACCTGGTAGGCCAGGCGCTGGCCGTCGATCAGCACGGGCCGACACGCCCGACCGGCCGCCAGCTCCTTGCCCATCGAGTAGGCCACGATGCTCACGGGATGCCCGGCGCCGGTCTCGAGCAGCCGCCGGGCATCTTGAAGCGCCGCCCCCTCGTCGAGGGAGCAGCCCCCACAGCGCGCGCAGCAGGGCAAGTCCTGCCCCGCCTCGCGCCGAAACTGGCGCGCGTTGAGCTTCGCCAGCGCCTCGGTGAAGAACACCGACGCCTCGCGGGCGAGCTCCTCGCCCACGAGCTCTGTCGGGAAGCGGATCATCCCTTCTTGCCGGCGCTCGTCGGGTTGATGCCGGACTCGCTGAGCCAGTTGCTCAGCAGGCCGTAGAGCTTGTCGGACAAGCCGATGTGCTCCTTGAGGTAGCGCAGGCCCGCGTAGCCGCCGATCGCCCCAAAGAAGGTCGCCTGGAACATCTGGCTATCCGACCCCGTCAGGTTCGAGACCTCGATCGTGAAGCCCTTGGAGCTGTCGACGGGCCCGATGTCCGGCGGGAAGGGGTTGAAGGGGGTCTTGAGGGCCTCCCAGTCGAAGGTGTCGGGGTCGCGCGTGGTCGTGATGCCGGTTCCGGTCATGCCCGCGTCGCGATCGTCACGACGAGAGATGGCCTCGATCCGGATATCCGGACCCGACAGGTACGCGACCATGGCCACGGGCATCAAGCGCTCGTAAGGCTTGACCTCGTGGCGGACGCGGCCGCCAGCGGGCACGGGCACCTCGACCTCGAAGGGCACGAGGCAGCCGAAGGCGAATTCGCTGGGACAGGTAATCTCCTGCTTCATCGCTTGCTGGGCGGCCTCGAGCCCGTATGGAGCCCCCGGTGCGGCGCACGGGAGCAGGCTGTTGAGAGTGGTGTTGAACATGGTCTTGTCGTGGCTGGGTTGGGGCTAGCTCTGGGTTGGGGTTGTCAGGTCAGGTCCTGCTCGATCTTCTGCATGCGCTCGTTCAGTCCGGCGACGATCCCCTCGAGCTCGACCACGCGGGCCTCGAGCTTGGTCTGGCGGTCGTCGAGGAGGTCCTGACGGGCCTTCTCCTTGGCTTGCTTGTCGAGCAGCAGCTCGGCGCGACGGGTACGGCCCTGCTGCTTGGCCTGGCGTCGCTGGAGCGTGCGCTGCTCCGAGGGTTTCGCAGCGGTCTGGGTCATTGGTCCTTGTCCTCGATGTGGTTGTGGGTGGTGATGGAGATCTGGGAGTGGAGGAGGACCTTCCCGGCCTTGCCAATCACGCGGAGGGTGGCGTTCTCGGGCTGATACAGGCTCAGAGCTTTGGCCCCCGTCCCCACCACGCCGTTGATCAGCGCCCCCACCGGGAAGCCACCCTTGGTCTTCCACGCCGCGAGCGCCCCTGCACCCGGGGCGAGGGTGACCTGGAGGACCTCCCCGATCACGTGCTCGGTCTTCTCCCTGCGCTTTTGTGCCGCCCACTCATGGCGGCAGCGGCGACCGAATTCGCTGGCCTCGATCCTCTCCTGAAGGACCGTGGCTTCGTCAGCCTTCTGGAGACCGAACTCAGCGTCGAACTGAGCCAGCGCCGCCGGGTCCGCATTCCTGGGCGTGTTCGCATGCGACATGCAGTGAGCCTGGGGCGAATCCAGGCAATCGTCGAGTGGTTTTTGCGAAAAAACTAGTCACCCGAACTGGCGAATTGCACGTCGGTTGGTTTGGGTAGATAAGCTCTACCTTCGGACTAGATGGATTTACCTGGGTAAGCCCTCTGCTTAGGTACGTAAAAGGGGATAACTGGAGGTCTTTTATGTCCTGGTTAGGTGGGTAAATCATGCAACATCGACAGTTGCCGCAGCGGAGTGCGTGAACTACGGATTAACCGAGGACGAACTCATGCCCTGCACGCCGAAGAACGACCATACACCTCCCCAGGAGTGGGGAACGAAGCTAGAGCGCCATGACCAGGAGTTGGGGTGCATCTTCCTTCATCGTCGAAGAGGTGGAGCCCACTACCAGGACTTCTCCCTCGCAGATTTCGGAGCCGACCCAAACCTGTGGCGAGTGACGGACACCGCGCCCTTTGGTCTCCTCTGGCTCCGTCCCGAGGCGGTCACCCCCGCCGCGAGACGGGAGCAGATTCAACTCCTCGTCGAGCAGCTGTGGACCCATGCTGGGGAATGGACCTCACTCCACGGTGAGTGGGCAGACTTCAAACTCGTGGGCTACGATGAGGCCGGCTCACTGCTGTTTCAGGTCGGCAAGCGACTGTCCTTCGTCGACATGGATGTGCCTGAAAAGGAGTCTCCAGTGCCTGCTCCGCCCAGCGGGAAGCACGAGTCGACCGCGCAGCATCGCGAGCGT
Source organism: Plesiocystis pacifica SIR-1 (assembly GCF_000170895.1). Lineage (GTDB taxonomy): Bacteria > Myxococcota_A > Polyangia > Nannocystales > Nannocystaceae > Plesiocystis > Plesiocystis pacifica. The sequence continues at coordinate 28,425 of NZ_ABCS01000108.1, read as the reverse complement.
GAGCGTCGACTCTACGAACGGACACAGCGCCTACTCGAGCGCATCGAGGAGTCACACGCCAAACTCATCGATAACTTCCATCGCATCGTCCAACTGACATCGACGACCGCGGCTACCGTCCCGGAGCTCTACGAGCGAGCCGCGGAGCAGGTGCGGCAGAACGCCATCATCCGCGAAGAGCTCATCCGCCGCGAGAGCGAGGCCCGCGACGAGAACATTCGACTTCAAGAGCACATCGTCACCGAGGAGAACCGAACGCTTCGCTGGGGGAAGATGCTCGACTTCTTGGCAGACATGGGCAAGCTCTTTATCTCGGCAGCAACTCCGTTCATTCATGAACTGGCTAAAGTATACTTTGACCCTGGAGGGCGTCTCATCACCGACTTCGAGCATGCTCAGCAGGCTATCGCATTCATCGCACATGGAATGACAGAGTCAAATCTGGACAAACTGTTCAAGGGAAATCGTAAGTTCGCGGGAGCTTTTCTGCACGTTCTTCACATGGGGACTATTACCGAGAGCGAGCGTGAGGCGCTCGAGACGATCCGGCCCGTAATGCCCGCGATTCGCAGCGCCGACTTCGACAAGATCATGAGCGCACAAATGGACTACGCGAGGACCTATATCCTGGGGCGTATCGCCTTCTACCGGATGCCCTACTACGTCGACGAGGACTGACGATGCTGCTTCGACCAGATGAAACCTTCATCGATGAGGTCACCAACCGCGCCGAGCGGGTGTTTCCGCGGGGGTCGGAGTGGACAACCTTTCGCAGCCATCTCCCGGACGACGAGGTGTTCAAGAACTCGATCTTGGATCCAGCGATCGGCGTGGGTGGCGAGCTCGCGCTCAAGACCTTCGCGTCCGCGGACTGGCAAAACTGGGTCGCGTCCGCCCAGATCGGGCTCTACGAGATCGGGACTCGTATCGGCTTGCCCAGGCTCCAGGGCACCTCCCTCGCTCAGGGCATGTCGACGGTCTACTCGCACCTCGGGAGCACACTGAACACCATCCAGGCCTACGAAAACCCTGCCGAGATGATCCCCGAGCTCATCCAGAATACCGGGATGCAAGTGGTCCAGCAGATCACGGGCCAGAGCGGCATGGTCTCGCAGACGGTGGCGCAGGTCGTGGCCGCGGCGGTGTGGGCCGTCAACGTCGGTCGCGCCAAGGTCCACGCCGACCTCGCCAAGGATGTCCCGTTGCCGCCGTTGCAGAGCGAGGACCCGGCGACGGACACATGGCAGATGAACCGGGTGTTCGAGGTGTTCCGCAGTCGGGGGACAGGTGGCGGCGTCGTCTACCCTGACGGCGAGGTGGTCGCGGCCTCGAACGCCAACTACACGAGCTTCTTTCTCCCTGCCTACCGAACCGATGGACAGTGGGAGATCCAGCATCGACACCAGGGGATCGCTGCTCAGCAAGGTCGGCCTCGCGTAGCCCGAGGTCCCCGGGGGGAGACCCAGTACCGCTTCGACCCGGGCGACGGCTCGAGCTTCGGCTTCATGCCCGGGACCACGACGACGCTCCGTGTTCTCCAGGCCTCCTATCGGTACTACCACTCCGTCCGCGGCACGCCCGTCGACCGCTACGCGCTGCGCTGCAAGGGCATCGACCGCCCCTGCTACAAGAGCGTCAAAACCTTCGACGGGAGCCGGGACTGTCGACAGTGTGTGGACCCCGAGTCGGTCTGGCCTGTCAAGGGCGTGGGCTGGGCGTACGGCGGGAGCCCCCTCAACGCGACGACGCCCGGGGAGAACGTGGGCGAGTTCTACCTCTCCACGAACAAGTTCCTGCTCAACCTACTCGACAGCATCGCCAAGCCGGGCCCGCTCCTGTACACGGTGAACACAGATCGAATCTTCGAAGAGTGGAAGGAGTCCTTCGAGTTGTTCTGGGAGTTCATGCGCTCGCAGTGGAAAGCCCACCGCGGCTCCGGATGGCGTGGACTCTTGTCGCGGCTGGCCACAACCATGACGGCCTTCGAGCGCGACGGGGAGGTTCACCTTGGCGGACGAAACCCTCGAATGCCGGCGAAGCTGATCGCCTCGGCCAGGGCTCCCACTTTCGACATCCCGTTCTCGGACTCGATCTTCGCTCGGCTGATCGCGCCGTACTGCACGGACCTCGTCCGCATGCAGCTTCGAGAACTGGAGACCCTTTCCGTGGCCTATGTTCCGCCAGGTGTTGGGGCGCTTTACTTCTCCAACGGGAAGATACTCAGGAACAAGCTCGGGGATCGCTTCGAGTCCTCCCGCCGCGAGTTGCTCGCTAGCAGCAAGCGCATGCTGGTCGACCTGCGGAGGGTGACAGATCCCGAGTACCGCAAGGCCCTCGAGGACTCCGGGGTCAAGGCCTCGACGGTCAATCCGCTGCTCCATGGCAGCCCAGGCATCGAAGGCGAGCTGCTTCGACCCTCGAACAAGCCTCCCCGTGCACTGAAGCCGCCAAGGGTTGCTCGGCAGCCGCCTCTGGGGGCCACGGTGCTGCTGACCAACCCCGTGCGGCTCGGTCAGGGGGGCTCCAAGGAGGGGACAACAGCGAAGCAGGGGAACCAGAGGGAGATCTGGGCCGTGCTTGCGGGTTCGGCCGCCTTGACCGCAGCTGCGGGGGTCGCCTTCTACCAGCTGAGCAAGGATGACCGGGACCCAGAGCCGCAGTAAGATGCGAGCATGAGGTCGCGCGGACTCGTGCTCGTGTTCATCGCGGGGTTGCTCCTGCCGGTAGGCTGTGGGGCCCCCGACATCACGGGGGACGTCTCAGACTATGCAGCCGCTGTGAACGGAAGCCGGACTCGGCAGTGCGACTGTCATGGCCTACTGGGCTACGCCTCGATCGGCGAGTGTAAGGACGGCCTTGGTGACGTCACCCAAGACGGACAGGCCTGCATCGAGAGCGCTCTGGCCGGAGAGGAAGAGCGCGGGGCCGAGTTTCTCCCCTGCGCAACCACGGCCTACATGGGTTACTCAGACTGTCTCGCGGCAAACGTGAACTGCGATGAGTCTGCGTTGATGCTGTGCACCTCGGCGCTGGACACCGCACTCGACGCCTGCTCAGAGTCGGATCTACGGGGGTCCATCGAGGCCTGCTTGTGAGGGCATGACTCCGTCGTTGATATAGTTCCATCGCCATGACGCGGATGATCAGCGCATCGCTTCAGAACTCGACCAACTGTTTTGGCGTCCGCACGGCGCCGAGCCAGACCAAGTGCTCGTACTTGCGCCCTAATCAAGGCTCAGTATGATCACCGCGCCGGACGCCAGAAGGACGGCCCAAAGCCACCTAGACAGCTTGCCTGTGCCTCCAAATTACCGTTGGGTTCTCACAAGTCCCACCCGGACGACGAAGGGATGGCTCTTCGAGTATGGATATGAGTGTACAGATGGTTCTCCTCATCAGGAAGACTGGGAGCCCATCGGTGGGGCCCCTGGCTTTGTCGTTCTTGATGATGGCAGCCTCCGGGTTTTGTCTTGGAATGACTTTTCCGCGCTACGGAACAAAGGCTCAACACCTTGATGTCCAAGCTCGATGAGTATCGAAACGATGGCAAACATCCGGGATAGAGCCCCGGTTACCCGTTGCAGTCGACGGTCCCGTCCTCGTTGAGGTACCCCCACCAGCACCACCCGATCGTCCCCTCGCAGTCGCCGAGGAGTTCGACCTCCCACTCGTAGCAATCGCCGTTCTGGCAGCACAGGAGCTCGTCCTCCACCAGCGGGACCCCCGCGTAGTTCCCGCCGTTCTCGATGGGGGCGGCCGGGAAGGGCTGGTAGCAGGCCACCGTCCCGTCCTCGAGGAGCTCGCCGTACTCGCAGAACATCTTCATGCCGGAGCCACACCGCCCGGCGCTCGAGGTCGGGCCACAGTTCGCGTGTTGCCCATCGATGGCGCAGCACAGATCCGTCCCCCACACAGGGGCCGCCGGGCCGGTCCACCCACAGAAGCGAGAGACGGTCTGGCCGACGAGGTCGGTCACGGGGTCACCGTTGGACTTCAGGTAGACGTCAGCGCAGAGATCGGGCGCGAGGGGGGCGGTGGAGGCTTCGAGGGTGGTGAGGAGCAGGAGGATCGCGGGGCTCATTTTGGAATCGTACCGAGGGCGGTACGACCCACGCAGCGCGCACTCAATCCACCAGGGAACAGGCAGATAGGCGGCCTTGGAGCTCGTTCGAGGGCTGGGGGCAGGCGGCCACGTCGGCCTCCCAGCGGCGTTGGCAGGCCGACGCGGCGAGGTCGGGGCAGCGGTCACCCAGGCAGGCCGCGCGGGTTTCCGTCGCGTCGGTGATGCAGTTGAGGTGCTCGGCGAACAACCGATCGTCCTCGGCGATGATGACGGACAGGCACGCGTGCTGGTCGGCGTCGATGAAGCCACGCTCGCCGCGGCAGGTGTGGAGCTCGGCGCCCGAGCAGACGCAGCGTCGATCGACCTCGGCGTTGTGGAGCTCGGTGTATCGGGCGAGCGCTCGGTTGCCCTCAGTCATCAGGCGGACGCACTCCGTCACGACGTCGGTCGCCGCGGCGACGGCCTCGTGCTCGGGGGTCTCGGGCTGGAGGGTGAAGAGCACGTAACCTGCGACGCTGCTCGCGTAGCCGGTCGCGGTGTGGGCTCGCTTGGGGTCAGCGTGCTCGGAGCTGAGGGCCTCGCTGAGGAAGGCCTCGGCGATCAGCGCGGACTCGAGGGCGAGTTGGGTCCGGTCAATGGCAGGGTCGGCTTGGACGTCGAGCCACAGCTGATAGGCAGCATCGAGTTCGCCCGCGCGAAGGCGCTCGGCGATGAGTGATGGCAGGTCGCTGGGGGCGACAGCGTTTTCGCTTTCGGCTTGTGTAGTCGCACTCGGGACGGATGTGATCCCGAGCGGAGGCGAAAAAGTTCGCGGTGCGCGATGTGCGAGGAGCGCGGCGGTGCCCAGGGAGGTGCCGAAGGCGACGCCCGCGACCAGGCCGGCGACTCTGCGGCGGCGCTGCTGCGCCCGGGGTCGCTTGCGGACCGCGGTGAGCTCGGCGAGGAGGCTGTCCATGTCGGGCCAGCGCTCCTCTGGGCGAAGCGCGAGGCCGCGAGCGACGGCACGACGGAGCCGGCGAGGGATGCCGAGGACGGGCTCGTCCTCGCGCAGTTCGCCGCGCTCCATGGCGTCGAGGAGCGCGACGGGGGTCGAGCCCGCGAAGGGCCGGCTGCCGTGGAGGCACTCCCACAGGGTCACGCAGAACGAGAACTGGTCTGAGCGAGCGTCCCCGCGGCGCCCCATGAGCCGCTCGGGCGCCATGTAGGCCAGGGTCCCGAGGCCGGCGCTGTCGTGGGCGGCGAGGGGGTCGTCCTCGACGGTGACGTGCTCGCGCAGGGCTCGGGCGACGCCGAAGTCGGCCACGCGGACGCGGTGGTCCTCGCCCAAGAGGATGTTCTCGGGCTTGAAATCGCCGTGTTCGAGGCCGGCGGCGTGGGCTGCCGCGAGGCCCCGGCCGGCGGCCAGGCACAGATCCACGACCTCGCGCCAGGTTGGGTAGAAGGAGCTGATCCACCGGCGCGCGTCCATGCCGTCGACGAACTCCATGGTCAGGAAGACGTCGTCGCCGACCTTGCCGGTCTCGTAGACCGCGACGACGTTGGGGTGGGAGAGCCGGGCGAGGCACTGGGCCTCGTGGAGCACGGCTTGCTCGGCCTCCTCGCGGGGGAGCTTCCACAGCTTCAGGGCGACGTTGCGGCCGAGGGTGGTGTCGCGGGCGAGGAAGACCACGCCCATGCCCCCGCCGCCGAGCCACTCGAGGAGCTCGAAGCGGCCGAGCTCGACGATGCGCCAGCGCAGCTCTTGGCCGCGGGCCATGGCCGCCCGCTCGACGGCGCTGACCAGCTCGACCCACCGCGCCGACAAGGGCCGGGAGCCGCTGGAGGTAGAAGCTTCTCGGGACAACGATCGCTCCGGGGGGACCTCATGCTAACGCAGCAAAGTCCGAGGCTTGGGTCGTGACGAAGCGACAGATTTGTCGGGCGCGATCTCGCGTTGGTCTTCGGCACAGTTCCGCCCTCGGCCGAGACGTGTACTCTCCTCGCCGATGTCGCTAGACGATCTGTTGCGCTCGCTCCGAGCTGGGGAGGCGAACGCGGAGCAGCGCTTGTATCGGGAGCTCCGGCTCGAGCTGTTGTCCTACTTTCGTCGCCGGGTCTCCAAGGAGGACGCCGAGGATCTGGTCCAGCAGACCCTCGAGGTCATCGCCGCCGAGCTCGACCGCTTCGAGCCCCAGGGGCCTCGGGCCTTTCGTTCGTTTGCGTTTTCGGTGGCCTACAACCGCCTGCGGACCCATCGGCGGAAGGTCGCGCTGCGCCGGCAAGAGCGGGAGGCCCCGGGGACTTGGGTCGCCGACGCCGAGCCCAGCGTGCCCGAGGTGATGTTGTGGCGGGAGCGGAGGTTGCTCCTGCGGGAGGCGCTTGGGCGGTTGCGGTCGACCTACCGCCGGGCGATCGAGAGCCGGCTGCGCGACGACAGCCCGGGGGCCGTGGCGGAAGCGGAGGGCATCGCGTTGGCGAGCTTGCGCGGGCGCGTGCGGAAGGCCATCGAGGCGCTGCGCGGTGACGTTCGAGGGCGCCGCGGGAGCGGTCGTGAGCTCTCCCCGACGCCGAGCTGACGTGGGTGGGAAACGCTCAGGCTCGCTCGCGCATGCCTTGGGCTTGGAAACGGTGCCGCGGGTTCGCGCCTAACTGGGCGTGTTGATCCAAGAGCTCGAGAAACGCTTGGCGAATGCCGAGCGGCAGGCGGCGATTCAGGTGATTCGGGCGAGGCCGGAGCGCAAGCTCTCGCAGGTGCTCGAGCAGGTCGATGGGCCACGGGGGCAGGCCCTGGGGAGCGTGACACTCACCGAGCTCCGGGAGTCGGGGGCGCCTCCGATCGTGCATGTCGACGGGGGGCCGCCGGTGAACCTGGTGCTGCTCGACCGGGCCGAGCGCGCGCGCGGGATGGAGTTCGTGGGGCTGGTGCGGCGGGTGTTCGCCGAGGCCCCGGGCTGGGTGGCCATCGGGTACTTGCGCGCTCGGGTTGGGGGACCGCGGTGGAAGCTGCACCACGCGCTCCGGCGGCTCGTGGGTCAGGGGGAAGTCGAGCGTACGGGGGCGACCTCGGGGACGCGCTACCGGATCAACACGCGGCCTCGCGGGTAGGGGGCTGACCCTGATGTAGGTCCCTGGGTCCGGTCTCGCGACCAGCGCGTGAGATCCAAGCCCTACGCGTGTCTGCGTGAAAATCTTCCATTCGCCCTCAGAGCTTGATGGGCCCCCTCATCCCCGCTAACCTGTCCTCGGCCCCGTAGGAAGGGCTCAAGAACAACTCAACATCACCGGCGGCGGTTCACTTGAGGCTGCCGTCAGGTCTACCGTGCGAAAGTCGGGGCATGGTGAGTAGCGGGGTGGTTTCCTACCCGCCTCGCGCCCGCATGCCCGGCGAGTCAAAGCCATGCAAACACCGTTCACAAAGGTACTGGCGCGATGAACCGCGCCCAGCTCGGAAAACGCCTCAAAGCACTGCGCAAAGGTCGCGGATGGACTCAGGAGTACATGGCCCAGAAAACCGGCCTGGCGTCCGACACCATCCGCCGCCTCGAGTACGGGCACTTCAGCCCGACGCTCCATACCTTCCTCAAGATCGCCGAGGGCCTGGGAATCTCGGCGGGGAAGCTCCTCAACGAGAAATTCGACGAGGCCGACGAGATGGCGGAGTACATCCGCGATTTACCGGAGCTCGAGAGGGGGGTGGCGATCGTGATCCTGCGTTCGCTTCACGACCACGCCAAGGGCGAGGTGTAGTCACGGGTCGATGGGCTTGGTCCAGTTGGGTCAAGCCTTCGGCCCGCTTCTACTCATCAGGCTCGCGGAGCAGCTCCGAGGCCGGGACACCGAGACCGTCGGCGAGTTGGTAGAGCCAGTCGAGATCGACGTCTTGCTCGCCAGCGAGCACTGCGAAGAGTTCTCGTCGATCGATCCCTGCTCGATCGGCGATCACCGTCAGTGGGGTGTGACTCGCCGCCGTCAACCGGCGCAGGTTGTGCGTGAGAAGCTCTGCGGCGCGTTCCCGAGACACGGACACTTGTAACCCATCAGGCTAAATCCATCACGGCTCGCACCAGTTCACACTGAGACGCCTATCGGAACCGGTCAGCTGGCCGATCCAGCTCTCTCTGACCGAGATGCGCCTATCCCGCGCCAGTCTGAGCAGTTGCTCAGGATCACAATTCCCTTACCTTGAACGACGTTACTTGCCCAATAGTCTACCGCTCAGAAAGCCCCACGAGCATCGTAGTCCTCGGTTAGAATGTCGTTCTCCGTGGTGACACTCCTACCAACCGACCTCAGCAGCCCAGACGACAGCGGAGCGGAGACATTTTCCAGGTACCGATATCAAGCCAAGACTGCTTTTCGTGAATTTTTGCGCTGCGCGCAGGGCAAATCAGATTATGTCATTCTTGAGCAAATCGAAGATGTCGTAGTCGTCGAGGGCACCAAGTGGAGGCTTGCTCAAGTAAAGTCCCGTGACGCTAGCAGGGGGTCATGGACCTTCTCTTCTCTCTTTGGAGAAGGCGGCCCCGTGGAGAGTTTATACCGTTCTTACCTACACATCAAGTCATTGTCTCGGAGAGGCCAAGTGCATGCAAAGACACTCCGCGCGCACACCTTCGCCTACGAGATGTGGCTAGAGGGGGTGACTTCCTATAGCGGGAACGGTGCAGAACTCCAAGCCCACCGCAAAGGCACAGCAGCTCCAAGTGACAAGTTAACCCTTGCCGCTCAAGCCAGTCTCAAAAAACTCTTCACCAGTGCCGAAACCCGAAAGCCTGACGTCCGGAAGTTTCTGCATATGCTTGCAATATACGATCAGCTTCCAGCCAGGAGCAAACTGATAGACGCAAGCAATATGATGGAACTCGGAAAACTCTACCCCCACCTGAGCCACCGGGAACTTGCAAGTACATACGCGTCGATCTTACAGACGATTGAGGATGCAATGACGGCCGCCCCCGACTCCCCTTGGCCCACAACTATTCTGGAAGAGGACGAGCCTTCTCAAAACACAAAAGTCCTAAACAGCGAACAGTGCAGGGCACTGCTCCCACACAATTCCAGCCTGGACCCGTCCCGACACATAACGCTGAGCATCGGAGAAATGCTCCGTAGCGACCCCACTGCCCTGGTCGAAAAATTGACCCGAAACGGGGCAAGAGAGAGAACAGTCAACAGCGCAAAACAGCTTCGCCTAAGGGCGACAGACCACGAATCTCAACTACTCTCCTCTGGCGAACCTGACGCCGCAGATGCACTTGAAGATGTTAGGGCAAGGCTCATAATTTTTGCAAACTCAGTAGCGTCAAAATGTGGCAAAGACCAGAACAGCCAACACGCCCAAGACATCTGGGACGAACTCGTCGACAAACTCATGACCACCGTGCAACAACATGACCCTCAAGGCATCTTTAAGCAAGATGCATACCTCCTTCTTGGCGAACTGTGTCAAGTTTCAGACATGTGCAACTTTTCGTGGGGGATTGATGAAGACTGATCTGTTTTCGCCCGAAGCAGAGGGGCGCGCCCGCATCCTCATGATCATATCTGCGTTCAGCGAACAGCCTGGGGAAATCGTGGGGTGGGCGAAACTCTTCAGGCTTGATTTCCTGGTCCGATACCCAGACACACTCATCAACATACTAGAGAAGCGGAAGGTCTCTCAGCGAAGGCTCTCTCAACTTGACATCTCAGGAGACATCGAGTCGCGCATGATTATGTATCGCTGGGGACCCTGGGATCCTCTTCACTATGGATACGCCGCTCACTTGTACTCTCGAGGAATGATCGAAGCAAATCGAGAGAAGCGCGGCATGATCTTTCGAGCAACCCCGGCTGGCAGCGCCTTAGCCGGAGACCTCGCGTCCCATGACGACTGGGAGGTTTTATACCAACGCGCCCTCCTTGCCAGAGACTATCTCAACCTATCCGCACGCAAACTTACAGAGCTTATCGTTGATTCAAAACCATCTATTAGCACCGCGAAATTCGGGGAGGAGATATAAAGATGAAGGCCTCAATCTCCCGAATTGAGTTTCCCGGAGAAGCACGCTCCACCGCTTTGACACCAGGCCTGAACATCATAACAGGCCCAATATCAACAGGAAAGTCGCAATTTCTCAGGCTCTGCAGGATCGTATTCGGTTCGAAGGTAAAAGAGCTCGGCCCAGAAGTCCGCGCCATGCAGGCTATACGAGCAAGCCTGACAATTGGAAAAAACGACTACACCGTATATCGTCCTCTGACAGACACGGCGCGTGCCAAGATCGTGGTATCAACCGTAAATCATGGCCATCTTGTTCTTGAGAATGAAGCAAAACCCTACCGCAAATCTGAAACACGATACTCAGAGTGGCTCGCCAGTTGTTTCGGGTTCCAAAAGCTCTATGTGCCATCAGCTCCGACTCGAATAGAGTCGGACCCAAACCCACTCGGAATCCGAGACTATATGATGTATTGCTCACTGCCGAAAGACGAGATAGCATCTGAAGTCTTTTCTCACGAGCACCCTCACAAGAACATCAAACGTCGATATGTCTTTGAGTTACTCTACGGGATATACAGCGCCGAAATAGCAAACCAGCAGAGCCGGCTGCGAGAGATTCGTCATGCTCGCGCAAACCTCGAAATTCAATCAAAAGCGATTGACTCAGTCTACGATGACCTCCCGTGGGGATCATCCTCCGACTTGGAGTCCGAACTACAAAATATCGACGCTCGCCTTCAGATGATCCACGACCAACAGGTAAATATCAGGGTCGAGTCTGAAGAACAGTCTGGGATCGGGAGCCTCCGTCGCCAACTACTTACCACGGAAGAGAAGATTGGAGTTCTTTCGAATGAAATCGAAGACCTGGAAAATGGCCTGGCTATTCGGAAGAGGACATCTCGACAACTAAGGAGTCAGATCGGAAAACTATCTCGCGCTATGACAGCTACAGGTGCGTTCGGCCAGTATAATTACGTTAAATGCCCCGTATGTAGTCAAAGCCTGCCTGAAAATCGCAACCTTCCTGGACACTGTGCGCTCTGTCTCCAACCTTCTTCACCACAGGAAGACATTCTAGAGGAATTGGTTGCCGAGCAACTAAGGATATCACGTCAAATTGATGAAACCGAGCATCTGCTAGAAGAGTCCGAGGAGGCACTGGAGTCACTGTGGGAGAGACGGACAACTCTCGATGATGAGCGAAAGCGCATTTCCGAGGCTCTGTCGCTTCGCCTAGACACATTTGTTTCTGATAAAGAAGAGACGCTGGTCAGCCTGGCAGAAGAACGTGGCCGACTCGCAGAAAGGGCATCTTCCCTAAATGATGCAAGGATGTTTATGTCTCGACGAGGTCAGATAAAAGGGGCTCTCGAGACGGTTCTGGGGGAAGAAGAGGAGGCGGTAGAAGCACTCGAAGAGCTCAGAGGAGACAGCCGGGTTGTTCAGTCAAGAATTGCCCGACTTGAACAACGAATGTCGGAACTTTTGTCGCGTATGAGACTGCCAGCCTTCCTTGACGCCCGTGCGCAAATCAGCCGTGCAAACTACCTTCCCATTGTCGGGGGGCGAACTTTTGGAGAACTGCTCTCGGAGGGGCTCACAGTCGAAGTGAATATAGCGCATGCGCTTGCGCATCAACTTGTGTCCGCTGAGCTCAATCTGGGACTCCCAAAGATACTCTTTATCGACAGCCCGTCATCGGCGTTTGGGAAGGAAGGGTTTGATCCTAAGCGGCTTCACTCTATCTACGAACAGATTCGTCATGTGTGCAGCGAGTTGGCAGGAGATCTCCAAGTGATAATTGCAGACAATCATGTCCCTGATGGGTTCGATCGCTTCATTCGGCTCCGCCTCTCTGAGCATGAACGTCTTGTACCGTCTTAGGCTCCACACTCTACACCAGTCGAACTTCAACCATGCCCCTGCCGTCCAGTGCTTCTGAACTCCTTCGCCGCTATGCTGCGGGCGAGCGTGACTTCGCGGGTGTCAAACTACCTCTCGCGGATCTCTCGGGAACAGATCTGTCCTTCGCCAACCTCGACAAAGCAAACCTCAGAGGGTGCAATTTGAGAAATGCACGGCTGACAGGGGCTTCGTTGCGAAAAGCTACGCTCCGAGCGCTACCGAAGGTCGACACACCTCGGAGGTGGCATCCATATGAAGTGTCAACAATGACAAGGGCCGAGCTTTCGAGGGAATGGCACTTTGCGGACCTCGCTCAGTCAGACCTCTCTTGTGCGGACCTCGAGGGCTGCGACCTGGCCTATGTGAATCTGACCGGAGCAAACCTCAAAGGAGCAAACCTGTATCGGGCGGAGCTTCAGTGGGCCTGCCTCAAGAACGTCGAAATGAACTGGAAGACCATCGAGTGGGCCCAGATCAACGCGGTCACCTTCCGAGAGAGTGAATGGACTATGTACGACGCCCGAGTTCTAGATGATCAGGGGGTCCGCCCATTCGACATTCGAGACTTCCCACCGAGAGCCCAGCCTGTATGGAGAACTCGGCGGAATGTGCTGACCCTGTACTTTCCGAGGGGGGCGACGCCACTTGATCAGTACATCGTCAGCGGTATTATTCATGCTACGATTGGAGGGGATCGATGTTCGGTGGTGGAGTTTGCTCAGAGCCTGGAAGGCTCCCTGATCCACCTCGCGGCGGATGACATCAGAGACCTTGTTGTCGTCGCCGAGGCCATATATCAGAGGGTTTGGAACGCCCCCCAGCACCACGCAGCAGTAGTCGAAGAAAGGTCTTTCGTACTTAGGGCGGAAGCGCTGGATGACATGGCGGACAGGGTCGATCGAATGGAGTTGGTGCTGGGTAGTTCCAGCAATTCTGAAGCTCTTGCAGAGGGAGTTATCCACCGACTGCTGCAAGTCATAGGGGAAGATGCTTTGATGATGCTGCGGGCTCAAGGGGAAAAGTTCAGGCTTGAAGAAGACTCCCGACTAGCAGTTACGTGGGGTCAGGCGATCGGACGACAGCTTGGAAAGGTCGTTCGGAAAGCTGTTTTGGGAGGGGCACTTGAGGATGTCGATCTGTTTATCGAAACACTCAAGAAAATGCGCCGCGAACAACGAGCCATCAGCAAGGTTGATGAAGATGAATCTCTCAGCTGAAAAGGTGGAAGGTGCCCCCCCCACCCCACCTCGAAGTGGGCTTGTCGTAATGTTTATTGCGGGCATAATCATTAGGCGAAGATGCCCGTTCAAAAGGCACATACCAGCCTCACGGGACTGCCCTACCTCCTAAACGCAGACGAGGTCGCCGCCCTCCTTCGGGTTAGCCGAAAGGCGGTGTACTGCATGGTCGATCGCGGCGAGCTCCCCGGCGTGACCCGGATCGGGCGGCGCGTCCGCTTTCACCGCGACTCGTTGCTGGGTTGGCTCGAGGCCCAGCGCGAGTCTGGAGTCTGAGGGCAAACCCCTCCCCCGTGCCTGCCATGAGGCGCTGAGAGCCCGTCCTCGCGCAGGGGCGGGCTCGCTGCTAGGCTGGTCCCGAAGACGGGCTTCTCGCGGTCTGGAGAGACAGATGACCGTGAAAGTCAGGCCGTACCGAAGGGGCGGCTGGGAAGTCGACATCGTGATCACCCTCGAACAAGGACGGACCCTGCGCCGCCGGCTCAAGTCGCCGGTGACGTCGAAGTCCGGATCCATGGCCTGGGGGCGGGCGCGAGAGCGCGACTTGTTGCTGGAGGCGCTGGAGGCACCCTCGACGAGCGAGGGGGCTGAGCGCGAGACGAGGTCCAAGGGTGGGCCTCGGGGGTCTCGCCGCCGCTCATCCCCGGGGCGGCGTGGATCCTCGACCAAGGACCAGGGGAAGCGAAGGAAGAAGGTGCCGACGCTCGCGGAGTTCGCTCCGCGCTACATGGACGGCTACGTGCGAGCGAACCGACAAAAGCCAAGCACGATCGAGAGCAAGGAGTCGCATCTGAACGCGCACCTCATCCCCAAGCTCGGGGAGATGCGCCTCGACCAGATCGACAACGAGACGGTGCAGCGGCTCAAAGGCTCGATGAGCTCGATGAGCAACAAGACCGTCAACAACGTGCTGACGACCCTCAACACCATGCTCAAGTGCGCGGTGGAGTGGAAGATCCTCGAGGAGATGCCGGCGAGGATCCGGCTGCTCAAGGTCACCAAGCGCGAGGCCGCGTTCTTCGACTTCGACGAGTACGAGCGGCTGGTGGCGGCGGCCGGCAAGGTCGAACCGTGGGTTCAGCTCATGGTCTTGCTCGGCGGTGACGCGGGCATGCGACCGGGCGAGGTCCGGGCGCTGCACTGGACCTCGGTGGACTTCCAGCGTCAACGGCTGACGATCGAGCGCAACGAACACAAGGGCAGCTTCCTGCTGCCGAAGCACGACAAGATCCGGCGGGTGCCGATGACGGACGCAGTGGCGCAGGCCCTGAGTGCGCATCGACACCTGCGGGGGCCGCTGGTCTTCTACCGAGACGGGGGCTACGCAGCGGGCAAGGTGATGTCGCCGAGGTACCAGCGCTACTGGCTGGACAAGGCGCTGCGCCGGGCCAACCTGCCGGACCTGGGGCCGCACACGCTGCGGCACACCTTCTGCTCGCACCTCGCCATGCGCGGGGCTCCCGCGCGAGCGATCATGGAGCTCGCGGGACACCGAGATCTCCTGACGACGCAGGGCTACATGCACCTGTCACCGGCGGCGCTCGAGTCGTCGATCGGGCTGCTCAACCGGGCCCGGCCGAGCTGGGCTCAGGCGGCCAACGGGAGCGGGGCTGGGAGCGGAGGGTCGGGGTCGGACGACCCTTAAACTGGAAAACCCGCATCCAGGATGCTCCGTTGTTTTGGAGACATTCTGGAGACGGGCTCCGGTGAAACCTAAAAGCTGAGTGATTTCAGCGTTTTAGGGGATGGAGGCAAGGAGACTTGAACTCCTGACCTTCGCACTGCCAGTGCGATGCTCTCCCAACTGAGCTATGCCCCCCTGGGGTCCGGCAGTTGAGTTCCTCGTGCCGGGAGCGGGTGTGTATCGCGGCCGAGGGCGAGGGTCAAGGGTTGGTGGATCAAAAGTGCTTGGGAGTGTCCGCACACATCGTTCGTGGGGCTCGAGTCTAGGACGTGGGGCAGGGAGGCACCAACCCACGGGGGTGCGCCCAGGGTCCACGGTGGCGAGGCGATCTCGCTCGAGGAGCTTCGCAGGGGGAGTCCCCTGACTCCATCGCCTGCTCGAGCTCCGCGACAAACTGCGCGAGATGGCTCTTTGAGAGTGCAAGGGACAGTGATGTCGCGGATGCCTTCTCATCGCTTTTGCCGAGACACGGCGTCCCAGAAGTGCTTGGAGAACTCTTCGCGTGGGTCAGGGCGGCACGCCACTGTCGACGAGAGGTCCAGAGGCTCGAGCTCGGGAGAACTCCCAGGTCGGCGAGGAGGCTGCCGAGCGTGCTCCAAGCGTCGGCCGAGGCTCAGAAGGTCCGCTCTCTGGGTGTCGCACAGGTCAGGCCGTCGAGGGCTGAGCTCCCCTCGCAACCAATGACCGCACCCGCGACGTGGCCCCGTGTCCCGCTGATGTGCAGCACTCGGGATCTATCGATGGGGAGGAGGCGGCCCATGGGCGGGATGTCGCGCCAGTTCTCCAATTTTTTCGACAGGCGAAGCCCGACGCCACCATCACCAATGACCATCTGGTAGCCCCGTCGGCGCTGGCCATCGAATTCGGAGCCGAAGAACACGACAGCGCTTCCTGCGTCGCTCTCGATCACCGACAGGTCGGATGCGAACACGCGGCGCCCGACCAAACGGGCGATCGGGCGCCCTCCCACGCGGACGCTGCCGCGAGCGAGGGAGGGACGCTCGACCACGAGTTCTCCCGTGGACGTCATCGTGACGTCTCCGTTGATGAGTGAGCGTGGGAGCGGGGCGGGCTCGTACCCGACGACAGTCATGAACATCCGGGTTTCAGCCAGGCTGCTCGAAGGGGACCAGGCGAACTGCAGGCCCTTTGTGGTGTAGTGGAGGGTGAAGGACGCGTAGGTGCTCGCGTTCGAGTGGGTCTCTCGCTCGAGCAGCTCGCCGGTCGTGGGGGAGCGCCGTTCAATGGTGAAGTCCGGCTCGAATCTCTCGGAACCGTCGACGAGGTAGGCGACCGCCAACTGCTCCGCCGTGGCCGCTAGCGCGAGGTTCATGGCTGGCTCGTGAACCTCCGAAGACATCCAGATTCGCTGGGTCCAGCTGACCTAGGTCCCTACGACACGGGACACTTCCACGGGGAAGGGCTCCGCCGGGAAGGCGTGGTGTGGGCCACGAAAATATTCACGCGACGGTGCGAGGGCGATCAAGAACCCATCGGGGAGCGGGAGGGCCCCGGCCACCTGGCCCTTGACTTCGCCCAAGCCTGTTACTTGGGTGTCGTCGCCCGCGCTGGTCGTGACGTGGATGCTTGGAGTCGCGGTGTCGTGGCGCCAGCTCATCTCGGCGGATGAGATTTCGTTTTGCTGGAGCTGGGGGCGCTCTTCGAGCAGTATGACCGTGCCGCCGTCGAAGCGCGCGCTCCAGCGCCAGCCTTGCGAGCGCATGTGGCCAAGCGGGCACGATACTGGGGTGCACTGCCCATCGAGGCTCACGGGCCTGGCGATGGGTGGGCTCGCACATGCAGCGATGCCGAGAGAGCCCAAGATGGCGAGGCGAGCGTGCCACACGGGGGTCTATACGCGGAGTCAGCCTGTTCCTAACAGGATCTACGTAGCCGTGGGGCCGACATCGCGGCCTGCCTCGAGCTGGCGGCTCCTCGCTGTGGTGGTGGGAGCAAGCGTCGTTGAGGTGCATCTACGGCGTAGCGGACACGGCGGGCCGGCTGTCGTAGAGTCGGCGCCATGCGAGGCCCCGACACACCGCTCGAGGTCCCCAAGGTCGGGTTCCTCGACGCGGACTATTTTCGGGGCCTGTCTGCCCCGATGCGCGAGCGGTTGGAGGTTGCTGGCGTCCCGAGCATGGGCTCAGTCGCGCAGCTGCGCTTGTCGACGGAGGGCATGGACCAACGCGAGCTCGAGTCGGCGTTTCGCTACCACGACATGCGCGTTCGCTACGGCGCGTCGCTCGACGCGGTGTGGACGGCCTACACCTGCTCGGACCCGTGCAGAGGCTGGGACGGCGGTGGGATCCGCTACGCCTTTGCCTACTCCCGAGCGACAGGGGCGATCTATCCCCGAACGAGCGACGTGGCCGTTCCACAGCAGGAGGGGACCGGCTTCTACCTCGACTTGGAGGTGTTCGGGTTCGAGATGGCGGTCGGCGTCGAGCTCACCCGGATCGACGCCGCCGCGAAGATCATCGAGTTCACCTACCTCGCCGGCGGCAACACCCGTGGCAAGCAACGAATGAGCTTTGCGGAGCTCCGCGGCGAGACGGTGATTCGGCACGAGACGTGGTACCAGTGCGCGCAGCGGATCCGGGGATGGTTGTATCCGGCTGGGCACGCCCGGACGGTCAGCGCCTTCCATCAAAACATTGCGCGCGCGAGTGGGCTCATGCCCCGCGCCTCATGACGAGTCGTTGTTCCTCGGAGCCCTCTCGGCGAGCGCTCCGCGGCCCACCTTCGGCCCTCGTCTCGGGTTCAGCCCCTCACGCTGAAGGAGGCCGCAGAGCCCCGAGAGGCGCTGTTGCGCGATGTCTGGGTCGGCTATCATGGTATTCGTGATGATAGCGAAACTGCCGGTACGCCTCCTCGCGCTCGTGCTCGGCTTTTGCGTGGCAGGGTGCGCGTCCATGTTTGACTACAGGGCGCCCCAGGCCGTCACCGAGTGGGTGTACAACAAGCCCAAGGGGGAGAAAGGGGAGGCGGCGAGCTCCTGCGATGTTACGAATGAGGAGAACCGCCTGATCTCACCGTGGAAGGAGTATTGGGAGAGCGGCCTTCCCGTCGAGACGGTCTATGCGGCGTGCGAATGTCAGTGGAAAATCTACAAGCGAAACGAGCGCCGCGAAAAAGTGGAGAAGTCTCGGTTTGGGCTCTCCGTGGCGGGGGCGATTGTAACCGGGGTTAGCGGAGGCGCGACGGCCACGCTCGGGGCCGTCGTGGCCGGTAGTGACGCTCCGTCCTCCTCGCTCACGGGGGTGATGGCGGGTGTGGCGGCGTTGACAGCCGTGGCGGGCATCATGACCGGAATCGTCAGCGTCTTGCCAACGACGACCAAACAAAATGGAGATAGCGCCCTCGCGTGGCAGTACTGGACGAAGGGGATGAGCGAGCTGGCTGTTTGGAAGCACGCCGCTGAGGGTAGTGACGAGAAAGGCGAGGCGCTCGGGAAGGCGCACGTGGCCTTCGCTCACTGCGCGAGTGATCACGAGATTCTGGGCACGGTGGTGTCTCCCGACTCGGGGCAGCCGAGCGGGCCCAAGGAGGCAAAAGAGGCGCAGGAGCCGAACGAGCCTGACGGTGCCGAAAGCGACGGCGGGCGCGTCGACGTGCAGCGGCCCAGGTCTGCGCTGGATGTTCCCGCTCCGCGGCTCATTCACGGGTGACGCTGGACCCCACTTTCGCGGTGGTCCGGGTGTGGGAGAGGCCCAGACTGGGGCTGTGCTGAGTATCTGTAGCGCTTGTTTGTCCGGGGGACTCCTCGCTAGCCTGAGTCGTGGCGCGGGCGAGAAGGTCGAGAGGGGAGCGAGCACGACCGGGCTCGTGGGTCGCCTGGCTTGGACTGTGCGGACTCGTGGCCTCGCTCGGCTGCGCTCCGACGGGCTTCGAGGCGCGGCTGTCTTCCCTCGAGGAAGAGGAGGCCGAGCGTCGCCAGCGGCTCGACGAGCTCGAGCACCAGATCACGCGGGCCGAGCTGAAGGTCGATCACGCGAAGGCTCGCGTCGCGTACCACGACTGCAAGGTGACCCGCGCGACGATCGACGCCAAGACCGTGCTCTATCGGGCCCAGTGTTTTCAGGACATCTCCGCGCACGCGCAGTGCGTGGCCGAGAACGAGCGCGACACCGCGGCTGGGGCGGCGCTTGGCTGTCTGCTCGGCGTCGGTGCGGCGGTCGTGACGGGCGGTGCGGCCGCTCCGGCGGCGCTCGTTGGCTGCGGCGGAGGTGCTGCGCTTGGCTACGCGACTCGGGAGAAGTGCGGAGACATTCCCCGCTGCGCGTCCCAGGTCAACGAGATGGAGAGCCTCGTCCTGGCCGAGTACGGGCTCACGAGGGCACCGACTTGCACGGCGCCGCCGGAGCTCGTCTTGCCCGAGCGGCCGGAGCCACCAAAGCCCTCGGCAGCCGAGCCCGAGCCCCGGAGTCGCCCCGTCGCCCGGCGGACCGTCTGCGCGGACCAGCGCGTCGAGTGGATCGAGTTCTCTGCGCCGCCCCGAAAGGCGAACGGTCAGGCCTGGGACGCCCGAGGGGGCGCGCCCGATCTGACCTACCTCATTCGGGTCGAAGGGGGCGGTACCTACGAGTCGAAGCGGCACGAGGGGCTGACGTGGCGGCACGAGCCGGACCGAGACATCCGGGTCGCACCCCAGCAAAAGGTGACGATCCAGCTGCTCGACGCCGACCTCCAGAGCGCCGAGAACATCGGGGTGTTTCGTTCGCTCGTGGCCATCGACACCCGCGAGCCCGCGAGCCTCGAGGACGGGGAAGCTACCGCCAGGATCAAGTTCCAATGCGTCGAGGAGTGAGCGTCGTCGTCGTCGCCGTGTTGGCGGCGAACATGGTCGGCTGCGCCTCGAGCTCCGCGCAGGTACGGCTCCAGCGCTTGGAGCATCGGGCAGACGCGGACGATGCGGCGATCGAGGACTTGTCCGAGCGCGTGGCGGCCTTCGAGGCCTCGGTCGACGAGCTCGTGGGCTTGTACGGCGCGGTCTCGTCCGAGCTCATGGCCGCGGAGGAGAGGCTCCAGCGCGCGACCGCCCTGGCCGAGGAGAGCGCCCAGGCCTTTGGGCAGGCCGCGGCCGCCTACGAGGCCGCGGAGAAACGGTGGCGCCTCGTCACCATCTCCCTGCTCGCGGCCGCGACCTGGGACTACGCCGGGCACCTGTGCAGCACGCGCATGACGACGGCCGCGTACCGCGAGCAGCTGAAGAAGAAAGGCATCAACCTCGACGGGCTCGACGCGGACCACGGGCTGCCCAAGAGCCGGGGAGGGGCCGACCATCCCCTGAACTATCGGATGATCGATTCGAGCCTCAACCGCTCTCTGGGGAATGACGTGATGCGGAAGTTGATGGCGCATCCGCTCCACCTGTTGCGGGGCGCCGTGGCCTCTGCGTTGATCAGGCTGCGCTGTTCTCCTCGGCTGTGAGTCGCAGCGACCGCGGACGCTCGTTGACACCGAGGTCAGCGTTGGTGGGAGCATCTCGGGAACGACGGACGAGAAGGGGAAGGCCGAGCCTGAGCGCGCGTGCCCGTCCCGTCTCGACAGCTTGTTAGACTCTGCCCTGTGCCGAGACGTCTCCTCTCGCAGCTGCTCGTCACCACGACCGCCCGCGCCATGAGCCGGTCGCGCTGTCTGTGGCTGTCGGCGCTCGGGCTGTCGGCGTGCTCGCCGGATCCCGAGCCTGCGCCCGAGCAAAGCGTCGAGGCCCGGCCGGCCGTCTCTCCGAGCGAGCCCACGGAAGCCGAAGCACAAGCCGCGCTCACCGGTCGCGGCCCGAGTCTGTGGCGAGCGCCGTTGGACGCCCCGCCCTGGGCCCCGACGGCGCTGCAGCCCAAGTCCGAGGCGCAGCGCGTCCTGCCGCGGGCAGCCATCCTCCCCGAGGGACACACCGTCGAGTTCGCCGAGATGGGCTGGTTGGGCGAGGAGCTCCTGGTCCGCGGGGGGCTGGGGCTCGGCGACGTGGTGTTTCGCTTCGACCGCTCCGGGACCTTGCTCGGGACCCTCGACCTCGACGCGCTCGTCGGGGAGGTCGCCGGGGTCAACTGCAAGGCCAACGAGGCCGACCCGTACCCGCTCGAGATCGGGTCCGAGGGCTGGTTTGCGACCTCGGCGACCTGCTTCGAGGCCGACTACGTCTGGCTCATGAGCTTCGACGCGCAAGCGCGCGTAGTGGCCCGGAAGATCGTGACCCCGCGGCCGCTCCCGTGGGCGACCGTGGCGGGGCGCCGGGTGGTCTTCGACTACCGCCACGAGAACAACTACGACACGCTCTTGGTCGGCTACGACGCGGAGGGCGGGGAGCCGTGGCGGCTGGAGGTCGAGGACAAGCTGTCGGGGCTCACCGGGGTCGGGGATAGGCTGTTTTGTAGCGACTTTTCGGATCACTTGGTCGAGCTCGACCCCGAGACCGGGGCGAGGACGGCCGAGCACGCGCTGCCCAATGAGGGGGCGATCCGGCTCATCGCACCTGCCGGCGAGGGGGAGCTCGCCATCTTCTTCACCCGTGACCCGGTCGTGATCGTGGACCGAGACAGCGGCGAGGAGCGGCGTCGCTTCGAGCTGCGCGTCGGCGGTGAACGAAACCCCATGGTCTGGGCGGCCTGGCCTGGCCCCGAGGGTGGCTTTGTCCTGCACGTGGAGGCCCCCGAGGGCGAGCTCGTCCGCCGGGACCTGTGGCTGGTCGACCGCGCGGGCCGGGGGGTCGAGCGGCTGGCTGGGGACGTCATCGAGGCCGCTGTCACCG
This sequence comes from Plesiocystis pacifica SIR-1, assembly GCF_000170895.1. Lineage (GTDB taxonomy): Bacteria > Myxococcota_A > Polyangia > Nannocystales > Nannocystaceae > Plesiocystis > Plesiocystis pacifica. The sequence continues at coordinate 6,822 of NZ_ABCS01000108.1, read as the reverse complement.
AGGTGGGCGGCGGTTGGCGATGGGCCGCCGCCGGGCGCTCGATCTCGCTGCCCAACGCCGTCGAGGTCCCGAAGCTCCGGGACGAAAGCTCTGCCGATCTGCTGGTGCTCGGCGAGCTGCGCTGAGCGGCTCAGGCCACGGACGACAAGTCTTGGGCCTGGGCCGCCCCGCGGACACGCAGCCGCATGCGCAGGCCGTGCTTGGGCCGCAAGGTGATGCCCGGCTCCATGTGGACCGCCTGCCCCGGGACCCGCTCGAGGTCGAAGCGCCGCACGAGCATGGCGAGGATCGCCTTGGCCTCGGTCAGGGCAAAGCCGGCGCCGATGCACACGCGGGGGCCCGCGCCGAAGGGCAGGTAGGCGTAGCGCGGCCGGCCGGCGCTGCGCTCGGGCGTGAAGCGGTCGGGGTCGAAGCGTTCGGGGTCCGGCCAGTGCTGAGGGTCGCGGTGCAGCACGTAGGGGCTGATCCCGATCATGGTGCCCTTGGGCAGGCGGTAGCCGCCGACCTCCACGGCTTCGCTGGGTTCGCGCTCGACGGCCCACACCGGCGGGTAGACGCGCATGGACTCCTTGAGCACGCGCTCGGTGTGCTCGAGCTTGGCGAGGTCTTCGGGGGTCGGGAGCCGGTCTCCGAGCACCTCGTCGACCTCGGCGCGCAGGCGCTGGACGTGCTCGGGGTGCTGCGAGAGCAGGTACCAGGTCCAGCTGAGCGCGTTGGAGGTGGTCTCGTGCCCGGCGACCACGAGGGTCATGAGCTCGTCGCGCAGCTGCCGGGCGTCCATGCCCTCGCCGGTGTCCTCGTCGCGCGCGGCCATCAGCATGTCGAGGAGGTCGCCGGGGCCCGAGCCCGCGCGGCGGCGCTCGTCGATGATGCCCTGGATGACGGCGTCGAGGGTGTCGCGGGCGGCGAGGGTGCGTCGGTTCTTGGCCGTCGGGATCCACAGGATGCTGGCGAGGGGGTTGCCGCCGACGTCGTTGATGTATTCGAGGACCGTGGACAGGGCCTCGCCGAAGGCCCTGGCCTCCCCCTCGAGGTCCTTGGACACGAGGGTCATGCCGACGATGCGCAGGGTCAGGCGCATCATCTCGTCGTGGACGTCGAGCTCGGCGCCGTCTCCGAGGCCGCGCCAGCGCTCGCCGAGGTCGCGGGTGCAGGCGCCCATGGCCTCGGTGAAGCTGGCCACGGCGCGGGGGCGGAAGGCCGGGCTCGACAGCTTGCGCTGGCGCTGCCACATCGCCCCCTCGCTGGTCACGAGGCCCTCGCCGAGCAGGAGCTTGAGCGCGGTGTAGACCTTGGACTTGGTGTAGCGCTGGGCGTCGGTGACGAGCACCTTGCGCACGTCCTCGAGGTCGCGGAGCGAGACGTAGGAGAAGGGGCCGAAGCGAAAGCGCACGTGGTCGCCGTGGTCGCGGTGGCCTTCGAGCATGGTCCGCGGACCGTCGTTCCACAGGGCCTGGAAGTGGCCGGTGAGCAGGCGCCCTGGGGGCGTGGGCATGGCTTTGAGGCTTCGTGTGGGCATGGCGCATTCTTTAAACATGAGGCTCACCTCATGTTTGACAAAATATGAGGGACTCCTCAGATTTGTCAAGAGCGATGGACTGGATCGGCAAGCACGAGATCGAGGGTCGCCGGCGCGTGCCTCAGCAGGCCCGCAGCCGCCGGCGCTACGAGGCGATCCTCGACGCCGCGAGCGAGCTGTTCGCCGACCATGGCTTCGACGCGACGACCATGGAGACCATCGCCGAGCGTGCCGAGACCTCGATCGGCAGCGTGTACCAGTTCTTCGCCCACAAGGAGGCCATCTACGAGGCCATGGTCGAGCGCCTGCTCGGGCGCGAGGAGCTGGTGTTCGCCGCCTTCAACGTGGCCGAGGTCGACCTCGACGACTGGGAGGCGGCCCTCGACGCGATGATCGACGGGTTCGCGGCGCTGTCCCAGACCGACCCGGGCTATCGGGCGATGCTGAGCTCTCCGCTGCTCTATGGGCGCGTCGAGGCCCGGGCCGAGGACCAGACCGAGCACATCGTGCGGGTGGGCGTCGAGCTGCTCGGGGAGCTCGCGCCGCACCTGTCCAAGCGGCGCCGGCGGACCGTCGCCCTGACGGCGGCGGAGGTCGTGACCGGGCTGCTGTTTGCGAGCCAGCGCTTCGAGGCCCGGACGGCCAAGCTCGTGCTGGGGGAGGCCAAGCACGTGGTCCGGGCCTATGTGCGCGCGGCGATCGAGGCGAGCGACTGACTGAGCCGGAGGTGGACTGGATCAGCCTCTGGGCTCGAGCAGCCAGGCGCGGGCCTCGGCCTCGGTCGCAAAGAACTGGGTCCGATCGGCCATGCCCGTCAGCCGCAGGATGACGCGCATGATCATCCGGTTCATGTTGCTCAGGCCATAGAGCGCGCAGCGGTCCCAGTTCATCTGCGAGACCATCGATTGGCTGACCTGGCGAGTCTCGCGGCTGGTCACGATCGCGGCCTGGGTCTGATCGACGAGGATCAGCCGCGGGCGTTGGCCCTCGAGGGCCTCGACGATCTGGCGCCCGACGGTCCTGGCTTGCTCGGGGCTGATGGGGCCGCGGATGTGCGAGCAGACGATGCCCTGGGTGTCTCGATAGACCTCGTGGGTCAGCGAGTCATCCGCATTGTCCACGGTGTCATGATACACGAGGCCCTGACCCCAATCGGGGATGTGGAGCTCGCGTGAGGCGGTTGGAGCCACGACCCCCGTAGGGACCTCCGCTCGATTCGCCGTCGTTGCCGTGTCCTTTGCGCTCGCGGCGGGCTGCGAGTCCCACCCCGGGGTCGGGCCCGGGGTCGGGCCCGGGGTCGGGCCCGGGGTCGGGGATGCGGGCGCCGTTTGTGTCTCACTCGGCCCAGGCTTGGGGGGCTTCGCAGTCGAGGAAGCTGCCCAGGTCTTCTTCGCTGCGGGGCTCCCCGTCTTTGTAGGTCGTGATGAACAGCTGCGGCGAGCGGGTGGCCGGGAGGTCTTCGCTCCAGCCCTCGGGCGGCGGCTCGCAGCTGCTGGTGCCGGCGCACGAGGCCGACTGCGTCGGGCCGACGAGCACGACGCTGCCGGCCGCGAGGGTGCAGGTCATGACCATGGACAGGTCGTTCCAGGCCGGGCAGATGCCGACGGCGTCGGCGTAGGCCCGCTTGTCGCCGCTGGGCTTGGACAGCGACCACCACGAGCCGATGGGGCCGGCGGGGCTGTCGGTGAGGCACTCGGTCGTCGAGCTCTCGGCGGTGAAGGCCCGGTAGATGGTCACGGGCTCGACGACCACGAGCACGTCGGCGCTGGCGATCCCGCCTTGGTTCTCGCCCTTGACCGGGCTGTACTCGCCGCCCGAGGGCGGGTTGTCGCAGTTGTCGGCGAGCACCGGGGGGACGACGTCGCTGTCCATCTCGCCCCACAGGCGGAAGTCGTCGAGGATCGGGCCGGTGAGGTCGACGTCTTCGGCGGTCCACGGCGAGAGCGCGCTGGGGTCGACGCGGCACTCGAAGTTCGCGTCGGGGGGCAGGGCCTCCTCGCTCGCGACCTCGGTGCTCGGGTCTGGAGCGGCGGCCGGCGAGGTGGTCTCGGGGGTCGACTTGTCGCAGGCGAGGGCGCCCACGGAGAGCAGCGACAGGGCGAGGGCGGCGAAGCGGTGCGGGGCGAGCATGGTGGGCGGAGGGTAGCCCAGCGAGGCTGGAGCGATGTGTCCCTCAGTCCAGTGGAGCGATGGAATCTCGTGGCTCGGTGTGTCGCCGCGCTCGGAGTCGCGCGAGGGGGCCCTGGCCCGACTCGATCTGCTCGAGCCACCAGCTCCAGGCGGGCCAACGCGCGAGCAGGTTGGCGTGGGCCTCGGAGCCGACGACCTCTCCCTCGAGGGCGGCGAGCTCGTAGCGAAGCAGGTCCGCCGGCGCGGCGAGGCCCCGCGGCAGGGTGTCGAACAAGGTGGCGAGCTCGTGGGCGGCGAGCTCGTGGGCGTCGTGCTCTCGCGCCCAGGTCGAGGCCCGCAGGCGCGCGTGCAAGAGCAGGGCCTCGTGGGCCCGCGGGCCGCCTCGCATGGCGGCCTCGGCGAGGGTGCGTTGGGGGTGGAGGACGGCGTCGATCCATCCGCCCGGTGGGCGCCGCGTCGCGGCCTCGGCCTCGGCCTCGGTCGGCGCCTCGAGGTCGAGCTCGAGGATCGCCTGGGCGCTGAAGGGCGAGGTCGCGGGGTAGTCGACCTGGATCTGGTAGTGACCCGGAGCCAGGCCCACGAGCGCGTCGAGGTCGACGATGCCCGCGCGGCGCTGGCTGGGGCCGAGGCTCCCGCCGTAGGGGAGGCCGTGGAGGTCGCTGCGAAAGCTCGGGCTCGAGCTCGCCACGACGGCCTCGCCCTCGCGGGCGACGACGCGCAGATCGGGGCAGCGCCCGCCGAGGGTCAGCGCGCCGAGGCCAGACAAGCTCAGCTGGGGGTCTGGGTTGTCGAGCTCGAGCTCGAGCCACAGGGGAAAGCCCGCGACGAGGTCCTGGCTCGCCCAGGCCAGGGACAGGCGGAGGGGCGGCGAGCCGAGGTCGGGCTGGTCGCTCTGGTCACCCTGGTCCGGTTGGTCGCTCATGGCCACCTCCACAGGTAGTCGTTGTCCTCGAGGTGGATCTCGCGCAGCGCCAGCAGGTGTCGCTCACAAAACTCGAAGCCCCGCGGGAGGTTGCGCCAGCGCACGAGGGTGTCGGTGCCGTCGCCGTAGGCCCAATAGTTCAAGATCGCCATGGGGCAGCTATGCCGCGCCCCCGCGACGGCCTGACGTCGGCCGCAGGAGTGGGGAAAGCCAAAGGCGTGGCACAGCTCGTGGATCGCGGTCTGGACGGCCTGGTCGGCGTTGCTGAAGTTGCCCATGAACACCAGGGAGCGGCCCGCAAAGTAGTGCTGATTGTTGTGCGGGTAGACCGGGGTGACCCCCGCCGCGCCGATGGCTCGGCCGGTCCGCACGCGGCACAGGACCTGCTGGCCAAAGCCGAGGCCCTGAGCGCTCAGGGAGCCTTGCGGCACATAGTCGCGCGGCCGGGCCATGGCGAAGGACAGGGTCCCGGTGGTGGTGCTCGAGCCTGGCTGCGGGTCGGGGTGGTAGCGAAGGGGGTGGACGGCGATGTAGGTGCAATTGCTCGAGGGGAAGCGGGTCGTGCCAGCGGCGTAGAACACCAGGTCGCGGTTGCCGTCCACGAGGTAGACCGCCGAGGCGTCCGCGCCCGCGGGCAGGACCACCGGGAGCACGACCGTGCGGACCGAGGCCATCGTGGCTGGCAGGGGGGGCGGCGTCGAGGTGTTGCTCGCCGGGAGGTCCGGGTAGACGTAGCGCTGCGGGTTGGTGGTACGCAGCGAGGTCGCCATGTTGGCCGCGATCAGCAGGAACCACCCCGGGCGGCGCGCGTGGGTGAAGTTCGCGGCGCAGAAGCTCGCGCCGGCGCCCTCGATGTCGTCCGTGGCGGTGAGCGCCCGGCGGTAGGGGATGCGGATCGAGGCGGTGAAGTCGAGCTGAATGAAGGCGAGCTCGAAGGCGTTGGCGACCCGGCCGACCTGGATGCCGGTGACGCCGCGCATGCGTCGATACTCGACGTCGACGCGCTTCCACATCGTCATGTCCCCGGTGTGGATCTGCGGCCCGGGCGTGGAGCCGACGACGACCCCGGCGAACAGCCGGTAGGCGTCTCCGCCGTTGTTGGTGCAGTGCATGCGCACGCGGCTGCGGCCGTTGACGATGGCCGTCTCCATCCCCCTTTGGTTGTTGACGACGGTGCCCGGGTAGTTCGGCAGCGCCTCGAACACGGGCCGCCGCGCGCCGTTGGGGCGGGGGTAGTCGCACTGGCCTCGGCTCGCGTGCTGACGGATGTAGTCGGCCGCGTCGGTGTGCATGCGGCTCAGGCTCGCGTCGCCGCGGGCGCTGACCAGCCAGCGGATCTTGGCGTTGCTCGGCAGGCTCTGGGCCGGGTCGCTGACCTCGACGGTGACGTCGATGTACTGGGTGTCCTTGGCCCGGACCCGCTGCCAGTTCTCGCCCCCGTTGGCCCGCGGTCGATGGTTGACGAAGATCCGCCCGCGGTTGTCCGCGGAGGTGTAGCCGGGCTGGTAGCCGCAGCGGATCGGGCGTCGATCGCCGCGCTGCTGGCGGTCGCTGAAGCCCGGTCGGTAGAGCCCGAGGATCTCCACGAAGCGCAGCCGAACCCCGCGCTCGGTGTCGGAGGCGGGTCCTGAGCCGCCCGCGGGGGCCGTGCCTTCGTTGACCTCCATGTCGGTTGCCTCGGCTCAGCCCATGGTGTTCTTGGCGTTGTGGAACAGGGGGTCGCCCAGGCGACACACGCCCTGGCCCTCGAACTTGACGTCGAAGGAGTAGAGCATGAACTCGGCGGCGTCGCGGTTGACCCCGCTCGCGACCCCGCCGGCGCTGCCAGCCTCGTCGCCCGAGGACTTGCTGTAGGTGGCGCCCTTGGTCATCGGCATCTCCCCGTCGCAGGTCACCGAGGGCGGGCCGCCGGAGGTGTCGGCGGACTGGGCGATGTTGGGGTAGGGGATCGGCACCGGCCCGCTGGGGGTGGGGGTCAGGCACACGTCGGGGAACACGACGCTCATGCCCCCGCTGCCTCCATGGGCGATGCCGCGGCCGTTGGCGAAGGTCTTTTGAGCCATCGTCCTCAGCCTCCAGCATACATCAACAGGGCGCCCCGAGGTCCCTCGCCCGTGCCGGCCCACACCAGCGCGGGGCCGCGAGATTGGCCTGCACGCAGGCGCAGGGCGGCGACGGCCGTCATCAGCGGGGCTAAGGCCGCGCCCGCGTCCCCGATGAACTCGGCGCTGTGGTGCAGGGCGTGGGTGGG